>CANKAM010000009.1 GCA_947479755.1 Bacteroidota bacterium
ATCGCTCTACGAAATTCTACAGATTTTGAGCATCTCAATTTTTGAGAAAACGCCCATAAACCAACTGTTTCAAGAAACTCAATTACAATATTTCAAAGAACAAAATCCTAATCAATTGAAAATGTGGGACTAATATCAAAACGCTAATGACCTAAATTAAGGAATAAATTGAGAGCATACAAGAGAGAAGATATACCTCAGATACTTTTTAAGAATTCATTTCTAGAATTATTTTCAAATCCTACAGAAAAAAGAGCAGCCTTTTGGAATGTATCTCGCAATAAAAAAGAAAAATCTGATAAAAAAGAAAAAAACACACTATACAGCAGTGACTTTAGAGAAGTTAGCACAACAACGATGGAAGGTCATAAATTTGAAATTTTTGAATTGGTGTTACCACAA
The DNA here is from genome assembly GCA_947479755.1 of Bacteroidota bacterium. Classification (GTDB taxonomy): domain Bacteria; phylum Bacteroidota; class Bacteroidia; order SXHM01; family SXHM01; genus SXHM01. The sequence goes on from CANKAM010000009.1 coordinate 403, forward strand.
AAAAGTGAAATATCAAGACCTAGAACTGGTCATATAAAAGTGAAATCAAGATATATTGAGATAGATATTAGAATTGAATTTAACGGATATTCATCAACAACACTAGAAAACTTCACTCGTTTTTATTTAGGAGAAGATAATTATACTAATATAGAACAGCACGATTTATCTATCAAACTAAGTTTTCAATTAAATAAAATAGCAATGTTATTTAATAATAGTTTAGAGTTTGAGAAATGGATCGATAGCTTCATTCACAAAATAGACACTAACTACTCCATTGATTCCTATCTAGAAAGAATAAACTGGGAAAACATTAACGCAATAATGATATCTACAATTAATTTCAATAAATCAAATACCCCGGTCAGCTGAATGTTCAACGCGTTTGCGCTAAGCGGCATTTTTGGATTAAATAATTTGTTTTTTAAAGGTATCCAAGAGGGCTTTGCCGTTGTAATGCCGCTTAGAACATAGCCGAATTTGTAATTCGGCAAGAAGAAGAGCTGAATGGCAAATTCCGCTCAGCAGAGTACTGCGTGTACTATATAAACCCCCGCTGTGCCCGTTGTGTGTGCTTTGTGGTAAAAAATCATTGCGTGTACTACCTAAACATCCAACACCAGTTTATACCCTATACCACGAATGTTTACAATCTTTATACTGGCATCGGCTTCCAGTTTCTTCCGCAGTTTTGAAATAAAAACATCCAGGGTGCGGCCCACATAATCACCATCGTCACCCCATACCTTATTCAGAATAACCTCGCGCTCAATGGTTGTGTTTGCAGCATTATATAGCAACAGCAGCAAATCTGCTTCTTTGCTGCTCAGTTCAGTTTTCTGTTGCCCAAACAGAAGTTCTGTGGTCCGTTTATCAAAATAGTATTCGCCTATCGGTATCAAATTAGGATTGACTTCTGTTTCGGGTTTAGGCGCTCTCTTTCTTCTTAAAAATAACACAGCTGCCAGCAGTGCAATTAGCAACGTGATAAGTATATATTTTGCCTGAGCTGCCACAGCAAATAAGCCGGATGCAGTGGTTGAATTAGTGGGTTGCACTGTTGCATCATTTTCCTTTTTATCCATCAGGGTAAATAAAAGGTTGTAACAAGATTTGGGTTGCGCTCTTGTTTGGCAAGGAACAATGCTCTCTTTCTCTAAATCGTTTATTTCATAGCTATACACTATCTCACCGCTGCCGCATTGCTCCACTTCCACGATATAGGCATTTGCCAGTTTGGTTTCCTTCATAACCCGCTCTACGGTGGCCACCAGTTCTTCGGGGTTAAATTCAAATTCAGATTCCAATTGAATGCGGTACCGGTCCTTTTCCTTTACAATAGGTAATACCCGTGAGCTGCTGTCGTTAAAATTAAGCAATACCTGATGCCCTATCATGCGCAACGCCACTTCTATATGTTGTTCGTTTTGTGTTTCCTGAGCTAAACTTGCCCAAGCAAACACTACTACCCCTGCAAAACTTAGCGCTGCAATTTTAAATTGACGTGAACCCATGCAGCAAAATTATTCGATTCTAATACCCGTTATACTATTTTACATTTAATTTACATCAATTTACATTCGTTTTACCTTAAAAGCTCTTCGATGCTATAGTTTTGTTGGAAATTAAATAATCAAAAATAAAAAACTATGAAAAAGAGCACTTTATTCCTATTCAGCCTGATCACCACCACTGCATTTGCTTATTTGAATTGGGGCAATTCAGCACCTGTTAAACAAGAGAAATCAAGCTGCGCACCTGTTTGTTTCGATACGCATTATTTCAAAAAATTGATTCCGAAGCCGAAAAAGGAACTGTTTTACGATTTCGGTCCTCGCTTTATTATGACTATTACCAAGGATGAGCTTAATAAGGTTTTATCATTTCATGATATTATTTCGGAAAAAGAGATGGGGTCAGTGTCTTATTCTTCGGTTAGCATCACTCTGCTTGACGACCACTACAATACCATAATCAAAGAAACCGGAAGAGGTGCGGTGTTTACTCCGGCACAACTTGCGCTACTCCAATCACTCGACTACTCTTCTGATTTGGTAATAAGAGCCGACTACCAAATAAAGAGCTGGGTAACCAATGAATTTCAATCCGATTATACCACTCCTCATTTTACCGTTGTGCCTGAAAAGGAAGCGGTTTACATCGATGGGAAAGAGAGACTACTTTCTTATGTAACCAACAACACTAAAGAATTTCTGTCCATTGTTGATCAGGATAAAGTGCAGTCGGGCAAAGTACGGTTTACCATTACCCAAGACGGAAAAATCTCAGGCGTTTCCCTCGAATCATCATCGGGGTATCCAACCTACGATTTAAAAATAATTGAACTGGTTACCAATATGCCGGGCATTTGGGTGCCCGCAACAAATTCAAAAGGTGAGAAAGTGGAGCAACGGTTTGTATTATCATTTGGCAATATGGGTTGTTAAGCATATCGCTTAGAATTGCGCTTGCAACATAGCCCCGCCAAAGAGCGGGGCAAAGAAGAAGAGTAGAATTGCAACGCCAAAGTACAGTTTGAAATAAAAGAATTGTATAATTTTGGGCTATGGCCAACCAATATCGAAACTACCTTATTGCTGCATCCGCAACTGCTCTGTTCCTGTTTGCTGCCTGCGAGGGAAATCTTAATCAGCGAATTGGTAACGTTTCAGAAACAATTAAAAAAGTAGATTCTGCAGAGGAGAATGTATCAAAAGGCGTTACAGAATTCTCAGAAGGAGTGGAAGGTTATGTGGACACAACTGTCTATAGAAAAGACAGCAATAGTATTTGGCAAAAGAAAGAAGACAGGCAGGAAACGAAGGAAATAAAATAGCTCAAAGAAATCCCTTCAACTCCTCCAGTGAGGCAATCTCATAAGTTATCTTTTCACCGTGCGCAACATTGCCGGGGTTAAAGTAAACTGAGTCAATACCGGTTTGCCTTGCTCCTACACAATCAATCTCCAGATGGTCGCCTATCATAATACTTTCTTTGCGTTTGGCGCCTGCAAGCTTTAGTGAGTAGCGGAAAATTTCGGGTGTTGGTTTTTTATGTCCTGCCCTTTCTGATGTAATAATGTGTTCAAAAAAATGCGCAATGCCTGAGCTGTGCATTTTTATATGCTGCACTTCTTCAAAACCATTGGTAATAATGTGCAGCGTGTATTTTTCGTTCAGGTATTCAAGCGTTTCAATAGCGTTGGGCAGCAAACCTATTTTGCGCGGACTGTGGTCAACATAGTCATTGCCTATGCTGATGGCCAGTTGCTTATTATCAATACCAAAACGGGTAAGCGTATCGTAAAAACGAATGTAGCGCAGCGTTTCTTTATCCAGATTACCGAGGCGGTAGTTTTCCCAGTAATGGGCATTTATCTCGTGATAGATTTTGTAAAAACTTTCAAAAGAAGGAATACCCGCTTCTGTCAGTTTCTGATGCGCAAAAATCTCCTGAAGCGTTTCGTGCGAGTTTTTGTCAAAATCCCAAAGGGTTCTGTCAAGGTCAAAGAAAATATGGCGGTAGGTTTTCAATGCGGGAGTAAAAATAGAGATTGAAACGTCACCCTGAATTTATTTCAGGGTCTTAATTAAGAAGAGATGCTGAAACAAGTTCAGCATGACGTAAGAAATCAGAAAATAACTACTGCCGAAGAAAGTATCAGCGACCACAGCACTACAGAAGCACAAAGGTAACCCACCACTCTGCGCGGGCTGCGGAAATAACGGGCAGCTATTAATGTGCCTACCGGAATTGATAAAAGAGTTGGAGTAAGCAATGCAATACCTACCAAACCAAAACGTCTAACCGTAATAACAATCAATTTATTCTGCCAGGTGAAAACTTTTTTACGCTCGGGCAGCAATTCATCTTCCTCGCTTCTGCGGTTTATCCCAAACAAAAAGAACATCTGATTTTTATAAGTAGTAATCCACTGTGCAATGTATTTGCTGCCGTAAAAGAAAAACAACACGCCTAAAATTCCGCCTGTTGTTGTGGTAAGAACTGTTTGAAGGTAGTTGAGGTCGTAACCCAATGCTGCAAAAGGCGAAGCTGCGAACTTAAGCGAGCTTACAAATGCGAGCGATAATAACTTGAGTAACTGTTCCAACTGGTTGCTGTTTTTTTGAAAAGGATGCCAATTTTAACGCACAATTACCCCATTCGTTCTGATTTTCGATGAACGGCTGAAATCTTAGTGCAGGATGTGGATTATGGCTTAAATCTTATCTCCGAAGGCAAGATCTCCAGCATCGCCCAGACCCGGAACAATGTAGGACTGTGCGGTGAGTTCCTCATCTACTGCGCCAATCCATATTGTTATATTGGAGGGCATGTGCATCTTCACGTAATTCACGGCTTCGGCACTGGCAATAAGCGCCACAATGTGTGTGTGCCTTGGAATTCCGCGGTGTATCATGGCTTTGTATGAAAGAACTAACGAAGTTCCGGTTGCCAGCATGGGGTCACAGAGAATAAGCGTTTTATCCTGCAACGAAGGACAGGCAAGATATTCCACATGCACATCAAAGGTTCCGTCTTTATGGTGTCTGCGGTAGGCAGAAATAAAACTGTTCTCGGCACCGTCAAAGTAGTTGAGCATGCCGTTGTGCATTGGCAAACCTGCACGAAGTATGGTTCCCAAAACAGGTTGTTCAACCAGATTAGGAACAGATGCCACGCCCAAAGGTGTGGTTATGTCTTTGTTTTTCCACTCCAAGGTCTTGCTTATTTCGTAAGCGAAAATTTCACCTAAGCGTTCTAAGTTTCTGCGAAAGCGCAGACGGTCGGTATGAATTTCAACATTGCGTAATTCGCCAATGAACTGGTCAACTAATGAGTTGCGGTTGCCTAATATATTTATCATAAGTTTTGTTTTTCTGAGATGGTGAAAATAGATATTTATCGCTTTCCGCTGCAATGACAAGAATCATGTTTACCGTTTCAACATATTAACCGGAAAGGGCAGCCTGTTGATTTTTACCTGCGGATAAACACATTCTTTGGAACCAAAACTTTTATAAAAACGTGCAAGATTCACATCGTTTGAACCTTCAAAATCAAGTGTAATATTCTTCCCTGAATTTTGTTTGATAAATGAATCAATCAGAAGAGGCATAGCGTTCAGATTTTTTCCTTCCTCACTTAAACCCGAAAACAGAAAAATAACCTTGTTATTGCTCTCAATAAAAAATGCTCCTGCACATAGTTCATTCTTTTTGTTTAGTACATGTATTATTTGTGCCTTCCCCCTGTGAATTGCCTGATGCATCAATGTTGTCAGCGTTTTGTAATCACGCTCTTTCAGGTTTGATAGACTTGCTCCGCGGTTTTCCCTAAAGAGTTTTATAACCGATTCTGGCTGATTAACGAACACTGTTTGCAGTTTGTTACCCTGCGCTTTTTTAAGATTGCGTTTCAGGTTGTCGGAATAGTTCTTTGCAATGGTTTCATACGATTCAATTAAATCCAACTCGTGAGTAAGATTCTTTTTAATTGAAGAACTGGAAAGATTAGAAAGATTGAACGTGTTGAGATTTATCTCAATAAACTGAAACTGCGTTGGAATAGCGTCCAAAAACTTTTGCACCAAATCCGCATCTGATTTTTCAGCAGAAAAAACGCCTAATTGCTGCGTAAAGAAAGGCTGATACAAATACCTGACGCTATACTTCTTTCGCCATGTCAGCGGCATCACACTTTTGTAATCATCCTTTACCAAGGCATCCCATCCGGGCGAAACAATATCCAGATACCATGAATAAGCATAGACGATTCCGTTAAAAGAACGGGCTATGCATTCGTCCCATTTTCTGCGGTCAATATTTTGATTGGAAAGATATTGAATCATCAGGCAGTAGCAGCTTTGATGGTTTCTTCATACACTTTTCTCCAGCCTTGCCACTGGTCCTTTTCGCTCAGCGTTTCGTTGTGCCATAGACTGATAAAAGTTCCGTCAACGGCTTTTACTTCCTGAACCATTTGTTTTACGTGCTCAATAGCATCGTCAGGAGTAAATTTCATATAGTATTTCAGAGTTGCATCCATCACCGTGAAAGGATGAATTATCAGTTTGGTTGCAGCTTCCAGATCAAGGTCATAATAATTAAACGGTGTGCAAATACCAGCACGGAAACCTGTCTCCTGCGCATAACCCATGCTGTATTCATCGGTAATATCCAGGTCAATGAGATTGCGGTAGGTTTTAGGAAAATGTAAAATCAAAAAGTGCTGCCGGCTCTTTGTTATTTCACGGTGCACAATATCAGAAAGGCGGTCAATTTCCAACTCAATTTTATCTGCGTTTTTATTTGAATTGAAAGACGGATGAATTCCCACCTCTGCCCTATCTGCAATGGATTTTATCAGCGACTGAAACTTGCGGTTATGGTGCGGAACGTTTTTATCATTTACATCATAATCTGCAAGCAGAAAAAAATAAACCGGACGAAATTTGTATTTCTCCTGTAGCGAAAACTGGTAATCATACGTATCGTAAGGGTCTTGCAGCGAACCTGCCAGAACTTTTATCCGATCTTTCAGTTGGGGCATATTGAATGAAAGAATATCTTTTCCAAAAGCGCCAACTGTCCGCAAAAGCCCTTTGCGCTTGAAGGCATAGGCATTATCAATATCAATCGTAGAAAGATATTGGTAACTGTTTTCTTTAAATTTCAGCGAAGGGAAACGTTCTTTCAGCAGCTCCTTAATTTTTTTCACCCAGATATTTATAACAGGCTTTTTTAGAAAATCTTGCTGATAAGCAATGCTTTCTTTGGCTTCAAAACGGTCGTAGTTATCACGAATATGTGGCAAACATTCTTCATAACGACTCAGTAAAAAGAATGAAGCAGCAAAAGGATCAAAAGGCAACACTGATTTTTTACCCGTAGAGAAAAATGCTTTGGTATTTTCCCAATCAATTACGCTGATGTTCTGCTCATTGATTCCTGTTTCAAACAACAGGTTTTTAGCCTGAAAAAAAAGTTCATCACCAACAGGGTTATAAGCGTAACTTATTTTCGGAAGCTCGCTTGCAGCAAAGGCTTCCTCATCGGTTGTAAGCGTATACGAAACACCCAGCATTTCACTAAAAACCTGCTTGAAAATATATTCAAGACGGTTGGTAATTCTATGGGTGTATATCAGCATTTTATTTGCTCGCAAAGGCGCAAAGAGCGCAAAGTTTTATCTCCATTTCCCACGAAGGCACAAAGTTCACAAAGAAAAATCATAACCAATCATAAAAATCCTAATAAATCAGCGTTCTATAATGTTTCAAGCATTTTATTGCAGATAAATTCAGCCGCATTTCCGTCGCCAAAAACAGCAGGAAAACTCAAATCCTTTTTTGAAGAAAAATAATCGTAAGCCGATTTTATTTTCTGCTTGTCAGCATCAGCAATAATGGCGACACCATTTTCTGCAATTTCCTTCCATTCTGTTTCAGGGCGTAAAACAATAGAAGGTTTTTTAAAGAAATACGCTTCTTTCTGCACACCTCCCGAATCGGTTATAATCAACTTTGCATTTTTTTCCAGCACTATCATATCAAAAAATGATGCAGGCGGAATGAGTTTTATTTTCTGATTTTTCTGCAATGTTTCATAAGCGGCACCGCCAAGCATTTTCAATGTCCGCGGGTGAAGCGGCAAAACCATTTCTATGTTTTGCTCAACAGAAATTTCATTCAGCGCTTCAAGAATGGCATTAAGTCTTTGGGAGTTATCGGTATTGCTGTCGCGATGAATAGTTACCAGAACAAAATTGCCTGCAACAAGATTATTTTGTTCTAATGCTTTTGACTTTTCCTCCGCCATCTCAGCGAAAAATAAGGTATTGTCATACATCACATCACCGCAATGAAAGATGCCCGGATAATCTTTGCTGAACTTTTTTCTGCCACTCTTTTCGGTGTCTTCAAAGCCTTCACGCAACAGATTTGTGTAACCCGTTTTCGTTGGTGAAAACAATAACGTAGAAACATTATCAGCCAAAATGCGATTGATTTCTTCGGGCATTGATTTATTGTAAGAACGCAGTCCTGCTTCAATATGCACAACCGGAACATGAATTTTTGAAGCTGCAATTGCTCCTGCCAAGGTAGAATTGGTGTCACCATAAATCACCAATGCATCTGGTTTATGCTCGATAAGCAGCTTTTCAATACCCTCAATCATTCGTGCAGTCTGGTTTCCGTGCGTTCCCGAACCGATATTCAGGTTAAAATCCGGCTTCGGTATTTCCATCTCATCAAAAAATACCTGCGACATATTCTCGTCATAATGTTGCCCTGTATGGACAATACTTTCGTAAATTTTGTCTTTAAAAACAGTCCTCACTGCCCTGCTGATTGAGGCAGCTTTAATAATCTGAGGGCGTGCGCCCACTATGGTGAAAATCTTTAACATAAATTATAAAAGTCCTTCGTCAGCAAAACTGTAGTAAGTATCGTTAGCAATAATGATATGATCGTGAACACTAATGTCTAATGCTCTTCCGGCTTCTTTTATTTTCCGGGTAAGCGCAATGTCTTCCTGGCTTGGCGTTCGGTTTCCCGAAGGATGATTGTGGCATAGAATAACAGAAGAAGCAAGACATTCGACCGCAGGTTTGAAAATCATTTTTGCATCTACTACTGTTCCTGCCACTCCACCTTTACTGACTGATTGTTTCTTAATCACCTTATTTGCACGGTTCAGAAATATCAGCCAGAATTCCTCATGAGGCAGGTCAGCAAGTATCGGGTGAAGAAGATTAAAAGCCTGTCTGCTGGTAGTTATGCTTTCGCGCTCAGGTGTTGTTTGTTCGTTGCGCCTTCTGCCGAGTTCAAGTGCTGCTATAATGCTGATGGCTTTTGCTTCACCTATTCCTTTGAAATTCTTCACCAAATCATTTACTTCCAGTTTTCCAAGTTGAACAAGATTATTTTCCACAGAATTGAGAATTCTTTTTGAAAGCTCTACCGCACTTTCTTCCGTATTTCCCGAACCAATCAAAATAGCAATCAATTCAGCTTCGCTCAATGCAGCTCTGCCATGAGCAAGTAATTTTTCACGCGGGCGGTCGGCCTCTGCCCACGATTTTATGCTTAGTTTGGTTTCGTATTCCTGCATGGCGCCACTAAAGTATTAAAATTAAAAAGCCCCTCGCTTTTGGCAAGAGGCTTTTTATGTTTAATAGCTGAAATAACTTATTTCAGAGCAGCAACCTTTTTAGTCAGTTTTGACTTAAGGTTAGATGCTTTATTTTTATGAATTACGTTCTTTTTAGCCAGTTTATCCAGCATAGATTTTACTTTAGGAAGTAAAGCAACCGCTTCTTTTTTGTCGGTTGTTGTTCTTAGTTTTTTAATCACTGTACGGGTTGATTTTTCCTGATATTTGTTGGTCAGGTGTTTCGCTTCGTTAGATCTGATACGCTTTACCGATGATTTATGATTTGCCATTTTCTACTATTGTTAAATTAAATTTCCCGTTCTTTTTTTGTAAGGGGCTGCAAATATAGAAACATTTTGAAGAAAGCAAACAGTTGAAATAATAATTCCCTCTCCTTCTGGAGAGGGTTAGGGTGAGGCTTTTTCATAAAAGTGCATTTCTTTAATATATTGCCATACAGGAGGTGCCAAAAGATAACGCACATCCTTTTTATCCTTAATCGCTTGACGGATAAAGCTGGACGAGATTTCCATTAATGGAGCATCCGTAATTTTTACAGATGGATGATTGACAAATGTCCCGCTGTCAAACCCAGGTCTTTTATAGGCATAAATGGAGTAATTTGACAATATCTGCTCATAATTCTTCCATTTATGAAGGTTTTGAAGGTTATCCGTACCCATAATCAGTACAAATTTCTGGGCAGGGTATTTTTCACGCAAGTAAGCCAACGTATCAATGGTATAGTTCGGCTGCGGAAGCTTAAATTCAATATTGCTGGCTTTAATCCGTGTATTATCGCCAATAGCTTCACGCACGAGGCGTAGTCGATGAGTATCACTCAACAGACTTTCTTTTTTTTTCAATGGATTGTGTGGAGAAACTACCATCCAGACCTCATTCAGATCAGTAAATTCAAGCATATGACCTGCAATAGCGGTATGCCCGATATGAACGGGGTTAAACGAACCGAAGAATAATCCGATTTTTTTCTGCTTAGTCAATGTTTATTCCAAGAAAATCTGAAACAAAAACTTCTGCGTCTTGCTTAGCCTTTTCAAGCTTATCGTTCAACAGAACTTTATCAAATTGCGGTGCATATTCCAACTCAGAAACAGCTTTTTCCAAGCGCGTTATAAGACTTTCTTCATCTTCGCTGGAACGCGAATTCAGCCTTTCCTCAAGATGTTTTATTGACGGTGGCTTTACAAAAATGGCTAACGCCTCATTACCGTAAATCTTTTTCAGGTTCATTCCGCCTTCCACATCAATATCAAAAATCACATTTTTCCCTGCTTTCAATAAACCATCTACTTCTGATTTCAATGTGCCGTAGTATTGGTCATTATAAACTTCTTCCCATTCCAGAAATTCCAGTTTCTGTATCTTCTTATTAAATTCTTCTACGGTGATGAAAAAATAATCTTTGCCATCTACTTCATAACTGCGCATTGGCCTGCTGGTAGCAGAAACTGAGAATGCAAGGTTCAGCGCAGGAATCTCAAGAAGATGACGAACCAATGTTGTTTTCCCCGCACCTGAAGGAGCTGAAAAGATGATGAGTTTGCCGTGATTTGACACTGTGTTTTATTTTTGGGTGGACAAAGATAATTTATATTTCACATCGGCTATCTTTGCGCCATGTTAGAAAACGCAAACAACCGTACCGAACTCAGCACCCTTGGCGAGTTCGGATTAATAAAACACTTGACACAAACCATTGAACTGAAAAATTCATCCTCTGTAAAAGGTGTTGGTGATGATGCTGCTGTGCTTGATTTTAAGGACAAACAAATAGTAACCACCACCGACATGCTGGTGGAAGGGGTTCATTTTGATTTGTCATACACTCCGCTGAAACACCTTGGCTATAAGTCAGTGGTGGTAAATGTTTCAGACATATACGCAATGAATGCTATTCCAAAACAAATTTTGATTGCCATTGCAGTTTCAAATCGTTTTTCGCTGGAAGCACTGGAAGAGTTTTACGCAGGCGTTTACCTTGCCTGCGAGAAATACAAGGTTGATATGGTCGGTGGCGATACTACTACTTCTCCATCCGGTTTTGTGATTTCTGTTACAGCTATCGGTGAAATTGAAAAAGATAAAGCAGTCTTTCGTTCAGGTGCGAAAGTGAATGACTTGATTTGTGTTACCGGTGATTTGGGAGCAGCTTACCTTGGATTACAGGTATTGGAGCGCGAGAAACGTATTTTCCTTGAGAACCCCAAAATACAACCCGATATTGCAGGTCACGATTATATTCTGGAACGCCAACTGAAACCCGAAGCGCGGAAAGACATTATTGAACTGCTTAGAAAATTGAATGTCCAACCAACTTCTATGATCGATATTTCAGACGGACTTTCGTCTGAGTTGCTGCATATCTGCAATGAATCAAAGGTTGGTTGCGCTGTTTATGAAGAAAAAATTCCGATTGATTTATTAGTACACAATACTGCGCTTGACTTTAATCTTGATCCAACTATGTGCGCTTTAAGTGGCGGTGAGGACTATGAATTGCTTTTTACTGTTGACCTGAAAGATCATGACAAGGTTAAAGACAACTCAGCCATTTCAATCATCGGTCACATTGCCGAAAGAGATGCAGGAAGCAATTTGGTTACTAAGGCAGAGCAGTTTATTCCTTTACAGGCTCAGGGCTGGGATGCTTTGTTAAACAGAGAATAATTACTCTGTAAACAATTTAAAGATATCGTTGCCTAATGCAAAAACCATTAGCGACAATAACAACACCATTCCAACTATTTGCGCATATTCCATGAATTTATCACCGGGCTTTTTTCCGGTAATCATCTCATAGAGCAGGAACATCACGTGTCCTCCATCCAATGCTGGAATTGGCAGGATATTCATAATCGCCAAAACAATAGAAAGAAAGGCTGTGATACCCCAGAAGCGTTGCCAGTCCCAGGTTTTTCCATAGGCCTTACCGATAGAAATAAAACTTCCGATTGATTCATGTGCATCTTTCACAGTAAACAGAATTTTCATCTGTTTGATATAACTCTGAAAAGTTTCGTAGCCTTTACGGATACCTGCAGGGAATGATTCAAAGAAGCTAAATTTCCGAATATTGAATTCAAATATTTTTTCATAATTATGCTGAAAGCCAAGCTTTCCACTTTCAGTAACATCTGCTGATAAGGTTTTTATCTCACCATTTCTGTTTACAACAATTTCAACTGTTTTGCCTTTATTTTTGGAAAGAATCTTTGTCAGGTCATTAAAATATATTGCATCTTGACCATTAATACTTACAAATTTATCGCCTTTAAGTAAACCTGCTTTCTGAGCAGGTTGATTGGGTAATATTGAGTCGACTTCACAAGGAAAACGTGGTGTAATAAAAGAGTCTTTGCTCTTAATCAATTTGCTTTGTATTTCTTCCGAAACAGGAACATCCATTTTTTGTCCATCTCTTTCTACCTGCACTGAAGTAGCTGAATTCAGAATAATCTCAACAGGAATTTTATTGAAATTCTCAACGTAAACATTTCCCACACTCAGGATTTTATCTCCGTCTTTCAAACCCATTTGCAATGCAAGAGAATCGCAGGCAATTCCGTATTTCGCATTTTTTGTAGGCAGGTATTCTTCCCCCCATACAAACAACATTCCGGCATAAATCAGAATTCCAAGAATTACGTTTACGGTAACGCCACCTATCATAACAATCAAACGTTGCCAAGCCGGTTTAGAACGAAATTCCCAAGGCTCAGCTGGCAATTTCATTTGTTCTTTATCCATGGACTCGTCAATCATCCCTGAAATTTTCACATAGCCGCCCAGCGGAACCCAACCGATACCGTATTCAGTATCGCCTTTTTTCACTTTTAAAAGTGAGAACCAGGGATCAAAAAACAGGTAGAATTTTTCCACGCGCATTTTGAAAAGCTTGGCAGGGAGAAAGTGTCCGCCTTCGTGAAGAATTACAAGTATAGAAAGGCTGAGTATAAGCTGCGCAGCCTGTATGAGAATGTCCATTTTTTCAGTTTATCAGTTCAGAGGCGTAAATTCTTGCTTCACGATCGGTGTGGACAAAATCTTCATAGCCGGGCTTTTGTATGAATTGCAGTTTTGCAATACTTTTTTCAATGATCTCAGGCATTTGCATAAATCCGATTTTATCTTTCAGAAACGCATCTACCACCACTTCGTTTGCTGCATTCAGCGCACAAGGAGCGTTTCCGCACTTTTCCAACGCTTCGTAAGCGAGCGCAAGATTACGAAAAGTTTTGGTATCGGCTTTTTCAAAAGTAAGTGAAGGATAATCCATAAAATTAAATCTCGGAAAATCAGATTTCAATCGTTGCGGATAACCCAATGCATACTGTATGGGAAGCTTCATATCAGGCAAGCCCATTTGTGCTTTCATACTGCCATCCTGAAACTGAACAATACTGTGAATAATGGATTGCGGGTGCACAATCACTTCAATTTTGTCGGCTTTAACTCCAAACAACCAACGCGCTTCAATCACCTCAAGGCCTTTGTTCATCAGCGATGCTGAATCAATAGTAATTTTTGCACCCATTGTCCAGTTGGGATGTTTGAGCGCCTGTGCTCTGGTCACAGTTTGTAAACTTTCAGCACTCCAGCCTCTGAATGGACCGCCCGAAGCAGTAAGAATTATTTTTTCAATCGGGTTATGCCACTCCCCTGCAAGACATTGAAAAATTGCCGAGTGCTCAGAGTCTACAGGATAAATATTTACTGAATTTTCTTTTGCTAATGCTGTAACTAATTCACCTGCTACTACCAATGTTTCTTTGTTAGCTAGAGCAATTTGTTTCCCTGCTTTTATGGCTGCAAGAGTTGGTTTCAAGCCCGCATAACCAACCAAAGCAGTCAGCACCATGTCAATGCTTTCCATTTCCACAACCTGCGAAAGCGAATTAACTCCCGCAAACACTTTTACATCATCTTCAAACAAAGCATCTTTTACCTGTTTGTATTTGCTTTCATCGGTTATGACAACTGCATTGGGCTTGAATTTCTTCGCCTGTTCAATAAGCAAATCTGCATTTCCGTTTGCTGTCAATACTTCCACTTCAAATTGGTCGGGATTTGCTGCTATAACCTCTAAAGCCTGAGTTCCTATTGAGCCTGTTGAACCAAGAATGGCAATAGTTCGTTTCTTATTTTCAGTCATTCTTTACAAAACGTATTTCTTCAACTCATCTGCAATCTTTCTGTCATTTGTCAGGCGCGGAACTTTATTCTGTCCGCCTAATTTCCCCAGCGATTTCATGTATTGCACAAACGCATCGGGCTGCAAATATCGGATAACAAGTGGTTTCAGTATGTTTCCTTTTATTAAATCTTTATAATAAACGTTTTTCTTCTGCAAGGTTTCATCCATTAGTTGCGCGAATTGTTCTTTGTTTTCGGGCTCATTTGAGCAAGCGATAAACCACTCGTGGTAAGGCAATCCGCCTTCCGTTGGAGTAACCTGAGGAGCAACGGTAAACTCCAAAACTTCAGCTTTATATTTCTCAGACGCGGTTTTCAAAGCTGCTTCCACTTCTTCTGCAATTACGTGCTCGCCAAAAGCGGAAGTGAAATGTTTAATACGCCCTGAAACAATAACACGGTAAGGATTTTTAGAAACAAATTTCACCGTATCACCAATGCTGTAAGCCCACAAACCGGCATTACTGCTCACTACCAAAGCATAGTTTACGCCTAACTCAACATCAGCAATGGAAAGTCGTGTTGGGTTTTCATTAAAGTATTCTGATGCAGGAATAAATTCGTAAAAAATTCCTTGGTTTAGCAGTAATAAAAGTCCGTTCTCTTTTTGTGAATCCTGGTAAGCAAAAAAGCCTTCTGAAGCAGGGAACAATTCAATACTGTCAATCTTTCTCCCGATGCTTTGCTCCAGCTTTGCGCGATAGGGTTCAAAGTTTACTCCCCCATAAATGAATAAGGAGAAATCAGGAAAAATATCTTTGACTGGCTTTCCTGTTTTGGCAATTAACTTATCAAAATACATCTGCACCCAGGGCGGAATTCCGCTGATGAGTGTCATGTTTTCTTTTACTGTCTCTTCCACAATTACATCTACTTTTTTCTCCCAGTCTTCAATACAATTTGTATTATAAGTTGGCATCTGATTGGTTCGCAAATAAGCGGGAACATGGTGGTTCACAATTCCCGAAAGTCTTCCGGTCGGAATTTTTTTACTCATATCCAACACAGGACTCCCCGACAGAAAAATCATTTTCCCGTCTACAAATTTGCTGTTACCTGTTTCGTGGATATAAGACAAGATCGCATTGCGCGCAGAGTTGATGTGATTTGAAATTGACTCCTTTGTAATCGGGATATATTTTGTTCCTGAAGTTGTTCCAGATGTCTTGGAAAAATAGATGGGCAAACCTTTCCAGAGAACATCCTGTTCACCAGCAATTATACGATCAATATATTTTCTGAAATCTTCGTAATCACGAACAGGGACCTGCTTCTTGTAATCATCATATGTTTTGATTTTGGAAAAACCATGCTCTTTTCCGAAAACAGTATTCGCAGCACCTGCAATCAATTCATTAAATACTTTTTGCTGAGTTTCAGCGGGCTTTGCACTCCATTTCTTAATTCCTGAAACCACCAGACTTGCGAAAGGCTTACTGAGTGCGGCTTTTAATCCCATCTTAAAAAAACGATATTCACAAGAATTTTAAAAATACCTTTGGTGGCTGAAAAACACGCGAAGTTAAAAAAATGTATAGAAAGGAATTCAATATTAAAAAATACCGTCCGCTTATAGAGCAGATTTTTGATGCGCTGGAATTGGTGTTTACGCACGGAAAAATGGCCGACCAAGCATTGGAAACTGTGATGAAGAAAAATAAAAAATGGACAGTTTACGACCGCAGTTTTGTTGCCGAAACATTTTACGAACTCATTCGCAACTGGCGTTTTCTGTGGACAATTACAGGAAGAGAGCCTGATATAAAGCGACATTTTCTGTGGGAAATTTTGGGAACGCAATTAGTTTTAAAAGAAGAAAAACTTCCTGGCGTTTATCTTTTCAAAAACGTTATTCCTCACAAAATTGAAGAGAAAGCGGAGAAATATAAAAAGGTGCGCGCATTACGCGAGTCTGTTCCTGACTGGTTGGATAAACTAGGCGAAAAAGAAATTGGCAAAGGCTGGACTTCAGTTATAGCAGCGCTAAACAAGCCGCCAAAATTAATTTTGCGAACTAATACCTTGAAAACAAATAAAGAAATTCTGCAGCAAAAATTAAAAGAAGAAGGTGTAGAAACCGATGCGCTGGATTTTGTAAGCGATGCGCTGGAACTGCCTTTCAACCGTAATGTTTTTAGAACAGTTCCTTTTCATGATGGGTGGTTTGAAGTGCAGGATGCCGCTTCGCAGGTGGTAGCGCATTATATGGATGTTCAGCCCGGAATGCGTGTTGTGGATGCGTGTGCAGGTGCAGGAGGAAAATCATTACACATTGCTGCGCTGATGAAAAACAAAGGCAAGCTGCTGGCAATGGATAACAAAGAATGGAAACTGAAAGAGCTTAACAGGCGTGCTGCAAGAGCAGGAGCAGGTGTTATTGAAACACGTCTAATTGATTCTTCCAAAGTTTTCAAACGCCTGGAAGGCAGTGCCGACAGACTTTTATTAGATGTTCCATGTTCAGGAACTGGAGTACTGCGCAGAAATCCCGACATCAAATGGAAGCTGCAACAGGAAGAATTAGACAGGCTGAAAATAATACAAGCTGAAATTATTGAAGAGTATTGCATCATGACCAAAGTGGGCGGAAAAATGATTTATGTATCGTGCAGTATTCTGCCTTCTGAAGGCGAAGAACAAGTTGCATCATTTATTAAAAAACATAGTGAATTCAAGTTGCTTGACCAACTCAGGTTAAGCCCTGATAAAGAGGGATATGATGGGTTTTATATGGCGATGATGGAACGTATCAGTTAAACAATAATGAGCAGGTTCAAAAACAAAATAGCCGTAATCACCGGTGGTGCCTCAGGAATAGGAAAAGCTGCCGCAGAATTATTTGCAGTTGAAGGTGCCTCGGTTTGCATCTGGGATGTGAATGAAGTGCAAGGAAAAGAACTGGAAATTCTGTTGAGTGAAAAAGGTTTGCGCGCAAAGTTTTACAAAGTAAATACAGCCAGTTTTCAGGAAGTTGAAAAGGCAACTGCAGAAATAATTTCTGAAACCGGCAGGATTGATATTCTCATCAATAATGCAGGAATTACACGTGATGCTTCTTTGCAAAAAATGACTGCGGAGCAGTGGCAGCAGGTGATGGATGTAAATCTTACAGGCGTGTTTAATTGCACCAAAGCCATTTCACCTTTTATGATTCAGAATAATTACGGGCGTATTATTAATACTTCTTCGATTGTTGGTTTGTATGGCAATTACGGACAAACAAATTATGCCGCCACCAAAGCCGGAATTATTGGTTTAACAAAAACCTGGGCGCGTGAATTGGGGAAATACAACATTACTGTAAATGCAGTTGCTCCTGGTTTTATAGCCACAGATATGATTGCAACCATTCCTGAAAAAGTGATTGCAGCAATGAAAGAAAAAGTACCGCTGAAAAAATTAGGAACTGCAGAGGATGTGGCAAATGTTTATGCTTTTCTTGCCAGCGATGAGGCACAGTTTGTTTCGGGTGCAACCATCAGTGTTGATGGAGGATTGACAATCTGAGAAATAAAAAAGTCCCACATTTCTGCGGGACTTTCTATCAATTAAAGAAATTAATTACTTCGTTTCTTCTACCTTCTTATCTGTTGTAGCAGCAGTTTTGTGTGAGCAGCAGGCTTTTGGTGTTGCTCCTGTTGTTGTAGTTACTGTGTTTACTGCATTGGTATTGTTACCATTTGTAGTTGCAGCTGTTTTTGAAGCGCAGCAACCTGCTTTTTCTTTACTGCAATCATGTTTTGATTTCTTCTCTTTTTTCTTGTCGTCATCACCACCTTTGATGCAAACAACTTTGTGTGAGGTAACAGTTTGAATGGTTGAAGCCATTGCTGTTCCCATAAATGCTGCAAGTGTTACTGCTAAAAGTACTTTTTTCATTTTTTTTGTTTTATTGATTATTAATTAATAGTGGCAATTACTGTTTCGCCCCCTATTACCGTTTGATTAAGTGCTACTTCAATTTTCGTGCCCAAAGGTAGTAATAAATCTACTCTTGAACCAAACTTGATGAAGCCCATTTCACCGCCCTGCTCTGCTTTATCTCCTTCCTTGCAATAATAAACAATCCGTCTTGCCAAAGCTCCTGCAATCTGTTTCATCATTAGAGAAAATTTTTCGTCCTTTTTAACGACAATACTTGTACGCTCATTGTCAGTAGATGATTTTGGATGCCATGCAACCAGATAAAGTCCGGGATGATATTTAACATAGGTTACTTCCCCGCCAATAGGGTAGCGGTTTACGTGCACATTTATTGGCGACATGAAAATTGATACTTGAAGTCGTTTATCTTTAAAATATTCGGTTTCTTCTACTTCCTCAATAACTACTACTTTGCCGTCAGCCGGAGCAATAATGTGATTAGGATCTTGAACAATGTTGCGTTTCGGGTGGCGGAAAAACTGCAGAATAACAATTATAAAAAAAGCTCCCACTGCATAGGAAAACACATGTAGATAATGATTTTCGGGAAACATATACTGTATTGCACTTGCAAATACTATTGCAAATACAAGAACTAAAGTAAGCGAAGCGTATCCTTCTTTATGGAATTTCATTTATATAAAATTGAGGTAAACAAAAACGAAGGGCGAAGATATAAGAATACTATCAAAACGGTCCAAAATTCCTCCATGGCCCGGCATAATATTTCCCGAATCTTTGATACCAACGCTGCGTTTCAATAATGATTCAACCAAATCGCCAATGGTTCCTATAACTACTACAATCAAGCCGATTACAGACCAATCGAAGAAACTCAAATCATCAACATATAAAGAAAGGATATAGGCAAACATTAGCGTAAAAACTGTTCCGCCAAGAGCGCCTTCCCAAGATTTTTTAGGTGAAATTTTAGGGAACATTTTGTGCTTACCAAAATTTGAACCCACTAAGTACGCACCTGAATCAAATACCCAAATCAGCATAAAATAGCCAAGCAAAATGAGGGGCTTGTATTCACCTGAAAGACCTGGTTTTACTATATAAACCAGCAGAGTAAACGGAAGGGCGATGTAAATAATACCAAGAATAGTAAACCCAATATTTGTAAACGGGTTTTCACGATTACGAAAAAGTTCGCGTATAAAAACTGCATACATCAGTGGCAACACCAACAACTGATATTTGAAAAAAGCGTGGTCAACAGAAATCAATGCTGTAATGAAAAAAATTCCTGTGCCCACAAAAATTCCGTGCCGTTTTTGAACATATATTTTTTCATTTTCACATATGCGGTAAAACTCCCACAAGCCTATGGCTGTAGTAAGAGAAAAGAAAACTAAAAAAGGAATTACAGTCTTATTGACCAGCAGAATTGAACCGATAACTAAAGTCAAAAAAATCACACCTGTTGCCAGTCTTAGCCCTAAATCTTTCAATGCTCCTGTTGTTTTAAAATCAGTTGTTTGGCAGGACGCACATCGGTATTTTTTACATACACCTCAACTTCACCAATAAGATGAGCAGAACTCTGTTTGTTAAGATTTACGGCAATTATACCATGTTCATCTAACAACGCCTTTATCATCTCTGCTTCGGGAAGATTGTTGGTTGTAAATACTAATATCCAGCCTTGTTCCATTTATTTAAGGCAGGAAAAGTAATTAAAATCAGGAAAACAAAGTAGGTGACGGACTTTCTGTCTTATCTTCTGCTTTTGGCTGAGCATCTTCTTCTTTTTTCTCTGTTGCTTCAGGATTTACCTCTGTTTTAGCATCTTTCGGAGTTCCATTTTTTTCTTCTTTATCAAATTTGCGTTTCCCGAAAATTTTCTCCAAGTCCTCTTTAAAAATCACTTCGCGCTCCAGCAATAAATCTGCAAGCTGGCTCAGTAAATGTTTATTCTCAGAGAGTATTTTCTTGGTTCTGGCATAAGCAGCCTCAATCATTTTGCTAACCTCCTCATCAATCGTTTTTGCGGTTTCTTCGCTGTAAGGTTTGCTCAGCATATATTCGTTTTGGCCTGAGGAATCATAGAAACTCACGTTTCCAATTTTTTCATTCAACCCATACATGGTAACCATTGCATATGCTTGTTTGGTTATTTTCTCCAAATCACTTAACGCACCTGTTGAAATTTTTCCGAACATAACTTCCTCTGCAGCGCGACCACCAAGAGCGGCACACATTTCATCAAGCAATTGCTCTTTGGTAGTAATTTGTCTTTCTTCTGGCAAATACCATGCAGCACCCAATGAGCGCCCGCGCGGTACAATGGTAACTTTAATCAATGGCGATGCATGTTCTACTAACCAGCTCACCGAAGCATGACCAGCTTCGTGATAAGCAATTACTTTCTTTTCTGCAGGAGAAATTATTTTATTTTTCTTCTCCAGACCGCCAATAATGCGGTCAACAGCATCTAAGAAATCTTGTTTTTCTACCACTTTTTTGTCCTTACGGGCAGCAATCAAAGCCGCTTCGTTACAAATATTGGCAATGTCAGCACCTGAAAAACCGGGAGTTTGACGGGCAAGAAATTCAATATCTACCGATTGATCAAGTTTTAAAGGTTTCAAATGCACTTTAAAAATTTCCTGACGCTCATTAACATCCGGCATATCCACATAAATCTGGCGGTCGAAACGTCCTGCACGCATTAGCGCACGGTCAAGAATATCGGCACGGTTGGTAGCTGCAAGAATAATAACGCCACTGTTGGTTCCAAAACCATCCATCTCGGTGAGCAGTTGGTTCAGTGTGTTTTCGCGCTCATCGTTTGAGCCTTGCGCAGCACTTCTTCCACGTGCACGGCCAATCGCATCAATCTCATCAATAAAAATAATTGCAGGTGCTTTTTCTTTTGCCTGACGGAATAAGTCACGTACACGTGATGCTCCAACACCAACAAACATTTCCACAAAATCAGAACCTGACAACGAGAAGAACGGAACTTTAGCTTCACCTGCAACAGCTTTTGCCAATAAGGTTTTTCCTGTTCCGGGAGGGCCTACAAGTAATGCTCCTTTTGGAATTTTAGCACCCAACTCGGTGTATTTCTTAGGTGTTTTCAGGAAGTCAACAATTTCTTTTATCTCCACTTTTGCTTCGCCCAAACCGGCAACATCTTCAAACGTGATATTTACTTGCGTATCTTTATCAAACAAAGTAGCTTTAGATTTACCAATGTTAAAAATCTGCCCTGCTCCTCCACCTGACCCACCAGACATTCTGCGCATGATAAACATCCACAGACCAACAAAAAGAATAATTGGAAGAACCCAACTCAGCAACTCTCCTCCCCAATTGTGGCGTGTTGTTATTTCAAGCTTTACCAAGTCTTCCGGCACAAAACCTTCCTGTGCCGCTTTTAAATCATCATCAAAAACTTTGTAGTCGGCAATTTCAAAAATGTAGTGTGGTCCCGGATTTTCGGCACCACCAAGGCGTGTAGCTACTTTTTTGTATTTGTCTAATTGCAGTTTGTCTTTTTTCAGATATACCTCAACAAACTCTTTATTAACCACAACGAGCTTTGCTACTTCATGCGTTTTAAGCATGTCGGTTTCTACAATCTGCCAATCAGTTTTTTCTGCACTTTCGGTCCATGTCATGAACTGAAGTCCAAGAAAAACCAACGCAATTACAACATAAACCCAATAAAAATTGAAATCAATTTTTGGTGTTTTCGGCATTTTTAAACCGCCTTTCTTATCCGACTTTTCAGGATTTCCACTATTCTCTTTCTTTTCCTTTGTTTCAGGATTATTTTCTTTTTTTTCGTCTGCCATTTTATAAGCTATTTTCTTTTAATCTTCTATTCGTTTTACTTCTGCATCTGCCCACAAACGTTCAATTCCGTAAAAATCACGAAACTCTTTTTGCATTACATGAACCACAATGTTTACATAATCCAGCAAAATCCATTCTGCATTTTGAAAACCTTCAGTGTGCCAGGGATCTTCGCCTAATTTTTTCTTTATCAATCCATCCACATTTTTAGCAATTGCATCAACCTGCGTATTAGAATCAGCATGACAAATCACATAATAATCACATACGGATTTTTCAATGCCTTTAAGGTTTAGCGTTACTATGTCCTTTGCTTTTTTTTCCTGCATAGCCTCAATTATAAGTTCAAGCAGTGCTTCGGCATTATCTACCTTCTTCTTTTTCCTTACGGTTTTTTTTACTGGTTTCTTCATAGATTTGCAAAGGTAGTATTTATGTTCATTTCACCGCAAAGGCGCAAAGACGCGGAGAAAATAGAATTAATCATTAAAAGTATGGCTCTTTTTACAGGAACTAATTTAGTTGAATTAGACAGCTCTGAATCAACCAACAACTATGCCCTGAATTTGTTGCGCAAAAAACAACCTTTTGAAGGAACTATTGTGCGCACATTCTGCCAGACACTTGGGCGCGGACAACGCCAAAAACAGTGGGAAAGCGAAGATTTTAGCAACCTGACTTTCAGTTTGATTTATTACCCTGTCTTTTTGTCAGTGAGCAAGCAGTTTCAGTTGAGTAAAGCCATTGCGTTGGGTGTTGCTGATTTTGTGAAAAGCACTGCAAAAATTGAAGATGTGAAGATAAAATGGCCAAACGATATTTATGTTGGCAACAAAAAAATCGCTGGAATATTGATTGAAAATACTGTAAGCGGAAACAAGATTTCATCTGCTGTGATTGGAATTGGATTGAATGTGAACCAGACAACTTTCAGGCAGGAAATTCCAAACCCCGTTTCACTGAAAATGATTGCCGGAAAGGAATTAGATCTGGAGAACTGTTTTCAGAAATTATGTGTTTCGCTGGAAGCTCGCTACATGCAACTGAAAGCAGGAAAAGAAAATGTGATTAATGAACACTATCACAAAGCCTTGTATGGACTTAATGAAGAACGCGAATTTATAATTGATAATAAAAATATGATTGCAGAAATAATTGGCGTTGATGATTTAGGAAGACTGAAATTAGAAGCAAACGGAATCGTTACTGCGTATGACATTCATCATGTTGTTTTCAAGATTTAGAAATTAGCTTCGCAAAAAATTTATTATCATGAAAATTGTAAAAGTCATCTTCATAGCTTTAGCAATCGGATTAATCGTTATCCAGTTTTTGGGCATAAAGAAAAACCAAAGCACAGGAGAGCAAATCAATCATATTTCAAAGCAGTTTGCAGTTCCTGCCGATGTTGAAAATATTTTTAAAACATCGTGTTATGATTGCCACAGCAACAATACAATTTACCCATGGTATGCAGGCGTTCAGCCTATAGCTTGGTGGTTGCAGGGACATGTAAACGAAGGAAAAGAAGAGCTCAACTTTGATGAGTTTGCTCAATACAATCCTCGCAGACAATTCAAAAAAATAGAAGAAATGGAAGAAATGATTAATGAAGGCGAAATGCCTTTATCGTCCTACACCATTATACACAGCAATGCAACTTTATCCGCCTCTCAAAAGGAAACGCTTATTAACTGGGCCAAATCACTCGGACAGGAAATAAAAGGTAAAAGTCCGGGCAGTGCTTCTTCAGAGGAAGAAGAGCACGAAGACTAATTACACACCCCAAACGCTTGGGTTATTTCGCCATGAAGCAAGTGATTTTATACTGCTTTCATTAATGTATTCAGAGGTTACAGCTTGTTTTATAAGACTGTCGTAATCGCTGAGCGAAACTAATTTGCACTTTTCAGTTTTGAAATTTTTGTCTGCTTCTTCAAAACCATAAGTAAAAATAGAAACCATTCCGTTTACCTTGCAATCTGCGTCACGCAAAGCATTTACCGCTTTAAGGCTACTCATTCCGGTTGAAATTAAATCTTCGACCACCACAACCGAAAGTCCGCTTTCAATATAGCCTTCAATCATATTTGCCAATCCGTGTCCTTTTGCACTAGAACGTACATAAACAAAAGGAAGTCCTAAATCCTGAGCCACCAAAGCGCCCCAAGCAATTGCTCCTGTTGCTACTCCTGCAATTACATCGGGTTCGCCAAATTTTTCTATAACAGCTGATGCAAGTTCTCTGCGAATGTAATTTCGCACTTTTGGATAAGATAAAGAGAGACGGTTGTCGCAGTAAATAGGCGATTTCCATCCCGAAGCCCAGGTATATGGTTTGTTGACTGAGAGTTTTATTGCTTTAATTTGCAGAAGTTGTTCTGCAACTTTAAGAGCGGTTTCTTTATTGTATAACATTTGGCGCAAAAGTAATTTTTTTCTGATGTATAAAATCTTCATTAACGATAAGCCTTTTATTCTTGCTCCTAAAACCAATCGCTTTGAAACCGGACAAGGTTCATTGCTTATAGCCTACAGCGAGCTGCAAAACCTGAAACAGGCAATTGATCTGATGAACCTGAGTGCCGTTTCAAACCTCACCATTACAGGCGATGTGGAAGCTATGTGGAAAGAGCTTCTGCAAGAATTTAAATTAATTAATGCAGCGGGCGGTTTAGTAAAAAATGCAGAAAATAAAGTGCTTTTTATTTTCCGCTTGGGTAAATGGGATTTACCCAAAGGCAAAGTTGATAAAGGCGAAACTCTTGAACAGGCTGCCCTGCGTGAAGTGGAAGAAGAGTGCGGAATAAGTAAGCTTATCATTACCGAAAAACTTTTAACTACATACCATACCTATACTTTGAAAGGCAAAAATGTTGTAAAAGCATCGCACTGGTATAGCATGACTACTGCCGACAACAGACCTCTGAAACCACAAACCGAAGAAAACATTACAGATGCGCGCTGGGTTTCTGAAAAGGAAATACTCGATCTGCTGAAAGATGCTTACCCTTCTATTGCGGAAGTAATTAACAACTACATGAATATATAATCCTTGTTACCTTCGGCACATCTATGCGCGAAACCGGTTTTATAAAACAGAACAAGGAAAAGTGGGTTGAGTTTGAGCAAACACTCAAACAAAAACAGAAAGACCCCGACAGTCTGAGCAACCTGTTTGTTCAGGTTACTGACGACCTTTCTTATTCACGCACCTTTTATCCCAACCGCTCGGTGCGTGTTTACCTTAACAATCTGGCGCAACAGATTTTTCAGAGCATCTACAAAAACAAAAAAGAAAAAGGCAACCGCTTTGCCATTTTCTGGAAAGAGGAATTGCCTTTCATCATGTATCAGACGCGTAAAGAACTAGTGGTTTCTTTTCTTGTGTTTGCGCTGGCAATGGGTGTGGGCGTTTTGTCCAGTGCTTATGATCCCGAGTTTTATCGCCTTATACTAGGCGACAGTTATGTGGAGATGACCAAGGAAAACATCCGCAGCGGTGACCCCATGGCCGTTTATAAAAAGATGAACGAGGTAGATATGTTTCTGGGTATAACAATCAACAATCTGTTTGTGGCGTTTTACACATTTATACTGGGTGTAATTATGTCAATAGGCACGTTGTCATTTTTGCTTTACAACGGAATTATGGTGGGCTCATTCCAGTATTTTTTTGTGGAGCAGGGCTTGTTCCGCGAATCATTTCTCACCATTTGGATGCACGGAACATTGGAAATTTCGGCCATAATTATTGCAGGGGCAGCTGGTATTGTAATGGGCAATGGGTTGGTTTTTCCCGGCACCTACTCGCGTTTGCAATCGTTTCAGGTTTCGGCTCGCAGGGCAATAAAAATAATGCTGGGCATTACTCCCATTTTTGTTTTCGCTGCTTTTATTGAAGGTTTCCTCACGCGCTACACCGATCTTCCTGATCCGGTGAGGCTAGCAGTAATTCTACTCTCGCTGTTTTTTATTCTGGGCTACTTTGTCTGGTACCCGCGTCATAAAGCCAATGAAGGTTTTGAAAACATTGAACCCGAAACACGACTGAATGCAAATGAAACAGACAAAATTGAATTTTCCGGCATCAAATCAAACGGTGAAGTTTTTATTCAGCTGTTTATTTTTTACAGAATTTACTTAAAACAAATCATCACCGTTGCTCTTTTGTTGGCAGGCATTTTCAGCATTTCAACCTATTTTATTCTGCGCGAAAAAATACTTGAACTCTACACCTATTACGGAACCGATTCTATGAATTCGCAGAGCTATTTCAATGTTTTTGAAAACATGTATTCATACCTTAACTATTCCAAATATCCTGTGTTTTATTTATTCAACACTGTATTTTTTTCGTTGCTTGTGTTTACGGTTTACTATCTACTCTCCTCTTCAGTACAAGGAAAAACGCAGGACGAAATACTGCCCCTAAAAAACATATGGGCTGCATTGCGCAAAAGATTTCTTACCGTTATTATTTTCATTGCCTTGCTCAACACCATTTTCTTTATCCCTGACGGAGGTTCATTTTTTGTGTTTGCATTAGTTTCGCCAGTATTATTCCTGATTATTTATGCCTGCCTGTATGAGCAAATCTATTTTATCCCTGCCTTCAAACGCTGCTGGAAAATTCTGAAAGGAAACTGGTTTAACCTGCTTGGCCTTGCGCTGATACTTTCACTTCTTGGTTCAATTTATTTCTTTGTCTTTAATTCACCGTTTTTGTTTTTCTATTTTGAAATCATCACCTGGAACCTTAATGTTTCGCCCGAAACCCTAAGCAAAATATTTCAGATTTTTATCACCTTCCTTTCGCTCTTTGCAATGGGCATTGTAGTACCTATTGTATTAATTGGTATCGGATTAAAATTTCATTCACTGCTTGAAATAAATGAAGCCGCTGAACTGAAGCAACGCATCAGTAACATCGGAATTAAAAAACAACGCTATGGAATGGATGTGGAGAACTAGCACGTTACTTTTTATTTTGCTGACTTTCTGTTCCGTTGTATTTGGTCAGGATTCTACTGCTGTTCTTGCTGAAATCGAAACTATAACGGAAGTAAAAAAGACTGAACCCTCTGTTGAACTGAAAAAGTTTGACGAAAAACGCTGGCAAAACCTGACCAAGGATCTTAACTACAACGAAGCTGTTAAAAAAAAGGAAAAAGAAAAGGAACCGTTTTCAATGCCTAAGTTCAACTTTAATCCCATGGTAGTGAAAGTGGTAGTAGTTACATTGGTAATTATTGCGCTGGTGTTTTTGCTGTGGAAAATTTTCGGAAATGCAAAGTTTCTGAAAAATCAGAAAATAAAGGGAGGCGAATTTTCTTTCTTAGACGAAGCAGAAGAAAACCTTGAAGAATCAGATTTAGAACGATTTCTTCGGGAAGCGTTGGAGAAAAAACAATACAAAATTGCGGTGCGCATCTATTACCTGATGAGCATAAAAGAGTTGATGCAGCAAAACTTTATTGTATGGAAAAAGAACAAAACCAATTTTGAATACCTTACCGAAATGCATGAACGCAAAGAGTTTGAGCACTTCCGTTCTCTTACGCGGGCTTTTGAAATTGTGTGGTATGGCGATGTAGAGATTGAAGAAAAAGAGTTCGTTGTATTAAGTCCTTCGTTCAGCAGTTTTATCAACTCAATCAGAAGTAATGGGCAAAAATAATATCCCTATAATTATTTTTCTGATTATTTTGCTGGGGCTTGGCGTGGGTATTTATTTCTGGTACAGCAATGTTGAAAAACCCAAACACAGCTGGTACGAAACGTATAAAAATGACAAGAAAGAACCTTACGATACCTATGTGATAGCTGAGATGCTGGAAAAATATTTTCCTGCAAAAAAATTCAATGTTATCCGTAGGCCGCTGCACGAAAGTTTGCCGCGCAACACAGGAAACAACTATATTTTTATTGGCTCGGGAATGTATCTTGATTCGCTTAGCGAGTTGAAATTGCTGGACTATGTATATCGCGGTAATAATGCGTTTCTGTCTATTCCATCTATTCCTTATATAATTGAGGACACCCTAAATTTAAGTATTTGCGAATATTATTACCCCACTTATTCTTATCCCGATTCATTTGCGCGACTAAATTTTTATCAGGCTGATTTTAAAAGCAATCCGGCCTATGAATTTGCTTACCGAAACCTAAACGACACGCTGGAATATTCTTGGTCATACATTATGGATACCTGCATAAACCAGCAGGCGAAGCCTGTTTTTTATGCTAACATGAATGACACGCTGGCGAACTACATGCGCGTCTCATTCGGAAAGGGCTATTTCTATATTCACACCACTCCGCTGGCGTTTACCAATGTTCAGTTGCTGAACAAGCGTTCGGTTGAGTATGCAGAAAAAGTGTTTTCATTTTTACCCGAAGGTGATATTTACTGGGACGAATTTTCGAAAATTCCGATTGAGTATAAAAGCGAGGAAACAAACAATGAAGGTGGTGAACTGCGTTGGGAAAAAAGTCCATTGTATTTCATTCTGTCGCAGCCGGCACTGAAAACTGCGTGGTATCTTATACTTGCATTGGCGCTGTTGTTTATTCTTTTCCGCGCCAAGCGCAGACAACGGCCTATTCCCGTGCTTATTCCCAACACCAACACTTCGCTGGAGTTTGCCGAAACAATCGGCAGAATTTATTACCTGCAAAACGATCACAAAAAATTAGCTTCGCAAAAAATGAAACTCTTTCTGGAAGGAATACGCAACCGCTACAACATTGCTACCAACACTATTGACGATGCTTTTATTTTAAAGCTTGCGCAAAAATCACAGGTGCCGCAAAAAGAGTTAGAACGATTATTTGAGAATTATAAAGTGATAGAAAATCAAAAAAGCATTAACGAAGAAAGCCTGATTATATTTAACCAATCCATTGATAATTTTTACACAAAAGCCAAATAACATGGAAGAAAATCAAACACCAAACACAGGACAAACGCCAGGTTCAACACCAGAGTTTAACATCGGAACGCCTTCACCGCTTGCTACGGATTTGAACAAACTGAGCGAATCGGTTTACCGCGTTAAGAGCGAAATACACAAAGTGATTGTGGGACAAGACCAGATGATAGAACTGCTGCTGGCAGGGCTGTTCACGAGCGGACACATTATTCTGGAAGGTGTTCCCGGTATTGCAAAAACGCTGACCGTAAAACTGCTATCTAAAACATTGTCGGTTAATTTTTCGCGTATACAGTTTACTCCCGACCTGATGCCGACCGATGTAATAGGCACTACGGTATTCAATATGAAATCATCGGAGTTTAATTTTAAGAAAGGGCCGGTGTTCTCCAACATTGTTCTGATTGACGAGATTAACCGCTCGCCCGCAAAAACACAGGCGGCTTTGTTCGAGGTAATGGAAGAGCGCCAGATTACAGTGGACGGTGTTACGCATTATTTAGAGTTCCCGTTTTTTGTGGTGGCCACGCAAAACCCCATTGAACAGGAAGGAACTTACAAACTACCCGAAGCACAACTTGACCGTTTTCTGTTCCGCATAAAGATGACGTACCCCACCTTGGAAAACGAAAAAGACATTCTGAGAAAATTTCGCAACGATTTCAATTTTCAACATACAGGCGATGTGAAAAGCATTTTGAATGCAATGGATTTACAAGCGGTGCGCTCGCTGATTGAAAAGATTCACATCAAAGATGAGTTGCTGGATTACATAGCAACCATTATACACAACACGCGCAACAATGGTGACCTATTCTTAGGTGCATCACCACGTGCTTCGTTGGCGATTATGAAAACAAGTAAAGCGATTGCTGCCATGAGAGGCCGCGAGTTTGTTACGCCTGACGACATTAAGTTTGTGGCGTATCCTGTTTTAAATCACCGCATCATTCTTTCGCCTGAACGCGAGATGGAGGGAACGGAGACAGAGCAGGTGATTAAAGAAATAATTGAAAAAGTGGAAGTGCCAAGATGATAAACCTGTTCCGAAACTTATACCTCACCAATCACTTCTTCCTTGCGGGAGCAGCTACGGTTGCGTTTTTTGTATTCGGGTTTCTTTTTCCGGTGGTGTTTCCAATCGCGCAAATTGTGTTGATTGCGCTGATTGCTTTTTTTGTGTTGGATATTATTCTGCTGTTTCGCCCGTCAGCGCAGGTACTTTGCAAACGCACGGTGGGAAAAATGTTTTCGCTGGGCAACGAAAATCCGGTGCGCTTAGACATCATCAATCACTCGGCACAGCAACTGAAGATCACCATCATTGACGAAATTCCTTTTCAGTTTCAGAAGCGCGATATGCGGATGCGCTTTGTTTTAAAGTCGGGCGAAAAGCAATCGCTGGGCTATAACCTGCGCCCGGTTATACGGGGCGAGTATGTTTTTAACAACATAAATATTTTCGGGCAAACGCAATTTGGTTTGGTGCAGCGAAGGTTTGTGAAGGAGACAAGGGAGATGATAAAAGTGTATCCTTCGGTGATTGACATGAAGAAGTATGAGCTGCTGGCGATGGCAAAGATTTCGATTTATCAGGGTGTGAAAAAAATCCGCAGACTCGGACACAGCTACGAGTTTGAGCAAATCAAAAATTATGTGCAGGGTGATGATTTCCGCAGCATCAACTGGAAAGCCACAGGGCGCAAAGCCGAGCTGATGGTGAATCAATATGAGGACGAGCGCTCGCAACAGGTGTATTCGCTGATTGATAAAAGCCGAACCATGCGCATGCCTTTTAACGGATTGAGTTTACTGGACTATTCCATCAACGCAAGTCTGGTGATTTCTAACATTGCTTTGAAGAAACACGATAAATCGGGGTTGCTTACCTTCAGTGATAAAATTGGCAGTTCTATAAAAGCCGACCGCGGACAAAAGCAATTGCGCATGATTTTAGAAGCGCTGTACAACGAGGAAGAGCGCAAGATGGAAGCCAACTACGAACTGATGTATAACGCAGTGCGCAACCTGGTTCGCGGGCGCAGTTTGATTTTCTTCTACACTAATTTCGAGAGCCTGTATGCGGTGGAGCGCGTGCTTCCGCTGCTACGAAGAATTAACAGCACGCACTTACTTGTTGTTATATTTTTTGAAAACACAGAGGTAAAAGATTTCTCTACCTCAGCTGCAAAAGATGTGGAAGAGATTTATCTGAAAACGATTGCTCAAAAGTTTGTATCCGAAAAAAATCAGGTTGTGCAGTTGCTGAGGCAATATGGTATTCAAAGTATTCTTACGCGGCCTGAGGATTTATCTATTAATACGGTGAATAAGTATTTGGAGCTGAAGGCGAGGGGGATGATTTAATATTACCATCTCATAAGGTAAAGAAGAAATCAATCCTTCTTAAGCACCGTACCAAACACCCTGTCCCAGATAGTGAACATAGAAGCGTAATTGCCTTTTACTTTGGAGTGGTGCAAATCGTGATTCTCCGTTGGGTTCAGAAAAGGAATGTATTTGGCTATAGGCGAGCGCAAATCAGAATGTATCTCTACCTCGTGCAGATTGCGGATAACACCATACACCAAAAAAGCATAAAAGTTAACAGGCATAATCAGCAGCAGCGCACCAATACCAAGAAATGAGCCCACGCTGCCAATCATCCACTCCAACGGATGCACATAAATATACTCCAGCGGAAACGGTGTTATAGCCTGGTGATGGATGCTGTGAATTTTGCGCAGCAAAAATTTATTCTCATGCATGAGGCGGTGAGCAAAATAAAACCACGCATCGTCAATAACGAAAATAAAAATAACCTGCACAGGAATTAACCACCACACAGGAATAGAAGTTTCAAAAATAATATCGGCAAAGAAGTACATCGAAACCGCAGTAATAACAGCAAGAATAGCAAGGTTCAGTAAAATCAGCGGCAGACGTTGAAAGAAAATTCCTGGCTTATATGGTTTTTCCTGAAGACGATACTTTTTAAACACATCGGTATAAAGTACCAGCCACGAATATATTAATGCAATGATGTTTCCGGCAAGCAGAACACCCAAGGTGATTAGTATAATGTCGCTATTGGTCATTTAACGTGTAGCGTAAACATTGTAAAGCGCGGTTTCTTCCAGCGCCTTTTCTTTTTCTTTTACAATTTTAGTCAGCCCGTGTCTGCGCAGCAAATCTGAAATAAACTCAACACGGTTTTCCATGTCGTGAACCTCTACTACTACTTTGTTAATCTTTTTCCAGTCCTCTTCTTTTATTCCTTTAATGGCAGAAAGTTCTGCACCCTCGCAATCAATTTTCAGCAAATCAATTTTCTCAATCTTGTATTCTTCTATTACCGAAGAAATGGTGCGCAGCTCGCAGGTAATCATTTGCTTGCCGCTACGCAAAAACCGTGCTACCAATCCTGCAAGCGAAGTAGGCATCCATTTCATCCACTGCATATCGGCAGGTGCGTTTTTCATGCTGCCTTTTACCGCGTTTTCAAATGCATCAGGATTTTCGTCCCACATTTCGGGATGCGAAGTAGAAAGCGCAGGTGTATTAGGAAAATAAGAAAACGATGTTGTTCCGTTTGCATCCGAAGCACCGTATTTCAGCGCAAAGAATCTTCCTTTGCCAAATTTTTCAGCGTTTGTTTTCAGCACCTCATAAATTTCGGGAATGGGCTCAAACGCAAACACTTTTACGTTGCTGAATTTTTGAACTGCACGCACACCAAACACACCTATGTTGGCACCCACATCAAAAACCACATCACCATCGTTAATGGAAATGCCGTGTTGCATATAGCCTTCAACGTGATGGTCAAGCATTTTGGCTTCGGGTTTGCGAAGACAGAAAATTTCGGTTCCGTCAATCAGTTTGGTCGTTATCATTATATTCTGTCAGGTGTTTTTGCAGCGACAAACATAGATAAATTGTTTAACAAAAAACGTGATGATAATCAGTGAAAATTACGACTTGAAATCAGCATGTTAATTCCACTCGAGCAGAATTTTCTCTGCGTCTTTTTTAAACTTCAGATCTTCAAGATATAATTCCGACCTGGGAGTCATGCCAATAACCTTCTTCATATATTCTTTAGCTTTTTCTACTTGTTTATTCTTATGTAAAACTTCAGCATAATAAAAAACGTTTCCAAAATCAGCAGGGTAGCACTTAACAGATTTCTCAAGATAGATAAGAGCATCTTCATTATCCGGCCAGGTAAGCACTAAAGGAATATAAGGTGCTTTCAGATAGAGCAAACCAAGTATTCGTTCGCCTGCGCAAAATGAATAAGTACGGTCAACTGCAATTAGTTTCTCTGTATTGCTTTTCATTTTTCCTATTACCCCATCCCAACCTGCTTTTAAAGCACCAATTTCATTTGCCCATAAACCCAGTACACAAATATATTCATATAAAACAGATGCTGAATTCGGATATTTTTTCAATAATGCTTCTCCCAAAAATTTTCCTTTCTCAAACACTGCTTTTTTATCTGCGTTACTTGAACAAACGAAACGACCTTTATAATTGTAGCATTTAATCAGATATGCTCCTGTTTCTTCAAGATTAGTTCCCAATGCATATGCCTTTTCAAGATCAGCAATAGCGGTGTTAATGTTTTCGGGTTTGGCTATTAAACCCGTAGCGCCCTCTGCTCTTTTTTCATAATACTTTTTACCTTCCGAAAATAAATCCTGCGCAACAGCATGACCAGGAAATGCAACACAGCAAAATCCGAAACCTTTAAATAGAACTACAAACAGCCAGGAAAAAAGAAATTTGTTTTTGGTTTGGATCAGTTTCAAAAAAACAGAGATTTATTTTGAATAATTAACGCAAGAATACGAAAAATATTATAAGGTTTATCCCCAAACTTTTGCACCTTCTGTACAGTTGGTACAAATATCAATCTCTGACCGCGACTTTAAAATTGCAGACCTGAAGTTCTGGTACTTTTCATTTTGCCAGAGTTGAGCAAACGTTGTTTCTTTCAAATCACCGAACTGGTGGGTGGCATCTTTATCAAAGCAGCAGGGAACTACCAGTCCGTCCCAGGTAATCACACAAGAGTGCCAGAGTTTCCAGCAATGGTTCAGCAAAGGGTTTTTAATATCAAACGAGCCGCTTTTGTTTTTTTTGTAGCGCGAATATTTATCATTTTCAGGAATTAACTGATTAGGATCTTTTTCATAATCATAGACCTGAGCAGTCTTGAATTTCACTTCATCCACACCATATTCTAAAGCAAGTTTTTTCACATCATCTACCTGATGCTCATTAGGCTTCACGACCAGAAACTGAAAAATAATGTGAGGCGTTTTTGATTTCAGTTCCTTCTTCCACTTCACAATATTCTTGGTTCCTTCCAACACTTTCTCCAGCTTCCCTCCTATTCTGTATTGTTCATACACTTCCTGCGTAGTGCCGTCAATAGAAATAATTAAACGGTCTAATCCGCTATCAATTGTTTTCTTTGAATTAGCATCATTTAAATAATGTGCATTGGTAGAAGTAGCTGTGTAAATTCTTTTCTCCGAAGCATACTTTACCATATCCAAAAAAGCAGGATTGAGATAAGGCTCACCTTGAAAATAAAATATGAGGTACAATAAATCTTTGTGGAGCTGGTCAAT
Source organism: Bacteroidota bacterium (assembly GCA_947479755.1). Lineage (GTDB taxonomy): Bacteria > Bacteroidota > Bacteroidia > SXHM01 > SXHM01 > SXHM01. The sequence continues at coordinate 35,095 of CANKAM010000009.1, forward strand.
AGTATCTTTATAGAACTCCTGATTCAACATTCCGGTTGGGCGGGTAAAAAAACGCAATCCGCTCGGACATTCAGGGCAACGTAAATTACAAGAAGTTGTAGGCTCAATGGAAATACTGATGGGCAAGCCTAACTGTACCGGCTTTTTGGCATACTTAGAATAGTAGTAGCTACCCAACACTTTCAGGGCATTAGCAGCTCTGCGCGGTGTGGTTTTTGATAAAAAATTTAGTCCGTCTTTGGCTCTTGAGGCAAACATGGTGGGCAAAGATAGGAATAGTGGTATCTTTGTTGCTGTTAAAACGCAAAATCAATTTTATATCAAAGATGAAAATCATTAAAAAAATCACCACTGCATTAATTCTGTTTATTTCAATTTTTTCACTCTCGGTTTCAGCACAAACTGCCGAAGTAAAAATTAAAACATCTGCTCAATGCGATGAATGTAAAGAGCGAATTGAAAAAGCACTTGCCTTTGAAAAAGGAATAAAATCGGCTACCGTTAATACAAATGACCAGATAGCTACAGTTATTTATTACGACAAAAGAACCAACCCTGAAAAAATACGCGAAACAATCGCTAACATTGGTTATGATGCCGATGATATTCCTGCTAAAAAAGAATCGTACGATAAACTTCCTAAGTGCTGCAAAAAAGGCGGTCACTGATTTTTGCAGATGAAACGACTGGCGATTTTTGCTTCCGGAACAGGAAGCAATGCAAAACGACTGATTGACTATTTTTCAGAAAACAAAGCTATTTCAGTTGCGCTATTGGTAAGCAACCGCAATGAAGCGGGGGCTTTGGAAATCGCCCGTAAATCTGGCATTCCGGCAATTAATTTTACTAAAGAAGAATTTTATAATTCTTCAACTGTTCTTGAAAAACTAACTTCAGAAAAGATTGATTTTATTGTGCTTGCCGGTTTCCTCATAAAAGTACCCGACAACATTTTAAAAGCATACGAAAACAAAATCATCAACATCCACCCTGCGCTGCTGCCTGATTTTGGCGGAAAAGGAATGTATGGCTTAAACGTTCACAAAGCCGTTATTGAAAGCGGCAAATCAGAAAGCGGAATTACCATTCATTTGGTAAATGAACATTATGATGAAGGGCGAATTTTATTTCAGGCTAAGTGTCCGGTTTTGGAAAATGATACGGCTGAGATGCTGGCTGCAAGGGTGCAGGAACTGGAGCATAACTATTTTCCTGAAGCAGTTGAACGATTTATTAAGGAAAAAACAGAGGGGTAATTATTTCACAACCACTATCTCAGGCGTTTCAATCGTGTTACTTTGATTTAAAGTACGGTCAAAAATATAGGCTTCAAATTTTATAGTATCAAAATTTGAAAGTGGGTTATTAATGTAAAGCGCTATTTCTATTTCTCCTTCAAGTGTTTTGTTTTGGCCTTCAGGAGTAATATTGGGAATACGTGAATTGTTAGGCTGCGCAAGAACTACTTCAACAAAGTTTCCGTTTTGCTTCTCAAAATATTTCACATAAAAATTATAGTAATACAAACTTCCTTCATCAAAAGGCGGGAAAGTATCCTGTTGGTCAAGCCCTATATCACCATCTCCATCCGTAAATTTGAATTTTAAAACACCGATTGAATCTTTACCTTGCGTATTCTGATATTTTAGAAAATCAAGGTATTCAATCTGCGGCTCATCAGGAAAATCGTTTCGCTTCAGGCAGGAAGAGAAACCAATAACCAAGAGAAACAAGACAAATAAACTTACTTTTGAATTCTTATTCATAGAACAAAAATAAGGATTTTAACGCTAAACAGATTTGAGCACGCTAACAGAGAAAATATTCGCAATAAAAACCGGGCGAGATTTTGAAAAAACTGCTTTAGAAATTTTTCAATTACAACATAAACATTGTCTTGTTTACAAACAATTCTGTGATGTTCTGAAAATCAATCCTGCCGAAATAAAATCAGTAAACGATATTCCGTTTTTACCAGTTGAATTTTTCAAAACACACGAAGTAGTTACTTCGGGCGTAGTTGAGAATCTTCCATCAAAAATCTTCACCAGCAGCGGCACAACAGGAACTGTTCAGAGTAAACACTATGTTTCCGATGTTTCGGTTTATGAAGAAAGTTTCAGAAAAGGTTTTGATTTTTTTTATGGTAATATTGAAGAGTATTGTCTGTTGGCATTACTCCCCTCCTATCTGGAACGTGAAGGCTCATCATTGGTTTACATGGTTGATGATTTAATAAAGAGGAGTAAAAATCATGACAGTGGATTTTATCTCCATAACTTAAATGAGCTTTCAGAAAAACTAAAATCGCTTCTTGCAAAAGGACAAAAAGTAATTCTGCTTGGTGTTACGTATGCTTTACTTGACTTAGCAGAACTATTATCTAATCATCTTTCCGGAGAACTTATTATTATGGAAACAGGCGGCATGAAAGGAAAACGCAAAGAACTGCTGCGCGAAGAATTACATCAAATCCTTTGCGAAAAGTTTGGAGTTACTGCTATTCATTCCGAATACGGAATGACCGAGTTGTTTTCACAAGCCTACTCAAAAGGAGATGGAATTTTTCAATGCCCTCCCTGGATGAAAGTGTTGATTAGAGATGTGAACGACCCATTAAAAATTCTTAAACAAGGAAAAAGCGGAGGCATTAATGTGATTGACTTAGCCAACATCAATTCCTGTTCGTTTATTGCAACACAGGATTTAGGTATACTTCACAACAATGATAGTTTTGAAGTAAGCGGAAGATTTGACAATTCTGATTTGCGCGGATGTAATTTATTGGTGCAGTAATTATACTGCCTTCACCAAAAAATAATTCTTCTTTCCTTTCTGCACTAACAGGTATTTGTTGTAGAGCAAATCAGCGGAAGTAATCTTTTTCTCTAACGAAATTTTCTCTTTGTTTATGCTGGCTCCATTGCCTTGTATGGTTTTCCGTGCATCTCCTTTTGAAGGGAACACCGCAGCTTTTTCTCCAAGCAGACTCACTACATCAATTCCTTCTGCAAACATATTTGCATCAACTGAAAATGTAACATCCACATCAAAAGCATCTTCTATTTCTTCACCTGAAAGTTTTTTAAAATCTTCAAATGAACTTCCGAAAAGTATATCCGTAGTTTCTTTAGCACGTTGTAAAGCCTCCGCAGAATGCACACGCGTGGTAATTTCATCCGCCAATGCTTTCTGCAATTTGCGCAAATGTGGTTCTGCTTTGTGTTCTGCTTCTAATGCTTCCACTTCTTCTCTTGTTTTCAAAGAAAAAATACGGATGTACGTAGCAACATCTGAATCGCTGGCATTAAGCCAGAACTGGTAAAATTTATAAGCAGAAGTTTTCTTCGCATCCAGCCAGACATTACCGCTTTCTGTTTTACCAAATTTGGTTCCGTCTGCTTTTTTAATCAATGGAGTAGTAAGCGCAAATGCTTCTCCCGCGTCTTTTCTGCGTATTAATTCAGTTCCGGTAACTATGTTTCCCCACTGGTCGCTGCCGCCCATTTGCAATTTGATTCCTTTATTTTTCCAGAGCCAGTAGAAATCATAACCCTGCACCAACTGGTATGAAAACTCAGTGAATGACATTCCCGTTTCCAAACGGTTCTGCACCGAATCCTTTGCCATCATGTAATTCACCGAAATGTGTTTTCCCACATCACGGATAAAATCAAGGAAAGTGAAATTTTTAAACCAATCGTAATTATTTACAATCTCTGCTGAGTTTTTCCCGCAATTGAAATCAAGAAATTTCTCCAGTTGTTTTTTCTGCGAAGAAAGATTGTGATGCAACGTTTCTTCGTTAAGTAGATTTCTTTCCTGTGATTTTCCGCTTGGGTCTCCTACCATTCCTGTTGCACCGCCAACCAATGCAATCGGCTTATGCCCGCAACGTTGAAAATGCAGCAAAGTCATTATCTGCACAAGATTTCCAACGCCAAGAGAATCAGAAGTAGGGTCGAAGCCGATATAGCCGCTCACCATATCCTTATTCAGTAATTCTTCTGTTCCGGGCATGATGTCCTGCAACATACCGCGCCATTTCAGTTCTTCAACAAAGTTCATACGTATATCTTAAGCTACTGCCTTTTCTGTTTTCTCTTCGTAAAATTTCTTGCCTGTTTTTGCCATCTCTTCCAACAATGCAGGAGGATTAAAACGCGCTCCGTAAGCAGTTGCCAATGTTTTACAATCTTCTACAAACTGACGCACACCTATCATATCAATGTATGAGAAGATACCGCCAGTGTAAGGAGGGAAACCCCAGCCGAGGATAGAACCGATATCACCATCACGCGGTGATGTCAATACATTTTCTTCCAGACATTTCACGGCATTCAATGCCTGATAATGCAGCAAACGCTTTTTCAAAAGCTCAACATCAGGTTGCTCTTTTGCTAAAGGAAAGTATTCTGCCAATCCCGACCAAAGATGTTTTTTACCTCCGTCTGTAGGGTATTCATAAAAACCTTTTCTTGCTTTTTTGCCGGGGCGATTAAGTGTTTCCATAAACAAACGACCCACTTTTGCCTCAGCTCCTTCATTTACTTTTCCTAAATCTTTCTCTGTTTGTTTATTGATTTTATACATCAATTCAATGCTCACCTCATCCGCAACAGCAAGCGGACCAACCGGCATGCCTGCTGCTTTTCCTGCGTTTTCAATTAAAGCAGGAGCAATTCCTTCCTGCAACATATTCAGACCTTCTGCAATGTAGGTAGAGAAAATACGTGAAGTATAAAATGCTCTTCCGTCATTCACCACAATAGGTGTTTTCTTAATTCGTTTCACATAATCAATTGCCATCGCAATCGCGTATGGTGAAGTTTTCTTTCCAAGAATAATTTCAACCAGTTGCATTTTATCAACAGGTGAAAAGAAATGGATACCGATAAAATTTTCCGGACGAACAGATGCTTCTGCCAATCCTGTGATAGGCAATGTAGAAGTATTGGAAGCATACACTGCAGTTGGCGAAAGCACCGCTTCTGTTTCTTTGGTTACACTTGCTTTCAGTGCACGGTCTTCAAAAACAGCTTCAATGATCAGCTCGCTGCCTTCAACTGCTTTAGGGTCTGCGGTTGTTACAATCCGTGCCAGAATTTCATCCGCTTTTTCTTTGCTCATGTGACCTTTGCTGACTTTTTCATTCAACAACTTCAACGAATAGGCTTTTCCTTTTTCAGCATCTTCAATAGAACGATCCTTCAGAACAACATTCAATCCTGCAACTGCTGAAACATAAGCTATGCCTGCTCCCATCATTCCCGCGCCTAATACTCCCACTTTAGTAAGTGTATTTGCAGGAACATCTTTTGGTCGTGCTGCACCGCTGTTGGCTGCATTCATGGTAAAGAACAAGGTGCGTATCATATTCTTCGCCACCTGCGACATTGCACATTGCGTAAAATAACGCATCTCTACTTTCAATGCTCTGTCAAAATCCAGTTGCAAGCCTTCGTAAACCGAATTCATAATGGCTGTAGGAGCCGGATAATTACCGAATGTTTTCTTTTGTAACAGTGCGCTTCCTGCCATAAATACACGCACTCCTGTTGGTGTCTGCACACCGCCACCGGGAATTTTAAATCCTTTATCATCCCATGGTTGAACTTTTTTCCCAACTGTTCTTATCCACTCAACAGCAGCGGGAATTAATTCTTCTTTTGTAGCAACTAATTTATTCACCAGACCTTTTTCAAGCGCCTGTTCAGGACGTAATTTTTTTCCTTCCAGCAAAAGCGGCAAAGCATTTTCAATACCAATCAGGCGGGGCAAACGCTGCGTTCCTCCTGCACCGGGAAGCAATCCTAATAATACTTCGGGTAATCCGATTTGTATTTTTGCATCATTAACCGCAATACGGAAATGAGAAGCCAGACAAAGCTCAAAACCACCACCTAATGCAGTTCCGTTGATAGCTGCAACTACAGGCTTTCCGCAGGTTTCCATTTTGCGGTAGAGCTTATGAAGCACCCCGGATTTCTCCATTACCTGTTCCGGTGTTTTCACAGCAGCAATCATTTTTAGATCTGCACCGGCAATAAATTCTTTTTTATCGGATGTAACAATGATACCTTTCACGTTCGCATCTTTCACGGCCTTATCAAACGCTTCATCAAAAGCAGCAATTGATTCCTGATTAAGCACATTCATCGTTGAGTTTTTCATGTCAAAGCTGATGAGGGCAATGCTGTCTTCGAGTAGGGTATAGTTTATCATGGTATTTGTTTTTCCTTCCACCTCTCCTTTGGAAGGAGATGAGTCAGATATGAGGTTTTAATAGTTGATTACTTGTTGTTCCATTACTTTAGGCAAGTCACGGTATTCATATTGTTGTGTGCGCAGTTGTGGCTCAAATCCTGCTTCGCGGATTGCACGCTGAATTCCCTCAGAAGTATAACGATGCTGTGCGCCTGCCACCGAAACCACATTCTCTTCAATCATAATGGAACCAAAATCATTGGCGCCTGCATGCAGACAAATCTGCGCTGTCTTTTCTCCCACTGTTAACCATGATGCCTGAATGTTTATCACATTCGGCAGCATAATCCTGCTCATGGCAATCATCCGGATGTATTCTTCCGCGCTTACATTATTCGAAACTCCTTTCACACGTTTCAACAACGTACCGTCATCCTGAAAAGGCCAAGGGATGAAAGCAAGAAATCCTTTTGCATCTTTTGGTTTTTCGCTTTGCACTTCTCGCAGCCAAACCAAATGTTCAAAGCGTTCATACAATGTTTCAATATGTCCGAACATCATGGTTGCGGATGTGGTAATGTTCAGTTGATGCGCTGCACGCATCACATTCAGCCATTCCTGTCCTCCGCATTTTCCTTTGGATATCATGCGCCTTACACGGTCGTTCAATATTTCTGCTCCTGCACCGGGCAATGAATCCAAACCTGATTCTTTCAGGGCTTTCAATGTTTCGGTGTGCGAAATTCCTTCCAGCTTGCTGATGTGCGCCACTTCGGGCGGACCAAGTGAATGCAGCTTTAAATTCGGGTAAAGACTTTTTAGCTGACGGAATAAATCGGTGTAAAATTTTAAACCCAACTCAGGATGATGACCGCCTTGCAGCAAAAGTTGTTCGCCACCATAGCGAAAGGTTTCTTCAATTTTTTGCTTGTATTGTTCTATGGTGGTAATGTAACTTTCGGGGTGACCGGGAATGCGGTAGAAATTGCAGAACTTGCAATTGGCAATGCACACATTGGTGGTGTTTACATTGCGGTCTATTATCCAGGTTACTTTATTATCGGGTTTTTGTTTTTTGCGCAGTTCGTTGCCTGCAAATATCAGTTCGCTCAGGGCTGCATGCTGAAAAAGGAACATCCCTTCTTCAATGCTGAGGAACTCAAAATTAAGGGCGCGGTCAAGAAGTGTTTCTGTATTCATTTTCTAAGGGCTTGCAAAGATAAGATTTATGGCATATAGTTTATATGCCTAAAACACAAGATTCAAAGAAGGAAACAGAGGACTAAAGGAAAAATTTATCTACACCGCCTCCGCTTCCTTCAACTTCGCATTGGCAACATTCACTGCAAAGTCAAAGAATATCTTCACCGCTTTGGTAAATTTAAATTGTCCTTCGGCACGGAACAATACATTCTTACGATGCCATGTGCTGATGAAATCTTCAAAATTAGCTACCGAGGTTTTTTCCAATACTTCACATTTAGATGATTGTCTCAGCATCTGTTCTGTTTCGGCCATGTCAAAAACACCCACTTCAATGGCATCACGGAAATTCTTTCCGCTGTAGTCCAGCTCGCGGCAAAGCAAGGCAAGAAACAACACAAAATCGCGGGTACGTTTTTCCGTTCCTTCGGTGGAAGTGAGGTAAGCAATTTCGGAATCAATCACCAACTCATAACCGTAGCTCTGGGTAAAGAATTCGCGATATTCCTCTTCCTGCAACTTCAGCGAAACGAAGGTGGGGTTAGGATAGATTACAAAACGCCCGTCAACAAGAGCGCTTACAATTTCACGGTGTTCACTTGGATAGCTTTGCATAAACTTTAATTTTTGGCATTAATAAGGTGGCATCGGCCAGTTTTATTTCGTAACGCTTTTCGTCTTTATATTCTATTACCAGGTCTTCGTCCAGCAACATGTTAGAGAGCGTAAAAAATTTAGACAGGGTAATATTTTCGGTCTGTTCTTCCAGCGAAGTCAGGCACCATTTGTAAAAATCTTTTACGCCATCGTCTTTCAGCAATTGCTCTTTAAAGAAAGCGGCATCGGGCAGCCACTCTATATCTTCATCACTTTCATTGAAAAGAATTTCGGGCGTGAGGTAACTAAACTGGTCAATATAAAATTCAGCTTCAGCAGCAAATGCCTTGGAGGTAACGCTTGATTTTGTTCTGCGCACTATGTGCGGAAGTGCAGCAACGTATGCTTTAGGATCATCAATGTTCTCCACGAAATGATAAAAGCCGTTGAGAATAATAGAATCACTTTTGATACGCTCCAGCAGCGGCAATAATTCACGAGTAAGTTTGCTCAGCGTTTTATCTAATTCCGATTTTGCATTTACCGCGCAGGCATACAGTTTTTCGAACTCCAGTTTCAACTCGTAGTTATCCGAAAGCAAACGTCTTTCATTGGAATACTGCTGCAATTGAATAATCACATTCACAATGGAATCAGCACGTTCTTTATCCAAAATCCCATTGAGCGGAATAATGTATTCGTCAATCCAGAAGTTAGCACGTTGTATGCGTGTGGAGAAGGCAGAATGATTTCCAACATTAACTTTCAATGCTTCGGTATCGCGCAGCAGGCGTTGCGTTTGTCCTTCAATATCACTCAGGAAATCTTCAATTACATTAATAATTTCCTGAGCAAGTAATACAACACGAAAACCGGTTGTCTCCGTTTTCAATGCCGTGAAATGATTGAAAACTGCCTGATACCTGTTTTTTAATGTTTCGGGTAAATTCAAAACAAAATCGTTGAACAGATATTCCAGAAAAGGAATGTAGTTCCGGTTGAGTTTGTATTCGCCCGTTGAAAGTTGTCGGCAGAATTTTACTTCTGAGGTAAGGCGGTAAAGGGAAATCTTGCTTTCGTTCTTTGCATTGTAGTCATGAAGCAGACGCATGAACTTGTCTGCATCAATCATGAAATGCGGCTTGCCCGCAGCGAATGCGCTGTGCACAAACTCATAATGCGTATTCAAAAAACGCAGAATTTCTTTACCGGATAGATTTAAGTTGCTCATGGTTTAGTTCGCGTTCCTGTAAGTAACGGGGAATGATTGCAACTCGCCAAAAGTAATTTTAGGTTTACGGGCTCCTTTATCTTTTGCCTGTGCCAGCGGCTCTTTCACCAGATAATACTTCTGAATGCCTTCTACTTTACGTGGTGCAGCAAAGATCGGAACAAAGTTGTGGTCGATGCAAAAACGCACCAGTTGCTTCACGTTCTTTTGTCCGATTGCATCCAGCTCATCTACATAAATCACAATTTTGTTTTCAGGATCACTGTGAACTAAATCTTTCAGAATGTTCAGGAAGAGATACAATTTCAGAACAATGTTAGTTCCGCGCGATTGCACCTGTTTAGACAAATCAATTTCTTCGCTTTCGCCTGTAACCTTTGTGATCTCAACTTTAATGGTAAACAAATCGGTGATGTCAACAGGCTTGCCTTTGCTGTCGGTTAATTGTTTTTCCAAAGCTGCTTTGCTTTCGCTGTAACCGTTGTCAAAATCAATTCCTCCCGTAAATTTCAAACGGGAGATTTTTTCAAGGTCTTGAATCATTTCTTCGTTCTCTACAATTTTCACACGCACACTCTGAATATTCGATACCGGATATTCAGCAAGCTTTGCGTTGTAGCTTTTATAGATAAACGTTTTAAAATCGTTGAACTGCGTAAGGAATGAATGGGTAGGGTTTCCAATCTCGTAAGAAAGCGTATCCAGCAGATTGCTGATAACCTTGTCCATCTGCGGAATATTGCTGATCTCCTCTTCTACCTCCGTAACAAACTCTCGTATATCCTGAATGTCTTTGTCCAGCTTTTTATTGATAGCATCTTTCAACTCTTTGCGTTGCTCGCGTGTTGCCCTGAAACTATCATACACACGATAGAAGCGGTCGTAGATTTTATCAAACGGCTCGTTTACTGTTTCGTCTGTTTGCAGAATATCGTTCTTGGCAACAATGTGTTCGTATTGCTCGCGGTATTTTGAAAGATTGGCATGCAGCCTGTTCAGTTCAAGTTTACGTGAAGCCAATGTATCTTTCTCTTTTGTTATCTCCGCATCTTTCGCATCAATCTTGCGCTGAATATCACTCAGTGTTTTTCTCAGTTTGCTGTTTACCAATGCTTCGTTTTCTTTTTTAGCTGCAACCAACGAAGGTTTATCGTTAATCTTCTTAATCAGCTTTGCTGTATCAGAGATTGACTGAGCAAGTTTTTCAACCTGTTGCTGCAAGGTGCTGCGGTTTTTTATGGCCTCTAACTGAATGCTTTTTTCAGCAAGCTCTTTCTTCTTTGTTTTTACTTCATCCTGTAGTTGCTTAACCGTAGGAGGATGCTTCAGTTCAATTCCCTTCACATCAATTTTTCCATCAAAGAACGAAAGCGGTAAATCTGCTTTGGTAATTTTTTTCTTGATGTGTGACTTACTCAGAAAAGCAACATCACTGCTCAGGTAAGTATAAACTTTGCTGATTACATCAGGCTTTGAGGAGATATTCTGATAAAGCAGGTTATCAAAATCCTTGATATTTTTTTGTTGCTGTTCAATTTCGTCATTCAGTTTTTTGATAGCGCCTTCTACTTCCTGCAACGTAAATTTACTACGGTCGAGTTGCATGATCTGTGCTTCAATATTAATGCGCTGACGGTTTTCTTCTTCATACTTCGCCATGATTCCCTGAAACATCAGGTTGTCTTCCGTAGGCTCAAAGTCTGCCACTTCAACTAACTGTTTATTTATTTCTTCAATGGCGTTGGTGGCGTTTGAAATCTGATTGTTCAGATTTGCTTTTTCGGTAATCAAATGGTCGCGCTGGTGTTTCAGCGTGTATTCAATTTTATTTTCCAGTTCACGGATAGACAATGAAAGCGGACTTTCAGAACCTGTCTTTTCCCACAGTTCCTTTTCAATGGCGTTAAAATGCAACACAAAGGTGTGCTTCAGTTTTGCCAAAATATGTTCTTCGGTTGAAAATTTATCGTTCAGCAATTTCAGCTTTTCAAAATCCTGTTTTACTGCCGAAAGATTATCCAGGTGATGTTTCTTTTTCTCGAACTCATTAATTTTCTCAAAGCTTGAACTGGTAAAAACATTCAGTGAAAGATCTTGTTTGTTATCAGCAATCAAAAGTGCATTCTTAAAAGACTTCTCGCTGATATCGCTGGTTTTAATAAGGTGGCGATAAATCTCTGTAAAGCTGTTAGAGAACGAACGGCCTTTGCGTTTAACTTCGCGCTTAATCCAAACCACAGGATTTTTTGTGCGGTCTGAGTTGTAAACCGTGTTGTAAAGGTCTTCTCCTTTCAGCAATACAGGCGGGTCAAGCGGATTTTGTTTGGTAAGTTCTTCCAGAATTTTGTCCCAACGTTTTACCTTGGACGAGTCAGCCGATTTCTGAATAAAGTTTTCTTCTTTAAATGCTCCGGGCAAACGGTAATACTCAATTGTGTTTTCAGGAGTTGCCTTTGCCAGTATGCAATAATATTCGGTTTTAAAGATTTCAAAAATGATGAAACTGTGCAGACTTGTTCCGTCAAAATAGTGTTTCATGGAGTCCGCTAACTTTCGGTTATCCTCAAAACGCATCTGGTCTTTATCGGTGATATAAAGAAAATTGAGCGTGTTCAGGAACGAGCTTTTACCCACGTTGTTTTCCGCAGTCATCTGAATGCTGTGGTTCTGACCAATTTGAATTGCTGCCTTGGCATACAATTCTGAGTTTATAACTATGATTCTGTTTAGCATGGTACGTAGTATCTATAAAATGCAAAAAAATGATTTTTGAGTATAACTTGCAATTATGTTTATCAACCAATGTTGATAACATTTTTGGGATAATTTGTTTTTCCGTTACTGCGGAACTATGTCAAGATGAATTCTGAATACTTTAGCACAAATTTTATTCGTTGAAACTCAGCTTCCGCCCTTATACACTGCAACTCAAAAATCCTTTCGGGTTGGCACATGGCACACGCAATACAACAGCCATTGTTTTAACACAACTGGAACATACAGGAATTATCGGTTGCGGTGAAGCCTCGCTCCCGCCCTATCATGGCGAAACGCAGGAAAGTGTGAAAGCATTTCTTTCTAAACTGGAGTTGGAACAATTTGAAGATCCGCTGCAAACCGGAAAGATATTATCCTACGTTGATAAAATTGAAAAGGGAAACAATGCCGCCAAAGCATCCATAGATATTGCACTGCACGATTTAGTCGGGAAGATTTTAAGAAAACCCTGCTATGAACTTTTCGGAATAAAAAACCCGGAGAAAAAATTATCAAGTTATACCATTGCCATTGATGAGTTGAAAAATCTGCCGAGGAAAATAAAAGAGGCAAAAGATTTTAAAATCCTGAAAATAAAACTGGGAACAACCGATGATGAAAAGATTGTTCACATTGTAAAAAACGAATGCAACAAACCCTTGTATGCCGATGCCAATCAGGGCTGGAAGGATAAAATCATGGCATTGGAAATGTTGCACATGCTTAAAGAAAATGGTTTTGAAGTAGTAGAACAACCCATGCCTGTTAATTGCGCAGACGATGATATGATGTGGCTGAAAGAAAAAAGTCCATTACCACTTTTGGCTGATGAATCGGTTAAGCGTTTTTATGATATAGAAAAAGCCAAAGACCTTTTTCATGGTATCAACATCAAACTGATGAAATCAACAGGAATGGCGGAAGCACATAAAATGATTTTTCGTGCACGGGAACTGAACATGAAAATAATGCTGGGCTGCATGACCGAAACATCGTGTGCAATTCTGGCGGCTTCACATCTTTCTTCTTTTGCTGATTATGTTGACCTTGACGGATCATTTCTTATCAGCAACAATCCTTTTAAAAATCCTGAGTTAATTGATGGTTGCATTATTCCTTCAGAAAAACCGGGAATTGGTTTGGAGTCTTAAATAAATCTTATTTTTGATTCTGAAACCAAATCCAAATCACATGAAAAAACGAATACTTACTATTCTGCTGATTTTTTCAGCCGGTTTTCTTTTTGCACAAAAAGAAGAGTGGAAACAACACTTTGATAAATTAAAAGAAGTTGACCCGCTTGAAGATGCTTTTTATGAAAGTCCCGATGCGTCTAAGATTCCTGATATAAAGGCAAAATACCAGGAGGCTATCAGTCTGATTGAACAGGTTGAATCAAAATCATCGGATTATAAAGATGCTGCTACTTACCAAAAAGCCTCGATTCTTACCAGCATAAGTTATTTATATAAGGAACTAAAGGATTTTGAAAAATAGGAAGAATATGTTACAAAGTCTATTAATCTTTGGCCTTACTTCAGTTCACTTAGCCTTACTTCAATTGAAAAACATCTGGAATTCAGCGACTCTAATCCTTTGGATGAAGAATATACATCTATGATTTACCTTGGTGTTTTTTCAGCATATGAAAATAAAAACTACAGCCTTATTTATGAACTGGAAAAACTTTATGAACCGGTTAAAAAGAATTTAGACGGGCTCAATGAATGGCTGATTATTTATGACATCGCACGAACCTACGACATTGATAAAAGCAATCAGGAGAAAGCAGAACATTGGGTTAAAGCATTAGAAAAATGGCCTGCTGTAGATAGTGACGGCAAAAAACGAAATGAGGGTCCGTTTAATTATATGGTAAAAAAAATAAACGGAATGAGCACAACTGACAATAGCTTAATGCTGCGCGCTGCTTACGCCTTATATGCTGTTGAAAAATATGCGGAGGCTGATAAATGGTTTGGCAATTATGCAAAGTCAGCAAGTTCACCAACACTTGTTGCAGGCTGGGATTATTCAGAATCAGCTATGAAAGAACCCGACAAAACCGATGCAAGAAATGCGGTGAATATTATTGAACAACATACTTCAGGTTTTTCGGAATATGAATGGGAACGATTACAAAAAGTTTATGAGTTTATTGGCGATATCGCCAAAGTTCAGGAAATAAAAAACAAAATTGCCGAAGCCCGAAGAAAAGCAGAAGAAGACCGCAGATTGCAGGCAAAGCGTGATGAAGAAGAACGCAAACGCAGAGAAAGGGCTGAACGGAAAGCAAACGCACGCGAAAATTTTTCAGTTGCTGTTGCCACCAATCCGTTCATGTACATTTGGAATGATTATCCGGTAAGTCTTGATATCCGTTTCGGAAGAATTGTAAATGAATTCAGAGTGAACTTTTCAAACACCACTGATAAAGGAGACAAATATCGTTTCGGGCAATATAAATTAGGTAGCGGTTCAAATAATGCTTCTAATCCATATAAATATAAAGGGATGGAATATTCTTATACGCTGAAAATTCTTGCAAGAAAAATGCAAACAAAAAGTGTTGGCAGAAGAAAACAAATAATGGCTGGTTATGTAGGATTTCAGCCGCGCTATGCAAAATATAATTTCGCATCAGAGCCATATACATTTACAAACTCTACCACCATGATTCCTGAGACATTTAATACTATCAGTGCTTCTGCAACACGCTACGAATTTTGTATTCTTGGAGGATTCTTAGGTGATAATCTTGGAGGATTTTTTCATATTGATTATTACTTTGGTGTGGGTGTAGGATACCGCAAACTGGATATTTCATCAACAGATGCCACATTCAATTACAGCAATTACAGCTTTGACGATAATGGCGACAAGCGATTTGACCCCGACAGATGGAACAAAATATATGTGCCTGTTAGGTTTGGTTTCAGGATTGGGATAAATCTTTTGTGATTTTCGTAATTGCCTGAAAATTGTATATTTGATACATTATTAATCCCCTAAAAAACCAAAACCATGTTTTTCGCAGTTAAACACACCATCAGCAATCCGGGAGAATTCTGGACACGCGCACAGGCAGCATTGCCAAATCTTCCTGAAGGAATAAAAATTCACAGCGTATTACCTAATGCAGCAGGAGATGATGCCGTTTGTGTATGGGAAGCTAATGATCTTGAACATATAACTTCTTTTCTGGAAACTAACACAGGCGATGTTTCACACAACCACTATATTGTGGTGAATGATGCAACCGCAATGGGCTTACCTAAGTAAGGTTTCCGACACTTAGTTGCAGTTTTTCGAGCGCGTTTTGGTGTCTGTCCCAGACTTCCATTTCGCGCTCTAAATTTTTCTTGAGTTCGTTGTAACGTTCAAAAACAGTAGCATCTTTCAGTGCTTCGCTATAAAATTCAGGGTCAAGCAGATTGTCGTCCATTTCTTTTATAAGTTGCTCCAAACGCTCAATTTCTTTTTCGTTTTTCTGAACTGCTGCTTGCGCATGCTTCAGTTCTTTTTCCAGCTTTTTCTTTTCCTCCTGTTCGTGCTTTGATTCAAACTTTTCCTTCTCTTTTTCTTTCTTATCAGCACCATTGGCAGCGGCTTTTACTTCCAACTGTGCAAGGTTCTGAATTTTGCGAGAAGCAAGGAATGCCTGCAGATCACCAATATGTGTTTTGATATTTCCGTTGCGGAATTCATACACTTTATCGGTTAGTCCCTGTAAAAAATCACGGTCGTGCGAAACAACAATGAGCGTTCCGTCATACTTCATCAGTGCACTCTTCAGCATTTCTTTCGAGCGCATATCCAAGTGGTTGGTGGGCTCGTCCATAATAAGCAGGTTGTAAGGCTGCAACAACAATTTACAAAGCGCAAGACGGTTTTTTTCTCCACCCGAAAGCACTTTTACTTTTTTGTCAACCGCATCGCCTCCAAACAAAAACGAACCTAACAAACTGCGCACGTTTTTGCGTACATCACCTTCTGCCACATCGTCAATGGTTTGAAAAACTGTTTTTTCTCCATCCAGAATTTCAGCCTGATTTTGTGCGAAATAACCAATCTTCACATTGTAGCCTATGGTCATCTTACCTTCATACGTTTCAACACCTGCAATAATTTTTGAAAGGGTTGACTTTCCTTCACCGTTTTTACCTACAAAAGCAATGCGCTCTTCGCGCTCAATCATAAAATCCACTTTGCTGAAAATGGTTTTTTCTCCATACCGCTTGGCAATGTTCTCGGCTTCCACCAAAACTTTTCCTGAACGGGGTGCAGGCGGAAATTTGAATCGCAGCGTAGCATTATCTTCTTCGTCCACTTCAATGCGGTCTATCTTATCCAGCTTCTTAATTAAGCTCTGCGCCATGGAAGCCTTGCTGGCTTTTGCTCGGAATTTATTGATGAGCATCTCGGTGTGCTCAATATATTTTTCCTGATTGGCAAAGGCAGCCTGCTGCTGCTCCCTGCGTTCTGCGCGCAATTGCACGTATTTTGAATAGTTGGCTTTGTAATCGTAAATCTTTCCAAGCGAAATTTCAATTGTACGTGTGGTAATATTATCAAGGAAAGCCCTGTCGTGCGATACCAGCACCACTGCTCCGTAGTAGTTTTTCAAAAAATCCTCAAGCCATTGAATGGACTCAATATCCAAGTGATTGGTAGGCTCATCCA
Organism: Bacteroidota bacterium; assembly: GCA_947479755.1. Classification (GTDB taxonomy): domain Bacteria; phylum Bacteroidota; class Bacteroidia; order SXHM01; family SXHM01; genus SXHM01. Next base: position 51,773 of record CANKAM010000009.1, read on the forward strand.
GCAACATAACGCTTGGTTTCTGCAACAGAATTTTTGCCAGTTCAATACGCATGCGCCATCCACCGCTGAACTCATCAGTAAGGCGGGTTAAATCGCTGCGCTCAAATCCCAAACCGAACAATACCAGTTCAATATCACTCTGCATGGTGTAGCCACCAATCAGGTTATAGCGCTCGTTGGCATCGTTCATCTTCACAATAAGGTCGGAATAGGAATCGCTTTCGTAATCGGTGCGAATGCCCAACTGCTCATTATAATGCTCAATTTTTTTCTCCAGATCTTTGGCTTCAACGAAGGCCGTTTCGGTTTCATCGAAAACGGTCTTGCCCAATCTCAGGTGCATTTCCTGAGGAAGATAACCCAAGGTGCAATCGTTCTGAATAGCCACTTCTCCCTCGGTGGGATTCTGCTCCTTGGCCAGTATTTTCAACATGGTTGATTTTCCTGCACCGTTCTTCCCAGTAAGCCCAATGCGGTCGCGGGAGTTTACAAGAAAAGAAACATCATCGAAAAGGTCGCTGCCACCAAATTGAACCGAAAGCCTGTTAACTGAAATCATTTTTTTTACGAAAGGGCGCAAAAGTAATCATTTGACCTATCCACAGAGCTATTATTCATCGCCAAAAATTTATACTTTATCTATTAAATAATCTTGCTTGTATAATTTTGTAACATATTAACTTTATATTTATAGTATTGTATTGAAAATTTAATTATTAATAATTTACACTAACTTAACACCACACACCATGCAAATCAATGAAAAAACCATCGCAGCAGTGCTGCGTGCAGGAGGTCATCCCATCCGCGTGCAGATTCTGGAATTATTAAACTTAGAAGGCGAAGTATCTGTAAATGATGTTGTCAAAAAAATCGATTCAGAACAATCGCTTACCTCACACCACCTTATGCTGCTTACTAAAGCAGGATATATTAAAGGGAAAAGAAGCGGGAAATTTATTTATTACTCTATTGCCTCAAGGGAGCTTTATGGTTTACTTGGGGTTGTAAAGAAGTATTTAAAAGATCAATAAAATTAATCCGGAAAATACTTAGCAGTATAATCCGGAAAAATGATGAAAAGACTGAATAAAATAGTCTTCATTGATGATGATATTCCTACCAATGAGTATCATAAGTTTATTGTCAAAAAGGCAAATGTAGCCCGTGATTCGCTTTTCTTCACAACTGCAGAAGACGCACTGGTTTACCTTTCTGACATAAAAACAAAATACGATTTTCCCAACCTTATTTTTATTGACATAAACATGCCCGGCATGAGCGGGCATGAATTTATTGATGCGGTACGCTCACTTCCCAACTATAATGAAAGCCGCACGGAGCTGGCATATTTAGCAACAACCATGACCAATCAGGATGTTTCTGCTTATGCAGCCAATGGCATGAAATATTATTATTTCAAAACCATAACGGCCGTTAATCTTTGCAAAATAGTTACCGAAATTTTCAACATTGAAACGGTTAACGAACCAATTGCTGTTACTGACCAGCGCGCACGTAGAATATGAAGCAAAAGCTGAAACTGATTTTATTAGTTGATGATTTTGAAGGTGCTAATTTTCTTCATGAGAAAGTAATACGTGAATCAGGATGTGCAGAAAAGGTGCATATAGAAACAAGTGGCGATAAAGCACTACAGTTTTTAAGAACAGAAGAGAAAGGCAGCTATCCCCATCCCGATATTATTTTTCTTGATCTGAATATGCCCGGCATGAGTGGCTGGGAATTTTTAGAAGAATATAAAACCCTGACTCGCGAACAGCGTTGGGGAACACTGATTGTTATACTTACCACATCGCGCAACCCCGATGATGAGGCAAGAGCAAGAACAAAACACCCAAAGACTGTTTTTATGAATAAACCGCTCTTGCGCAAACCGCTGGAAGAAATTCTGCGCGAATATTTTTCAGACAATTACTGATTTTATTTCCGATGTTTGGTGTCGGATGCAAACCACACAAAATAAAATAGCAGGTTTTTTAGGTTTAGCTATTACCGCAGTCGGTTTTCTTGTACTCCTGGGTTGGCAATTTGATATTGAATTTCTGAAACGCCCCATTCCGGGGCTTGTTGCTATGAACCCGGTAACGGCACTCGGATTTTTTTTATCAGGAGTTGCTATTTTTCTTGTTACAAAGAATAGTACAGAAAAGCATACATTTAAATGGCTAAGTATAGTTTTAGCAGCAACTGTTATCCTTATTGGTGTTTTAAAACTTTCTGATATTATTTTTTCTACAACTATTGGAGAAGATGAATGGTTCTTTAATACTAAAAATTTTAAAGAAAAATTACGCGGCATTTCAAGCCGCATTGCACAAACTACAGCGCTGAATTTTATTTTGCTTGGCAGTTCAATTATTTTAAGTGGAAGCAAAAAAGCAATTTTAAACTCAATTGCAAATTACCTGGCACTGGGAACTTTTCTCATAGCACTTTTTTCTACTCTGGGCTACGTTTATTTTATTCCCGAATTTATAGAACTACTTACAAAAAATCCTATGGCTGTGCATACGGCAATATGCTTTCTGATTGCTGCCTTGGCTGTAATGTTCTACAATCACAACCAGGGATTTATGCTCACCTTTTCGGGTTCTGACCCGGGTGGGCTCCTAGCCCGTGTATTGGTTCCGGGAATTGTACTCTTCCCGTTTTTTCTTGGAATAGGACTTCTTTACATTGTCCACCATTACAATGTAAGTACTGAATTGCTGGTGGGCTTTGGGGTAATTAATGTTACGCTTGTGTTCTTTTTTATTACCTGGTATGTAGCTGCTCAGTTGAATAAGGTCAATGCCAAACGCAATGAGGTTGAAAAAGAATTATCACTCTCGCACGAACGGTTTTTTACGTTTTTCGAATCAAGTCCGGTTCCAACCAATATTATCAGGGTAAAAGACGGGCACTACCTTCATGCAAATACTGCGTTTTTAAAATTATTTTCTCTTACCCGAGAACAGGTAATCGGAAAAACTTCTGCAGAGTTTAATATTATAGACGCTAAAAAACGAGGGGCCCTTCTTGAATATGTAAAAGAAAAAAATTACAACATGCAGGATGTAGAAGCTAAGCTGATAAGCTCAACCGGTAAAAAAATTGACATACTTACCTCAACACTACTAATTGAACTAGATGGTGAGCCTCACATGCTCACTACACTTATTGATATAACCGAACGAAAATCCATTGAAGAAGAGATCCGCAAAAGCAGAAAGAGTCTTAACGATGCGCAAAAATTATCAAAAACAGGCAGTTGGGAGTTTAACCTCAAAACCGGTGCGTTGTTTTGGTCTGATGAGCTCTATCACATTTTTGAGGTAGAGGAAACACCTGCTGAAAAACTTTTTGAAGTTTGCCGGAAAAAAATTCATCCCGATGATATTGCAAATCTTGATGATGCAATAAACCTGGCAAACGAAGCGGGGGTAGCAGCTGTTTATGAACACAGAGTGATTATGGGTGACGGCAGTATCAAGCATCTGTTTGGACTTGGCGAAATAATAAAGGACGAAGATGGAAAACCTCTTTGGTTAAGAGGAACAACTCAGGATATTACTGAGCGAAAAGAATTTGAAGAAAAGCTGCGGCAAAATAACATACAATTAGACCTCAAAAATAAAGAACTGGAACAATTTGCATTTGTGGCCTCGCATGATTTGCAGGAACCTCTGCGCACTATAAGCAGTTTTACCGAACTACTTACTGATGAATATGCAGCAAAGTTTGACAACAACGCAAATACCTATGTCCGCTTTATTTCTCAATCGGCAATGCGCATGCGCGATTTAATAACTGCCTTACTCGACTACTCACGACTGGGCAATAAAATTATTTTACAACAAAGCGATTGCAATGATATTCTGAAACATGCAATGGAAAATTTACACGTTTCCATAAAAGAAAGCGAGGCAGTTATAATAGCTGAAAATCTTCCTGTGCTGAAAGCGTACCCGATTGAGATGGAACTGTTATTTCAGAATTTGATTGGCAATGCTATTAAATTCAGGAAAAAAGAAGTGATACCTGAAATTAATATTAAAGCCAAAAAACGCGAGCATGAATGGGAATTTTCATTTGCAGATAATGGAATTGGAATAGACCAGAAACATTTTGAAAAAATATTTCTTCTTTTCCAGCGTCTGCATTCGAGCGATAATTATAAAGGTTCGGGCATTGGCTTATCGCACTGCAAAAAAATTGTGGAACTGCACAACGGGAGAATCTGGGTTGAATCAAAAGCAGGTGAAGGAAGTGTTTTTTATTTTACAATAGCAGTGCAGGCTGAGTAGCTATTCATTATTGACGAAACATAAAACAAAAAGTCCCGCAACAATGCGGGACTTTTATATTTTACACGTTATACGTTTTATTTACAAGGGTGTCAACACTGCATTAAGGGTTATGGTTTGCGCTTCGGCTATTTCAATTTCCACTTCATAGTCTGCATACCCATCGGCAGTAACTTTTATTTTAGTTGTGCCTACAAATTTTGTTTTTAAAGTATAATCACCGTTTGCATCGCTAAGTGTAAGGTCATCACTTTCAAGAACAAGAATGGTTGCGTTGGCAACAGCCACAGGTAATCCCGGGCCGGGAGGAGGAACGGTGCCTGTTATTTTTCCGCTGATGGTTGATTCTGCACCCACGGTAATATAAATAACACCCCACTCACGTGCATTGTTGCGCATGCTGTCGGCTTCTTCTTCGTTGTAAAATGTTTCTACTTCGTCCCACACTTTTCTTATCACTTTGTCGGTTTCGTCAAACAAGGCTTCCAGTGTTTCTTCGGCTGTATCTAAGGTATCTTTCAAATTACTTTGCGAAGTAAATAAACCTACAAAAGCAGATACCTCGGTTTGCACCTCCGGAGCTGTGGGGTTAGTCATAGGTGCGCCTCCTACAGTGATGCGCTGCGCATCACCGGTTACAATTTTATTTCCCCAGCTTATTATATCTTCTTCGGTTAACATTTCGGGTAAGGCATCTGAGCCCACCTCTAATTTATAAAGTGCGCGGTGGGCAGCATTGTAAATGCCGCGTGCCACACCCAGATTAAACACTTGAATAAAATGCGAGGTAAACATTTTGCTGCGCCCTTTAGCTACATTTTTCAGTGGGGTATTGCCACTGTAAGTTGATTGCTTTAAACCTAAATCATTATAGGCAGTTTCATAGTTTGCCACCATGTTATCAAGGCGGGTGGTGGTGGCAACTGACAGTATGTTGCCTGCAGGCGGAAGACTGTCTTTTTTGTTTTTGGCAAAACGAATAGCCTTGTAACGCGATTCGATAGTACGGGGTAATTTACGGGTAATGCTTGTCATGGTTTTTTTTGGTTTTAAAAATTTGTGGGGCAAAGTAAAACCCGGCAAGGGGGTATGAGTCAATAAACGGTTTCAAAACTTTTTAACAACAGCAGGCTTTTCAGCACAACGGATTTTCCTCTATTTTTCTGAGTTGCGTATAAACCTGTTGCACTTCTTTTTCTTTCATGTTGATTAATAAATCGCTTGTGTTTTCAAGATACTGGCGCGACAAATCGGGAAGTTGAGCCTTGCGTAGCAACGTATTAATACGTCCCATAATATTTGCGCGAAACAGCGGCAAAAAATGTTGATAACTAAGGCTGCGCAAAGCACCCAAAATAGCAAGCAATTGAATGGAGGCTTTAGTAAAATCCTGTTCTTCAACTATTATTTTTTCAATGGCAATAAGCTGCTTTTGCGCTTTGTGTAAGGGAGGCAAAAGGTTGCGGATACGCTCGTCCTGTTCCATGGTTATTGGGTTAGGGGGGTATAGGGAAACTTAAGTTGATTAATACGAAGATAAAAAAGGATTGAAGTCAAACAGAAAAAATTACTTTTGACTTTTCAGCCCATTTTTATCTAAATCATTGATTTTCAACAATGCCACTGCGTGTTTTCTAAGCAAAACACACGCTGTCATATATTGCAGCGTCTGTTTTCTTTACAAAACTCGGTCTGGCATATATGCCGGAGCGTGTTTTTAGTTCAAAACAACCAATGGCATATATGACATTGGGTATTTTGTAAGCAAAAGATAGAATGGCATGTGTAACAGCGGGTGTTTTGTTTACAAAACACAGGATGTCATATATAACTGTGCGTATTTTTTTAACAAAACACCTGATGGCATATATGCCAACTCATGTTTCCTTTACAAAAGGCACAATGCAATACAGGACAGCGCGTGTTTTGAAAACAAAAACAGGGGTCTTTTTAAGAGCAACCGAAATTATTTCGCGTAATGTGCAATCACATCACTCTCAAAAATCAGTTTTCCGGATTCGGGATTTTTGGCAAGCTGCACCATGCAGCGGGCTACGGTTTGGGCTTCTATGGCTTTGTATTTTTTTAGCGGACCCGCAAACAAAAAACCGGTAGCCTGCATAAAAACTTTGCCTATGCTCTCTCCTATTCGTGTTTCTTTTCTGTCGCCCAGCAACATGGAAGGGCGCAGGATACAAAAACTATCAAAATTTAAAGCAGCAATGGCGTTTTCAATATCACCCTTGGTGCGCAGATAAAAATTACCCGAGTGTGCATCGGCTCCTAATGACGATACCAGCATAAATTGTTTTGCTCCCTGCGCCTTGGCGGCTTTGGCCAATTCAAGGCAATAGGTATAATCTACTTTACGGAAATTCTCCTGCGAGCCTGCAGTTTTTATGGTAGTGCCTAAACAACAAAATACCACATCAGCAGTAAGCCGTTGCGAAAACTGGTTCAGCTCATCAAAGTCAACAACAATTTCCGAAACTTTTTCGCGGTTTATGGCAAGTGGTTTACGGGTAATTAATTTTACTCTGCTGAAATCGTTGTCATCTGCCAGCAACTGAAGAACATGACTGCCGATTAATCCGCTGGCACCTGCAATAAGAGCAGTTTTTCCGCTCATTGAATACTGAGTTTTCGGGTGATGATTTTTTCTTCACTCTGCAATTCAATAAAGTACATGCCCGCTGCAAGCGGCAGATTGAACGATGCTGAATTTTGGTTGGTGAAGGTGCGCGATAAAACCAATGCGCCAATTTGATTGTGAATGTTTACCTGAACCACACCTTTTGTAAAATCATTCCAGTTAAGTGTAAAGTTTCCCTGCGAAGGATTAGGAAAAACAGTAACACTGTTTTCTGCGTTTTGCTCCTTATCATCAATACCAACCAGACTGCAATTACCACCATTTAATGGAACAATGTTCTCAAAACTATTGCAACTATATCCGGGGTTGATACTGTTCTGCATCACCTCAATTCCACCGTCAAGTCCGCTGTCATTAAACAGATTGCGTTTGGTTTCGCCTGAATTTGTCATATAATACATAACCGATGATGCATTGTTATTATGCTGCTCAAGATGTAAGTGCCCCAGTTCATGCAGCGCAACTGATTCAAAATCATAATAATTAGTAAAGGGTTGTCCACTTCCTGTATTCCACAAAGCCGAAGAACTGAAAATCATATCCACTTCACTCAGCTGCCAGTTCACTATACCTTCATTGTTGCAGGCCGAAACTGAAATAACGGTAGTGGCTAACGCACCTGCGGGCAGCAAACCTTGTTCATCAAATGAAATGGAACTGTATCCGTCATTATAAGCAGTAATGCCATGAAGATAGTTTACCGTGTCTAGTGAAATATTCATTCCGGTATTGCAACGCCAGGTGGTCATTGCTCTTTTCAGGGCATACATTGCCTGTGTATTTTGCGAAAACAGTGAACTCATTTTCATAGTATATCCTCCGCTGATATCAGCAGCTGCAAGTGCTATTTTGCCTATCTGACTATTGTAAACCAACTCACTCAAGGCATAATGTATATTCACCTGCTGGGCGCTTTGCACGCTTGCGCCTGATGAAGTTGTTACCTTTATATTTCCTGAACCCGCCACTGTAACTCCGTTTTCTGTGTAGGTAGGAATGAGCATTTTTATCATCGTGTTAGTCCACAAGATGTAATGTGGTCCCGCAGGAATAGTTACCCAACCTGCACCACCATTGTCTGCATTACGAAATGAAACAGCTCCGTTACCCTGACTGTTGCCAAAATCAGTACCGGTAATTGTTATCTCATCCTGAGTTCCTGCGGTAATGTTTAAAGGTGTGATGGTAGAAATTTCCGCAACAGTTGATTTTTCTTCCGTTAGTTCATACGGAACAAAGCCTTGTGAAAGTGCAACCGGAAAATACTTGTCGTTTTTTTCGGTGCAGTAAAAGGTTCCCACATCACCCACCTGTAAATTAAATCCCGGAAAATGAATTTGCGCTTTATCTTCCATCACACCACCGGGAGTAATAATCTCAATCAAAAGAGGAATTTCATTTCCTGATTTTTGAGAAGCAACTTGAATGGTGTTGGAAGTTGAGATATTTCCAAACGCATCGTAAAAACATTTTTTTGCTAAAACCTTTCCATCAAAAATAACATCGGCTTGTGCAGATTTTTCTTCAATGCTCAAGACAACCATTGAGCATTGTGCAAGAACATTATTCGCAAATGCGCTCAGAAAAAAGAAAAATAGAATAGAGTATATTTGCCGCACTGAATAAATTCTGATTGTGATGGTTGAAGTTAGTTATTGACATTACTTATTTGAAAACTTTCGCTTAACACTGTTTTTCTGTCGACCAATCAGGATTTGTTTCGATATGATTTAAAAAAATGACACAACATACCATTACCGTAAGTAAGACAGGACGTTATTACACTTCAGGAAATATAGATGCAAACACCGAAACTATTTGGCTGGTTTGTCATGGCTACGGACAACTGGCTGAATATTTTATCAAACACTTTCAACTGGTGGAAAACGATAAGACTTTTGTAGTTGCTCCGGAAGGTCTTTCAAAATTTTATTTAGATGGCGTTTCCGGAAGAATGGGTGCAGCATGGATGACCAAAGAAGACCGCGAAAATGAAGTCAGGGATTACCTCAACTTTCTGAATTTGTTATTCGACAAACTTTTTTCGGAGGTTGATTTCAATAAAGTAAAACTGAACGTTCTTGGTTTTTCGCAAGGCACAGCAACGGTTTGTCGTTGGCTGGGACAAAGCAATGTTAAAGTAAACCGGTTAATTATGTGGGCAGGCACATTTCCGGTAGATGTGGATTTAGCTATTCACGGAAACCGCTTCAGTTCTATTCCTGTTACCCTTGTTTATGGCCATCAGGACGAATATTTAGAATACCTAAAACCGGAGGACTACAAGAAATTTCTTGATAGCGCAGGCTTTAAATACAACATAGTTACCTTTGATGGCAAACACGAAATGAATGCGGAAGTGTTGAGGGAAGTAGCGAATGAGTTCACAGTCAATAGTCGATAGTCCACCGTTTAGCGAGATTATTAACAAAATCATTAATTCACAAAATCACAAATAGTATGAACCTAACCGACCAAATCAACACCGACATTAAAAATGCAATGCTGGCAAAAGATGCTTCAAAACTTGAAGCTTTACGTGCTATTAAATCTGCATTACTGCTTTTAAAAACTTCACCAGAAGGGCAAAGCGAAGCAACAGAACTGAAAGCACTTCAAAAAATGGTGAAGCAACGTAAAGAAACAGCCGAGGTTTATGTTGGACAAGGAAGGCAAGAATTAGCCGATGTGGAAATTTCGCAAGCTGCCGTTATTGAAAACTATCTTCCTAAACAAATGAGTGAAGATGATTTGAAAGCAATACTTCAGAATATTATTACAACTGTTGGCGCATCTTCACCTGCCGACATGGGCAAAGTGATGGGCGCTGCCACTAAAGAACTAAGTGGAAAGGCAGACGGAAGTGTGATTTCTAAGATTGTAAGAGAATTACTTTCTAAGTAGTATTTCGTCATTCCGAACTTGTTTCAGAATCTTAAATACAGATGCTGAAACAAGTTCAGCATGACATTTATTTCTTTCTTCTGGTTGCAAATTGAACCAACTCAATAAGTGAAGTTTTGTAAGTGCTTTCGCTAAAATCATTCAGCATTTTCAATGCGTTATTCTGATACTCGAGCATTTTTTGTTCTGCATAAGTGATACCGCCTTTCTGCTTAACAAATTCAATTACCTCAGCCACTTTTTTCATATCGGTATTGTGATTTTTAACAATGTTGATGATGTGGCGTTTTTCACTTTTAGTTGATTTATTCAAACTATAAATCAAAGGAAGTGTCATCTTTTTTTCTTTGATGTCAATGCCGCTGGGTTTGCCGGTTTCATTGGCAAGCTCATAATCAAACAAATCATCTTTTATCTGGAAAGAAATTCCAACATATTCGCCAAAGAGTCGCATTTTTTCGGCTAATGCATCATCATCTGAAACAGATGCTGCGCCACTACTGCAACAGGATGCAATCAATGACGCTGTTTTCTGGCGGATGATTTCAAAATAAACAGTCTCGTCAATATCCAGTTTGCGTGCCTTTTCAATCTGAAGCAATTCACCTTCACTCATTTCACGAACTGAATTGGTTACAATTCCCAGCAAACGGTGTTCTTTATTTTCAACAGAAAGCAACAGTCCGCGCGAAAGCAAATAATCACCCACCAGCACTGCAATTTTATTTTTCCAAAGTGCATTTACAGAAAAAAAACCTCTGCGCTCGTTGGAATCATCCACAACATCATCGTGAACCAATGTAGCGGTATGTAAAAGTTCAATTAATGTTGCCGCACGAAAAGTAGAATCATTAATTCCGCCACACATTCCTGCAGAAAGAAAAACAAACATGGGCCGCATTTGCTTGCCCTTGCGTTTAACAATGTAATGTGTGATTTTGTCTAGCAGCGCAACCTTGCTTTTCATTGAATCGCGAAAGTGCGATTCAAATGAATCCATTTCAGCAGCAATAGGGGCTTTTATCTGGTCGAGCTTGAGCAAATCAAAATTTTAGCTTGCCGAAAGTAGAGATTATTTCACCACTAAGAACACTAAGTTCACAAGAAAAAACTTCGTGTTCTTGTGAACTTAGTGGCAAAACTTAAATGGCTCCCAATTTAATTTCATCCACAACCGCAGGGTCAAGCAGCGTTGATGTATCACCAAGGTTGGCAACATCCCCTTCGGCAATTTTGCGCAATATTCTGCGCATTATTTTTCCACTACGGGTTTTGGGCAAACCTTTTACCACTTGTATTTTATCGGGTTTGGCAATGGCACCCATGAATTTATTTACGGTAGCAATAATTTCTTTTTTCAGTTCATCGGTATCAGTTCTTCCGTGTTCGTCAATTACAAAGGCATAAATACCCCAACCTTTGATGTCGTGCTGGAAACCAACTACAGCGCTTTCCACAATATCGGGATGCTCATTAATAGCATTTTCAATTTCTGCTGTTCCTAATAAGTGGCCTGAAACTTTTATTACATCATCTACTCGACCGGTAATTCTGTAATAGCCATTTTCATCACGTTTACAGCCATCACCTGTAAAATAATAGCCTTTGAATTGTGAGAAATAAGCATCATGACAACGCTCATGGTTTCCATAGGTGGTGCGGATAATAGAAGGCCAGGGAAATTTCATACACAAGCGGCCTTCTACATTATTTCCTTCCAATACATTGCCTTTCTCATCTAATAAAACAGGTTGAATTCCGGGAAGCGGAAGTGTTGCAAACGATGGTTTTGTTTTGGTAATTCCGGCTAATGGTGAAATCATTATTCCTCCCGTTTCTGTCTGCCACCAGGTATCTACAATCGGGCAATTTTTCTTGCCAATATTCTCTTCATACCAATGCCATGCTTCTTCGTTAATAGGTTCTCCAACACTTCCCAAAACTCTTAATGAATCCAATTTATAGGGTTTTACAAAATCCAATCCCATTGCTTCGAGCGAGCGGATTGCAGTTGGTGCGGTGTAAAATATATTCACCTTATGTTTATCAATCACGCTCCAGAATCTACCGGCATCGGGAAAGGTTGGAATGCCTTCAAACATCAAGGTTGTAGCACCGCTTAATAAAGGACCATATATAAGGTATGAGTGCCCTGTTACCCAACCCACATCAGCAGTACACCAGAAAACCTCAGCCTCTTTATACTGAAATACATTCTGAAAAGTATAGGCTGTATAAACCATATAGCCACCTATAGTGTGCACCACACCTTTTGGTTTTCCTGTTGAGCCGGAAGTGTAGAGAATAAACAGCTTGTCTTCTGAATCCATTTCTTCGGCAACAAATTCTGTGGTTGCTTTCTTAACTTCATCGTGCCACCAAACATCTCTTCCGCTTTGCATATTCACTGCAATTCCGGTGCGCTTCAGCGTAACTACCTTTTTCACCGAAGGACATATTTGCAAAGCCTCATCCACTATTACTTTCAGCGGAATATCTTTTGCTCCACGGTAACCGCCATCGGCAGTTACAACCAGGTTGCACTCGGCATCATTTATTCTGTCGGCAAGGGAACTGAATGAGAAGCCACCAAACACTACGGAATGAATAGCGCCAATTCTCGCACAAGCCAGAACAGCAATTGCTAGTTCGGGAACCATTGGCATATAAATACAGATACGGTCGCCTTTTTTTGCTCCGTTGTTTTTAAGAACGTTGGCAAAGCGACAAACCTCTTCATGAAGTTCTTTGTAAGTGAGCTTTCTTACTTCCTCGTTTGGGCTATTGGGTTCCCAGATTATGGCAGTCTGGTCGCCTCTTTCAGCTAAATGGCGATCGAGGCAATTTTCGGTGATGTTGAGTCTGCCGCCAATAAACCATTTTACATCTGGCTTTTCAAAATTCCATTCCAGTACTTTGTCCCACTTTTTGCGCCACTGAAAGTGTCCTGCTTTGTCTGCCCAGAATTGCTCAGGGTTTTCAACACTTTTGGTGTATTCGTTTTGGTATTCTTCAAAACTATTGATGCGAAAACTCATGTGCGATTGGCTATTTATTCAACAACTTTCATTTTCACTGAAATAATTTCCAGCGGAGTTTCGCCATTTACAGGGGCTGCAGCAATTTTATCTACTACATCCATACCTTCAATTACTTCACCAAAAACGGTATAGCCGCCATCTAAATGAGGTGCGCCTCCGGTTGTTGAATATTCTTTCTTCTGTTCTTGATTGAATTTATACCCCATGCGATCGCCAATGCGGTCCATCATATCGTACTCATAAACTTTGCCTACCACAATATAAAATTCAGAAGGTGATGACTCTTTTTCAGGATTAACCAAATCATCTTCGCGCGCTGCGGCTAAGGCTCCGCGTTTGTGATATTTTCCGGGAACAATTTCTGCAGGAAGTGTTTTCATCTTTCCTCCGCCTTTCACCTCACCGCCCTGTATCATAAAGGTATTGATGACACGGTAAAAATCGGTTCCCTCGTATTTGCCTTCTTTTACCAGTTTCAGAAAGTTATCGCGGTGAACAGGGGTTTCGTTATAGAGCTTTACCTTAATAATGCCGTAATTAGTAGAAATCTGTACCACAGGTTCTTTCCCGTTTTGTGCAGTAACAGCAAAAAAGGCGAAAAGACTTAACGCAAACGAAATAAAAGATTTTAGCATGGTGTTTTATTTTTATTAATTTTGTTTCCCGCAAAAAGGAAACGCACACAATATTAATTATTAAACAAAGATACTAATGAAATTCAGAGCAATTTTAAGCCTTATTTTAGTAACCGGAGTAATTGGTTTTGGTATTACTTCCTGCAAAAAAAGCAAAGCCTGCAAAGTATTAGTGATTGTTCAGGATTCGCTGGAAGAGCCAATTGTTGGAGCTGATGTGAGGTTATGGTGTGATGATATAGAAAATCCTCTTTGTATTATTGACACAATGGCTACAACACTTACAGACGGAACGGCACATTTCCAATTTACAAACCCCGGAATTTTGAAAGTATTTGTAGATGGCGACCCTGAAGGTTATGTTGAACTGGAAGCCGGAGAAGAAGTAGAGAAAATTATTGTAAGACCTTAAACAAGTTCTTTCTTATCCTATAAAAAAAGCTCCTCGCCTAAGGCGAGGAGCTTTTTTTATGCTTCTTCTTCTTTAAAATACTCTATCAGCGCCTCTTTCATCAGGCGCATTTGCTGACCGGGTTTAAGAGAGGGTAACTTATCGGTAGCTTTCCAATGGGGCCAGCCTTCCTCATCGTTGCCTTCAAACTCATAGTAGCCGTAGTTGCTTAAAAGTGTGCAAATGGCAACGTGCATCACGTTCAATTTTTCGTCTTTGCTGAACTTGCGGAAACCTTGTCCCAGTTCCTGAACACCTACGAGAAACAATATTCCCTGCAGGTCAATGTCTTCACCAAACTGTTGTTCAATGCGGGCTACAACTGTTTTCCATTCTGCTTCAAATACTTCATCCATGTTGCAAAGTTAGTTATCTGCTTCATTCAGAGAATTCGTTATTTTTGCAATTCAATTGCATAGCACGGCAGGACATTAGTATATGGTAAGATTTTTCAGCAGCATTTTAGCAGTCCTGTTTTTTACCGGCTCGTGTTTTTCGCAGGAAACAAAATCACCGCCTTTAGATATTGTATTTATTGTTGACATCAGTTCCAGCACCACGGGCTTGCTTTCATCGGTGCGCAATAATTTCTGGGAAATCAATAATGATATTTCGCGCCTGAAGCCTGAGCCTGATTACCGCATAGGCCTTATGTTATTGGGCCGTCCAAGTTTCAAGGAGGAAAATGCCTACATCAAAATGGCATCGGATCTTACTACAGACATTGACTATGTGGCTAACGAAATGTTTACCATTAAAGACAATGCTACCAAGGGAAAAGTGTATTTCGGTAATGCGCTGAGGGAAGCGGTGGATGAATTCAGCTGGAGTAAAGATGACAATGCTATTAAACTGATTTTTCTGGTGGGTAATGGTCCGCTGAGCAATGGCTATGATTACCGCAAAGCAGCCGAGAGCGCAGTAAAAAAGGGGGTAAAAATCTTTTCGCTGTACTTCCCAAATATTACCAGCGGCAGGGATGAGGCGGAGTGGAAAGACCTTGCCGAAGTGGGCAACGGAGCCTATGCCAACATTCTGCTGAATGCAGGAAACAACATTGTTTTTGAAAAAAGTTATCACAACGATTTGCTGGTGGAAGCCAACAGCGCCATTAACAACACCTATATTTATTATGGCGAATTTGGGAAAGACCGTTTTGAAACGCAGGAGCGCTTAGATGTGCTTACAAACACCGTTAGCGACTGGGAAACGGAAGCACGCAGCTTTTTAAAAGGCACAAAACTTTATCAGGGTAAAAATGCGGGGTGGGATTTGGTTGATCTTTCTAATAAACAAACCATCAACTACTCAAAAGTTGACCGCAAATTTCTTCCGCCTAAAATGGAACAGATAAGTGATGAAGACCTGAAAACACTTGTAGAGGATAAGATAAGCGAGCGCCAGGAATATATCTCCATCATAAAAATGCTAAGCCAAAAGCGCGAAGAGTTTTTAAAGCGGAAGAAAGATAAATTGGAACTTTTTCGGTACAACAACACCTTTTTGGGTGTGGTGAAAAAGACGATTATCCAACAGGCGGTGGAGAAGGGATATAGTTCGGAGTTTTAGCTCTACCCAAACAAAGCAGAAAACACATCTTCCACTTTTTTCACTTTCACAATCTCGATGTTGTGTTTTTTGGTGTCGATACCTTTGCTGTAGGCCGAGATAAATATTTTTTCGAGACCCAGTTTTTCAGCTTCGGCAATGCGGGCATCTATTCTTGTAACAGGGCGAATTTCGCCTGAAAGGCCCACCTCAGCAGCAAAACAAACATTGCCGGGAATGGCAATATCTTCGTTGGAAGAAAGCACCGCGCAGATAACGGCTAAGTCGGTTGCGGGGTCGTCCACCTTTATTCCGCCTGTAACGTTGAGGAAAACATCTTTTGTTCCCAACCTGAAACCGCAGCGTTTTTCCAAAACTGCCAAAAGCATATTCAGTCTGCGGCTGTCGAAACCGGTGGTGGAACGTTGAGGAGTTCCGTAAGCGGCCGTGCTTACCAGGGCTTGTATTTCTATCAGTAATGAGCGCAAACCTTCCATAGTAGCGGCAATACTGATGCCGCTTAAATTATCATCGCGCTGCGAAAGCAGAATTTCAGAAGGGTTGCTTACCTCACGCAAACCGTTTGCCTGCATTTCGTAAATGCCTAATTCGGGTGTAGAACCAAAACGATTTTTAACGGCACGCACAATGCGGTAAACATGGTTGCGGTCGCCCTCAAACTGCAAAACGGTGTCAACCATGTGTTCCAACACTTTTGGTCCGGCAATGTTTCCGTCTTTGGTAATGTGACCAATAAGAAAAACCGGAGTAGATGTTTCTTTTGCAAAACGCAAAAACTCTGATGCACATTCGCGAATTTGAGAGATGCTTCCGGGTGAGGAATCAATCATATCTGTTGAAAGCGTCTGGATTGAATCCACAATCACCAACTCAGGTTGCAACGCTCCTATTTGCGAAAAAATTTTGGAAGTATTTGTTTCGGTAAGGATGTAACACGAAGTATTGTTTTCATTGATTCGTGTAGCGCGCATTTTCAGTTGCTGCTCGCTTTCTTCACCGGAGATGTAAAGTGTTTTCAGCTTTCCGGGGGCTACGGCTAATTGCAGTAAAAGAGTTGATTTTCCTATGCCCGGCTCACCGCCCAATAAAATCAGGGAGCCTTTTACAATTCCTCCGCCAAGAACACGATTCAGTTCATTATCATTGGTGATAATTCGCTGTTCACCGCTGCCCTGATTAATTTCAGAAACAAGTTTTGGTTTAGACTCAGAAGTTTTTCCCGACACGGTTTCCCATGCCTCTTTCTTTTCCGGTTTTGATATGATTTCTTCTGCGTAAGTGTTCCACTCACCGCATTCAGGACATTTGCCAATCCATTTTGCGCTTTGCGCTCCGCAATTCTGGCAAAAAAAACCTGACTTAACCTTTGACATAAAGGTTACTAGCGCTCAAACTCTCTGTTATAAAGACCTCCGTCTTTATCGTTTACTATATAAAGCTTACCTGCTTTTAATTCAACAATCCACCATTCAGCCTCGTAATAATTAAGATTATTGGTCATTTCAGATGTTGTTAAGCGGGTTTCAAGAAACTTAGCTTCTACGGAGTATTTTCCTTCAGAAATAACAGCCACCCCTTGAGCTCCGTTTTGTCTTATAATAAGCCTTGAGTCATTAGTAAACTCCCATGTTTCACTTAAAGTGTCAGCGGGATCATGAATAGGAACCAACCTCCATTCGCCCTGAAGTTTATTAACGGTGTCCGTAGTGCAGGAAGTAAGGCTAAGGCCAAGTATAATTGAAAGTAATCCTACAGAGTAAAAAATGTTTTTCATGCGCTTATTTTTTTGAAAAAATGCAGGTTAAAATTAAGTATTTATTCTGAAATGCAAATTCCCGGCTTAAAGCCTCTGTTATATTTTTCTAATTTCGCGAGCCAAACCAAGAAAATCAGGATGAAGAATCACCAGTATCTGAACAACCTCACCGGTTGGATTATATTTATAATAGCAGCAGCAGTTTACCTGCTTACCATAGAACCAACTTCCAGTTTCTGGGATTGCGGTGAGTTTATTGCCTCATCCTATAAATTGCAGGTAGGGCATCCTCCCGGAGCTCCTTTCTTTATGATGCTGGGCAGAATTTTTTCACTTTTTGCAATGGGCGATGTTACTAAAGTAGCCATGATGGTGAACATTATGAGTGCTTTGTGCAGCAGCTTTACTATTCTGTTTCTGTTCTGGACCATTACCGCTTTCGCCAAAAAAGCAGCGCTTGCAGAAGGCGAAATGACAACTGCAAAAACCATTGCTGTTTTAGGAAGCGGAGTTGTTGGTGCTTTGGCTTACACGTTTTCTGATTCGTTTTGGTTCTCAGCTGTGGAAGGGGAAGTTTATGCGATGTCATCGTTTTTTACAGCTGCAGTAGTTTGGGCAATGGTGAAGTGGGAATCGGTTGCCGATAAACCTCATGCCGACCGCTGGCTTATTCTGATTGCTTACCTGATGGGACTTTCAGTAGGTGTTCACTTGCTGAACCTGCTTTGTATTCCTGCTCTTGCTTTTATTTATTATTTCAAAAAATATGAGTTTTCGTGGAAAGGATTTATCATCACCGCTATAACAGGAGTTGGCCTTTTAGTTTTTATTCAATACGGAATTATCCCTGGTGTTGTGAAAATTGCCGCAAAATTTGAAATGCTGTTTGTAAACAGTTTCGGAATGCCTTTTAATTCAGGATTGTTGGTTTACGGAATTGTGATTGTAAGTTTGGTTACTTATGGTCTGTATTTCACCGGACAAAAAGGAATGCGACTTGCAAACACTGCGCTACTTTGCCTTACCGTAATCTTAATCGGCTATTCTTCTTACGCCATGATTGTTATTCGTTCTTCGGCAAAACCACCGATGAATGAAAATGAACCTTCCAACGTTTACAGTTTATTGGCATATCTGAATCGTGAGCAGTATGGTGACCGTCCTTTGGCTTACGGACAATATTACAGTACGCCTTTAGAAATTGATTACGACAAGCAACAATACAAATACAAAGACGGCACTCCCGTTTACTATCAGGGAAAAGACAAAAGTGGAAAAGACCAATACTTAATTGCTGACGACCGCAAAGGATCCATTCCTGTTTATGATCCTAAATTTTGCACCATTTTCCCGCGTATGTACAGCTCGGAAGGGCATCACAAATCTGCCTACAGAAACTGGGCGGATATTAAAGGCAAAAAAATAAAAACAAACAGACCTGATGTTAAAGAAGTAGAGATGCCAACCTTTGGCGAGAACCTTACTTTCTTTTTTAAATACCAGTTGGGACACATGTATTTCCGCTATTTTATGTGGAATTTTGCGGGAAGACAAAACAACATTCAGGGACACGGAAGCGCACTGGAAGGAAACTGGATAACGGGCATTCCTTTTATTGATGAAGGCTTAGTAGGTTCTCAGGAAAACCTCCCTGAATACATGGCTGAAAATAAAGCGATGAATAAATTCTATCTGCTTCCGTTAATCATTGGAATACTTGGTCTGGTTTGGCAATTAACCAAAGACAAAAAAGATTTTTTTGTGGTTTTCTTACTCTTTATTTTCACAGGACTTGCCATTGTGGTTTACCTGAATCAGTACCCGTATCAGCCCCGTGAACGTGATTATGCTTATGCCGCTTCGTTCTATGCCTTCTCTATCTGGATTGGTTTTGGAGTATATTCTGTTTTTGATTTCCTAGCAACAAAACTACCACAAGGTATTTCAGCAGGAATTGCAACTGCGCTTTGTTTAATTGCTGCTCCTATAGTAATGGCAAAAGATGGCTGGAACGACCACAGCCGCGCAGGACGTTACTCAGCACGCGACTTCGCTATGAATTATCTGAACTCATGTGAACCCAACGCCATACTTTTTACTAATGGTGACAACGACACGTTCCCTTTGTGGTACGCTCAGGATGTTGAAGGAATAAGAACAGATGTGCGCGTTGTTAATCTCAGTCTGCTCAACACCGATTGGTATATTGACCAAATGAAACAAAAGGCTTATGAATCCGAGCCATTGCCTATTTCATTTACAACCGATCAATACCGTCAGGGAACACGGGATTATCTTCCTATTGAGGAGATAACCGATAAAGCAGTTGACCTGCGTGAAGTGATGAAAATTGTTGCCAGTGAAGTTCCCAACGCGAAGAAAGAATACGGTGATAATAAAATCAATTTTGTTCCTTCCAAACGACTTTTTATTCCTATTGATTCTGCACAGGTTGTCAGCAGCGGCTATGTTCCGAAAGATGCGGCAGGACAAGTGGTGAAACAAATGGAATGGGAATTAGACAAACGCTACATTCTGAAAAATGATATGATTTTGTTGGATATTCTTTCCAACAATAACTGGAAACGTCCTGTTTATTTTGCAGTAACTGTGGGCAGCGACAACTATCTGGGATTGGAAGATTATTTTCAGTTAGAAGGAATGACCTACAAAATTGTTCCGATAAAAACTGCGAATGAAAATGGCTCAATTGGCAGAGTAAATACTTCAAACATGTTTGAAAATGTAATGACAAAATTCAAATGGGGAGGAATGAAAGATCCTAGTCTTTATATGGATCCGGAAACTGTGCGATTAACAACCGGGTTGCGCTTGAATATGGCACGGTTAGCTTCTTCACTGGCAGAAGAAAATAAAAAAGATTCTGCCGTTAAAGTATTAGACCTTTGTTTGCAGGAAATGCCAGATGAAACTATTCCTTACAACTTCTTGATGATTGCAGTTGCAGAGGCTTATTACAAAGCTGATGCGAATGACAAAGCAAATGCAATTTTGTTGCGAATGGCAGATATTTATGAGCATGAATTGAATTATTATTTTTCACTAGAGCCACGTTTTGTGAAACTAGTGGGAGATGATATTGACCAGGCTTCTTCAGTTTTACAGCGCTCGCTTTCACTTGCAATGGTATATGATCAGAAAGAAGTTGCAGATAAGATTGAGAAAAAACTGGATGCTGTGATGGAGAAGAACGCAGGAAAAATGAGAAAATAATTTCTTAAAAATTTGTTTTACGTCAGTCCGCCTTTTATTTACAAATGGTTTTTAAAGGATGCTGTTTTTCGTGTTCCTACTAAAGAGAAAAAACTTTATCTCACCTTTGATGACGGACCTGTACCTAAAGCAACTCCGTTTGTTTTAGAGCAACTGCAAAAGTATAATGCCAAGGCAACATTTTTCTGCATCGGAAAAAATGTGCAGGAAAATTCTGAGTTGTATAAAGAGGTTCTGGCAGAAGGACACAAAACTGCCAACCATACCTTTGACCATATAAACGGTTGGAAAACTAAAACTCAGGATTACCTTGCAAACACAGCTAAATGCGCTGAATTAGTTAATTCAAAATTATTTCGTCCGCCTTATGGCAAAATCAAATTTTCTCAATACTCAAATCTAAAATCTGAATATTCAATTATTCTCTGGGATGTTTTGAGTTGGGATTTCAATCCTGAAACAAAACCTGAAAAATGTTTGCAGAATGTTATTAAGAATGCAAAATCAGGAAGTATTATTGTATTCCACGACAGCAAAAAAGCGTTTAAGAATATGAGTTATGCGCTGCCGAAAGTACTGGAATATTTTTCTGAGAAAGGGTACAGATTTGAAGCGCTGAGCTAAGAATCAGCACCGGCCACCACAATCACAATCTCGCCCTTTACTGTTTTGCTTTCAAAATAAGTCTGCAATTCTTCAAGCGTTCCTCGTTTCGTTTCTTCAAACATTTTAGTGAGTTCGCGTGAGACTGAGGCTTTGCGTTTATCGCCAAAAATTTCTTTGAGTTGTTCCAATGCTTTTATTAAACGATGTGGTGATTCATATAATACAATTGTACAATCTAAAGTTGCTAAGTATTGCAGACGGGTTTGTCTTCCTTTTTTTTGTGGCAGAAAACCTTCAAAATAAAAACGATCGCAAGGCAATCCTGAATTAACTAATGCAGGAACAAATGCCGTTGGTCCAGGCAGACATTCAATCTCCACTCCTACTTTAACACATTCACGCACTAATAAAAAACCAGGGTCAGAAATTCCGGGAGTTCCGGCATCGGTTACCAATGCAATATTTTCACCGTTGGCAATTCTTCCTGCAATATGCTGAACAGTTAAATGCTCATTGTGCTGATGATGTGCCTGAATTTTTTTCTCAATGCCAAAATGCTTCAACAGATTTCCAGATGTTCGCGTATCCTCTGCTAGAATCACATCCACTTCTTTTAAAATTCGCAAAGCACGTAGTGTTATATCTTCAAGATTGCCGATTGGCGTGGGTACGAGGTAGAGTTTCGACATCAGAATGTTTTTACAAAATCTGTAAGCAACCGAAATAAATCCTGAAACTCAGTGAGTGGAAGTGTTTCAGACTTGTCATACACATCGTGGTAGGCTTTTATTCCGCCCATTGTGTAAATAAAAAATGCCGGAACACCTTTCTCTGAAAAATAATAATGGTCGCTGTTGGCTGCCTTGCCGCGCACTTTCACCTGCATGAGATATTTTTTTTCATCATTCACATCTTTCAATGTATTAAACTCTTTTTCAAACACACTTCCGTTCACAACAGTAATTCCTTCTTCGCCTGTTCCTGCTAAATCAATGTTGATCAAGAATTTTATTTCTTCAAGCGGAAATACAGGATTTTCTGTATAAAACTTTGAGCCGACTAATCCAGCTTCTTCGGCACCGAAAAAGATAAACACTATCGTGTAATCAGGTTTATTTTCGGGTTTTGAATAATACTGCGCGAGGTTTAATAACATTGAAGTTCCGCTGGCATTGTCATTTGCTCCTGGAAATATTGTTTCGCTGCCCATCATACCAAGATGGTCGTAATGCGCTGAAAAAACAATACTGCTATCGGGCTTAGTTTTGCCTTCAATAAAACCGAGAATATTTTGCGAACCATATTTCGACAAAAATTTATTGGTGATATTGAGAGTTATTTTCTTTCCATTCTCAGGAAAAGATTTCTTCAAAATTTCAAGTGTTGAAAATGATGAAACTTCCTGCGAAACTCCCCATGTGAGCTTTTCAGGAATAAGTTTAATAATAACTGTTGCTTCAAAAGAGTTTTGTTCAGCAGCAACAAAATATTCCTTCTGCACTTTATTAAAGCCTGTGGAATCCATCACCACAACTTTTCCTTTTTTATTAGTCTTTTCAAATTCATCCATTTTATTCGGATTGCCAATAACTGATTTATTGAGATAGATAATATCATACTCCCCGTTTACAGATGGCGCATCAGGTGAAACAATAAAATCAATTCCGGGATGCAATTGCTTTCCGTCAACATCTACTTCCATTGCTTCAGGAAACGTATTTACATTGATTTTAAAATCCTGATAGTAATTGAAATCAAAGGCTGATACACCCATCTTTTCCAACTGATTGCGTAGATAATGTGCAGCTGATTCATCGCCACCATTAACATAACCACGACCATACATTTCGGGAGCGCACAAATCGTTAATCACATTTCGGGCATAATCAATATCCTGCGCAATTACTGTATTGCATAGAAAAATAAAAAATAAAAGTTGCCTTATTAACTTCATAATTTGCGGACGAATTTACCTATTATAAGAAAACATGACGTGCCTCATTTTTTTGTGAGGCAAGGTTTATCTAATTTAGCCACACCAAAACACAAAACATGCCTATTTACCATAAGTTAGGAAAGATACCGCAAAAGCGCCACACGGTTTTCAAAAACAAAGACGGCAAGCATTATTACGAACAACTTTTCGGAACGGAAGGGTTCGGGGGAATGTCGTCATTGCTGTATCATGTGCACCGCCCAACACAGATAAAAGAAATCGTTAAATCTTACAGCATAGCACCAAAAATTGCGGTGGAGAAAAATATCCGTCCTATTTTGCTGAGTGGTTTTAGCGTAAAGCCAACAGCAGATTTTCTGGAAAGCAGAAAATACATGTTGGTGAATAATGATGTGTTGCTCGGCCTTGCCGCTCCAACAAAATCGCTGACAAGTTATTTCTACAAAAATGCCGATGCTGATGAAATGCTTTTCATCCACAAAGGCAGCGGAACACTGAAAACATATCTGGGAAATATCCCCTTTGAATACGGTGATTACCTCATCATTCCGCGCGGAATGATTTATCAAATTGAATTTGATACAAAAGATAACAGGCTGTTATTTTTAGAATCATTTTCACCTATTTATACTCCTAAACGTTATCGAAATCCATTCGGACAACTACTGGAGCATTCACCTTTCTGTGAGCGCGATTTGAAACTTCCGAAAAATCTGGAGACCAATGACAAGAAAGGGAATTTCATGATGAAGGTTAAAAAAGAAGGAATGATTCATGAAATAGTTTATGCCACACACCCTTTTGATGTCGTGGGTTGGGATGGTTATAATTATCCTTATGGATTTTCCATTCATAACTTTGAACCGATAACAGGTCGCGTGCATTTACCTCCGCCTATTCACCAAACGTTTGAGACAAACACATTTGTGATTTGTTCGTTCTGTCCGCGCTTGTATGATTATCATCCAAAGGCAATTCCTGCGCCATACAACCACAGCAACATTGACAGCGATGAAGTGCTTTATTACGTTGATGGTGATTTTATGAGTAGAAATAATATCAAACAAGGACACATTACCTTGCACCCGAAAGGCATTCCGCACGGGCCTGCACCCGGAGCAATGGAGCGCAGCATCGGACAAAAAGAAACGCAGGAATTGGCAGTGATGGTGGATACATTCCGTCCGCTGATGGTTACGGAAGATGCAATGAAAATTGACGATAAGGTTTACTACAAAACCTGGGTTGAATAACTTAACGATTAAAGAACAAAGCCATGGCAACAGAAATTAAAAACGTAGAATACGGATTAGAAAAAATTTTTGAAGGAGCGCAGGATTTTCTACCGCTTTTGGGAACAGATTATGTTGAATTCTATGTGGGCAACGCCAAACAAAGCGCACACTTTTATAAAACTGCTTTTGGCTTTCAATCATTGGCTTATGCAGGATTGGAAACAGGGGTGCGCGACAAAGCATCCTACGTTTTAGCACAGGATAAAATTCGTTTAGTTCTGACAACTCCGATGAACAGCAGTTCACCCATCAATGAGCATTTGCGCAAACATGGGGATGGAGTTAAAGTGATTGCCCTGTGGGTTGAGGATGCAACAAAAGCATTTGAAGAAACTACTAAACGTGGTGCAAAAGCCTTTATGCAACCAACGGTTGAAAAAGATGAACACGGTGAAGTTGTGCGCAGTGGTATTTATACTTATGGAGAAACTATTCACATTTTTGTGGAACGCAAAAATTACAAGGGCACTTTTCTTCCGGGCTACAAACCCTGGAAATCGGATTACAATCCAACACCTACAGGCTTAAAATTTATTGACCACATGGTTGGAAATGTTGGCTGGGGTGAAATGAATAAAACCGTTAAGTGGTATGAGGATGTGATGGGTTTTGTTAATTTCCTTTCGTTTGACGATAAGCAGATTCATACCGAATATTCTGCGCTGATGAGTAAAGTAATGAGTAACGGAAACGGCAGAATCAAATTCCCGATTAACGAACCGGCTGAAGGCAAAAAGAAATCACAGATTGAGGAATACCTTGATTTTTATGAAAGTCCCGGCTGTCAGCATATTGCTGTGGCTACCGATGATATTATCAAAACGGTAACGGCTTTGCGTGAACGCGGAGTGGAATTTTTATCAGCTCCTCCCCGCACTTATTATGAAGAAATTCCTGCGCGTTTGGGCGAGCATATGAAAATGATGCACGAAGATATTTCTGTGTTGGAGAAACTTGCAATTCTGGTTGATGCAGATGAAGAAGGTTACCTGCTTCAGATTTTTACCAAACCGGTTGAAGATCGCCCTACTTTGTTTTTTGAAATTATTCAGCGTATGGGTGCAAGAGGTTTTGGAGCAGGAAATTTCAAAGCATTGTTTGAGTCTATTGAAAGGGAACAGGAGAAAAGAGGGACTTTGTAAACGTCATTGCGAGGGTTTTTCACCCGAAGCAATCTGTTATAAATTGTGAGATTTTTGCCTGCGGCAAAGAGAGTAGTTCCTTCGCTCGCAATGACGAAAAAAAAGAAAGGGCGGACATTTCTGCCCACCCTTTCTAACACACAACACAAACAGTATTCTATTCGGTCTTCACCAACTTCTTAGAAATCTTCAATGAACCATCTGTTGACTGAATGTTCAGTGTATAAATTCCTGCACTAAGGCTTGCTGTTTGTAAAGCAACCTGTGTTTTTCCTGAAGGAATTGTTACCAAACGACTGTCGGCCATTCTTCCTGCAACATCATAAATATTGAAGTTTAATTGCAGATTAGCCTCAGACGAAACTTGTATAAACATTTCGTTTGCCGAAGGGTTAGGGAACACATTTCCGAAACCAAGTTTTGCAGCTTCAACGGCTGAACCGATTCCGGTGGTAACTTCGGTTTCGTTCACAAAAATTTCGATGTTATCAATACTTGGCTCCTGAGCACCGATTGTTACGATTGCAGGTGTAGTTAATAATCCTGCAACCTCGGCCCATATCTGGTAAGTACCATAAGGAACACCATCAAATTCAAAGTGGCCTTGAGCATCAGAGTAGGTATAAGCCACCGGATAGTTATTCATATCCAACAGCATTACCTGTACATCAGCAAGTGGATCACCCGGACCTTCTGTTTTGTTTGCACCTTGTGTTACATCACCACCGATGAAACCCGGACCACCTTGGTTTGCACCTGCAATCAGCCAGATGTCAACTCCGCTGGTATTTGCATTCACGTTAACCTGTGCGGCATAATTCCAGAAGAGAGAATTTCCGTAATAAGTAGGCAGGAAATTCCAGTAGTAAGATGAGTTTTGTGTCAACGCTGCTTTAATCAGATACTGACCGGCAGGAACCTGACAGAAGCTATACCATCCGCTTGAGTCAACGTTTGTAGCCTGCACTGCCACCAGCATATTGGTATTCTGATCATAAGTAATCAGGTAAACAATAGCTACATCGGCAGGCAGGTTGGGAGTTCCAAGAAATACCTGGCCGCTGATGCAATAGTCAAACGTATTGTTGCCACCTATAATTACTGCCTCGCAGTATGAGTTCTGGCAACCTGTTGCAGGGTCGCTGACAAATACACACACCTGATAAGTTCCGGCTGAAAGCGCTACACTTATTGTTTGTCCCTGATAAGTTGTTCCGTTTATATTCCATGTATATTGTGCAGAGTTGCTTCCGGCACCATATGCGCTGAAAACACTTGCTCCACCAGGAACTGAATAGTATTGGTACCATACCTGACATGGATTGGTGTTTGTACTATCTACAACCACCTGCTGGCAATAAGTATCTCCACAGGTGTTAAAGAAATCACCTACCTGCAGGCAAACATTATAAACTCCGGGGTTAGCATATTGATGAGTTGGATATTGGTCATTTGAAGTTGTTCCATCACCAAAATCCCATAACCAGTAACCAATATTGCCTGATGAATTATCAATAAACACAAGGGTTCCTGAACTATCAACAGGGAAGAAGTATGCCTGACATCCTCCTGTATTATTACCCTGAACGGTTTCGCAATACGTGTTGGAGCAGTTGCCTGAAATAATAGTTAAGCAAACAGTGTGTGCGCTATCGTCAATAAAATAATGGATAGGGTTTTCAAGAGTTGATGTTGAGCCATCACCAAAATCCCATAAATAGGTAGCATTTTGTGAACCCGAACTGTAGTTCGTGAACTGAAATCCCGATAATCCATTAGGATTGCTCACTGTATTCCAGCTATAATATGCATAGCAGTCATTGCTTCCATCGGTTACATATACATTCTCGCAGTAGGCCGAATTGCAGTTGTTTACCGTGAGGCATACAACGTAATACCCTGTATCGCTGTAAGTATGTACAGGATTTTGCTCTGTTGAAGAACTTCCGTCACCAAAATCCCAGTACCATGAGGTTACGTTGCTGTTTGAGTAGCCATAAAAGTATTGAGTGAGGTAGTTAACACTGTCGCGCATATAGTAGAATGTGGCATCGCATCCGCTGCCGATGTTAGAGCCAACTGAGTCGCATGAACCGGCAGTGCAGCCTAAGAAGGTATTATATATCGTGAGGCAAACCAGGTAAGGTCCTGTTCCATTATAGCTATGGGTAGGGTATTGTCCTGTTCCGGTGCTTCCGTCTCCAAAATCCCACGTATAGTTTGTGCCACTGTTAGTGTCACCGTTTGCATAAAACTGGTAATTGGCAGTTCCGGGCGTTGTTCCCCATGTAAAAGAAGGGTCGCAGGTGTTTCCGTTGGAGGTGCAAACGTAAAAATCATGATACCCGTTGTTTACCATTCCCTGATTATTATTGATGAGGGTATCTAAGTATTGCTGAAGACAATCCCAGGTGTAAACAGTATAGGCCACATTGGGACCTATTACGCTACCGCCCGGAATGTAAAAACTGTAATACCCATTGGCATCGGTAGTATCACATGCACTGTAGGAAAACTGATTGCTTGAATCGGTTGATACGCAAACGTACCACCCTGCGGCAGGTGATCCGCTGCCATTGTCATAAATGTACCCCTCAATGAGCATTGCATTGGGATCGGGCTGCGCATAGCTGCAGCAAAAAGCTGCAAAAACTATGGCAATTGTTGAAAGTAATTTTTTCATTTTTTTATTGTTTTGGTTTTTTATTTAATTGCCCTTCGACTATCCTTCGACTACGCTCAGGACAGGCTGGTGACGTTATTTACGGTGCAAATATGGGGGTGCTTATAAGTATGTGCAACTCGAATTTACGGATTTCTTACACATACAGATACTCCTTTTAATAACAATTTGAATATAAATAACCCTTTTTAAAGAGCAATAAAGGCTTCTGTTTGTTACACACTCAGTATCTATTTCCCATGTAAAAATAAGTTGCTTTCTGTTTTGGCAAGGTCTATACTTGCTTTGTTGAACTTTTAAAACATCAAAATCTGATAAAATCGTTGAAAAGGACACTATTTACCTCAAAAAGTACTCCTTTCAGAGGTGCGGAGGCTCCTTTTAGAGGTGCGGAGGCTCCTTTTAGAGGTGCGGGGGCTCCTTTTAGAGGTGCGGGGGCTCCTTTTAGAAGTGCGGAGTATACTTTTTTAGGTAGCGGCAACCCTTTTTCGGGTAAAAGCACTCCTCTCTGAAGTACGAACAATCCCTTTGCAGGTGGGACTGAATTTTTAGGAGATGCAAGCAGTTCTGGAGATAAATAATTCTGAAAATCAGTTTCATAATATCCTACTTTTGCGCCCTTCCAAATTATTCCCTTAACCATGTTCCGCTATCTCCTCGCACTACTTTGTCTTTTCATTTGCACAACTTCCTTCGCCCAGAAAAAAACAGATTATAAAGCCAGTGATGTTTCAACTGTTTCTCCTGCGCCTTACGATTACAAATCGCAGAAACAATTTAAACATTACACCTACTCATCGTTTTACCTTACCATGCGCGATGGCAATAAAATTGCCGTTGAGGTTTACCTGCCTAAAGGATTAAAAGAAGGCGAAAAAATTCCGACCATCATGCACCAAACACGCTACTGGCGTTCGTTTCAGTTGCGCTGGCCTTACAAGTGGCTTACTAAAATAAATATGGTGGAACCGCTTTATACCTTTATGATGCAGTTTGTGCGCAACGGCTATGCAGTGGTAAATGTGGATACCCGCGGCTCGGGTGCCAGCTTCGGAAGCATACCGCATCCCTGGACAAAAGATGAAGTACAGGACGGCTACGAAATTGCCGACTGGATTATAAAACAAGATTGGAGTAACGGCAAAATAGGTGCTTCGGGCGCATCATACAGCGGAACAACTTCTGAGTTTTTGCTTACCACCAAACATCCGAATGTAAAAGCGGTGGTGAATTTATTTTCGCTCTTTGATGTGTATACCGACAATGCGTTTCCCGGAGGAGTTCACAACCGCTGGTTCACTTCGGTGTGGGGTTATGCCAACAGTAAATTGGATAAAAACGAATTGCCCACAAAAAATAAAAAAGTATTGGCGGCCGTAAAAGGCGTTAGTCCTGTGCAGGGCAAAGAAGGAAAAAAATTATTTCCTCAAGCCATTGCCAGTCATGCAGGAAATCTGAATGTAAACGATGGAGCAATGACCATTTCGTTTCGTGATGATGTGGCAAAAGTGGGCGGTGTGCAGTCAGATGATTTTAGTCCGCATACCTTTATGCAACAGGAAAATGAATCAGGTGCACCTGTTTACAGCTACAGCGGCTGGAGCGATGGTGCTTATCAGCACGCTGCCGTTAAGCGTTTTTTAAATCTCACCAATCCCAACAACAAGTTGCTGTTGGGCCCCTGGGAGCATGGCGGGAATTACAATACAAGCCCTGCCAATCCGGGTGCATCAGGCTTTGACCATTTGGG
Source organism: Bacteroidota bacterium (assembly GCA_947479755.1). Classification (GTDB taxonomy): domain Bacteria; phylum Bacteroidota; class Bacteroidia; order SXHM01; family SXHM01; genus SXHM01. The sequence goes on from CANKAM010000009.1 coordinate 81,759, forward strand.
CGAAATCATAAAATTCTTTGACTTTCACCTGAAAGGAATTCAGAACGGAATTGATAAAGAACCGCGCATCCACTACTTTACCATGGGCGAAGAAAAATGGAAAAGCTCGGATATATGGCCACCGCGTGCGGAAACCACCACTTTGTTTCTAGGCGGGAACAAAATGCTGACACGCAGAACCGACCTGAGAACTAAATCAATAAACAGCATACGCGAGTACGAGTATGAAACGTATCAGGTAGATACCACCGTTGGCACAGGCCCCGATTCGCGTTGGCGTTCCGTTGCCGGTCAGTTGAAAACACCAAAAGTTTATCCCGATCGCACCAAGCGCGACAGCGCATTATTAGTTTACAATACCATTGAACTCAGCAGCGATGTAGAAGTGAGCGGACATGCCATCATTGATTTATTTGTAAGCTCTAATGAAACCGATGGTTGCTTTTTTGTTTACCTTGAAGATGTGGATGAGAACGGAAATGTACACTATGTTACAGAAGGATTGTTTCGGGCAGTGCACCGCAAACTAAGCACCGAAGCTCAGCCTTACAAAGATGTTGTTCCTTACCACACCTTTCTTAAAAAAGATGCACAACCCTTGGTTCCAAATGAAGTTGCCGAGTTGAAGTTTGATTTGCTGCCTGTCTCTTATTTATTCAAGAAAGGACATAAAATCCGCATTGCCATTTCGGGTGCCGATGCCGACCATTTTCGTCCTATGACCAACAGTCAGCCATTAATTAAAGTGTGGCATACGGAGCAGTATCCTTCGCGTATTGAATTGCCGGTTGTAGAGAGTCGATAGTCAACAGACCATAGACTACTTCACAATAAAATAAGCCAGGGCTAACCAAATCAGACCTTTTATTAGGAAGAAAAGAAAACCAACAAAGCCAATGCGCTTCAGCCACAGTTTTAGTTGTATTCGTTTTTTATTTTTCTCTTCCTCATCCAATATCATGGAGCAAATTTATTGCTTTCCATGGTTTCAACAGCATTTTTAACTTCCTGATTCTTGCAGTTTTCCACCGCTGTTTTCTGCCCGATTACCGACTTAATTATATTTTGATAAATTCGCCCCGTTCAATAACATATTTAATCTATAAATATCCATATGAAGCGTCACTACTCACTCATTTTTTCGGCAGCATTTTTATTTATTTGCCAACTTACTTTTGCACAGGGAACAGGAACTCTGAAAGGAGTAATTACCGACACCAAAACCGGTGAAACATTAATTGGTGCAAGCGTTACTCTTGAAAACGATAAAGCCAAAGGATCAGCAGCAGATTTTAACGGAAACTATTCACTCACCCTTCCGGCAGGACAACACAAAATTGCTATTTCATTTACCGGCTACAACACCAAAACAAAAGAAGTAACCATTACAGCAGGACAAACCACAACCGAAAACTTTGATTTAACTGTAACAGCAAAAGAGCTGGGAGCAGTAGTAGTATCAGCAGGAAAATTTGAACAGAAAGTTGAAGACCTTACCGTATCAGTGGAAATTATAAGCGCAGACCTGGTTGCCAACAAAGGAACCACCAGCGTTGAGACCGCAATTAACCAAACACCCGGAGTGCAGATTATTGACAGCGAGCCGCAAATTCGCGGTGGCAGTGGTTATAGTTTTGGAGCTGGTAGCCGTGTAGCTGTTTTGGTTGACGACCTTCCTATGATGAGTGGTGATGCCGGCCGACCAAGTTGGGGCTTTATTCCTGTAGAAAATCTGGAGCAGATTGAGGTAATAAAAGGAGCATCATCCGTTCTTTATGGTTCTGCAGCACTTAGCGGAATGATTAATATCAGAACAGCTTATCCAAAAGATACACCGCAAACTAAAATTACTTTATTGTTTGGAATGTATGACACACCAAAACGTAAAGAAACCAAATGGTGGGAAGGGATGAACCCATTGATGGCAAACCTGAATTTCTTCCACTCACGTAAAATCGGAAACTTTGATTTAGTTATCGGTGGAAATTTGCTTGCAGATGACGGACATGTTGGTCCCGGAAAAGAGGCCTACATTGGTGCTAATGGAGAAGACAGCGTAAGCCTAGGTTCAACCGTTTATAAGCCTTATGCAAAGTCTACTGCATTCAGCAATGTAGCAAAAGAACAAGGGTTATATAACAAACGCTTTAGAATAAATACACAATTACGTTGGCGCTCAAAAAAACACGTTGGGCTGGCTTATGGTATTAACGTAAACTTCTCTAAAGGAATTTCTAAAGGTGCTTTGCTTTGGGAAAGCTACACTACTGGAATTTACCGCCCTTTCCCGGGTTCTGATACCCGCACCGACCAGATTACTTATAATATTGACCCTTATATTACCTACTACGGCCGCATCAATGGAAACCGCAGCACGCTGCGCACCCGTATGTTTCACCAAAACAACGCAAACACCAATAATCAGGCAAACAAAAGCACCTTATATTATGGTGAATACCAATTTCAGCGCAAGGTTAAAAGCATGAACGACCTTTTATTTACAACCGGTTTAATGGGTACCTACAGCTCAGGGCAAGCGCAATTGTATGCAGGTATAGACCCGAGCGGGAAAAACTCCTATATAAATGCGGCAGCATATTTACAGATTGATAAAAAATTCTGGAAAAAATTGAACCTTGTTATTGGTGGCCGTTATGAATTTTTTCAGGTTAACCAAAGCAAAAAACAAGGGGTGCCTGTATTCCGCATGGGCTTGAGTCTTCCGGTTGCACAAGCAACTTTCATCAGAACTTCTTTTGGTCAGGGCTTCCGTTTCCCAACTATTGCTGAGCGTTTTATACGCACCAACGTTGGGGGTATCAACATTTTTCCAAATGCTAATATAGAACCTGAAAAAGCATGGAATGCAGAGATTGGAATTAAGCAGGGAATTAAAATCGGCAAGTTCTATGGCTACTTAGACATTGCAGGTTTCTGGCAACAATACTACAATACGGTTGAGTTTACATTTAATAAATGGGATACACTTCCGGGCTTCCAGAACATTGCCAACAACCTTGGCTTTAAATCAGTAAACACCGGAAACACACGTGTTGTGGGAGTTGACGTATCTGTATTGGGACAAGGCAAATTTACCGAACACTTCGGAGTCAACATCCTTGCAGGTTATACTTACACACTTCCTCAAACGCTTAACCCCGACAAGGCTTATAATGCTCAATCTCCGGACTCTGCTTACCAAGCTGTTGCAGGAGCCCTGTCTTATAATACATCAAGTTTAGACCCAACAAACAATATTTTAAAATACCGCTTCCAGCACTTGGTAAAATTGGATGTTGAGTTTAATGTGTACGGTGTTCAGTTAGGTATCAGCTACCGCTACAACAGCTTTATGCAAAATGCAGACAAAATATTTTACGATTTGGATGCAGGAGTTATTCCAACAGCTCTAAAAGGCATCGGACTAATAGAGGCAAGAGAGGATAATGTTGACCGTGATAATCCAGAATGGACATTAAATGATCCTGCAAAAAAACCAGGAATTTCAATTGTTGATTTACGTGTAGCTTATTCTATTAAAAAGACTCATAAACTTGCTGTGATTGTAAACAACCTTTTCAATGTAGAATATGCACTCCGCCCTTTAAACATCAACCCGATGAGAATGTATAATTTACAATACACACTTGCTTTCTAATAACAACTAAAAATATAAAATGGCTACTAAAACAGCACCCGTTAAACTTACCGAACAAAGAGAACACAGTTTCTTTAATGATGTACTACAATACTTTGACCGTGCTTCAGGTTATCTGAATCATCCGGCAGGTGTGTTAGAACAAATAAAATATTGCAACAGCGTTTACCGCATGCGCTTCCCGGTAAAAGTTGACGGAAAAATAGAAGTAATAGAAGCTTATCGCGCAGAACACAGTCACCACAAACTGCCTACCAAAGGCGGTATTCGTTACAGCATTCACGTAAATCAAGATGAAGTAATGGCACTGGCTGCTTTGATGACTTATAAATGTGCAATTGTTGATGTACCCTTCGGAGGTGCAAAAGGCGGAATAAAAGTAAGTCCTCGCAAAAGCACTCCCGAATTTATGGAAGCAGTTACAAGACGTTATACTGCCGAATTAATCAAGAAGAATTTTATAGGTCCCGGCATTGATGTTCCTGCTCCCGACTATGGTTCAGGCGCTCGTGAAATGGCTTGGATTGCTGATACCTATTCAGCATTCTTTCCAACTGAATTAAATGCCATAGCGTGTGTTACCGGAAAACCATTAAGTCATGGCGGTATTCAGGGAAGAACAGAAGCAACAGGACTTGGCGTATATTACGGATTGAAAGAAGCATTCAGCAAAAAAGAAGATGTAAAACAATGGGGCTTAACAACCGGGCTGGAAGGAAAAACTGTTGCCGTTCAGGGTTTAGGTAATGTTGGTTACTACGCAGCAAAGTTTATGCATGAAGCAGGTGCAAAAGTTGTTGCCATTGCAGAATGGGATGCTACTGTTTACAGCGCAAAAGGAATTGACCCCGACAAAATTTTAAAATTTAAAACTGAAACAGGCGGAATAAAAAATTTCCCGGGAGCAAAAACTATTCAGCCCAATACCGCGGCACTTGAAATTGAGTGCGACATACTTATTCCTGCCGCACTTGAGAACCAAATCCACTCAGGCAACGCAAAAAATATTAAAGCAAAAGTTATTGCAGAAGCTGCAAACGGACCTGTTACTCCCGAAGCTGAAAAAATTCTTCTGAAAAAAGGTGTTTACATTATTCCTGATATTTTCCTGAACGCAGGCGGTGTAACTGTTTCTTATTTCGAGTGGCTGAAGAACCTTTCACACGTGCGTTTCGGACGAATGGAAAAACGCTACGAGGCAAAAATGAATCACAACATTCTGGATACAATTGAACAGGCAACCGGTTCGCGCATTACCCGTGTTCAGAAAGATTTGATTGAACGCGGAGCTGATGAAAAAGACTTAGTATATTCAGGTTTGGAAGAAACAATGATTAACGCTTACAACTCTATCCGCGACCGTTATAAAACCACTAAAGGAATGCCTGATTTGCGCACAGCTGCTTTTGCAACTGCAATTGACAAAGTGGCTATTTCATATCAGAATTTGGGTATTTTCCCATAATCTTTTTTGTTTGACACAATACAACCCCGCCCGGCAAATGTTTGGCGGGGTTGTTTGTTTTAAACCTATTTTTACTTCGCAATTATATCTATGAAAATAGCACTCGCACAACTCAATTACCACATCGGTAATTTTGAAAGCAACACCGAAAAAATAATCTCCGCTATTGATAAAGCAAAAGCTGAAGGTGCAGAGTTAGTAGTGTTTGCTGAGCTTTCGGTTTGCGGTTATCCACCACGCGATTTTCTTGAATTCAAAAGTTTTATTGAAGAATGCGACAAAAGTATTGCGGAAATTGCTTTTGTCTGCAAAGGTATTGCAGCCATTGTGGGTGCACCATCTTCCAATCCAAACATCCACGGAAAAAATCTTTTCAACTCAGCTTATTTTCTCGCTGAAGGAAAAGTAGAAAAAATAATTTCCAAAGCGCTTTTGCCTACTTATGATGTGTTTGATGAATACCGTTATTTCGAACCATCTCGCAAGTTTGAAGTAGTTGAATTTAAAGGCGAACGCATTGCTTTAACTATATGCGAAGACATTTGGGATATTGAACAAGACCCGATGTATGTGGTAAATCCTATGGATGAACTGGCAAAGCAAAAACCAACGTTGATGGTGAATATTGCTGCCTCACCTTTTGATTACAATCATGCTGAAGAGCGCAGAAAAGTAATGCGCTACAATGCTGAAAAGTATAAACTGCCTTTGTTTTATGTGAACCATATTGGCGCACAAACCGAACTGATTTTTGATGGCGGCAGCATGGTTACCGATAACAGCGGGAACATTGTTGAAGAACTGAATTACTTCAAAGATGATTTCAGAATTTTTGACACCGGAAAATTAAATTTTGAAAAAAAATTACACAAAACTGACTCTAAAATTGAGCGCATTCACGATGCGCTGGTGCTTGGCATTCGCGACTACTTCGGAAAAATGGGTTTCAGTAAGGCTATTCTCGGATTGAGTGGTGGAATTGATTCTGCGGTGGTATTGGCGCTGGCTTCACGTGCGTTAGGGAAAGAAAATGTAAGCGTGCTTTTATTGCCTTCGCAATTTTCATCAGACCATTCTATTTCCGATTCAGAAGAAATGTGCAAACGATTGGGAACAACGTATCACATCATCGGAATTAAGGAAGCTTTTTCTGTCATTGAAAACAAACTGAAACCGATTTTTGCAGGAATGCCTTTTGATGTTGCTGAAGAAAATATTCAGGCGCGCATACGCGGTGTTTTGCTGATGGCAATGACCAACAAATTCGGAAGTATTTTATTAAACACAACCAATAAAAGCGAAGCTGCCGTTGGTTACGGAACTCTTTATGGAGACATGAATGGAGGACTTTCCATTTTGGGCGATGTCTATAAAACGCAGGTTTATGCATTAGCAAACCACATCAACAAATTGGATAATTGCATTCCCGAAAATATTATGACCAAAGCACCTTCAGCCGAGTTGCGCGAAAATCAAAAGGATTCCGACTCGCTTCCCGACTACTCTGTTCTTGACGAAATCCTTTTTGACTACATCGAAAAACACCTTGGTCCAAAAGAGCTGATTGCAAAAGGCTATGAAGAAAAACTAGTGATGCGTATTTTGAAAATGGTAAACACCACTGAATACAAGCGTCACCAGCTTCCTCCTGTTTTGCGTATTTCTCCTAAAGCATTTGGTGTTGGTCGCAGAATGCCGATTGTGGGGAAATACCTTTCTTAAAAAATCAGACAGGAACTTCTTCGCGACTCAGCGCAACTTTATAGGCTTGCAGTACACGGTTGCGGGCAAACACATGTTCAACAATCGGCTGCGAATATTTTGAAGTGCCAAATTCAGGCACCCACTTTTTTATATAAACAAAGTCAGGATCAAATTTCTTCTGTTGTTCGGTTGGATTAAAAACACGGAAATAGGGAGCAGCATCACAACCGCAACCTGCAGCCCACTGCCAGTTTCCGTTGTTGGATGCTAACTCAAAGTCTAATAATTTTTCTGCAAAATAAGCTTCTCCCCATCGCCAGTCTATTAGCAAATGTTTGGTTAAAAAACTTGCCACAACCATACGCACACGATTGTGCATTAAACCTGTGGCATTAAGTTCACGCATGCCTGCATCAACCATCGGGTAACCGGTTTTGCCTTCACACCATGCCTGAAAATGTTGTTCGTTATTGGTCCATTCTATTCCATCGTAATCTTTTTTGAACGCATTATTTACAAGCCGAGGAAAGTGCCACAAAATCATTTGGAAAAATTCGCGCCAGATCAATTCATTCAAAAATTGTTCGTTGTTATTTTTCGCCAGAGCAACCATCTCGCGAACACTTACCGTCCCGAAACGAAGATGAACACTGATGTTTGATGTTCCGGCAACAGAGGGCGTGTTTCGTGTATCATGATAATTTTTCAGCAACCCTTCATTCAATCTTGCAGGCGGAACTTCAATTCCTGATTGCTCAAAGGTGAGTTCTTCCAACGAAGGTTTATGAAAAGGTGGAATTTTCACCAAATTATTTAGCAGCTTTTCAGAAGGGTAATCTCCTGCGGATAAATTTGCATACGCTGCTTTCCAACGAACCGAATAAGGTGTAAAAACAGTGTAGGGCTTTCCATCAGGCTTCATTACCTCATCTTTTTCAAAAATCACATGGTCCTTAAATGTGTGGAAAGCAACACCATTTTCTGAAAGCAACTGTGAGATTTTTGCGTCTCTTTCCTTAGCGTATGGTTCGTAATCGCGATTAGTATAAACAGCAGATATCTTGTATTTATCAATCAGCCGTTTAAAAGCCATTTCGGTGCTTCCATAAATTATTTTCAGTGAGCTTCCTTGCTTTTCAAATTCGTCTTTGAGCTTTGAAAGTTGAGCATGAATAAACTCAACGCGTGCATCTTTTTTATTCTCGAGTTGCGCAAGTATCTCGGTATCAAAAATAAAAATTGGCAAAACATTCCCTCCGTTTTTCAGAGCATGAAAAAATCCGCAATTGTCGTGCAACCGCAGGTCTCTTCTGAACCAGAAAATGTTAACCGTAGTATTAGGCATTAGTTATTCTTGTAGTCCTTAAAATATTCCATCAGAATTTTGCGAGCTATGAAAATGCGGCTTTTCACAGTTCCCATTGGGATACCAAGTTTTTCGGCAATCTCTTCGTATTTATAACCATCAACGTGCATCATAAATGGAATGCGATATTGCTCTTCCAGTTTATTAATACCTGCATGAATTTCTTTTTCGGCTAAACGTGATGTTGGCGAAGTAAAACCAGAATCCTGAGGCATGTTTAAATAAAACAAGTCTTTGGTATTGTCGAATAATTCGCCAGAACGTTGTTGTCTGCGATAGTTATTAATGAAGGTGTTCTTCATTATCGTATGCATCCATGCCGAAAGGTTGGTGCTGTCGGTAAATTTTTCGCGGTAGGTAAGTGCTTTTACAATTGTATCTTGTAAAAGATCGTTCGCATCTTCCATGTCTGCGGTGAGTTTCAGCGCAAAATATTTTAGCTTGTTACTAAGGAATGATACCTGGGTGTTAAATTCGATTGCTGTCATGGTTTGTTTGTTTTTATGGCACAAACGTAATGCATGTTACAACACTATGTTTAATATTTTCGACAATTTGTTAAACAAAATAGTAAAAAGAGCAAATTTATATTGAAATGTTAAATAATTTTAACACTTAAAATCCGATGAAAGGTAAAATGTGGGTGTTTCTAGTTCTTTATTCCTTGTAGCAAAGAATAAATGTCTGCTACACTGCTAATGCAATGTACATTTTTGAGAGCCACAAAATCAACATCGCAGGTTTGCATACCAGCAATATATACAGGGAGGACTTTACAGGTTTGGCACAAATCCTTTAAATAATCATGAATTCCGCCTTCAATAGGTGATGTTATATAGGTAAGAAGATAGTCAGGCTTCCTGGTATCCAGAGCATCCGTAAGATATTTATTTGGCATAGATTGTCCCAGATAAATAACCTTATGGCCATTCTTTCTTAATATGTACTTAGTAAAGAGTAATCCAATTTCATGCATTTCGCCATCAGGCAAAAAAAGAAGAAAAGATTTAGCGCCTTTAGTTTCATCTTTTGGCAACCTGTCAATTGCAACTATAATCTTACGCCTGATAAGGTTAGAAATAAAGTGCTCTTGTGCAGGTGTTACATTTCCGGTTTGCCAAAGCAGTCCTACTTTGTCAAAGAATGGATAAACCACTTGAAGCATCGCATCTTCAAAACCATCTTTTAAAATCTGGTTGTCAAGGTGCTGTTCAAATTTTTCCTCACTCATTTCAATCATTGCAACAACCAGCTGCTCAATCTGAGCATCGTAGCTTTTGTCTCCGGAAGCCACTTTTTCAACTTCTGTGCAGATATCACTTTCACTAAGGCCTGCAATTTTAGAAATCTTGTAACCGTGATTGTTTAACAACGAAATATTGAGCAATTTTTTCAGTTGCTCATCATTGTAATATCTGAAATTGGTTTCGGTGCGGCTGGGCTCAATGATTTTGAAACGCTTTTCCCAGATACGAATTGTATGCGCCTTTACTCCTGAGAGTTTTTCAAGATCGTTAATTGAATAATTTCCCATAGTATATGATAGAGCAATAATACAAACAAAGTTGCGTATTGTTTAAAGTTTAGCGTTTTTTTTAGAACAAAGTTAGCTAAGAAAAAATGTAGCAAAGTTTAAAAAGGATAAAATCACTTTGTGTTCTTTGCATAAAACCTTGTACACTTTGCGGTTAAATTGCCAGATTTGCAAAAACTTACTTCTATGATTCGTTTCTCCATTCTGTTTAGTGTATTTCTGCTTAGCTCCTGCATTTCGTACAAACCTGTTATGATTACATCAATAAAAGATGTCAAAACTGCCAATATTTCGGGTGAAAAAGTAGAACTTGCTTTTAATCTTGAAATAGATAATCCCAACGGGTTTAAAATTGTATTGAAGCAATACGATATGGATGTGATGCTTAATGAGAAAGGGTTGGGCAAGGCCAGTTCAAGCGAAAAGATTGTAATAAAACGTAAATCAAAAGAAACACACCCGTTTAAGCTGAGTGCCAGTTACAAAGACTTTATGAGTGCAACGGTAACGGGTTTAGGTGCTCTTTTAAATAAAGAACCTGTTACCTTTAAAGTAAAAGGCGCTATCAGTGGCCGGATATGGTGGTTTAAAAAAAATATTCCGATAGAAACCACTCAGAAAATCAAGTTGTAGTAGGGTTTTAGAACTGCCGTTAATCGAAAAAACGAATTATTTTTGCTTTACCTATTGACTTTGGTCGAAGGATAGCTTATATTTGTATATTAATTAAAGGTATTCGTCTACAAAAAAAGACGAATTCGTGACTAACGATTAATCCTTAATACAGTACATAAATATGGACGAATCATTTGATCTTACTTCGGCACGTGGCATGAAAGTTCCTTTCATTGAAGATGACAAGGATTTTATGGAAATACGTAAAGATATTATCCGCGAAAGCCTTTCGGATATTTATGACAAAACCTTCAATTTTGAAACCATTGCCACTATAAAAGGTGTGGACTATGTAAACGATGCACATGCAATGACTGTTGACAGCACAGGGGCTTCTCTTTTACGTTGTTACAAGCCTGTAACCTGGATTGTTGCCGAGCCCCATAACTACTCAGAACTTGCCGGAATCTCGGAGATAGTGGAAGAAAAAGTGACTGCTATTATTTGTCTTGGCGAGAATGTGAACGAAATATTTAACGCCTTTGGAACTGCAAAAGCTCAGTTGTATTTGAATGCCGAAAACATGGAAGAAGCATTAAAAATTGCTTCGATGATTACAAGACCGGGCGAACTGGTGCTGTTTTCACCGGCTTCGGATAATGTGGAAAAAAATGCAGGGAAAGAGTTTAACAGGGCGGTGAGAGCTTTAAAGAATAAATAGCAAAGGCCCTTCGACTAAGCTCAGGGTGACACCCGACCAACAAATTCTAATACTTTACACACACATTTTTAGGCTCTGTAAAAAAGCGCAGGGCTTCCCAGCCGCCTTCGCGTCCAACGCCTGAACTTTTCATGCCGCCAAAAGGAGTGCGCAAATCGCGGACAAGCCAGCAGTTAATCCAGATGATGCCGCTTTTGAGTTGGGCGGCAACGCGGTGGGCTTTGCTTACATTTTCGGTCCAGATGGTTCCAGCTAAACCAAACTCGATGGCATTGGCAAGTTGCAGGGCTTCTTCCTCGGTTTCAAAACTCTGAAGGGTAACAACAGGACCAAAAATTTCTTCCATGTTGGTGCGGCAGTTTTGGGGCAAGCCTTCAATAACTGTTGGTTCTATATAATAGCCGTCTTCAAAGCCTTCTACTATTTTGCGTTTACCTCCGCATAGAATTTTACCGCCTTCCTGTTGTGCAAGTTCTATGTAAGACAGCACTTTTTGCATGTGTTGTTCTGAGACGATTGCCCCTAATTTTACGCTGTCATCTGTGGGGTTGCCCACTTTCATTTTTGCGGTGCGCTTTACCAATTCATCGCGGAATTTTTCATAGAGCGGTTTTTCAATCAGTATGCGTGAACCGCAGAGGCATATCTCGCCTTGGTTGGAGAAGGATGAATTCAGGGTGGTCTTTATAGCTTCCTCAAAATCGCAATCGGCAAAAATGATGTTGGGGTTTTTACCGCCCAATTCAAGCGAAAGTTTTTTGAACATCGGGGCAGCCGTGCGCGCTATTTCCGCGCCTGTTTTGGTGCCGCCTGTAAAAGAGATTAAGGGAATATCGGGGTGCGAGGTAATGGCTGCGCCTACTTTGTGTCCGTAGCCATGTACGATGTTGAGCACTCCGGGAGGCAGACCTGCTTTGATGCAGAGTTCGCTGAGCAGATAAGCCGTCATGGGTGTTATTTCGGATGGCTTGGATACTACGGTGTTTCCGGCTGCAAGGGCGGGCGCAATTTTCCAGCTAAACAAATAGAGCGGCAAATTCCAGGGCGAGATACAGCCTGCCACGCCCACGGGTTGGCGTAATGTATAATTAATAAAACCTTCTTCCATGCGGTGGCTTTCGCTGGCATGGTGCAGAATGGCGGTGGCATAAAAATGAAAATTGCTGGCGGCACGGGGTATATCCACGCGCTTGGCAAGCCACACGGGTTTGCCGTTGTCTGTGGATTCGGCAATAGCAAGGTTATCAAGGTTTTCGGTTATCAGTTGAGCGATTTTTAATAAAATCTCACTTCGTTTAGCTGCGGGGGTGGCGCTCCATGCAGGGAAGGCGGCAGTGGCAGCGGCAGTGGCAATATTCACATCAGCGGCATCTGAATCGGGAATGAGTGAATATACTTTTCCCGTTGAGGGGTTGTAGTTATCAATGTAGCTGTTGCTTTGGGGGGCGCTTAAGTTGCCATTGATATAATTGCTTAGCTTTTGCAAAATTTTTTTAGTGTAGAATTGAACGTGAGATTACAATTTTCTGAATCTCAGAAGTTCCTTCATAAATCTGTGTGATTTTGGCATCACGCATCAAACGCTCCACATGGTATTCTTTAACATAACCATAACCGCCATGAACCTGAACCGCTTCAATGGTAGTATCCATAGCAACTTTTGAAGCAAACAGTTTTGCCATAGCACCTGATTGTGTGTAATCCATGTGCTGATCTTTGTGCCATGCTGCTTTGTAGCAAAGTAAACGTGCTGCTTCAATTTCAGTTGCCATATCAGCCAGTTTGAATTGAATAGCCTGATGCTCTGAAATTGGTTTGCCAAAGGCTTTGCGTTCTTTAGAATATGCAAGCGCCAATTCATAAGCACCTGCTGCAATTCCCAAAGCCTGAGCTGCAATTCCAATTCTTCCGCCTGCCAATGTTTTCATAGCGAATTTAAAACCGAAACCGTCCTCTCCTATTCTGTTTTCTTTCGGAACTTTTACATCCGTAAACATCAATGAAGTAGTGTCGCTTCCGCGAATACCCAATTTATTTTCTTTTGCTCCAACTACAAATCCGGGCATTCCCTTTTCAACAATAAAAGCGTTGATGCCGCGTGATCCTTTTGCTACATCGGTTTGTGCAATTACCAGATAAACCGAGGCAGTTGCTCCGTTCGTAATCCAGTTTTTAGTTCCATTTAAAAGATAGTGATCGCCCATGTCAATGGCGGTGGTGCGTTGCGAAGTGGCATCTGAACCTGCTTCAGGCTCACTCAAACAAAATGCTCCTACAATTTCGCCTTTTGCCAAGGGCACTAAATATTTTATTTTTTGCGCTTCGGTTCCAAACTCTTCTAGTCCCCAGCACACCAATGAATTATTCACCGACATGCACACCGAAACCGAGGAGTCAATTTTTGAAATTTCTTCCATTGCTAACACATAAGAAATGGCATCTAAACCACCTCCACCATATTCAGGACTAACCATCATACCAAGAAAACCAAGCTCTCCCAGTTTTTTGCGTTGCTCATATGCTACTTCCTGTTTTTCATCGCGTTCAATTACTCCGGGCAGCAATTCAGTGCGTGCAAAATCACGTGCTGCCTTTTGTATCATTTTGTGTTCTTCGGTAAGTTGGATATTCATATTATACGTTTGATTAATAAGCTATTGAAAATTATCAGTTTTTTTTGAAAGGCAGGCAAAAGTAGAAAAATTTGCGTTGGAGAAAAGGATAATTATACCTTTGAAAAAAATCTAAAACCCTTAAACAGATGAAAACTAAATTCTTTCTTCTTCTCACTTTCTTACTTTCTCACTTTCTAACATCAACGGCACAAGTAACTTTAAACGGTGTTACACTGCCGGCCAAACTAAAACAAGAAACAACAGAACTTGTTCTAAATGGCGGTGGAATCAGGACTAAAATTTTCTTTAAATTATACACTGCCGGCTTATATGTTAGTGCAAAAAGCAAAAACGGAAATGAAATTGTAACTGCCGATAAACCAACAGCCATAAGACTTACAATTACCTCGGGCATGGTTGACAGCGAAAAAATGAGCGAAGCCATCCGCGAAGGTTTCGGAAAATCAATGAAAGGAAACACCGCTCCGCTAAAAACACAAATCGACAATTTTGTTGGCACTTTTAATAAAGAAGAAATTAAAGAAGGTGATGTTTATGAATTGTGGTATTTGCCTGGTGACGGTGTAAAAGCTTTTAAAAACGGGAAATTGCAAACCACCATTGCAGGACTTGATTTCAAAAAAGCATTGTTTGGTATCTGGCTCTCAGATACTCCTGTAGATGACGATTTAAAAGAAGGTTTACTCGGGCTGTAATTTGTGAGCAGAAGTTTTCTTTTTCTGCTTCTATCATTTACACTCAGTTCCTGCGGCACTTATTATTTCGGGAAGAATAAGTTAGTTGCCAAGTTTAACTACGATACCATTCCGCCTGCAGTTTATTCGTTTGAAAAATATAACACACCAAACGATTATACTTCAGACCACACCTTAATTTCACATTGGGCTGACCAATCATTACCCGAATGGAGCATTGAAGGAAAAGTATCCGCAGCCCGCATCATGATTGCAAAATTGTTGCAAGGCAGAGATGTGAAAGCCGTGAACGATTATATCCTGAGTAAGAAAAAACCTTGGGGGAAATCAGGAACAGATTGGGCTTTGAACCCAAATGGTGATTACGACTTTACTGAAACAACCCTTTGTCATTTACTCTGGATGTTTAATGATAAGCCGGAATTATTATTTCCGGAAACCAAAAAACATCTGGCAACTATTTTACTGATTCATTCCGGTAATAAACCTGAACTAAAAGCCCCGCGTTCGTTAAAAATAATGAGCGAAACCGAGAACCATATTTTTATGAGTGAGACTTGTCGCTACCTCAAAAATCAATGGCTGCATGAAAATGGGGACACATCAAAACACTATGATAATAAACGCAATGGCCTTGAGAAGTGGTTGCTAAATCACCTGGAAGAAAAATTCCGTTCCGGATTTTTTGAGTTTAATGCACAACCATATTCCGGCTATACACTCAGTCCTTTACTCACACTTTTCACATTTGCAAAATCAGATGAAATTAAAAAGCAATGTGATAAATTGCTGACACGTATGGTAATTGAATATTCATACTCTGCGCTTGATTTGCGCAGATATCCGCCTTTCCGCAGAAGGCTGGAAAGAGAGAAAGTAAAAACATTTGATGAAGATCCGCTGACAGGAATGCTGAAAATTTGGCTCTCATTAAATCCTGAAAATAAAGTGGCACAAGGTGAAAAGCTGAAACATTTTGCTTTCATGGCGCTCATCAGTAATTACAGGCCAAATAATGAACTCGCAAAAATGCTTTTAAACAAAGAAGAATGTTTTATCTCATTGGGCCACGGAGTAAAATCATCACCGGAAATTTATAGTGGTGGAAAAAATTATTTGTTGAGTGCAGGTGGCGTACAGCCTGCAAAAATTTCACAGATAGTGGCGCATCCTACGGTTTTGTTTTTGAATGATAATGTCCAATCACTTGACAGTTGCTTTTACTTGTGCGACAAAGGAAAAATGCACAAATGGAATAACACGGGAGTCTATAAAAATTTCGCCTGCGCAAATCAGCCCGTTCATATTCCGCCACAATACAAGGCAATTATTGAAAAGGAAAATTGGAAATTTTTTAAACCTTACAATAACAACTTATCTGTAATTGTTTACAGCGAAGGAAAAATCGGATTACTTTTTATAACCGAAAAAACCGATGCTCCAGAAAAGTTAATTGACGATATGATTTTAAAAAACAGCAAAGTCAATCTTTCTGAATTAGCAATTACAACTGAAAATGACAGTATCGCTTATCAACTGAATGCTCCAAAAACCAAATGGGTTATGAAGTCGATAAACTCAAAACCATTAGACAGAAAATTCAATCACTGGAAAAAGATAACCCAATATCATTAAATTTTCTTTCCTTTGAGTTTATAAGGTAAGCCTATGAACACAGAAATATCATTCCGCCAGTTTTACGATACGCATCTGCGACAAAAAGCAATTTCTTTCAACAGAAAAAAACTCGGAGCTATTATTGCCGGATTTTTCTGCCGACTTTACATTGTGATTTTTTTCATATCTATTACCAGCCTTATTCTCGGCTTCCTTAACATGTTTCCGTTTCATGAATTCGGAGTCCCTGCAATTGAATATTTTTTTAAAGGATTCTTTCTGCTCGTTTTAAGCATCATCATTGTCGGTCATGCACGAAACAGAATAAAGGAAGATTTAGTTCCGAAATATCCGGGGCTCTTTAAAATTGAGCAAAGTGTAACAATTGTTGCGCTTGTATTTTGGGCAATTGTGTTAGTTGGCAGTTGGTTTATCGGCACCAATTTTTTGGGTAAAGAATTCGGTTTTGCCTTTTTTACAAAATGGGGAGGCACCATCCTCACCATGGCTTTTTTGATGCTTCCTTTCAAGTTACTGGAAAAAGTTGAAGCTAATTTTTCTACGAAATATAAAAATGCTATGCTTCCTGAGATTGTAAAATATGCAAATCCAAGCGCTGAATACATCACAGATAAATTCATTGAACAAACTGTGTTTGAAGAAAGCTCTCTCTTTCCTGCTCAAACAATATGGGATTACAAAGGCTCAGATTATTTTAATGGGAAAAGCGATAAAACTGCTTTTGAATTTTCGCAGTTGCATGTAATACAAAGAGAAGAAAGACGCAGCAACGGTAAGTCAGAAACATCTTATACTGATTTGTTTAAAGGCATTTTTTATAAAGCGGATTTCAATAAGAATTTTTTGGGTGAAACGTTTGTTGTTCCTGATATTTCAAGAGAATTTTTTGGGTCGTATCTTGGCGAGATCCTGAACAAAAAAACCGAAGGTTTGGTGAGAAAAGAAACAAAACTTGTTTACATGGAGGATGTGGAATTTGAAAAACTGTTTGCGGTTTTTTCCAGCGACCAGCAAGAGGCACGTTACATTCTTTCTCCTTCGCTGATGCAGAAAATTACTGCATTGAAAAATAAGTTCTCTAATGACATGTACCTTGCTTTCCGCAAAGGAAGCCTATACATAGGAGTTTCATCAACCGAAGATTTTTTTGCACCCAATCTGTTTGGAAATATTGACGATTACGAAACAATTGAAAAACATTATTTGCTTATAAAAAATCTGTTTGATATTGCTGAAGAACTTGGACTAAACACCAGAATCTGGACTAAAGAATAAATGGAAATACAAACCTTGCAAATAATAAAAGCGCTTCACATCATTTTTGTGGTAACCTGGTTTTCGGGTTTGTTTTATATCGTAAGGCTTTTTATTTACCACACCGAAGCAGAGAAAAAAGAACAACCAGCAAAAGACATTCTTCAAACTCAATATAAAACAATGGAAACGCGCCTGTGGTATATCATCACTTGGCCCTCTATGATTTTTGTTTTGATTACAGGTGGCTGGTTGCTATTTTCTAAGTTCGGATTAATTACACAAGCATTCATGCAGTTAAAACTTGCTTTTGTTTTCTCATTGGTCTTATATCATTTGTATTGCCAAAAAATTTACAATCAATTGCAAAATGATGAGGTCAACTTTTCATCTTTTATCCTTCGTCTCTTCAACGAAATTGCAACAGTATTGCTGTTTGCAATCGTATTTATAATAATTCTTCGAGATGAATTTGGTTTCCTTTGGGGCTTGGGCGGACTGCTTATTTTCGGGCTGCTCCTTTTTGTTGCAGCTAAACTCTACAAAGGTTCGAGAGAGAAGAAAGAAAAGTAATCAGTCTTTCCTGTAAACCCATGCATCCGGGTTTTCATTCTGAATTTCACTTAGCTTTTGAAGAGCTTCATTTTTGGTAGGAAATCCTTCGTAACTTACTTTTTGTAAATTTTCGTTTGGTTCGTCAAGTATGTATGCCCCAAAACCTTTTTTGCGCAAATCGGCAACTAATAATTCTGCCAGGTCACTATACTTAAAAGCACCACCTATGATGTGGTATCTGTTTGCTCTTACAATAGCAACTGCTGCTATTTCAGGAACGGAAGTGTCTTCAACCATTTCTTCACCTAAACTCACAATCACCCCTGCTGCAAGGCTATCTGTAACCGTGTTATTTTCAACAAAAGAATATTTCACGGCTTTCCCTTCAGCTTCATAATCGAACAGAGAAGCATATTGTGCTGGTGCAGCATAGGGTTCAAAAAAATCTGCGGGACTATAAACCGGTGCAGGTGCATTGTAAAAAGGGTTGATACGTGAAAAGTTGATTTTCTCTTCTTTTATAACACCCGTTGCAAAAGGCAACCACAGTAATAAAACAAGCAATGGAACTGCAACATAAGGAGCAACTCTTTTAAATACGCTTTTGCGGTCAACCGGTTTTGATCCACGATTTTCAAAAACAGTTTCTTTAACTCGCTTCTCTTCACGGTTAACGGGCAATGCCTGAATACTTTCGAGCCCGAAAGAAGAAGTAAGTAAATTAGTACTTGTATTAGGCTCAAACGAGATATTATTCTCAGCACCCATCGCAAGCGTGCCAACACTTTCAATCAATATTATTTCTCCTTTTTCAAGACGTTTAATCACATTATCCGAAAAATTATTCAGGAAAATTATTGCTTCGCTAAACGTTTTTTGTTCAACTGCTGAAATGTACTCAGCCAGCAAGCCATCGTTGTTCTTGAGTTTCCTGTTAAATACTATTTTCTTGTAAGGCGGAAAAACAATATGTCGGGAAAAATTAATTTCTGCAGGAGCATAATTAGCCACAAAGCCACCAAGTCCCGGAACAACCACGCAATCGTGTTCAAGCAAAAGTTCAGAAATATATTTTCCTGTTTGGTTCATTTAAGTACAAAAGTAAAAATTTAGCGCGAAAAATAAAGCGCTTCAGCACGTTTCAGGTCAAGTGGTGTGTCAATCGCTATGCTTTCCAGTTCAGTTTCAGCTACTTTGATTTTATATCCGTTTTCAAGCCAACGCAATTGTTCCAGTGATTCAGCAATTTCAAGCGAAGAAGGTTGGAGCGAGGTAATCTCTTTCAGTGTTTCAGCGCGATAAGCATACAAGCCAAGATGTTTGAAGTATGTAGGGATATTTTCATTTTCGCGATTAAAAGGAATTGTGCTTCGGCTGAAGTACAAGGCATAATTATTTATGTCTTTAACAAGCTTCACCACATTTGGGTTTTCAATGTCATCTTCGTTTTTAATCTTTTTTATAAGTGTTGCAATCTTACAACTTGAATCAGAAAAACTTTCAGTTAGTTTATGCAATTGTTCAGGCTGAACAAAAGGTTCATCGCCCTGCAGATTAATTACCACATCATATTTTTCTCCTGTTTTCTCCAATGCCTCAAAACATCTGTCTGTTCCGCTTTTGTGCTCTGCTGAAGTCATCACAACCTCTCCAAGAAAATCTTTAACATGCGAAAATATCCTCATATCATCTGTGGCAACAAGAACTTTTTCAGCAACACCGGATTTTACAGCCTGCTCATATACCCTTTGAATCATTGTCATTCCACCAATATCGGCAAGTGGCTTTCCCGGAAAACGGGTAGATGCATAACGCGCAGGAATGATGATAATATTTTTCATTTTCAGACGACAATAATAAATGATTTTTTCGCGATTTTATGGAATTATGTTTTCGGATGCATCAATCAGACAAATTAAAGCATTTGTCAAACCTCAAAAAATATCTAAAAATGAAAACTCTGCTCTTCTTAATTATTCCGGTAATTGCCGCACTCGGCATGGGATTAGGTTTTATTGAAACCACAACACTTTCAGGAAACGTGAAAGATAAAACAACGGGCAATGCCATTGCATTTGCAAACATAACTTTAGTACAAAAAGGTATTTTAATAACCGGAACAACTACCGACAGTAAAGGAAATTATTCCGTTAAGGAAATTGCAGCAGGAATTTATGACATAAAAGTAAAGTATGTGGGATATAAAACATCAATCCGCTCAGGAGTTGAAATAAAAAATGGCGAGACCGTTGTTGAAGATTTTTTGCTAGAAGCAACAACTGAAAAATTATCAGAAGTAACAATTACCAAAGAGGAATCGGCACCTATAGTTGAAGTTGAAAGCGATAAATCATTTGCTGATGAAGTGGTGGGTTTCTTTTCCCTTGGAAGTAAGTCTGCATCCGGAAAAGCCTCAGCAGATGTTGAAACCAGAGCTTATGACATGGCACCTGCAATGCATATTTCAGAAGCATCATCTTCAAAAGAATATGTTGCAAGAGGAAGCCGGGAGATAAAATCAATTGCAATAGAATCATCAAAAGCCGAACGGGAATCAAAAGCCAAACTGATGGCGGAGCCTGAAAAATATTCTTCTGCCGGAAAACTGACAGCCGGGAACTGGTGCGACAACCGTAACTGGGATTTTTTCAGTGATGTATTGAAAAAAAGTGACTGGAGTAAGATGAAAGAAACCTGGGAATTTAATCCTGAAGAACGTTATGTAGTGAAAGTGAAAAACGGAAAAGAAATTGCACAGGATGTTCCTGTAAAACTAAAAGACCGAAGCGGAAAAATAGTTTGGCAAACACATACCGACAATAAAGGTGAAGCGTTTTTATTTGCCAATATGTTTGAAAAAGGTGAAACTGTTTTTGAAGTAGAAGTTGGCGACAAAACAAATTTTGTTTCGCATACAATTGCCAGAACTTCTGCTAAAACAATTGAACTGGATTTTGCAGGTGCAGCAAAACCTTCAAAGGTTATTGATATTATGTTTATGATTGATGCCACCGGCTCAATGGGTGACGAAATGGAATACATCAGCGAAGAACTGAATGATCTTATTTCACGCGTGAAACGTGCGCAACAGCAAATGCTTACCGTGCGTGTGAGCAACAATGTTTACCGCGATAAAGGAGATGATTATGTAGTGCGTTCATTCCCGTTTACTGAAAATATGAGCGTTGCATTGTCACAATTAAATGAGCAAAGTGCTGGCGGTGGCGGTGATTATGAAGAAGCAGTAGAAGAAGGTTTTGAAGATGCTATAAAAAATCATGAATGGAGTTCAAGTGCTGCTGCACGATTGATGTTTTTTGTTCTGGATGCACCACCACACCTGAATGATGAAAACATCAAAAAGATTCAGGAAGTGACAAAAATTGCTGCGGCAAAAGGAATTCGTGTAATACCTGTTGCATCAAGCGGTGTGGACAAAAACACAGAATTCCTGATGCGCTTTCTTTCAGTTTCTTCAGGCGGAACATATATTTTCCTGACTGACCATAGTGGAATTGGAAATTCTCATCTTGAACCCACCATTGGAAAATACGATGTTGAATACCTGAACGATTTATTAGTGAAAGTGATTAACAGTTATTTGGAAGAAGATGATTTACTAACTAAAAAATAAATCATCAATTCGTCAAAGCAAGAGTCATCGTCAATTTGAATGCAAAATTGTCGATGACTTCTTCTCTTTGATAACCGCCATAGCGATAATGAACACTAGCTCCCAAACCCAAAAGATTAACCCGCAGAATATTATTTATTGCAAGACCTGTTTCAAAATACCCTTTCTCAAATGAACGTGCGGAGCGGTTAAAATGATTTTCCGGATTACTTAAAAAACCGAACCCAATGTTGTTAAGCAAAACAATATTCGGACGAAATTTTTTATAGCGCAACAACAAGCTTCCGAAATCGTGTTTATGAAATAAAGCAACGTAACTGCTGGCAAGAAATTCATTCATACCCATTGTTTCAAAACTGTTTTCAGTAGCTATCGGATATTTCTGATAACTACCTCTGCCATTGAAAAGTTTTGCATAAGG
>CANKAM010000010.1 GCA_947479755.1 Bacteroidota bacterium
ACCTTGATTCATAATTACTTATTTATCAAGAAAATAAAAAATATTTTCAACTCATAAATTCAAATCGTTGCAGGCAATAAAATCGCTGAAACTCAATAATAACAATACTTTCAAAGAACTTATATTTGTAACATCAAAACGCTAATGATAATAACATTAATAAAGTATTTTTAAATTCGCAAAGTTTGATGATTGATTTTAGCAAAGGCAGCGAAGGTTAAATATGGGGAACGAAAGGGCATTTTTAAACGGTCTTATGGATGGCGATGAGATTCTGCTGAGCAGAGAGGGACTTATTGCCAAAAGTGATATCCTGCTCATTCTGCCCGAGATTGAAACGCTGATTGATAAGTATAAAACCAGCAAAATTATCAAGCGCAAGATTGTAAACATTGCCATTGAGAGTTTACAAAACCTGCAAATTCACTCGTTTCTTGACCACACAGAATTATATCAGCAAAAGCCGCTTTTTGTTTTAAGCAAGGCGGATAATGACTTTTATGTATCCATCGGAAATCTGGTGAACAACAACGAAATACATTATTTGAAAGACAAGCTGGTAAAGATCAACAGCCTTGAAGATGATGAGGTGAAATACCTTTACAGCGTTATTATGAAACAAACTTTTGTCAAGTTCAGCGACAAGGGTGGCGCGGGTTTGGGTCTGGTGGACATGAAGAAAAAATCAGGGCACCCGCTGCAATATCATTTCGCAAGAGTAGATGATTCGGTTTCGTACTTTGTACTGAAAGTGAAGATACCGATGAATGAAGACAATGCTTAAAACCTTCCAATTTTGCTAAACCAGCTTTTCAGGAAAAAACCTGTTCAACAGGCATTAGAGAATGACCCCGAACAGGCAGAAACACATTCACTGCACAAAGTACTTACCACCCGCGACCTTACCTTTTTTGGTATTGCCGCTATCATAGGTGCGGGCAGCTTCAGCAGCATGGGAGAAGCTTGTTTTAAAGGCGGACCGGGTGTTGTAATTCTTTTTATTATTTGTGCCGTTGCCTGTGGTTTCACTGCGCTGTGCTATGCCGAGTTTGCTTCGCGTGTTCCTGCTTCGGGCAGCGCATATACCTATGCTTATGTATCGTTTGGTGAGTTATTCGCCTGGATAATCGGGTGGGCTTTACTAATGGAATATTCAATCGGAAATATTTATGTAGCGTTTTCGTGGAGCGGTTATTTCACCAACCTGTTAGAAGGAGTGGGGCTGCATCTTCCAGAGTGGCTGACTACTAATTACCGCTCGGCACACAATATGTATGACCAGAATATTTCCAGTGAAGGTATGCTGGCCTGGATAACTGCACCTAAGGTTGGCAGCCTGCGGATTATCTTTGATTTACCCGCTGTTATAATCAATATGCTGATAACAGCATTGGTTTATGTAGGCGTAAAAGAAACGCGCAACGCCAGTAATTTTATGGTGATGCTGAAACTGGCAGTTATAGTTTTGGTAATTGTTGTAGGCGTTTTTTATGTGGACATTGACAACTGGTCGCCTTTTATGCCCAACGGTTTTACAGGTGTGATGGGCGGTGTAGCTGCCGTATTCTTTGCCTTCATTGGTTTTGATGCCGTCTCCACATTAGCAGAAGAAAGCAAAGACCCGCAACGCGATTTGCCCAAAGGCATGATTTACTCCCTGATTATCTGCACCGTTGTTTACATAGCACTGGCGCTGGTTTTGACAGGCATGGTAAGCTATCAGCAATTAGGGGTGAGCGACCCGCTGGCCGAGGTTTTTAAAATCCGTGAGGTAAAATGGATGCTGTACATTGTATCGGTAGTGGCGGTGGTGGCGATGACCAGCGTACTCTTGGTTTTCCAGATGGGGCAGCCGAGGATATGGATGAGCATGAGCCGCGATGGTTTGATGCCTAAACGTTTTGCCAGCATCCACCCGAAATATAAAACACCCGGCTTTGCAACGATTGTAACAGGATTGGTAGTTGGTATTCCCTTGTTCTTTACTGACGAAAAATTTGTGCTTGACTTCACCAGCATAGGTACTTTGTTTGCCTTTGTATTGGTGTGTGGCGGTGTGCTGATGCTTCCTCCCAAACAACCGGGAGAAGGCGGCAAATTCAAACTGCCGTATGTGAACAGCAAGTTTATTTTCCCGGCAATGGTAGTGGTGGCAGCAGCATCGTTGCTGATTTTCAATCCTGAGTTTGTGAGCAATACCTTTATCATCAACAGCGAAACGGCAGCTACCAACGTTCCCATGATTATATTCTTTATCGTGTGTGTGTTGATGGCGGTGTTCTCTTTCCTTAAAAACTTCTCACTGATACCGGTGCTGGGTGTGGTATCGTGCTGCTATCTGCTTACGGGCATGGCGCTGAGCAACTGGATTTGGTTTAGCATCTGGCTGGTGATTGGCGTGGTGATTTACTTCTTGTATGGATTTAGAAAAAGCAAATTGGCAACTAATACAAACTAAATAGTTGCCACAGATTACACAGACTAATCAGTGTAAATCAGTGTAATCTGTGGCAAAAACAAAAACAACATGAAAAAACTACTCTTCTTATTCGCGGCTTCGTTAGCCATTTACTCCTGCGGAAATGGTAAAAAGGAAATCACCGAAACCTACGGCTATTACGGTCAAGAATTTAAAATTGACAGTGCGATTCCTGCTGCGCAACTAAATGCACTGGCACTGGAAGGAAAAGCCACCGATGTAGTAGTAAAAGGCACTATAAATGCCGTGTGCAAAAAGAAAGGCTGCTGGACGACCATTGACATGGGCAACAACGAAGAAATGCGCGTTACCTTTAAAGACTACAGTTTCTTTGTTCCTAAAGACTGCGATGGCAAAACTGCTATCTTTAAAGGCACCGCCACCTTTGATACCACTTCGGTTGCCGACCTGCAACACTATGCCTCAGATGAAGGCTTGGCACAAGAAGAGATTGATAAAATTACCGAACCCGAAATTGCGCTGGTGTTTGAGGCTACGGGGGTATGGATACATGCAAGCCAGGCTGAACTGGATACGCTAAAGCCTATAGAGCTAAGTAAGGAGGAGTTTGATTCTCTGAAAGCTAAGGTTGTTAAGTAACCTACTAACAGTTTAAGATAAAAGCTCCCCTCGCCTTGGCGAGCTTTTTGTTTTTATACAGGCTATAAATAAGGCCTTGCTTTTTAACTTATTTCCTCTTTATATTTGCAGTACCCAACGGTTAAGCTAATGTATTTACTCACACATGTTTTCGCCTTTGCTACTTGTGCAGCTGTTTTGGTTCACCTCCTTGTGTCGTGTTTAACCAAAACAAGTGGTTTGCCTCAACACGTTACAACGTGTTTAACTGAAACAACTGTTTTGCCTCAACACGTTACACAGTGTTTAATAAAAACAACTGTTTTTTCTCAACACGTTGCATCATGTTCAATTGAAACAACTGTTTTGCTTCAACATGTTACACCGTGTTTAACTGAAACAACTGTTTTTCCTAAACACGTTACACCGTGTTCAATAGAAACAACTGTTTTGCCTCAACACGTTACACCGTGTTTAATAGAAACAACTGTTTTGCTTCAACACGGTGTAAGGATGGATATCAAAACGATTTTACCTCCTCAACTCCTTTTAAGACATTAATTAATAACCGATAAACTCTCCGCTCAGCGGAATGTTCCTTTAGACTTTTTGCTAAATGGCAGGTAGGCTGACCGGCATTTGCAATGGAGGTCAGCCGGGGGATAAATTTTATAAAAGATAAATCTACTAATAAGCGGCATTGTCAGCCTGAGGTAAACCGTTCATCTGAAGTGCAACGCTCAGGATCTTCATAAAAATTACCTTTGACACACTCAACGCATTTAAAGAACAGAACAATGAAAGGTAAAGAAATTCAAAAATTCAAAGGCAATACCTTTTTTGGCGCTGGCAATGCCATGCGAAAAAATCCGTTGCAGTTTTTAATTAACCTGGATAAAACCAATCCCGACAGTGTTCATTTGAAATTCCTGCATCTGCATGTTGTGCATATATCAGACCCTAAATTAATCCGGGATGTGCTTCAAACCAATCAGAAATACTACATAAAAATCTGATGTACGTTCATCTGAAACTGTTGCTGGGCGAAGGACTGGTTACAAGTGAAGGACAATTATGGAAACGTCAGCGGAAAATGATACAACCTTCATTTCACAAGCAGCATATCAATAACCTGTTTGATGAAATGCTGGGCTGCACCAATGAAATGATAAAGGAATGGAAGGTGGAGGCACAGCAAGGCGGCAAAATTGATTTTGCACCTGAAATGATGAAAATTACTCTTCAGATTATTGCTAAAACAATGCTGAGTGCAGACTTTAAAACCGAAGCAAAATCAGTAGGTGTTTCATTAACGTATCTGCTGAAAGCCCTTGAAGAAAGGGTTTTGAGGGGGATTAACTTTCCCTTGTGGGTGCCTACTCCGGCTAATACCGAGTTTAAAAATAAACGAAAAGTTTTAGATGCACTTATTTATAAGCTCATAAGCGACAGAAGAAAAACGGGGCATCAAAAAGGCGATTTACTGGATATGCTCATGGAGTCGAGATATGAGGACAATGGTGAGGCCATGCCCGATAAGTTATTGCGCGATGAATTGATGACCATTTTTTTAGCAGGACACGAAACCACCGCCACCGCTTTAACATGGACTTTTTATCTGCTTGCCAAACATCCTGAAGTGTATCAGAAATTAAAGAAGGAAGTAAAAGATGTGGTTGGTGAAGGTGAGCTAACCTTTCAGCATATACATCAACTAAAATATACAAAGGCCTGTATCAATGAATGCATGCGGTTGTATCCACCCGTTTGGGTAATAGGGCGCAGAGCAACAGAGGACAACATGGTGGGCGACTACCTTATTACGAAAGACACATCCGTTCTTATATCACCTTACATTGTTCACCGCAATCCTGCTTATTGGAAAAACCCGGATGTATTTGACCCTGAACGCTGGGAAACAGAAGAAGTAAAGCAAATGGATAAGTTTGCCTATTTCCCATTTGCTGCCGGACCCAGAATGTGCATCGGAAACAATTTTGCCTTATTGGAAGCCGACATTATTCTTACCAAAGTAATTCAGCAATTTGATTTTAGTTTCATTGGTGAATCAGAACCCGAAATGGATCCTACGTTAACGTTAAGGGTTAAACAGGGTATGCCTATGCAGATTCAAAATATAAGTTAACAGGGGATAACTTAATTGTCAATTGATTTCATAACAATACATTTGAAAACAATCGGCTCTTCAGTTAAAAGGCAGTACATCTGTTAAGCATAACTTTACCGTTGCAGTAACTAATCTTTATCAGAAGCGTAATTACCCCAAACGGATAAAATAAGCTATGCTGACAATAATAGAAACCGAAAAAAACACCTTCTGTAAGATTTAACAGTAAAACAGGCGTACTGGATATTTCAGGCAAATCACTTACCGAAAATGCTTTTGAATTTTATAAACCGCTGCTCGAAAAAATTAAAGAGTATATAAATGCTCCCTCTGAGCAAACTACGGTAAACATTACATTTGAATATTTTAACACCGCTTCATCAAAATCAATGATGGATTTAATTCTAGCGTTTGAACCCTTGCAAAAACAAGGTAAGTTAACAATAAACTGGTTTTGTGAATCAGATGATGATGATATGTTTGAAGTTGCCGAAGATTTTAAAGACAAAACCAAAATGTCTATCAATATAATACCTGTTGATTAATTAACAGGTCCGGTATAGGGAATTTGTAAATTTACAACTCATTAGATTTACAAATATGCAGGTTCAAAAGGTAATGGAAAGAACCAACGCATATGGCAATACAACCACATTGGATATTTCTCATTTTTAGTAACGGTTTGTGCCTTGTTGAAATAAGCAGCAAAAGCTATAATTCAAGAATTAATACGGTGAAGTATAATTAGGGTAAGTCAAGTTGTTTTAAAAACAAAACAATACTTGAAATACCTTTGTATATAAATATGAAACTAAAAGATGTCCTTATCCTTATTGCATTTATAGTACAGTTGTTTGTTGCCGATAATGTCAGCGGTCAGTCAACAGGTCAAACAACTGCCAACAAAGGTGTAGTAATACAAAAACAACAATTGCCCGGTGACCTATTTCTTAAATACCCTGAAGGAAAAATACCCGCTGCAACAGATCGCCTCAGTCAATCGCATGTTTATTGTTATGCCTATATAAGTAACAAAACAAAAGTGGATGAAAATCCTCTTATTTTCATTTCAAATGTTTTTAAAATTGAAAAACGTAATGACGGCAGCTGGCCGCTGAAGAGCGAACTGATAGCTGAGTTGCAAAAAAAATCGTCAGCAGGCACAGTAACCCTTATGGGATATTATTTTGGCTACGATAATGCAGCAGCAGCCAGCAATAATCTTATGAATGATGCCTTGTCAGCAGGCTTTACCGTTAAAATGATAGAATATAATCCACAGCCGTCTCAGGATAAAGAGGTCGGAAATTAAAGCAGGATTTTATATTCATCCATAAATTCACACACCATTAGATTTTCTATTTTTACGCATACATAATTTCAGCGCAGATGTATGCACTCCGTTTTTTATCAACTACCTGTTTATGTTTCTTTTTAGGTGCATTGACTGCAACTGCTTTTGCACAACAGAAATATTCAGTTACAGGTATTAAAGTCGGACATCAGAAAATAAAAACGAAAAATAATTATGCTTCGTTTAAGTTTTCGTGTACAGGTAAAAAACTTGATAATGATACCTGTATTAGCATCAGCGATTCTACTATTAGTGTTACCTGCCTTTATTCCGGTAATCGTTCATTTATACGAGCAACATTTAATACCGGTGGTGAACATTATTTTGGGTTAGGTGAACAGTTTTCCTGTCTTGATTTTAAAAACACAAAACCTTATGTTTTTACCGAGGAGCAAGGTATTGGTCGCGGTGATAAACGGGTAAGCCGGTTTACACGAATGTTTGGTGTTAGCGGAAATGAATTTAGTTCATATGCCCCGCTTAATTTTTTCTTTACTGAAAATAACAACGCATTTATTTTTACCGGCAGTCCTTATATCAGTTATGATTTTACAAATGCTAATTCGTTTTCAATTGAAAGCTGGAGCAATCATTTGAAAATATATAGCATCACTGCAGCTAATCCTAAACAACTGTTAAGTAAAGCCGCCACCCTGACAGGCAAAATGCCGCTCTTGCCGGACTGGGCTTTTGGAACCTGGCTGGGTTTGCAGGGCGGAGCTAACAAGGTGGAAGAAATTATCGATAAGGCTTTGAAACATAATAATCCGGTAACTGCTGTATGGATACAAGACTGGGTGGGAAGAAGAAAAACGCGTTTTGGTTCGCAACTCTGGTGGACATGGGAAGCTGATACAATTGCTTATCCTGATTTTATAAATTTTTGTAAGCGCATGGATAAACAAAACATACGGGTGTTGGGCTACATCAATTCTTTTATGGCTAATGAAGGCAGGCTGTTTGAAGAGGCCCGCACAAAAGGTTATCTTGTAAAAAATAAAAAGCACGAAGACTATGTTATAAAAACAGCAGGCTTCCCTGCTTATTTAATTGACCTTACTAATCCTGCTGCTTTTCAATGGATGAAACAGGTTATAAAACATAATCTTATTGATGTGGGCTTAAGCGGCTGGATGGCTGATTATGCTGAATGGCTTCCGCTGGATGCCGTTTTATTCTCAGGCGAAGATGCTTTTGATTATCATAATCAATATGCTGTTGATTGGGCAAGACTTAACAGAGAGGCTATTCAGGAAGCCGGAAGGGATGGTGATATTGTTTTCTTTACAAGAAGTGGTGCATTGGGTTCTGCTGCTTATTCAACATTGTTTTGGGCAGGTGACCAAATGGTTGACTGGGGTGAACACGATGGTTTGCCTTCAGCAGTTTGCGCTCTTATTACTTCCGGACTTTCGGGCATTTCACTCAACCACTCAGATATTGGCGGCTATACCACTCTGGATAATTTATTTATTAAAGTTAAAAGAGATGAGGAATTATTAAAACGATGGATTGAATTTGCTGCATTTACTCCTGTTTTCAGAACCCATGAAGGATTAAAACCGGAAAGCAATATGCAGGTATATTCCAGCGACTCGATGATGAACTTTTTCTCTCGTTTCGGACAACTTCATTGGGCATTAAAAGATTATTTTAAAGAACTTAATATCGAAGCAACTGAAAATGCCATACCTGTGGTAAGAGCTTTGTTGCTTGAGTTTCCGGATGATACCTTAACCTATACCATCAAAGACCAGTTTATGCTGGGTGAAGATTTACTGGTAGCACCGGTAATAGAAAAAGGAGCAAAATCCCGACAGGTTTATTTTCCGGCAGGCGAATGGATGAATGTCTGGACAAATGAAACGGTACCCGGTAAATGCACCCGGCAAATAGATTCCGAAATTGGTTATCCACCCGTTTTCATCAAAAAAAGTGGAAAGAGAAGCAGTAATTTAAAAACAGTTTTTGATACATTTAGCAGTTATCGATGATTTGAATTTTAGTATCAGTTTTTTTCTTGCAGAATAGTATAAGATGTATATTTGAACGTTCTAATTACTCTTGCATTTAACTAATGATTCACTGTGTTGTAGGGTTTTAAGTTTACATGAATAAGATTAAAAAGTTATTTCCAACTTCATTTTTTTTGTTTCTACTGCTTTTCTGCACGCATAATTTGTTTGCTCAAAAAAATACAACTCCCGGAAGTCACTACAAGCAAAAGCACTCCAATAAAGGTACTAACCGTTATTCTTCTCCTGCTTCATCCGGCACTGTTAAAACTGACAATCCTGATGCTGCTAACGACAGTATTGCAAACCTGAAAACAGGCTCAGCTGCAAAATCTGAATTTATGAAAAAATCAGGTTTCCCCATGGGGCGTCCCGGTTATATTTTAGACTATATTGTACCGCTTGATAAAGGCGGTTGCTATTGTGTGCCAAACATGCAATGGATAACCATTGAAGCAGCAAAAGCGCAAGGCAAATTAGAATAATCTTCAACAACTAATTATTAGTAATTCAATCTTATAAAAATGAAAAAAAATCTACAACTGCTTTTTACCGTTATTATTTCGTTAGCATTTTTCTCTCAAACAAATGCGCAGCAAAGTTGCTCGTTCATTATTCACGTTGATGGTACCAATGGAATTAATGATACCGGTTGCGGCAGTGAAGGCACACCCTGCGCCACCATCGGTGCAGGTATTACCAGAGCTGTTGACGAAGGATATACGGATGTGCGCATTTCGGCAGGCACTTACAACGAAGTTATTCAACTTGCTGATGGCATTAATCTTTGGGGCGGCTTTGATGCGCAATGGGCTGTTAGCGGTTTAACAGCCGTTTACGGTGGATTATACAACGGAGAATACTATACCATAAATGCTGATGCTATCAACACACCTACTGTCATCTCTGATTTTGAAATTTTTGCTCCCGATGCTACCATTCCCGGAAAGAGTTCATACGGGTTGCATATTACCAACAGCACCGGTCTTAAGTTTCAGCGGGTAACTGTTCATGGCGGTGCAGGAGCAAATGGTCTTGCCGGTCTTAATGGTACTAATGCTACTGTTCTTGCTCTTGTCGGAGGTAATGGTGGAAATTCTGATGAATTCAACACTGCGTGCAATGATGGTAATTCGGGTGGTGGAGGAAGCGGTGCAACAACATCCGGTTACCCGGCAACAGCAGGAGGTAACGGTGGTCGCGGAGGTTATATGGATAGTGATTGCGGTGGTTTTCCTGATTTTGATGCCACTCCCGGAATTGCAGGCTCAAATGCAGCCTATTCTGTTGTCAATAGTTTTGGCTACAGAGGTGCGGGAGGCGGAACGTGCTCAGCAGGCAGCAATGGAAATGACGGACAAACCATACATGGTACCGGAGGAACCGGTGCCACGCAGTCTGCCAATGTTGTAGGATTGTTTTTTGCCCCCACAGAGGGCAACGATGGAGGGCTTGGTGTTAACGGCACCGGTGGAGGTGGCGGTGGTGGTTCAGGCGGCTGCGATTCGGGAACAGACTCTTATGGTGCAGGTGGTGGAGGTGGCGGTTCAGGAGGTATTGCTTCTGAGGTTGCAGGTTCAGGCGGCATGTCGGGAGGCAATAGTGCAGCAGTTTTTATGCTATTGTCCACCTGTGCTTTTGTTGATTGCGAAATTATTCTTGGCACCGCAGGAAACGGTGGCAGTGGCGGTGCTTCAGGTTTAGGATCAATTGGTGGTTCAGGCGGAATTGGCGGAATTGGAGTAGGAACAGGTGCAGGCGGAAATGGCGGCAAGGGTGGTGATGGTGGAAACAGTGGTGCAGGTGGTGGTGGTGCAGGTGGTTCTGCTTATGGATTTTATGGAGATAATTCGGTTGTCAATCGTTCAGGTACCAACCTGAGTGGAGGTGCAGCAGGAACACTTGGAAATGGTGGATCAGGAAGTCCAGTAGGTCTTGAAGGTAGCAATGGAACTTCAGGAAGTGTTGAACAGTTCGGTGGTTCTTTAACCGATAACATAACTACTCTTACTTTGGAAGAAGACCCTTGCATAGAAATTATTACAGCCGACTTATCAGTACTTCAGTTCTGTGCAGGAGAAACCACAACAGTGGATTACAATGCAGTAGGCAGTTTTTCAAACGGCAATACATTTACCGCACAGCTTTCTGATGCTAACGGTGATTTTTCATCACCTGTTGATATAGGTTTTATTACTTCAACAACTTCTGGAACCATTACAGTGGTTCTTCCGCTTAATACTCCAAGTGGTGCAGGTTACAGAATTCGCGTAGTGTCATCGGCAACCCCTTCAATAGGAACAGATAATTCAACGGACATTGTTATTAATCCGTTGCCGCCTGTGACAGCAAATGCTTCTGTCGCATCCGTTTGTTCAGGAAATCAGGTAACGCTTAACGGTGGTGGGGCAGATAGCTATGTCTGGAATAATAATGTTGATAATGGAGTGGCTTTCTTCCCAACTGAAAGCCTCTATTACACTGTAACCGGAACTGACCAGACAACTTCCTGCTCCAATATTGATTCAGTATTGGTTTCAGTTGTTGAACTTCCTGATACATCAGTTATAGTTAATGGCAATCAGCTGCAGGCGGTGTTAAGCGGTGCAGCCTATCAATGGGTAGATTGTAATAATAACTATGATCCGCTTGATGGTTTTACTTCAGCATCATTTGACCCGGCAACATCGGGAAGCTATGCCGTAATTGTTACGCAAAATAATTGCAGCGATACTTCATCATGCTATCCTGTATTGATTACCGATATAAAAGAGGTGTCATTGAATCATATCGTTACTATTTACCCTAATCCATCACCTGACGGCAGGATTGATATTGCCTGTCAGTCGCAGGTTGATGCAGCAATTGATGTATTTGACGTAACCGGAAAATTAGTGCTCAGCAACTATTTGCCTGCTCACGGAAAAACGAGTATCCGAATCAAAGGCAAAGGAATGTTCTTTGTTCGAGCATTGTTTTCTGATGGTAGTGTTAATGTACAAAAGGTGTTGATTTATTAAGAGTTTATTCCGTGTATGTATAGCATTGAAAGAAATTAAGAGCCCCAATATAGAAGCTAAACCCGGATTTATATGATTGCAGAATATGATTCGGTTTGCTTTTGGTGGGGAGCAATGAACCTTTTGGCATTGTTCAATATTTTTTTATTGGGCTATACTTATAATCTTTTAAAAAAAAAGCAAACAGAATATTCTGAAACAGTAATTAGAATTCGTAGATGGCATTTTATATTGGCTGCTATTTATGTTTTTGGTTGTGGATTTCGGTCCGTTCTTCCGCGAGAAGATTTAATGCGCATTGTTATGGTTGATTCCTGGATTTCATCAATTGTAATTGGTCGCTCGGTTGCCACAATTGCTGAGTTAAGTTTTGCAGCACAATGGGCTCTGATTTTATTTGAAGCCGGCAAGGGAACCAACAACAGATTTGCCCTGACTACTTCAAAAATAATAGTGCCGATAATTATTATTGCTGAGTGCTTCTCCTGGTATGCATGCACTACCACCAATTACATTGGTTCCTCCGTTGAAGAATCTCTTTGGGCTGTTGCAGCAACTATTACTATAATCGGATTTATAAAGGTTAGACCTCATTATATAAACCAACAAAAGAAGTTTTTAACTGCCGGAATTATTGTTGGTCTTCTGTATGTTTGCTACATGGTTTTTGTGGATGTACCTAACTATGTCAACCACTGGATTCATGATGAAGCAATGCGTAAAACGTATTCATCTTTTGGTCAGGGCTTAATTGAAGTTGCCACTCAATGGACAGAAATAAGGACATTTGAAGTATGGCAATATGCAATGATCTGGATGACTCTTTATTTCAGTGTTGCTGTTTGGATAAGTCTGTTTATTGTAAACAGTCCGGTTTTAGATAAAAACATAATGCGAAAAGTAAAATAGCAAGCACAGAAAAAATTATTTATGCGCCATATAATTCTATTGTTTACAGTTTTGTTTTTCTGCTTTTATTATGCTGATGGAAGCAACAGAATTAATCCAGATACCGCTAAAGTTGTGGCAAAGGTGCCTGATAGTTTTTTGGAACTTAGAATAAGCAACGATTCTGTTTCAAACAATAGCTTGCTCAACGAAAAGATTATTGACCTTGTAAATGTAGATGAGCGCGATAAAAGAACCCCAACTCCTTATACTACTCATCAGGGTGGTATTATTGGTGGCTGGATTGTTCGCAGTTTGGGTTTTTACTGGAAGGCTGTAGACCGCAAGAGGCATAAATTTGTAGGTACAAACAGACACGGAGTTTCACTTCCTGGTAAGAAAGATCAACTTACAGAACATGATATAAATTTCAATCTTACTCCTCATTTGCCTGCATATCTTAGTTTGGTTTATGATGGCAGCATTGCACAAAGCAAGCGAAGACAATTCAAACGCGCTGACAATACCGATATAACAATACCGCCTTATATTGCCCCAACTGCCGAAACTGCTGATGCGTATGAAATGCATTGCGAACTTACTCCGCCAAAACGGATGCGCGATTCGCTGAATGTGCTCTTCTATCCCTGCATGCACGGCTGCAATCTTGACCAGCATCCCAATTTTTTTGACATGAAACCTACCATGGGTATGTATGGCATTTTTGTGCTGGATTGCAATCACTCATGCCATCCCGAAATTCACCCTTATGAATGGCTGTGGTGGCTTCTCCTTACCGAAAAAGAAAAAGCAGGAGGTAATTTTAATAAAGACTGGATGATTGGATTTTTTAAGGAAAGCAGCAATCGCTTTATTCACTGGACTTTTCCTCCGCGGGTTGGAACCATAGCTGTTCCGTTTATTTTCAAAACTTCAGAAACAAATAGCTATTTAAAATTGAATGAAATTGTAAAAGGAAAGTTTCGCCCAAATGGAATTAAACGCATGGAAGGTTTGCCCAAAGAAACTACTCAGTTTAATTTTACGGATACCATTATTCCGGTTATGCTGCCCAACGGAAAATCTTTTCCGCTTCAACTGAAAACAGATAAGGTAACAAATACTTCCGCACTTAAATGGTGGATTAGCGATTTGCAAACCGATGAAGCTAATGAATGGGTTTGGGGCTACTTTAACATGGTGCTAAGTGTTAAAGATGGTTATACTGCCCGGTTGGAGAGTGTGGCTAAAGAATAATTTTTGTTCGCAGTTTTCTGATTAGCCTGCTATAAATCTGGATTAGTTCACAGGAAAATCTATGTTTAAATCCTTCTTAAGAATATCGGATATAATCTGTTTTGAGAGAGGTTTCTGATAATAGCGTTCTACCTCATTAGCTAACGATTTTTTAATGTCTTGTATACTGGTAGAACTGGTAAGGTGCACTATTATTGTTCTCTGCTGATTAAATACAGGTATGTCCATTACCTCTGAAACAAATTCATGCCCATTCATTTTAGGCATATTAATGTCAACAAAAATCAAATCAGGAAAATCATATTTATTTTCAATACTCTGAAGGTATTTCAGTGCTTCTTCCTCTTGTGTGAAGAATAAGGCCTCTTCGGCAAACTGCATTTTTTCGACAATGTATTTATGGTAGTCAGTTGTTGCCTCATCATCAATAAATACTACTTTGTTAATTTTTTCCATTTTCATATTTTCTTAGTTGTAACTATACGGCAGTTATCTTCGTTTTGTTTCAAAACCAATTTTCATCTATGCTAAAGCCTAAACTTCCGGTAAACGAGTCTCAACGAATAGAATCTCTTAATAGTTATGATATTCTCGATACACTTCCGGAGAAGGATTATGATGAAATTACTCAATTAGCATCACAAATTTGTAATACACCAATTTCACTAATCAGTTTAATTGACCCTCAAAGGCAATGGTTTAAATCACATCATGGACTAGGGGCAACTGAAACACCACGGGAGCTTGCATTCTGCGCTCATGCTATTCTTGAACCCGATAAGATATTTGTTGTAAACGATGCATATAAAGATGTCCGTTTTTCAGACAACCCTTTAGTTGTAGGAGATCCTAATGTTGTTTTCTATACAGGCGTTCCACTTGTTAACACTGAAGGTCATGCTTTAGGAACACTTTGTACGATTGACCACAAGCCACGTGAATTATCACAGTCGCAAATAAGTTCATTGAAAATTTTGGCTCATACAGTGGTTACTTTAATGGAGCTTAGAAAGTCAAATATTGCATTGCAAAAAATAAAGCGAGAACTTGAAGCCCGAAATTCAGAGCTTGAGAACTTTGCTTACGTTATTTCGCATGATATAAAATCGCCTCTTATTAATATTATGTCTTTTACAGAGCTGTTAAAGAATGACTATTATGAAAGTTTTGACGAGAATGGTATCAAGTATTTAGATTACCTGCATCAATCATCAGAAAAATTAAATACAATGGTAGATGGCTTACTTTCCTATTACCGAGGCGAGCGATTATTAGCAACAAAAAATGAAGTTTTTAAAATAAATGATTTACTGCAATCACTTATTCCCTTATTAAGCAAATCAGAAGATTTCAAAATCAATTATCCTGAAAGTAAAAAGACAATTAAAGGAAACAAAGTAGTGTTGGAACATATTTTATTAAACCTTTTCAATAACAGCATTAAATACAATGATAAAGATGAAATCCTTGTTGACTTTGATTTTAGTGAGGATAATGAGTATTACTATTTTACTGTAACTGACAACGGACGAGGAATTGCAAAAGAGCATCAGAATAAAATATTTAATCTTTTTGCCAACCTTGGAATTAAAGATCGATTTGGAAATAAAGGGACAGGGATTGGATTAACTGCGGTAAAAAAATTCGTTGAATCGCTTGGCGGTACAATTAACTTATCCTCTGAAGTAGGGAAAGGAACCACAATTAATTTTACAATAAAAAAGGAGAAATAATATTTCGCAATATCTCTATGCCGAATTTTCAGATTTAAATATTTATTCTAATCCCGTTTCAAATGAATTAATTATTGAACCGGTAGGAACAAAAGCGGCAATAGCATTTGAAATTTCAAATTCATCAGGATAGGTCGTTATTAAAAGTATTGCAAATGGAAAAACAATAATTCCAGCAGTTTCGCTTCGGGCAGGTATTTATTTTATAAAACTCTCAGATGGCACTGCTGCCGAATTCAGAAAACTGATTAAACAGTAGATCTGGTTTTTATACTGTTTATGTGTGCATGATATTAATCATGTGATAAGCTAATGCATGTCACTTTCTTGTCATCTGGGTTGCGCTATTTTTGGCGTACAAATCAAAACAATCAAAACCATGAAAAAAGTAACACTTTCCTTTTTAGCATTAATACTACTCTCAATGTCATCTTGCGTAAAGCAGGAAGACGATGATAATAATTGTCCGCAGGCAGGATATGGTTGGTTTAAAGTAACCAATGGTTCATTAGGTACCGTGCAGCGCATGATGATTGACGGAACTAATTACGGCACAATGGATCCTGGTGATGATATGAATATTCCTTTACCTGCCGGTCAACATGATTATATATTTGAAGGCATAAGTGGTGGTTCCGGTTGCAGTGCAGCAACAGTAACCATTGTTGAGTGCCAGACCGAAGGTCGCCAGTGCAACTACTAAAAGTAGAATAGCTTTAGGTAATGAGGCAGTTCTCGCAAAGAGGCTGCCTCTTTTTTTAGGTTATATTTCGTTTCTTTGCAAAAACATTTATTTATGTTTAAAAAACTATCTTTTTTCTTTCTTGCTTTTCTTATTGTTTCCTGCAAAAGCAAAAAGGAAACCATCAAACCTGAAGTTTCTTCTATCACCGAATCGGTTTATGCTTCCGGAATTATCAAGAGTAAAAATCAGTATCAGGTTTTTCCTTCGGTAAGCGGCATAGTAGATTCGGTTTTTGTTACTGAAGGAGATTCTGTAAAATCAGGTTCTGTAATTCTTATTATTTCGGGTAAGGCGCAGAAGTTAAATAAAGAACTTGCTCAGCTTTCTGCTGCTTATACAGATGCCGAAGCCAATAAAGGGAAATTGAACGATGCTGCAATGCTGAGAGAACTGGCTAAAAACAAAATGCAGAATGATTCATTGTTATATTTCCGTCAGAAAAATTTATGGGAGAAACAGATTGGTAGCAAAACAGAATTGGAGCAACGACAACTGGCTTATTTTAATTCTAAAACTGCTTATAACTCTGCTCTGATAAAATACGATGATCTTAAACGTCAGCTTGATTTTACTTCGGCACAGTCAAAGAAAAACCTTCAGTTGTCTGGTGTTCTTGAAAACGATTATTCCGTTGAAAGTGATATTAACGGCATTGTTTACAGCGTACTGAAATCAAAAGGTGAAATAGCGAGTCCGCAAACTCCAATTGCCATTATTGGTGATGCACGTGACTTTATTCTTGAAATGCAGGTAGATGAATACGACATACTGAAACTTAAAAAAAATCAGAAAGTGATTGTGCGTTTAGACAGCTACAAAGGAAAAGTCTTTGAAGCGTCAATCTCTAAAATAAATCCGTTGATGAATGAGCGGAGTAAAACCTTTTTGGTGGAAGCCATTTTTATAACCCAGCCCGAAATACTGTATCCAAATATCAGTTTTGAAGCCAGCGTGGTTATTCAGGAAAAACAAAATGTGCTGCTTATTCCGCGCAATTTTATGCTGAATGATTCGATGGTATTGAAAGTTGAGGATGAAAAAGTAATAATCCGAACAGGACTTAAAGACTACCAAAAAATTGAAGTTCTTTCAGGTATTACCGCAGAAGACGAATTGGTTAAGCCTGAATAATGAAAATTAAGCTCATTGCCACGGTTTCTTTTTCGCTGATGCTTGCCCGCCTTAAGCAAACAACAGTAGCTGCGGTAGGAGTAACATTTGGTATAACCATGTTTATAACACTGCTCAGCTTTATGGGTGGGTTAAATGATTTGCTTGACGGACTTATTACAAAACGTTCGCCTCACGTAAGACTTTATAATGAAGTGCAGCCATCAGAAATGCAGCCTGTTGATATATTGCCTCAGTATGCAGGCTGCCATAATTTTGTAAGTTCTGTAAAGCCTAAAAACGAAATGTCAGAAATTTACAATAGCCGTGAAATTATGAATACACTTAAACGCGATTCGCGCGTATCAGGTATCTCCCCTAAAATTACAGTCCAGGTTTTTTACAATATTGGTTCTATTGATTTTGCAGGTTCTATAAACGGAATAGATGTGGATGCCGAAGCCAGGCTATTTTCATTCAGCGACTATGTTACTACTGGTAATTACATCGATCTTAAAAATACACCTAACAGCATAATACTCGGTAAAGGCGTTGCAGATAAAATGCTTGCCGATATTGGTGATTTAATTCAGGTTACCACTTCAAAAGGAGAACGTGTTCAACTAAAAGTAGTGGGCTATTTTCAATCGGGATTGCTTGATTTGGATAAAGTGCAGAGCTATGCTTCCATCACAACTGCACAAAAATTGTTGGGCGAATCAGATAGCTACATTACCGATATTCAGATAAAAGTGAATGATCTTGAAATGGCTCCGGAATTGGCAAAAGAATATGCAAGCGTTTTTGAAACCAATGC
This sequence comes from Bacteroidota bacterium, assembly GCA_947479755.1. Taxonomy (GTDB): domain Bacteria; phylum Bacteroidota; class Bacteroidia; order SXHM01; family SXHM01; genus SXHM01. The sequence goes on from CANKAM010000010.1 coordinate 18,126, forward strand.
GATTGATATTCAAACTGCCAATGCACAGTTTGAAACAGGCAGTTCAGTGCGCACGCTCATTTCGTATGCTGTTGGTATCACACTACTTATTGTAGCAGGTTTTGGTATTTACAATATTCTGAATATGATGATTTATGAGAAAATGGATTCAATCGCAATTCTAAAAGCCACAGGCTTTTCGGGTAGTGATGTAAAAAATGTTTTTATACTGATTGCATTAACTATCGGTGTTCTTGGTGGCTTGCTTGGACTGCTCTTTGGTTTTTGTTTTTCAATGATTATTGACCAGATACCATTTGTTACTGCAGCCTTGCCTACCATTAAAACGTATGCCATAAATTGCAATCCTAAGTTCTATATTATTGCTATCATTTTCTCAGTTGTAACAACCTACCTTGCAGGTTATTTTCCTGCCAAAAAGGCAAGTAAATTAGATCCGGTAATTATCATCAGAGGCAAATAAATGAGTGAACTTGTACTGGAAGCCCGGAATGTAAATAAGTATTTTCACGACCCTGTTACCAATCAGGTCTTGAAAGATGTAAATCTCACTATTGAAAAGGGTGTGTTTGCTACGGTTATGGGTAAATCAGGCTGCGGGAAATCAACCTTACTCTATATCCTTTCTACCATGGATACCGAATATGAAGGTGAACTTTTTATTGACGGTGTGAATATGCGCAACCGAACTGAGAAAGAACTAGCACGTGTGCGTAATGAAAAAATAGGTTTTGTTTTTCAGTTTCACTATTTGCTTAACGAGTTTTCTGTAATCAGAAATGTAATGTTACCCGGTTTGAAACTTGAAAAGTATTCAGAGAAGGAAGTGGAGCATAAAGCCTATGAAAAACTAAAACTTTTAGGAATTGAAAGCGAAGCATTGAAAAAGCCCAATCATCTTTCGGGCGGACAAAAACAACGTGTTGCTATAGCGCGTGCTTTAATTAATGACCCATTGATTATCATGGGCGATGAGCCCACCGGAAATCTTGACAAAAAAAACAGTGAAGTGGTATATGAAATTTTTAATGAGCTTGCAGAAAGGTACAATCAGTCATTGCTTATTGTAACCCACGATCCCGAGTTTGCCAATCGCACCCACCGCATTATTGAAATGGTGGATGGCGCCATTACTAATATAGTTAAGATGAAATAGTATATCTATTTTTTCGGTGTCTCATTTTATTTGAGATAAAAATGGTCTTCAGAAGTAGAAGTATTTTTAAAACAACAAACCCTTCTTTATTGCTATCTTTGCAGCCTTTTTTTACAAGGCTTTGGATATTCAGAACACAATAGAACGGCAGGATAACAACTTTGGCAAAGAGCTTTACTCTTACCAGAAAACGGCTATTGACAAGATTTTTGAGAAACTTGAAAACCACCCCGAGCGCTATAATCTGTTGTATCAACTGCCAACAGGTGGCGGAAAAACGGTTATCTTTTCTGAGATAACCAGAAGGTATATCCAGCAAACAGGAAAGAAAGTTTTAATTCTTACGCATCGTGTTGAGTTGTGTGCACAAACATCGCAGATGCTGAATGAGTTTGGTGTCGTCAATAAGGTCATCAACAGTGAGGTGAAAGAACTTCCCGTCCCCAATCATTTCATGTGTTTTGTGGCAATGGTTGAAACACTCAATAATCGTTTGCGCGATAAAATTCTTGACCTTGATAACATCGGGCTAATGATTGTGGATGAGGCACACTACAACTCGTTTCGCAAACTGTTTAAGTTCTATGAAAAAGGAGTGATGCTCGGTGTTACCGCCACTCCGCTAAGCTCAAATATTAAATTACCCATGAACGAAGTGTATGACGAACTTATTGTGGGAGAATCTATTGGTTCACTCATTAACATGGGTTTTTTATCGCGGGCAACAACGTATAGTTATCATGTAGGTTTAACTTCTTTGAAAATAGGTATTAACGGTGACTATACCGTTAGTTCTTCCGAGCGGCTTTACAATACACACGTGATGCAGGATAAGCTGCTTGCGGCATACAAAGACCAGTGCTTGGGAAAAAAGACTTTGATTTTTAATAACGGAATTCATACTTCGCAATATGTATATGAATCGTTTAAACAGGCGGGTTTTGATATAAGGCATCTTGATAACACACATACAGGAAGCGAACGCAGAAAAATTCTGGACTGGTTTCGTGAAAAGCCGGATGCTATTTTAACCTCAGTAAGTATTCTCACTACAGGTTTTGATGAGCCAACGGTTGAGAGTATTATTTTGAATCGTGCCACACGCTCACTCACCTTGTATTTTCAGATGATAGGGCGCGGTTCGCGTGTTATTCCCGGCAAAAAAGAATTCACCGTTATTGATTTGGGAAATAACCTTAGCCGTTTTGGATTATGGGAAGATGAAGTGGATTGGGCTGCCGTATTTCGCAATCCGGAAGCTTACCTCTTAAACCTGCGCAGCGATGAGGAAATTGAACTGCAATATCGTTATGAAATGCCTGACGAACTCAGAGCCAGATTCAGCAAATCCGAGGTTATTGATTTTGATATAAAGGAAGCACACAAAGAAGCATTGCGCGAAAAGCAGCGTCCTAAAATTGTGATTGAACAATCCATTGAGCAGCATGTAAAAATATGTGTTGAAAACAGTTCAGACATTGAAGGCGCACTCGAACTTGCTCAATTGTTGAAAGAAGAAATTGATTTTCGTGTGCGTGTTTACACCCGCTGTCTGGGCAAAGCTTCACAGAGTTATGTCACCTGGCTGCAGGATGATTATTACCGCAAGTTGAAACAACAGATAGTTAGATTTGGTTCACCGATTGTTGAAGAACATGTATCTGAAATGATTGATGAAGTTGAATTTTCTGATGTTCCTCAAAGCAACGATGAAGAAGAGATTCAGGAAGAATTGAAAACGGATTTTAATACTGAATTGTAACTTCAGTATTTTCCTATCACATCATTATTAAAAACCTCCACTAATTTTACAGCTTCTGATAATTTATCGGAAGGCACAGGCACACGAACCTGTTCGTTGGTTTGTCCTTTTCGCGTGTTCCAGATTACAGTAAATTCAAGTAGTTGCGGAGTTTGGTCTTCCAATAATTCCAGTTTTGAGAGTGTTTTATGCTCATCATTAAGTGTGTGATAAGTTCCGTTAATCAGAATTGATTTTGCAGAAATAATAACATCTCCGGGCTTTGAGGGATTTGCATTACGAGCATTGTATGCAATAATAAAACGTATAAAAGTAATCAGTGCGCCAGTGCTAAAACATGTAATAAAAGCTGCAAGATGCCCCATCTCGCGGTATCCAGACATCAGCCAGGTTCCTATTCCTACAAGCAAAAGCCATACAAATAAAGCCTCACGTATGCTAACATTGAATTCCTTTTTTGTAAATGTTTTCCATTCTTTATCAGAATAAGTCCAGTGAGCAAGAAGCGTATTTTTATCGGGAAAAGGTTTTGCAGCTTGTTCGCGAACTGATTGTATGGCATCATCAATGTTTACAGGTTTTTTTACTGCTTCTGCCAGTTCCTTTTCATCGCGTGTAGTGTCCTCAATTTTTTTCTTCGATCCGAAAAACATGGTAACTCCTCCATAAACCATCATTCCGCCTGAAATAGCTAAAACCCACAATACACCGCGAATCCAGTTATCCATCTCATCACCGGATAAGGCACCGGATAAACCTATAATTGCGCAGCAAAATCCAAGCATTGCAATAAATAATGCAAGTGCCATTGAAATTGCCTGACCTGTGTTGTTTGCCATTTGTTGAATATCTTGCACCAAATTTATGATAAAAATATCCGAACTTAAACAAGTCGCATCAAAACGTTTGGAAGAGCACACAAAACTTCTTGCTGTTTTGAAAAAGAAAAACAGTAGTGAAGTGGACAAGGTTTTTCAACGTCTGCACAACGAGGCTTTTGAAAAGATTGATTGCTTGCAATGCGCCAACTGCTGCAAAACCACAAGTCCTATTTTTTATCAGCGCGATATTGAGCGATTGGCAAAACATTTTCGCATTCGTCCTTCAGAGTTTATTGAGCAATACCTGCACATTGACGAAGACAATGACTATGTATTGAATTTCACACCTTGTCCGTTTTTGGGTGATGATAATTATTGCGGTGTTTACGATAGCCGTCCAACTGCATGTCGCGAATACCCGCACACAGACAGAAAAAGAGTTCAGCAGATTTTCAAACTAACTTTGAAGAACGCCTCGGTTTGTCCTGCTGTGTTTGATATTCTGGAAAATATAAGAACAGCTAAGCCGTGAAACTCATCACCACCTCAGACGGTTCTCATTCAGTCTTTTCTGAAAAGTTTAATGCCGATTATCATTCTAAGCATGGAGCCATTCAGGAATCGCAGCATGTATTTATTAAAAGCGGATTGCATTATTTTCTTCAGAATAATCAAACAGATACTATAAGAATTTTTGAAATGGGGTTTGGAACAGGATTAAACGCCTTTCTCGCTTTTCTTGAAATGCAAAACAATAATGTGAATGTTGAATACACCGCTGTTGAGCAGTTTCCATTGGAAAGAGAAATTTATACTTCACTCAATTATGCTGAATTGCTTGCAGTAGAAAATTGCAAATCTGAATTTTTGAAAATGCACGAATGTGAATGGAACGGCTTTTGTACTATCTCCTCAAAATTTACGTTAAGAAAAATAAATGCCCAACTTCAGACTTTGAATCACGACCAAAAGTATCACCTTGTTTTCTTTGATGCATTTGCTCACAGTGCACAACCCGAATTGTGGGAGGCTGAAATTTTTACCAGTCTTTACAATACAATGGAACAAGGCGGAATTCTTGTTACCTATTCAGCAAAGGGACAAGTGAGGAGAAATTTACAGGCAGCAGGTTTTCAGGTAGAACGTATTCATGGCCCACCGGGAAAACGTGAAATGTTGAGAGCGATTAAACCTCTATCTTTGCACGCTTAAATTATGAATAGTATTAAAAATATATTCGCTCTGCTGTTACTGTTGACATTTGCTTTTCCCGCAAATGCACAACCCAACAAAACTGATGAAAAAGGACTGAAGCAAGGCTTGTGGAAAACTTATCATGAGAACGGAAAAGTGAAATACGAAGGCGAGTTTAAAGACAATATTCCCATTGGTTTATTTCGTCATTACTACGAAACCGGGCCATTGAAAATGACCGCTAATTATTTCAATAATGGTAAATCAGCTTCTACTTATATTTATTATCCGAATGGGAAGATTGAAGCAGCCGGACTTTACACCGAACAGAAAAAAGACAGTCTTTGGCGTTATTATAACGACCAGGAGCAGCTGATAGGAGAGGAGTTTTATAAAAAAGGAATACAGGACGGGACATTTAAAACCTGGTATGCCAATGGAAAACTGGTTGAAGAAATCAACTGGAAAAACGGAGTGAAAGAAGGTGCATGGAAAAAATACTATGAAGATGGAAAGCCCCGCGAGGAAGCATTTCACCTGAACGGAAAACTGGAAGGTGATTTCAAAGTATTCACGGATGAAGGCAAGCCTTTTGTTGAAGGAAAATACAAGGAAGATAAAAAAGCAGGCATTTGGTATTACTACACATCAACCGGTGCGATTGAGAAAATTGAAAAATATCGTGACGGAAATTTGTTTTCGGAGCAGATGATGAATGGCAGGAAGGAAGAATTTTACAAAAACAATATTCCCAAGTCGAGTGTTAATTATGCCAGCGGAAAAAAGAGCGGACTTTTTAGCGAATGGTATGAGGCAGGCGAGTGGAAAAAGAAACTAATAAAAGGCGAAGACGGAAAGCCTGATGAATGGGAAGAATACTTAGAAGGACAGGTGCTGAAAAGAACAGGAAAGTATGTGAATGACTTGTTGGACGGTGAAGTGATTGATTACAATCCTGATGGAAGTATCGCGAAGAAAGAAATGTATAAAGCGGGTGTGTTGGTAAATTAAAATGGCAAAAGAAAAAGTTTTAGTAGCAATGAGTGGCGGGCTGGATAGCTCCGTTGTGGCGCTGATGCTCCACAATGAAGGCTACGAAGTAATCGGCATTACCATGAAAACATGGGACTATGCTACTTCTGGCGGAAGCAAACGCACTACAGGATGTTGCAGCCTGGATGATATTAATGATGCACGACAGCTTGCGGTTAATTGTGGCTTTCCGCATTATATATTGGACATCCGTGCTGAGTTTGGTGATTTTATCATTGACAATTTTGTTGAAGAATATCTTGCCGGAAGAACTCCAAACCCTTGTGTGCTTTGTAATACACACATCAAATGGGATGCATTACTGAAACGTGCTGATAAACTTGGTTGCAAATACATTGCAACCGGACATTATGCGCAGGTAAGACAAGAGAACGGACGCTATGTGGTTTCCAAAGGATTGGATGAAACCAAAGACCAGAGTTATGTGCTCTGGGGATTAAGTCAGGAAAGTCTGGCTCGCACTATTTTTCCGTTGGGTAAATACCATAAATCAGAAATACGCCAACTGGCATTGGATAGCGGATATACTGAACTGGCAAAGAAAAGCGAGAGCTATGAGATATGTTTTGTGCCCGATAATGACTACCGCGGTTTTCTGAAACGCAAAGACCCGGGATTGGAAGATCGTGTGAAAGGTGGCAACTTTGTTAATCGTGAAGGAAAAGTATTGGGCAAGCACGAAGGCTATCCTTTTTATACCATCGGGCAGCGCAAGGGATTAGAGATTGCACTCGGACATCCGATGTATGTTACAGAGATAATTCCTGAAACCAACACCGTGGTGCTGGGCGAAAAAGAAGAACTGGAAAAGCGTGAGATGCTCGTGAAAAAAGTGAACATGATAAAATATGCTTCACTGCCCGAAGGTTTTGAGGCACTGACCAAAATCCGCTATAAAGATAAAGGCATGATGAGCAGCCTTACCCACGAAGGCGATTTGCTGAAGGTGGAGTTTTACAACAATGTAAGCGCCATTGCGCCCGGACAAAGTGCCGTGTTTTATGAAGGCAATGATTTGCTTGGCGGTGGCTTTATCAAATAATCATTAATTTGGTGCACAGAATTCGGGCATACATGAAGCATCTTTTCAATTTCTTCTTACTTTCTGTTTTGGCACTTAATATGGTTTCGTGTACTGAAGAAGTGCAAACTCCGCCTTATATGGGTTATGAATATTTCCCTGATTCGGTTGGACATTATATTACTTACCGAGTTGATTCAATCTGGACGGATGATGCATTCAACCGCAAAGACACTTTTATTTTCAAGCTGAAAGAATACACCGAATCTAAATTCCTTGACAACGAAAACCGTTGGTCGCAGCGACTGGAGCGTTTTAAAACCGATACCAATCTTGATTTTGTTTTCAGCGATATAAGCGATGTATGGTTTGCAACACGCACTGCTGCGCGTGCAGAAAAAGTAGAAGAAAATTCACGCTACGTGAAACTGATTTTTCCATTAACAGAAGATGAGCAATGGAACGGCAATGCTTTTAACACGCTTGAAGATTTTGACATTGACTACAGAATGTACAATGTTCATCAAGCTTTTATCGATACGCTGACAGGAATAACTTTTGACTCAACTGTTACTGTTTTGCAGATTAACAGAGATGTGGTATTTGGAGAAGATACTTATTCGTTAGAAGTTTATGCTAAACATATAGGACTTGTTTACAAACAGTGTTCTTTTATTAATGTGCAGCCGGATACCAATCAGTCTGATTTAACGGAAGATTATGGTCCTGCCTACAAATACCATTACCTTGAACATGGTTATGAGTAAACGTCTTTTTCTTGCTTCCTGCTTCTTGTTTCTTGCTTCTCATTCCTTCGCGCAAATTGCCCCTTCGCGCTATTGGGTAAAATTTACGGATAAGAACGCAAGTCCTTACAGCATTGGTGCGCCCGAGCAATTCCTTTCGCAACGTGCTATTCAGCGGAGAGTAAATCAAAACATTGCAATTGTTGAAAATGATATTCCCATAAACCAAACGTATGTGGATGCGGTTGTTGCCACCGGTGCGCAAGTGCTTAACCGCAGTAAGTGGCATAATTCGGTTACTATTCTTTCAAGCGACTCTGCACAGATTGATGCCATTAATGCGTTGCCTTTTGTGGTGAGTGTAAATGCGGTGGCGCTTGCTCAACAACCTGTTGTTGACCTGCGCAACAAGTTTGAGTTGGAAAACGAAAACGTTTATAAAAATGAGATTGTCTCGCCTTCCATCAGCAATGCCGATTACGGAATGGGCCTGAACCAGATTGATATGCTGGGTGGAATTCCCTTGCACGAAGCGGGTTTCCGTGGACAAGGCGTTTTGATTGCCGTTATTGATGCCGGTTTTTTCAATGCCGATATTCTTACCGTATTCGACAGCCTGCGCAACGAGAACCGCATTATTGCCACCCGCGACTTTGTGGATGGCGACCTGAATGTATACGGTGGCAGCACGCACGGAACGATGGTGCTTTCCACCATGGCGGGCAATATTCCCGGTCAATTGATTGGTACTGCACCCAAGGCTTCTTATCTGTTGTTGCGCTCTGAAGAAGGCGCAACTGAATACCTGATTGAAGAAGTGAACTGGGCTTCGGCTGCCGAGTTTGCCGATAGCGCAGGAGCGGATGTCATCAACTCTTCGCTGGGCTATACTGACTTTAACGATGCCACGCAAAATCATACCTATGCCGACATGGATGGCAATACCACGCCCGTTAGTATTGCTGCCGATATTGCCGCTTCAAAAGGAATTGCGGTGGTAAACAGTGCAGGTAATGAGGGCACTTCGCCTTGGTTCCGCATCAGTGCGCCATCGGATGCCGACAGCGTATTGGCCATTGGCGCTGTGGATGAATTCGGGCAGTATGTAGCCTTCAGCGGAAAAGGGTATTCGTTTGACGGACGCATAAAACCCAACGTGGTGGCGCAGGGTAAAGATGCTGCCATTGTTAATTCCAGCACCGGTGAAATTATGACGGGCAACGGAACTTCTTTCTCGGGGCCAATCATTGCGGGCATGACTGCCTGCCTGTGGCAGGCCAACCCAACGCTTAATAATATGGAGTTATTGCACGCCATTGAGCAAAGCGCCCATCAGTATAATAATCCTGATTCGCTGATGGGTTATGGTATTCCCAATTTCGCTGTTGCCAATCTTATTCTTTCTGACCAGATGCCCGAAAGTCTTTCTAAAGACGAGTTATTGAAAGTTTATCCCAGCCCTTTTGATGAGGATGTAACGGGTGTTTTTTACTCGGCATTGGACCAGCCCACCGAAATGCGCCTTACAGCTGTGGATGGCCGCAAGATTTATTACAAAGAAATCTTTTGCCGCAAAAACACTTCTACTATCATCCATTTTCCTTCGCTTGAAAACTTAGCGCAGGGTGTTTACATCTTCAGCGTTACCACTCCGGATAAGGTGTATTACAAGCGGGTGTTGAAGAGGTAATCACTCCTCCGGCTTCCTCACCAGCACCATCTTACCCGTCATGGCATGCTCATCGCCTGTTAAATCAATGGCGCGGATGTGGTAAACATAAACGCCTTGCGGGGCATCGCGTCCGGTGCTGCGCACTGTACCGTCCCAGCCGGTAATGGTATCGATGCCCGTAAAAAGCTTGGCACCCCAGCGGTCAAAAACAAACCATTCCAGTGTGCCTGCGCCTAAGCCTTCGGGTTTAAAAACATCGTTCAGCCCGTCACCATTTGGAGTAAAAGCACCGGGAGCATACATCACAAAATCGGGTTTAATAATTACGGTGTGTGTAACCGTATCGCTGCAACCATAGCTGTTCCATACTATAAGCGAGGCAAACATATTCCCGAAATCGCGGTAGTCATAAATGGGGTTGGGTACATCCGAAGTGTCGGTATCAATCAGCGGCTCGCCAAAATCCCAGTGCCACACAACGGGGTTAATACTGGCATCGGTAAACTTAATCTGCGGATTAAGCAGCGAGGTTTCATTCGGTGTAAACGTAAACTCGGCAAGCGGAATAGGATATACCTCAATCACCTCATCAAACACCGTATCACTCTTGCAGCCATAGTTGCTGAATACCTCCAGCGAAATATCAATAAGCGTGGAAGTAAAATTATCATCGTTGTAATAGCAGTGCTGCGGATTTTGCACAGTGCTAAGGGTAAGGTCGCCCAGGTTCCAGTCCCACTGCACAATGTTACCGCTGTTGATGGTGCTCAGGTCGCGGAAATTAACGCACAGCGGCTGGCAACCCGCCAGCGTGTCTAACGAAAAATCAGGAACCGGCACAGGATAAATGGTAACCGTTTGTGTCATTGAATCGCGGCAGCCATGCCCCGAAACCACCAGCAGCTCGGCATCCCAGTCGCCATCAGTAGGGTAAACATGGTTGGCATTTACAGCCGTTTCGGGAAGCGTTCCATCGCCATACGTCCATTCCCAGATTACAATATTTTCAGGAAAACCAATGCTGCTTGTATTTTGAAACGAAGCGGGAAAGCCATCGCACACAGGCGCAACCGTAAACTGCGCCACCGGCAACTCATACACCGAAACAGGCACTGTAACCGAATCACGGCAACCCCCCACACTGGTAACCAATAGCTGAATATCATATTGTCCGGTTGCTGCATATAAGTGCGTGGGGTCAATACTAAAATCAATGGCGGTATTATCGCCAAAATTCCACTCGTGCGTATTAATGCTGCCCGTAGAAAGGTTTACAGGAACCGCATCCAGCAGATGACAAACGCTCTGCACCGTAAAGTCGGCTTCGGGCACAGGGAACATTTCAATCTGTCCTAAAGCAGTATCAGCACAACTCAGGTTGCTGGAATACGCAATCAGCATCACATCATAAATACCCGCTGCCGGAAAATTGTGCAGGGGCGAGAAAGCACTGGAAGTTGTGTTATCACTGAACGACCAGTACCATGCATCTAAAGTTCCCATAGTAGGGTCTAATGAAGTATTGGTGAAAATGGCCGAGGCATTGGCGCAGGTATCAAAGGTGCTGAACTGCGCCACGGGCGCATCAAAAACATACACGGTGTTAGTAATGGTATCGTTGCAGCCATCGGGCGTAATGCCCACTAAGCGCACATCAAAGGTATCGGCAGTGGCATAAGTATAGCTTGGATTTTGCGTTGCGTCAAACGGACTGGCATCACCAAAATCCCATTCCCACTGGGCACCTCCAACGCTCTGATTAATAAAATCAATCGGGTTAGGAAAACAAACATTGGCTGCAACAAAGTCCACTTCTACTGAAGGAAAAACATCAATCGTATCCTGAAACATGCTTGAACACCCCATAATGGAATTGAATACTTCCAGCACAACAGGGTAGGAGTTGGGCAGCGAATAATAATGCGAGCCGTCCCAGTCCGAAGAACTGATGCCGTCACCAAAATTCCACACGATTGTTCCTATGGTATCGTTGCTGCCATCCACCGAAGTGTTGGTGAAAATGGCTTCGGTATTTAAACACGTATTGGTGAACGTGAAGGATGCGGTAGGATAATCATATACATTCACCTGTTGAATAACGGTGTCAATACAACCGCTGTTGCTGGTGGCAATCATCATCACATCAAACGTTCCGGCAGTGGCGTAAATGTTGGAAGGGTTGTAGGCGGTGCTGGTATTAATAAGGTCGCCAAAATCCCATTGAAAATTACTAACCGTAGCAGGCGGATTGATAACTGTAGTGTTGTTGAAAAACGTAGTGTTATTCAAACACACATCGTTATTAAAGAACGAAGCAACAAGTCCCTGGTCATTCCAGATATCAATGTCAATGGTATCTAACAACGAACAGGCCCCCGAAATAATTTCATAAATCAGTTGCATCGATTCTATGGGTTCATTTTGTCCGTCATTAATTGGGTCAATAACTACGGTAATACATTGTTGCCCTGCTGGAATGGTAACGGTGGAAGGGATGTTTACATAGTCCACACCGTTTACAGCAGTACCGCCAAACGTAAGGTTTACATCAAAAGGAGCGGCAGTACTGCCCTGCCTGCAAAAGTCAACCGAAATGGTTTTGCAGCCTTCAATAGGATTTACTCCGGTTTGTATGGCATCGGTAACAACGGCATTGTTAACCCCGCAGTCCATACTGTTTTCGGCAATAAATACGCCTGCATCAAAAATGCAATCGATAATATCGGCAACCGCAATTTTTATGTGATATTGTGAGCAGGGCAGCACATCAGCACTTGCCGTAAGCACATCGGTAAAGCCATCGTATTGAATACTTGCGCCACCGTTGTTGCCGTTATACAGTCCGCTGTTGTTGTTCTGGTTTATATTCTGAATGTTTACGGGTGTGTTACCGTTTACCACCGCAAGGTTTTGTGTGCCCGCAATGCCCGGACCGCTTATCATAATCACCATGCCATCAGCAAATTCACGGTTAATGTATTCGGGATATTCTTCAGACCCGAAGATGTAAGAGAAGGTTAAAGGTGTGCAGGTAGGCACAATGTCAAACTCCAGAATGCAGGCATCGTAACTGGTGCTGTTTCCCGAAATAGCTGAAACCGAAGGATCGCCCTGTGAGCTGTTGCAGCTTCCTGCTCCTGTATTGTTGTTGGGTCCGTTTGCCATGGCAGCATCACCGCTGGTAAGCAATATGCCGGTGGTCATGCCGATGTTGGTGGCTGTGCCGTCAAAATAAGCGTTGGCAATTTGTGGGCAGTTCATAATAACGTTGCTCACTACTATTCCGTCAGCAACTATTACATCAACAAGTTGGTCGGGGGTGTAGGTATTATCGGTTACTAATTGCGCAGAAGCACTATATGAGAAGAGTAGAGCTAATAGTGTGAATTTTATCCGCTGCATTTTATTTTTCATTCTCTGCGCCTCCGCGTCTCTGCGGTGAAAAAAACTATCGTAACAACATCACGTAGCCGTAAAATTTACGCTCGGCTTTCACCAGATCAATAGCGGTAATGGTGTAAACGTAAATATCCTGTTTGGCTTTTTCTCCGTTACGTTGAATGGTGCCGTCCCAACCGCTTTCAATGTCTTCGGTGTAGTAAAGCAGTTCGCCCCAGCGGTCGTAAATGCGCATTTGCATAGCTGTTATTCCTATGCCGTTAATGGCAAAGCGGTCGTTTACACCATTGGCATTCGGGCTGAATGCATTGGGTATATAAATCACCACATCAGGATTAATAATTACTTCAGAGCGCATGGTGTCTGAGCAGCGGTAGTCGTTGTAAACAACCTGTGTTATGGTAAATAATCCCGTGTCTGTATAATTGTAAACCGGGTTCTGAAAATTGGAAGTGTTGTCCACCTGATTATCACCAAAGTTCCAGCTCCATTGTGTTGCCTCCTGTGATAAATCAGTAAACTCAACCTGCGGATAAATAACCGTTGTAACCTGTGGCGTGAAGGTGAAGCCTGCTTTCGGTATAGGGAAAACGGTAATGTAATTTTCTTTGCGAACAGTTGTTTCGCAGCCCTGATCAGAACTTACTCTCAGCATAACATCAAATACAGCAGGTACAGTAGTTGAATAATTGATAAAGATATACGTTGGGTTTTGCTGCGAAGAAGAACCTACATCACCAAAAGTCCAGTCCCATTGAGTATTTAATCCGGTAAGTATTCCCGATAAATCTTGAAACTCCACAAGCAAAGGAGAACAACCTTCTTCGGGTTCACCAATAAAATCAACTACCGGGTTTGGGTGAACAACGATGGTTTGAACAATCGAGTCAACGCAGCCATCGCTTGAAACTACGGTGTGCACCACATTGTAATTTCCGGGGTTTGCATATTGGTGTGTAGTAGATGTGTTGTTATCAAATGGCGTTGCATCAGCAAAATTCCATTGCCAGCCTATAATTGTTCCGGGCACAGGCGTGGTGGATAAATCTGTAAAGTCTGTAGTAGTGCCATGGCAAACATTGGCAGAATTGAAAGCCGCTTCAGGCTGAGAATAAATGGTAACAGTTTGGGTTAAAGAATCTATGCATCCGTAAATGGTGGTTGCCCCAAGTGTAACATCATAATTGCCAGGAGTAGAATACGAGTGGCTAATGTTCATGTTGAAATTATGTGCACTTCCGTCACCAAAATTCCAGTCCCAGTCAGTAATTTCTCCCTGCGAAAGATTAGTTAATTCCATTGCTACGTTAAGACACACATTGGAAAATGAAAAGTCAACCTGGGGTTGAGGATACACATAAACAGAATCAATCAGCGTATCAGAACAAATCAGATTGTCAGACCAGGTAATAAGGCGTATGTAATACGTTCCGGCAGCGGCATAAACGTGCTGAGGTTCCCAGTCCGTAGTGTTCACAGGGCTTGCATCACCAAAATCCCATTCCCATTCGTTAATGGCAAACGGAGGTGAAATGGTACTTTGATTAGTGAAATTTACCATTTTTCCTTCACATGCATTGTTGTAGCTGAACTGTGTTTGTGGTTGTGCAGTAACGGTAACAACTTGTGTTATGGAATCCACGCATCCGTCAGTGTTGGTAACTGTAAGCGTAGTATTATAATTTCCCGAAGCAATAAAAATATGCGATGGCGAATTGATGTAAAGCGGTATGGAATTATCACCAAAGTCCCATGTGGAATTACTGATGGTGCCTAGCGAAGTGTTGGTGAAGTCTACCGGGTTTCCGTGACATACATCTGTGAATGTAAAATCTGCTGTTGGCAAGGGTGAAACCACAATCGGTGCTGTAAAAGTATCGGTGCAGGCTAAGTTTTGCGAAAAGCAGATAAGTGATGCATTGTAATTACCGGCAGGGTAGCTGTGCTGTGCATCCCAGTTGGTGGTATTGGGTGGCGAACCATCACCAAAATCCCAACTCCATGCGCCAATGGTATTAGGGAAAAGCGTTCCGTTGGCAAAATTCACAGGAAATGATTCACAAACAGGTGGTGCTGCAAAGTTGGCTACCGGATAAGGATTTATGTCTACAGGTTTTGTAATTGTTCCCTCGCAATTATTGGAAGTAACTGTTGTTAGTGTTACGCTGTAAATTCCGCTGTTAACGTAGGTGTGTGTCGGATTTTGCAATACAGAAGTAGTACCATCACCAAAATTCCAATCCCACGAAACTACTGTTCCTATGTTTGAATTGGTGATATCCGTAAACTGAATTTGCTCTCCCGGACAAGCAATCGTATTTGTAAAGTCTGTGTTAATGGCGGTAGCAGCAATGTTTGCCGAAACTGTAACCTGGCAACCTGTAACAGCAGTCAAAAGACAGGAGTATGCCGCACCGTTTACTGGATTTGTAACCTGAATGCTTTGAGCAGTTGCTCCCGTATTCCACTGATAACTGAAGCCGCTTGGAGCAGTAAGTGTGGCAATGTTGCTGTTGGCAGGGCAATAATCTACTTCGAGTTCCAGCGGATTGCATTCTGCAACAATGTAGGCATACCCAAAGTGACCACCTAAAGCGCAGTCGCCTGTTGAAAATTCAATAGTAATGCTTTGCCCTATAAAAGCTGAAAGATCAATACCAACAGGTGTCCATGCGCGGTAGCGCACGCCACCACAATTTCGGAAACCCTGAATATTTGCAGCGGAGGTAACAGCATAATATCCGCATTGCTGACTGATTAATTGTCCGTTTGAATTTAAAACCCTGATTTCAAAACGCGGCTGGTCAGCAACTGAATGCCCCGGATCTTCCAGCACCACGGCATATTGGTAAGTAAATAATGCACTGGCTGTTGTTACGTTATACGTGTATAAAAGTCGTTCGGCCTCCCCGCCCACATTACTGTTTCCCAGACGAGCAGATGCAGCATACCCGGGGGCAACTAACGTAATATCATTGCAGGCAATTGGGTCCGTTCCGGCACCGGTCATTATGGTGTGCCTTCCGTTTACAATTCCTACAGTGGGTGTATTGATACCACAGCAACTTCCTGTTCTGCCTACCCAATTTGAAAAATCGTTATTAGAGAAATCAGCATTAATACATTGAGAATAACAGATGTTTGTCAGACCTGAAAAAGTCAGAATTATTGAGGTTAATACAATGGATTTAACACAATTGAACATACGTTAAAACCAAAAGGAGTAAAAATTGCAACCCATTATCTTTAGAAAATGCCAAGCAAATATATTGATTTTCAATCGGGATGTCAAGTATTTATGATTTCTTTATCGAAATTTTAAGGTGTTTAACGAAAGTAAATTAACCAGAACAATTATTTTGATTTTTGTTTGGAATAAATTTCTACATTTGCAGCCCTTTAAATAAAAAAACAGAATAAAATGGCTAAAAGAGGAAGCAGAATACAGGTAATTCTTGAGTGCACAGAGCATAAAGACAGCGGTAAACCGGGAACTTCTCGTTATATCACTACCAAAAACAAGAAAAATACAACCGAAAGAGTTGAGTTGAAAAAATACAACCCAATTCTTAAGAAAATGACCGTTCACAAAGAGATTAAGTAAGAAATTATAATCTTCTAAATTAAAATAACATGGCAAAGAAAACCGTAGCAACGCTGAAATCAGGAACCGGAAGAAGTTTTACCAAAGTGATTAAAATGATAAAATCACCTAAAACCGGTGCATACTCTTTCAAAACAGAAGTAGTTCACAACGACCACGTGAAAGATTTTCTGAAAGAAAACTAATCAACAGCATAATGAATACAAAGCTTCTTTCTCCTCAGGAAGAAGCTTTTTTTGTTTACTGAATTAACCACAAAGATCACAAAGAAGGCACAAAGGTCGCAAAGAAAAATGACTGAAAATGAACTTGCAAATAAGGTACTTGGTTTAGCTATTGAGGTTCATCAAGCACTTGGTCCGGGATTGCTTGAAAGTGCTTATAAAGAAACCTTAGCCTACAAAATCAATAAATCAGGACTTTTTGTTGAAAAGGAAAAGCCTATGCCTCTCATCTTTGAGGAGGTAAAATTAGATTGTGGTTATCGCATGGACTTATTGGTTGAAAATAAATTAGTTGTAGAAATTAAGTCAGTTGATGCAATTAATGATGTTCATCTTGCACAGGTATTGACCTACCTGAAACTCGGTGATTTTAAACTTGGTCTTTTACTAAATTTCAATGTTCCACTAATGAGGAGTGGTATAAAAAGAGTTATAAATGGAACATTATAAACTTTGTGGCCTTTGTGTAGATTTAACTTTGTGTCCTTTGTGGTAAAAAAGCATGAATATTTTCAGCATATTTTCTAAAGACAAAAAAGAGAGCCTTGACAAAGGTTTGGAAAAAACACGCGAAAGTGTTTTCTCCAGACTTACCAAAGCTGTTGCTGGTAAATCAACAGTAGATGCTGATGTGCTTGATAATCTGGAAGAAATCCTAATCAGCAGCGATGTGGGAGTTGAAACAACCCTGAAAATTATTGCCCTCATAGAAGAACGGGTTAAGAAGGATAAATACCTTGGTGCTTCAGAGCTAAACAGATTATTAAAAGAAGAAATTGCTTCGCTGCTTGCTGAAAACAACAGCGATGATGTAACTGAATTTACTATTCCTGCAGGCAAAAAGCCTTATGTTATTATGGTGGTTGGTGTAAATGGTGTAGGTAAAACTACCACCATCGGTAAACTTGCCAACCAGTTGAAAAAGTCAGGTAAAAATGTGATGTTAGGCGCTGCAGATACTTTCAGAGCCGCAGCAGTTGACCAATTGAAAATATGGGGAACAAGGGTTGGAGTTCCTGTCATTAATCAAGGCATGAATGCCGACCCCGCTTCGGTTGCTTTTGAAGCTGTTTCGGAAGCGGTGAAGCAAAATGCAGACGTGGTAATTATTGATACAGCAGGCAGGTTGCACAATAAAGTGAACCTGATGAACGAACTTTCAAAGATTAAGCGTGTTATGCAAAAGGTAATTCCCGATGCGCCTCACGAGATTTTATTGGTGCTGGATGCTTCAACCGGACAAAATGCAATTGAACAGGCTAAACAATTTACATTGGCAACAGAAGTAAATGCACTTGCATTAACCAAATTAGACGGCACTGCTAAAGGCGGTGTAGTAATTGGTATTTCTGACCAGTTTAAAATCCCTGTAAAATATATTGGAGTAGGCGAGGGAATAGATCACCTGCAGGTGTTCAATAAAAACGAGTTTGTTGATAGTTTGTTTAAATAGCCTGATCTTCTTCAGTTCTCCTTTCTTCTTCTTCCTTTCTTAATCGTTCATCTTCCTGCACTTGCAGAATGCGCTGTTTTCTCCTATCACTTATAGTATGAGAAAACAGAATTAATCTTTTTTCTACTAAACGATGAATTGGTTTAATACTCGAAGCAATGATAATATTTACCACAATGAAAAGTGCGGGTAATCCGTGAGTATAATGCGAAATACTAGGATGCAGCAGCGCCTCAATAAACTGAAAAAACAAAAGCACTCCAATAAATCCAGCGTAATCAATTACTTTGACTGATAACTGCACTCTTGCAGCTATAAAAACAAAGGCCACCAATAAAAGGATAAGTACTACTACTCCCATATATTGTAACATCACCACGCGTTTTTCTTCCGCTTCTGCCTTTTCTTCTTCAATTTTCTGTTCCAGTTCTTTCTTCTCTAACTGGTATTTCATTTCGAGATTCAGTTCTTTCGTTTTATTTTCATCGCTGAAAAGAGCATCTTTTATTTTTATTGAATGTTTATAGTAAAATAGCGACCGCTGCCGCATTTCAACCATAGACAAAATTTTTCCTCCTATTGTGTCATGCAATTGAATAGTTGACTTTTCGTATAAAATACTTAGCTGCTCGTAAGTTTCTTTTAAATAGTTCATTTGCCCCATACTGTCGGAAAGAGATAGTGATTTATAAAGATACTTTTCGGCCAATTGATAACCTTTTAATTTCTCATCTGCTGGGGGTGTTAGGTTAGGGGCTTCAGTGTAAGTTGCACCAATGCAGTTAAGTATCACCGCAGTTAGGTTTTTTGCTCCAATCTCATTTGCCTTTTGCAATGCTTTAAAATAGTATTCGAGCGTATTAGGGTAATCCATTTCCATACCATAAACATTTCCAATATTCAGAAGGCTGATTGCTATACCTCTTTTATATCCTAATTCTTCTGCCATTTTCAGAGCTTTAGAATGATACTGCAATGCTTTCGGGTAGTTTTTTTGATTGTAAAAAACTATTCCGATATTAGTTGAGGCTCTTTGGATATTTGTAATATCTCCAAATTCTTCATATATCTTTATTGACTTAAAATAATTGTCTAATGCTTTAGAATAATCACCGGTTTGTTCATAAACTATCCCGATATTTCCTAAGGTTATTGCTATACTTAATTTCTCGTTCAATTCTTCAGTGATTTTCAATGACTTTAAAAAACAATCAAGAGAGTGAGGGAAATCCCCTTGGTAAAGATAATTCTGACCAATTAGAGTAAGGCAAGATGCCATTCGATGTTTGTCTAATAGTTTTTCAAATAATAGTAAGCTTTTTTTACTGTATAAAATTGATTGAATGTAGTCTCCTTTTATCAGGCTTGAATATCCCAATTGATAAAATGATTCTGCCTTTCCCTTTTTCCAGTTTAAAGTTTCTGATAATTGTAAGGCCTGATTAGTAAAATAAAGGGCGGAGTCAGGTTCATTATTTTGAAGTTCTCTTGCAATATTAATTAAGTGATTAACCTTATTGGTGTCTTCATCATCCATTTTTAAAAGGTTTAGAAGTGAATCGGTTTTTTGCTCTGCAACTATTTGTCCACAGCTTAATAAACAGATAATCACTGCAAAAAAAGAGGATTGAAATCGTCTGAGTTTTTTCATAAGGTTAATTTATAAGGTAAAAATAGATTTATTCTTTTTGGAAAATAAGCTGGAGAAGATAGAATCTAAACTTAAACAAAAATATTCCGTTCTTTGCAGCCCTTAAATGAGAACAAAAACCACAAAGAAGAATAAAATCAATGTCATCACGCTTGGCTGCTCCAAGAATATTTATGATTCTGAAGTTTTATTGGGACAACTTAAAGCCAACGGCAAAGATGCTGTGCATGAAAGCACCAAAGATAATGCGAATATCATTGTCATCAATACCTGCGGTTTTATTGATAATGCAAAGCAGGAAAGCATTGATACCATTGTCCGTTTTGCAGATGCCAAGCAACGCGGATTAGTTGATAAAGTATTTGTTACCGGATGTCTATCGGAACGCTACAAGCCGGAATTGGAAAAAGAAATCCCGAATGTTGACCAGTATTTCGGAACACGTGATTTGCCAAAACTGTTAAAAGTTCTAGGCGCTGATTACAAGCATGAACTTATTGGCGAGCGCATTATTACTACTCCATCGCATTATGCTTATTTCAAAATATCAGAAGGTTGCGATCGTCCTTGTTCGTTTTGTGCTATTCCTTTGATGCGCGGAAAACATATTTCAAAACCAATGGAAGAATTGGTGAAGGAAGCCGAAAATCTTGCTGCAAAAGGAGTAAAGGAGTTGATGATCATCGCTCAGGATTCAACGTATTACGGAATTGATATTTACGGTAAACGAAAATTAGCTGAATTGCTGCAACGTCTTTCAGAAGTGGAAGGTATTGATTGGCTGCGGTTGCATTATGCTTTTCCATCGGGTTTTCCCGAAGATGTATTGGATGTAATGCGCGAGAATAAGAAGATTGTGAAGTACCTTGATATGCCTTTGCAGCATATCTCTAACCCTATGCTGAAATCAATGCGCAGAGGAACAACTTCTGAGAAAACAAGAGAACTGGTGAAAACCATTCGCGAAAAAGTTCCCGGAATTGCTTTGCGTACAACCTTAATTGCCGGCTATCCGGGCGAAACCAAAGAAGATTTTAATGAAATGGTGGAATGGGTGAAAGAAACCCGCTTCGACCGTCTCGGAATTTTTGCTTATTCGCACGAAGAAAATACACATGCTTATTTGCTGAAAGATGATGTTTCTGCTAAAACAAAAGAGAAACGTGTGGAAGCTATCATGGAAGCCCAACAGCAAATATCAAACGAACTGAACCAGCAGAAAATCGGTAAAACATACAAAGTTTTATTCGACCGCAAAGAAGGAAATTACTTTATCGGTCGTACTGAATTTGATTCGCCTGAGGTTGATAACGAAGTGTTGGTTGATGCAAAGAAATTCTATGTTCGTGTAGGTGATTTTGCAAATGTAAAAATTACTTCTGCCGAAGATTTCGACCTTTACGGTGAAATTGTTTAATGCTGCTTGTCGCCCTGAGCGTAGTCGAAGGGCCTAATTATTATGCTTAAATCCTCATTTATAAATTACTCCGAAACCGGTTTTTTCTCCAGCCTTATCCTGGATTATCTTTCAGAAAAACCTGAACTGAAAAGCTTTTATGATTCAAACCCAAGCTTTTTTTCTTTTGGAAAAAAGATCAAAGAAAGAGGATTGAAAAACCCTGACAGAAATCTATTATCTGATGTTTTGTCAGAGCAAAATAAAGCACTGAAGAACAGTGAACAAGTTCTTGCGAATATTGAATTACTGAGAAGTAACAACACGTTTACAGTAACTACCGGACATCAGCTAAATCTTTTCACAGGGCCGCTTTATTTCATTTACAAAATCATTTCCACCATTAACCTTGCTGAAAAACTAAAGCAGGATTATCCTTATTCAGATTTTGTTCCTGTTTACTGGATGCACTGCGAAGACCATGATTTTGCAGAGATCAATCACATCCATCTTTTCGGAAAAAATATAGAATGGAAAGAAGAGCATCACGGTGCAGCAGGTGAAATTTCAACCGCTTCATTGCGTTCAGTTATTAACGAACTGAAAACTATTTTAGGTGAAAGCCAAAACGCAAACGAATTAATTGCTCTTTTTTCTGAAGCATATCTTCATCATTCCAATCTTGCTGATGCCATGCGTTTCCTTTGTCATCAACTGTTTGGCAAATACGGTTTGGTTATTTTGGATGCGCGGGATAAAAGACTAAAGCAAACATTTGTTCAGCAATTCAAAGAAGATATTTTTAAAAACACCAATTACGAATTAGTTTCAGAAACTAACTCGGAATTAGAAGCGCTTGGTTACAAAGTGCAGGTAAATCCCCGCGAAATCAATTGCTTTTATTTAACAGAAGGTAAAAGAGAACGCATTGTTAAAACCGACAAGGGTTTTGAAGTGCTGAATGCTGCTCTAGTATTTTCAAAAGCGGAATTAGAAAATGAACTGGATGCATATCCCGAAAAGTTTAGTCCGAATGTTGTTTTGCGCCCGCTTTATCAGGAACACATTTTGCCCAACCTTGCCTACATCGGTGGGGCAGGGGAATTGGCCTACTGGTTGCAGTACAAACGTATGTTTACCGCTGCCAAGACTTCTTTCCCTGTTCTGGTATTGCGTAATTCGGTGATGGTGGTTGACGAAAGTCTTAAAGCTAAAATTGAAAAACTAAGTTTGTCAGCAAAGGACTTTTTTGCTCCGGAAGAGAAATTAGTAAATGACTTTATTGCTGCCCACTCTTCTTCCGAAACAGGTTTAACAACTGAACAGCAGCAACTGAAAGAACTTTTCTCTTCTATTAAAGCCAAAGCAACAAAGGTTGACTCAACCTTAGAAGCAAGCATAGAAGCCGAATTGCAGAAACAATTAAAAGTACTGGAACAATTAGAAGGGCGCCTTCAGCGTGCCGAAAAGAAGAAACACGAAACGGCTATCAATCATATCAAATCTACCCGCGAAAAACTATTTCCCAGTAAATCATTGCAGGAGCGCCACGAGAATATAAGTTCGTTTTACCTGCTCTATGGCAGTGGGTTTATACAATCACTAAAAGAGAACTTAAATCCTTTGGATGTAAGGTTTGTTGTTTTGGAATAATAGGCTGAATTGAATCAACCAAATCAGCGTTATACTTTAGAAAATCTTCGGCAAATTCCTTGGCCCGTTAAAGTTATAACAGTTACGTGCCTTTCTGCGGGCAGAGTTTGAACGAACGCTGGTAAGTCTGGCGGATGTAAATTCCAGCAGCAATGAAATCTCGTGCGAACCACCTGAAGAACCAGCCAGTTTAGATAATGTTAAATCGTAGCTGTAGCCAAACTGGTAAATAAATGCTCCGTTGCCGTCTCTTCCTCTGAAACCGAGACTGAACACAAGCGCATCAGTGCGTTTAGGAATAAGAATAGGTGTGCCGTTACGATACCAGACGCCAATCACCAAAGGAGCACGCAAAGCAAATAAACCTAAGTTAAAGGTTTGCAAAACACTTTGTCTTTCATAAATAAAATTGGGCGACAGGTAAGTAAGGTTTTTGCTTCTTGATTTTTTCTTCGAGACAGGAATCATAAAACTCAAATGTCCTACATATTTGCGTGGCAGGCGTTGTACTCCGCCAATCAATGATTCATTGGGTTGGGTAAGGTGTTGCACCGAAAAACCGATGGTGCTGCTTATGATTCTGCGGCTGCGGTGTTTCTTAATGTTAAAACGGGTCATGATACCGGCAGCTGCATCAAACATTCCGCGTTTGGTATCGGAAGGTGGGGTAGCTGCTGATGTATAAACCTGTCCGTAAACAGGGTCAAGCTGGTCGCTGAATACAAAACGGCTCCAGTCAATTGATTTTTGCATATACCCGGCTTGCAGTCCTATGTGCACGTCACACATGCGAGGCATTACAGTTATCCGGTATGAATAATTAAGCGCATAGCTGTTGGTTCGCAGCAAACCATCACCCTCCACATTGCCTACCACAACAGCACCAATACCACCTCCAAGGTTAAAATCCGAAATATCCATGTTGAAGTTGTATGTCCCGAAATTGCTGTTCAGCGATGTCCAGAGGTTACGGTAGTTGAAATTAACGCGAAGACCGGGATCGGCACCTGCAAAAGCAGGATTGTAATATAGCTTGTTGGAATAGTATTGTGAGAAGGTTGGATCCTGCGCCAATACAGTGTTTGAGGCTATAATTAACAGGAACAGAACAGCATAAAGTATGCGTTGCTTCATAGGTGTTTTTTTGGTCAGAAGACAGTATTAATCCTGCGTTTATACTTGATTAACTGAATTCTGTTACAAAAAAACGAATTGTTTGGTTATGCTTTTCCCCTCTTCAGAAATTGTTTCAACAACGGACTGATAATAAAACACCCTGAAACAAATCCTATTATTGATCTTTTTCAGGGTGTTTTCGGGTTTTAATGCTTGTGCCCACGGGGAGACTCGAACTCCCAAGGTAATTACACCAACGGCTTCTGAGACCGCAACGTTTGCCAATTTCGCCACGTGGGCAGCGAGGGGCAACAAAAGTAGAAAAATATGATTTACACGGGAATTTATTTTGCCTTCACTTTCATATTTTCGGATGATTAATCCGTGTTATCAGTGCTGAAAATAATGAGGTATTCATCGAAAAATAAAATGTCTTAGGAGGTAATTCCTTAATATTGACGTTTAAATCTGAGCTATGAACGTTATCCTGTTTGACGGAAACCGAAGAAACCACCTATTGCCGCTTACTTTTACGCGACCGGTAGCAGATATCCGCATTGGAATTCTGACTATTCGCGAAAAGTGGGAACATTATTTCGGAAAAACATCTTCAATGACAGAAGATTATTTATCGGGAAAGTTTCCGGTAAACATTAGTGCAGACAATATTCTTATCAATTCTTCCGTTTGTCCTGATGAGGACATGGTGAAGAAAATTAAAGAATTGAAAACCGGTGAAGCGCTTATTACTGAAAATACTTTTATCGCGCTGGCTCTGCCAAAACATAAGGTCGAGACTTTTAAAGAAAGTGACACTGACTGTTATGTTAAACATAACTACGCAGCTAAGTTTTTACAGGTTAATAACCTTTGGGATATATTTCAAAAGAACGCAGAAGCAATTGAAGCAGATTTTAAACTGCTGACCAAAGGAAGAAAGTCGGCTAAAATTTCTGAAAGCAACACCTTAATCACTCCCGAAAATATTTTTCTGGAAGAAGGCGCAAAGGTGGAGGCATCTGTAATTAATGCTTCTTCAGGTCCTGTATATATAGCCAAAGATGCTGAAGTAATGGAAGGCTCGCTTATCCGCGGTCCGTTTGCATTGTGCGAACATTCAACATTGAAAATGGGTGCTAAAATTTACGGAGCAACTACCATCGGGCCGCATTCAAAGGTGGGTGGTGAGGTAAGTAATTCTGTGATTTTCGGTTACTCCAACAAAGCCCACGATGGTTTTCTTGGCAATGCTGTAATTGGTGAGTGGTGTAATTTAGGTGCCGACAGCAATAACTCCAATCTGAAGAATAATTATGCTGAAGTAAAACTCTGGAACTATGCAGAGAATACCTTTGTAAGCACAGGTTCACAATTCTGCGGATTGATTATGGGCGACCACAGCAAGTGCGGAATAAACACCATGTTCAATACAGGAACAGTGGTGGGAGTAAGTTGTAATATTTTCGGAGCAGGGTTTCCGCGCAATTTTATTCCTTCTTTTTCGTGGGGCGGAGCAAATGGTTTTATGATTTACAGCCTTGAAAAAGCACTAGAAACAGCAAAGCTGGTAATGGAGCGCAGACACATTGACCTGACCAAAGAAGACGAAAAGATATTTGAGTACATCACTGAACTGACAAAAAAATAAGAAACCTGACAATTTTCCTTTGGCACAGCTATTGACAAATCAGCAGCCCACCAAAGAGGAAAAATATGAACCGTATGAATAAAGATGACCTTAATATCGAAGCCCTGTCGCTGAATCACCTCATTGACGATGAGCCTGAATTTATCCCGTTGCTCACTCAGGAAGATGAGGATACCATGAATTCGGAGAAACTACCTGAAATTTTGTCAATACTTCCGTTAAGGAATACTGTCTTGTTTCCGGGTGTTGTAATTCCTATTACCGTTGGCCGCGATAAATCCATAAAACTGATTAAAGAAGCAAACCGAGGAAGTAAGATTATTGGCGTTGTAGCGCAAAAAGACGTGGGCATTGAAGACCCTAAATTTGAAGACCTGAATAAGATTGGTACTGTAGCCTACATCATTAAAATGCTCCGTATGCCTGACGGAAACACAACCGTTATCATTCAAGGCAAAAAGCGATTTGAATTAAAGGAAGTAGTTCAGAGTGAGCCTTACTTTAAAGCTAAAGTAGAAGCAATTCCTGATGCCAAACCCGATAAAAAGGATAAAGAATTCAGTGCACTTATTTCTTCCTTGAAAGATGTGGCAACGCAGATTGTGCGTCAGTCGCCTAACATTCCTTCTGAGTCTGCTTTCGCGTTGAAAAACATTGACAGCCCGTCATTCCTCATCAATTTTATTTCTTCAAACATGAATGTGGAAGTTCATGAAAAACAGAAAGTGCTGGATGAAAGTGATTTGAAGAAACGTGCAACATTGGTTTTGGAATTTCTTACCAAAGAGTTGCAGATGTTGGAATTGAAAAACCAGATACAGACTAAAGTAAAAACTGATTTAGATAAGCAGCAACGCGAGTATTTTCTGAATCAGCAAATGAAAACCATTCAGGAAGAACTAGGTGGAAATTCATTTGAACAGGAATTAAAAGAACTGGAGAAGCGTGCTGAAAAGAAAAAGTGGAGCAAAGAAACAGCAGAGCTTTTCAAAAAAGATCTGGCTAAGTTGAAGCGCATGAATCCAATGGCTTCTGAATATTCTGTTCAGACTAATTATTTGGATGTACTACTTGATATTCCATGGAACGAATACACGAAAGATAACTTCAATCTTAAGCGTGCAAAAAATATTTTAGATGCCGATCACTTTGGCCTAGATAAAGTAAAAGACCGTATTCTGGAACACCTTGCTGTGTTGAAACTGAAAGGTGATATGAAGTCGCCAATCCTTTGTTTGGTGGGACCTCCCGGAGTTGGTAAAACATCATTGGGTAAATCCATAGCAAAAGCATTGGGCAGAAAATATGTGCGAATGTCATTAGGTGGTTTACGTGATGAAGCGGAAGTTCGCGGTCATCGCAAAACGTATATTGGTGCAATGCCTGGGCGCATTATTCAAAGTTTACGTAAAGCAAAATCATCCAATCCTGTTTTTGTATTGGATGAGTTGGATAAAGTAGGTCGTGATGCACATGGCGATCCTTCTTCTGCTTTGTTAGAGGTGTTGGATCCCGAGCAAAACAATGCATTTCATGATAATTACATTGAAACTGGTTACGACCTTTCAAAGGTTCTGTTTATAGCAACAGCAAATTCGCTTAGTACTATTCAACCAGCGCTTCGCGACAGGTTGGAGATTATTGAAGTAACAGGCTACACCGTTGAAGAAAAAGTTGAAATAGCAAAACGCCACCTTGTTCCTAAACAAATTGAAGAGCATGGCCTGAAAAGGAAGCAGGTTACATTCACGGATAAAGTGCTTGAAACAATTATTGAAGAATATACCCGCGAATCGGGTGTGCGTAATTTAGAGAAAGTTCTTGCTCGTTTGATACGCAGCGTTGCAAAATCAGTTGCTTCGGGTGAGAAAGCGGAAGCTGAAATCACTGTTGACAAAGCCCGTAAAATTTTGGGTGTTTCGCATTACCAGAAAGATATTTATCAGGGTAACGATATTGCCGGAGTTGTTACAGGCCTTGCCTGGACTGCTTTTGGAGGTGACATTCTTTTTATAGAAGTAAGTTTAAGTAAAGGGAAAGGCAAACTCACACTCACCGGAAATCTTGGTGATGTAATGAAAGAGTCGGCCATGCTTGCTTTGGAATACCTGAAATCACATTGCTACGATTTAGGTTTGCAGTCCGATATTTTTGAGCAATGGAATGTACACGTTCACGTTCCCGAAGGGGCAACACCTAAAGACGGACCAAGTGCGGGTATTACTATTTTCACAGCACTGGCTTCTGCCTTTACACAACGCAAAGTGAAAGAGAAATTAGCCATGACAGGTGAGATTACTCTGCGCGGAAGGGTGCTTCCGGTTGGAGGAATAAAAGAAAAGATACTGGCCGCTAAACGCGCTAACATCACTGACATTATTCTTTCGCATGAAAACGAAAAAGACATCAATGAAATTCAACCACATTATCTTAAAGGTTTGAAATTTCATTATGTGAAAACCATGATTGAAGTTGCTGATATTGCATTGCTGGAAGAGAAAGTAAAGAGCAAAGCATCTGCTTAACACACTGAATTGATTTAAATAAAAAAGAGAACTCTAAAGGTTCCCTTTTTCATTTACCCAAAAACGGTAAGGCAATTTGGCATCCTCACCTGCATATTCAACACCTATGCGTGGCCCTTTATTGATAAGCCTCTCCGGAATTATTATTCCGCGGTCTTCAATCCATATTTTGTTTCCCGCAAGGTCTTGTGCATTGTGACTGCGGAAGTTTATTCCCAGCGCCATACTTACTTTTCCTGGTCCTGTGGTTAATCCTTTTTTTTAGTTTCTCTGATTTTCTGCGTTGCAGAATTTTCTCAATCCCTTCTATCGGTTGTATGGCACGGACAAGCACCGCATGAGGAATATCTTTTCGGTTGGTAACCACATTAAAGAGTGAATACATTCCGTAGCAGAGATAAACATAAGAAACGCCACCTTCTGCATACATGGTTTCTGTTCTTGAAGTTCATCTTCCTCCGTAAGCGTGAGATGCTTTATCAATAATACCTGCATAGGCTTCAGTTTCGGTGATAATGCCTGCGGTAATAGTTTTCCCATCTTTGGTATAAAGCACTTTCCCGAGCAGTTGTTTACTTAAACTCACTACATCATCCTGTAAATAAAAATCCTTTGGAAGTTTACTCATTGACTAATTGGAGCTTGTTCTCATTATTATAAATAACAATTCCTTCCTCCATTAGTTGTTGCAGTGTTTTTATAATCAAAGCTTCTTTGTTGCTTCCGTATTTTTCAAGTAATTCTTTTAAGCTAAGCGGAGAATTCATCAGCAGTGATTTCATTTTCTCCGATATTTTTTCAAAATCTGTAGTCTTTAATTCCTGCTTGTCGCGTTCCAAACAAATATCACAGACGCCACAGTTTTCGGTATTGGTTTCACCGAAATAAGCTAACAGCAGGCGGCTTCGGCAAAAGATTTTGTTGTCGGCATAGTTGAGCACAGCATCAATTTTTTGCTGAAATACTTTTTTGCGTAGCTCGTAATTTTCTTTTGAAAAGGTGAGCAAGCCTGTATCAATTCTTCCTCTGCCGAAAGAAAGTTTAGGTAAACTGCTTTGCGGAAAGTAAGAAACCAGTTCGTGTTCCTGCAAACGGAAAATGATATTCAGAACCTTTGCCTTATCTAACTTGGTGCGGGTTGCAATTTCGTTTTCGAAAATATTTACGTACTCAAAAAACAAGCCGGAGTAGGAGCGTAGCATCACTTTTACTACAGCATCTACTTCCAGATTAGCAACCTGAAATTCATAAAGTTGTTCTTTTGTCCCCGTTATTTTAAGGCGCGAAGGCATATAAACACTTTCGGTAAGAAGCAGGTGTTCTTCTTTTTCAAGAAACTTTATACAATTGATTACACGCAAGGCCTCCAACTTATATTTTTTACAGAAATCAGCAATGTCAAACTCAAAAAAATGGTCGGCACCACTGCCCATTGCCAGATGAAAATAATTTGAGAGCGCATGATACACCTGTTTGATTTCTTCTTTCTCAGGGAAAGTTGTGAGCACTCTTTTCTTTAGTTCAATCTTATCTTTATTACTCACCAGTAATACCGCATAGGCTTTTTTCTCATCGCGACCTGCGCGACCTGCTTCCTGAAAATAGGCTTCTAATGATTCTGCAAGGTCGCTGTGGATAACAAAACGCACATCGGGCTTGTCAATTCCCATTCCAAAAGCATTGGTTGCTGAAATAACCTGCACGGTGTTATTAATCCATTGTTCCTGTACCTGTGCACGTTTTGCAGCATCCATTCCGG
Organism: Bacteroidota bacterium; assembly: GCA_947479755.1. Lineage (GTDB taxonomy): Bacteria > Bacteroidota > Bacteroidia > SXHM01 > SXHM01 > SXHM01. Next base: position 47,979 of record CANKAM010000010.1, read on the forward strand.
CATGATAAAAGGCTGAACTTATATTATTTGTTTGCAGTAAAGTTGCTGTTTCAGCGGTTTTGCGCCTGCTGCGCTCGTAAACAATTCCGCTGCCGCCCACGTTATTTATCACCTTCAGCATGCGCTTGCTCTTGTCTTCTTCGTGCAAAACCACATAGGCAAGATTAGGACGGTTAAAACTTTTACGCAATACGTGTTCATTTTTGAAACCAAGTTTCTGCTGAATGTCTTTTACCACATCGGGCGTTGCCGTTGCTGTAAGTGCAAGAACGGGAACCTTTGGAACATATTGCCGGATTTCTTTTATCTTCATGTATGGCGGACGAAAATCATAACCCCATTGAGAGATACAGTGCGCCTCGTCAACAGCTATGAGGTTTACGTTCATCTTTGGAAGGCGCGCCAGAAATATTTCAGTTTGCAGGCGCTCGGGCGAGAGATAGAGAAATTTATAGTTGCCGTAAATACAGTTGTCCAGAGCAATGTCAATCTCTTTCATACTCATTACCGAATTGATGGCAACGGCTTTGATATCTTTTTTGCGCAGGCTGTCTACCTGGTCTTTCATGAGCGCAATAAGCGGTGAAACCACTATGCACAAGCCTTCCATGCACAGGGCAGGCACCTGAAAACAGATGGATTTACCGCCACCGGTGGGGAGTAGTGCAAGGGTGTCTTTTCCTTGCAGGGCGGCATTAACAATGTCTTCCTGCAGCGGACGGAAATTTTGATAATTCCAGTATTTAAGAAGTATTTCGCGGGGCGAAGAAACGGCATTCATTCACTCAACAGTATCGACTTGGCTACATCGCGTATCATAAAAAAGCCGGGTAAAAGCAGAATCAGTACACCGAAATTGATTGCATTGTGATAAACAGCCAGCGAAGGAATAAAAACGCACAGCATACCAATAAACATAATGGAAAAAAGGAAAAATTTGAATAGCGGGCGCGATGGCTCAAAATCTTTTTCATCTTCTTTAGGCTGCGCCTGTTCGCGTTCGGGGTTTCTGCGGTAGGCAGGGTCGCGGTGTGGCTGTTCCTTTTGCGTTGCAGCAGTTGTTGTACGAAACTGTTCGTATTCCAGCTTCAGGTCGTAGCGTCTTCTTTTCTTTTCATCGCAAAGGGTGTCGTTTGCGGTGTTGAGAATGGTAAAGTAGTCGTGGGCGCTAGCCGATGCATTCACATCGGGATGATAGAGTTTTGCTTTTCTGCGGTAGGCGAGTTTTATCTGCGAAACGGTGGCGTTTCGCTCTACACCAAGTATTTTGTAGTAGTTATAAATCATAAAATACTAACGCTAAACTTTTACTGAAAAGTATAGCAATAGTACGAAAAATTGATGCAGCGAGAAAGACGTGAATAAAACTAAATGAATTTTAGAATACCCAGTTCTTATTGTTGGTAGCTGTTTCGTGAGCAGGTTGTTCTTCTTCCAGAAGTTCGTAATTTCCGTAATCGTCAAAACTGCTTAGGCTGAAATTCTTTTCTAAGTTGTATAAGGCTGTAATATCATCCATCAATGTTTGCGGAATGTATTTGGTGTTTTTTTCAAAGCTCAGCATGTTCAGCATCCCGCCATTCTCAAGCTGAGCAACAGAGTTAGGGATGATTTCAAAATTAGTAAATCCAAGTTGAGCCAATTCCGTTTGTGCGGCAGTTAGTTTTTCAACATCATCGGCACAGATGTAGAAACTCCAGCGGTATTGGTTATCAAAATCCCATTTCTCCTGTTCCAGTAAATCACCGAAATAGAGTTGTATGTTTCCGATGGTATGACCAGGGAACTGGGCGCTGGCAGTGGTGAAGAGGGTGAGGGTAAAGAGGGTTATGAGAACTGATTTCATTGCCGGAGTTTTTTTTGTCGTTTAACGATGATATAAGTGAAAGGTTTGGGAGTTCGATGAACGACCAATCACTCCAGCGGATAAATCATCACCGCACTTCCCGAGGCGGTAACTAATAAGGAGGGGATATCACCATTGCCTAAGGCAACATCAAACAACGTGCTGCCTGCCAGCGGAAAATCTTCTTCCACTCCGCCATCGGCAGTAAAAATAAATACCTCACTGCTACCCTTGCAAACAGCACCTAAGCGTTGCCCGTCCCATGTTTCGGTAATCAGAGGAGGCAAATTGGTTTCGCTTTCAAATTTATGACCAAACAGCGTTTCGCCTTTGGCATTGTAAACAAACAATTCGTTCAGGTCGCTGAAAATAAGTTCAGGCGTTTTGTCTGAATTGATGTCGCCATAAACAAAATGATGGTGCGCTGTAAATTCTTTCGCTGTAATTTTTTCCGTTTTGCCGCTCATGCTAACGGTATAAACCTTGCCGGTGCTGTCGGTAAAAGCAATAAGTCCGTTAAAAGTCTGCAAGGTGTTATGCCCGAACCGGAACTTCTCTTTTACCTTAGCCTTGTCACTTCCCTTGCGGTCAAGAATATTGAGTTTGCCGTCAGCTTCTGCAATTACAATAAAATCTTTCCCCCCGGTGCGCACATGTACAATGGGTTGCGTAACCACTTCGTTCGTTTTCTTAAATCCCCAGCCTTTCACTGTTTCTCCTTTAGCATCCATGCAATACACCTTTTTGTTTTTGCAGGCAACAAACAGGCGGTAGTCGCGCTTGCCATCGTAATCAAAAACCGACAGGGGTGAAGTGGCAGGCGCTTCCAGTTCAATCGGGTATTTCGGAACATCTTCGCCCTTGCGGTCAACTAAGTAAATGAAGTTGGTGGTGCCAAACAGGATTTGAAGTTTTCCGTTCTTGTAAACATCCACCTGATGCACCTTGCCGTTTATTTTTTCGGGAATTTGTTTCTTCCACAAAATGGTCCCCATGCTGTTGATGAGGTAAACGTTGTTGGCATCGTCCTGCACAAAGACTTCATTCTCGCCCGAGAATGAGTTTTTCAGGAACACCGGCTTTCCGCTCACGGTTGTATCTAAGCGAGCCTCAAAAACATTGGCTTTAGTGCCGCTGTAATCGACATTGTATTTCAGGTAAACATTGGTGTAAAAGGCGCTTCCGTTTGAACTCATCTGCACGGCAAGTCCTTCGAATTTGCGCATCGTTTCTTCGCTCTTTTTCAGTTCTTTTGAGGTTTCGCGGTTAGCATATGAGTCAATGATATTCTTTGAGCGCGAAGGGTTGGAATAGGCAAAAACATTAAAGGTAGAGGAAAGGTTTTCGCTGTAGGTAGAGAAGTAAACATCTTTGCCCAGCGTTTTATCAGCAATGTAATAGTTGATGTAATTTTTTACCGACTGCATGCTGTTGCCAAATACCACGTAATCACCCAGAATAGTGTAATAGGTAGTTTGCATCTGCTCAAATGCAGAGCCGAATAAGCGCGGTAAAACTTGAGGTAAATTAATGTTGGTAATGGTATATTCCTGATAAACTTCCTGTTCAGCCACACCTTGTTTTTCCGAAAGACTTTTCACCAGCCCTGTAAGCAGATCAGATGCAAGTTCTGCTTTGCGCGCCCTGAAAACGGCATACGTGTTGTCCGAAAAAGATGCTGCCTTTGGCTCGGTAATGCATACGCCAAACTCGCTGCCCATCCACGAGAACATGCTCAGTTCAATGTCGACATCGTAAGTGGTGTTAATGTTTTTTACCTCCTTTTCGTAGCGCTCCAAATCTTTTATTCGTTTCAGGTGGGTTTTGTAATCATTGTAAAAACTCAGGATATCACCAATCCCGAAGAACATAAATGTTGCCGTGTTTGCAGGCAGCACCGCAGGAAACTCAACCTGTTGAGGTTTCTGTACAGTAAACAAATTCAGGTAGTGCGCTGCGGTATCGTTGGGGTAGGTAAAGCCGTTCAGCATCACTCCTTCGGGGCGCAGGTTCATATCCAGTTCACTCCACTCCGCTATTTTTGCAAATGTTTCAAATGACGAAGCACTTTCAGATTTTACAAATACCTGCAGGTAGCCCGGAAAACGTGCATAGTTGATGTAGATATTTACTTCCACATTTTTTCCCGAAGACTCAACAGCCTTCACAAAATAAGTATCCTTCATCATGCTCCCGCCCTTGTTCAGCTGGTCAATGGCAGATTCGGTAAGCAGCAGCGAGTAGCTGGCTATAAACACACCCTGATATTGCGTGTAATAAAATGCACTGTCGGTTTCGCTTTTCTTTACACTTGTTACAATACTATTGCCGTACTCAAAATTGCGGAAAATAGCATCGGGACGGCAAACTGCTTTAACTACTTCATCCAGCCGATCTTTCATATTTGCCTTTTCAAGCGCTATGCAGTAGAGGTATTCCAGGCTGTGATCGGACTGTGTATGCACCGAAATATACATTTTACGGTTGCCGAATATATCAGCCGCTACGGCATTGGTTTTTAGTATGGAATCAATGAAATCTACATTGTCCCTGAAAATCTGAAAGGTCTCGTACTTCTCCAGTTCATCGCGGTAGGTGGCCGTTGTTTTATAAGTTTCCCATGCTTTGCGGAAGTCACGGATTTCAAGAATGATTGCAGCATCGCGTGGTACTGCATTGATGGCATCGGTAGGCTTGGTGCTGTTTCGAAAAAAATACCACCAACCCCCGCCAATAAGGGCGAGCGTAATAATAACCGAAGAAACAATAAGAACCGTACGTTTCATATTCACAGACACACAAAAATAGGGCTAATTAGCCTACTTGTCCCTGATACGAAACATAGATATTAATAGTTCGCTGTCAATATCCCTATTTGGTTTCAGCTTTTTCTGCAACAGCCTCCTGAAGGGTGAGTTCTGAAATATTTTTGCCTGTATTGGCAATAAATAATTTGCTGTTTTGGATTTTGGCAGCTTTCTTCAGCAGGTTTTCAAGTATCACTGTGCCAATTACAAAGCCGTTTCCTTTCTCTGAAATGTTTTCGAATTCAATCAGGTTCAGTTCCTGCTCATTACTGAAACGCACATACAACTCAAGCAATACATTTTTTGAGTAACGGAGTTTTTTGTCCTGCGAGGCTTTGTGGTAAGCATATTTGTAATCGTAGGTAACCGCTGAAATGTCTGATAATACAGCAGATCCGGTTGGGTGACCGCCCGCACCCTTGCCTAAATAAAACTGTTTGTCGGAAAAAGCTGCTTCCACAATCACCCCGTTAAACTCGTTTTCAACAAAGTATAAATACTGATGAGGTGCAACAAAAGTAGGCATGGTGTGAATTGTGATTTCATCGTCATTCAGTTTGCGCACCACGTTTACCAATTTAATTTTTCTTCCGCTTTTGCGCGCATACTCTATATCTGCGGTTGAAAGATTTTGGATCCCCAGGTTCAGAATCTCATCTGGGTGAATGAATAAACCGTATGCATGTGCTGAAATAATTGTGAGTTTGAATTTGGCATCAAAACCGCCCACATCTAATAAGGGATTCGATTCAGCGAAACCTAAATCCTGCGCCTGTTTCAAGGCCGTATCATAATCAAGGTGCTCGTTAAAATTTTTTGAAAGAATATAATTGGATGATCCGTTGAAAATTCCGCTTACAGAGTTTAGTAACTCGTTGTCGTAATATTCCTCCAGCGTGCGGATAATAGGAATACTGCCGCAGGAAGAGGCTTCATACAATAGTGAAACATTGTGTTTGTTTTGCAGTTCAACTAATTCGGCCAGGTGATTTGCCACCATTTTTTTGTTCGCAGTAACTACGCTTTTGCCGGAAGTCATTGCAGTTTTTACAATGTTGAATGCTTCATCGGCATCGTCTATCAACTCCACGACTAAATTAATTTCTGAGTTATTCAGAATGTCGTTTTTATCGAAAGTAAAGAGTTCCATCGGTAATTTGCGCGATTTGCTCCTGTCCTTCACACAGATTTTAACGATGTCGGCTTTGATGCCGCTGCTCTTGGATAATACATCGTAAAGCCCTTGTCCCACGCAGCCGAAACCAAAGAGTCCGATTTTTAATTTTGAAATCATATTATTTGTTTACTGTTAATAAAATTGATTGATAGCCTCTGTAAGTTGTTTTGTTTCCAATAAAAAACCATCGTGTCCGTAAAGTGAATCTATTTCCCTGAACTCTGCTCCCGGAATATGTTCTGCCAGAAATGATTGTTCGTTGGGCGGAAAAAGTATATCAGAAGTAATGCCGACAGCAAGTGTTTTTGCTTTGATAGAAGCCAAGGCATTGGTAACACTTTTTCTTCCCCTTCCAACATTATGTGTGTCCATTGCTTTGGATAAATACCAATAAACATGAGCGTTGAAACGTTTAACCAATTTATCGCCCTGATAATTCTGATATGATGCAGCGCGAAAGTTGTCAGTCTTTTCGTTGGTTTCCTCGCTCTGACTTTGTCGGTAAGCATGGTAGTTACGGTAAGAGAGCAAAGCAATAGCACGTGCTGTTTTCATTCCGTTTTGTCCTGCACTCAGGCTTTCTGTTCTGAAAGTCGGGTCGGTTTCCAGCGCCATGCGTTGCGATTCACGAAAAGCAATTCCCCAGGGCGAATGCAACGCGCTTGTTGCAATAGCAACAAGGTGTTCAATGCGTTCAGGTTCTTCGATGCTCCATTCAATGGCTTGCTGTCCGCCCAATGAACCACCAATAACAGTGTGTATTTTTTCAATGCCGAGATGTGCAGCCAGCAATTGTTTTGCCTTCACCATGTCGCGCACAGTTATCATTGGGAAACTGAGAAAATAAGGTTTTTCTGTTTCGGGATTTATACTTGCTGCGCCTGTTGTTCCGTAAAACGAACCAAGTATGTTATCGCAGACAATAAAGTATTCATCAGGATTGTAGAAATCAGTTGCACCAAATAACCCTTTCCACCAGTCAAACACATCAGAACTGGCCGTTAGTGCGTGACAAACCCAAACTACTTTACTTTTTCCGGTAACAAAATTTCCATATGTGTGATACGCAATCTCTAATTCAGGAAGGCTTTTCCCGCTTTCGAGTCTGAATTCTTTTTTATAATGAAACTTTCTGGCACTCATATTATTTGCTTGCATTCAGCGCCTGTTCAACATCAGAAATAATATCATCAATGTGCTCCAGTCCGACAGAAATGCGGACTAGCCCCGGTAAAATTCCCGATTCCAATCGCTCTGCTTCTGTCAACTTTGCGTGGGTTGAGGAAGCCGGATGCGTAACAATGGAACGTGTGTCGCCCAAATTAGCAGAAATAGAAAGCATCTTCAATGCATCCATAAATTTCCTACCTCTCTCCACTCCGCCTTTTACAATAAACGTTACAATTCCACCGCCTGCGCTCATTTGCTTTTTTGCAATTTCGTAATGCGGGTGCGAAGGAAGGAAAGGATATTTCACCAGTTCAACTTCTTTGTTATTCTCCAACCATTGCGCAAGTTTAAAAGCGCTATCAGAATGTCTGTTCATCCGAACAGCTAGTGTTTCCAGACTTTTTGAAATAATCCATGCATTGAAAGGTGAAAGCGCAGGGCCGGTGTGCCTTGCAAATAACTTTATGGTGTCAACATACTTTTTGCTTCCGTTAATGGTGCCGCCCATAACGCGTCCTTGTCCATCTAAATACTTTGTTGCAGAATGAATGATAATATCTGCTCCGTATTTTACAGGTTGTTGTAAATAAGGTGTTGCAAAGCAATTGTCCACTACCAAAATCAGATTGTTTTGTTTTGCAAATTTCCCCAGCCATTCTAAATCAATAATGTCTATTCCCGGGTTTGACGGGGTTTCCACATACAACAGTTTGGTTTCTTTTTTCACCGCAGCCTGCCATGTTTCGGGAGTGTTGATGTCCACATAGCTGTGCGAGATATTCCATTTCGGAAGTAGTTTGGTAATCACGCTGTGCGTAGAGCCGAATATCGAACGACAGGAAAGCAAATGATCCCCTGCATTAAGCAATGCAGCAAAGGTGGTAAACACGGCTGCCATGCCTGTTGCCGTTGTTAAACCTTCTTCTGTTCCTTCAAGAAAATTCATTTTTTCAATCAACTCGCTGTTGTTGGGATTGGTAAAACGGCTGTAAATATTTCCTTCCTTTTCATCCGCAAAAAGCGCACGCATATCTTCCGCATCATCAAACATAAAACTGGAAGTAAGAAAGAGGGGGGTGCTGTGCTCTTTCTGAGCAGTGCGTGCTGTTTGCGTGCGCACGGCAAGTGTTTCAAAATGTTTTGATTTTGCCATAATTATTTTCCGTTGATGGTATAGGAGTAGGTGATGGTCGCAGTCTTTTCTAATGTTTTAGCAACAGAACAATATTTATCCAATGACAATTTGATAGCATGTTCTAATTTATCCTTTTCAATTTTTCCGGTAAGAATAAACTGGATGTGAATGTCGGTGAACAGCGAAGGAATTTTGTCTTTTTCTCTTTCTGCGGTAATCACTACATCGTAATCGTCCACTTCCTGTCTTTGCTTTTTCAAGATGGAGATTATATCAATGCTAGCGCATCCGCCTAGTCCCATAAGCATCATTTGCATCGGGCGAACACCCAAATCATCACCACCATCCTGCGGACCTGCATCAATGGATACGGTTCTTCCGTTTGTTCCAGTGGCTTCAAGGTTGTAGTTTTTGTTGAGGCGTTTAAGTTTTATTTCCATGTTAGTTCGTTTCGTGCAATCCACATTCCTTTTTTGAATTTTCCCACCACCAGCGTCCTGCGCGTATATCTTCGCCCGGCTGTATAGCACGTGTGCAAGGCGCACAGCCGATGCTGACAAAACCTTTGTCATGCAGGGGATTATAAGGAACGTTGTTCTCTTTTAAATACTCAACAACCTGTTCCAAACTCCATTTAGCAAGCGGGTTATATTTAATTAGCTGATACGTTTCATCCCATTGAAACAGCGGCAGGTTTTCGCGTTCTGTGCTTTGTCCGCTGCGCAAACCTGTAATCCATATCTCCTTTCCTTTCAAAGCTCGCTGTAAGGGTTCAACTTTGCGGATATGGCAACATTCCTTGCGGTTTTCCACTGAATCATAAAAACTGAAAGGTCCTTTCTTTGTAAGTAATTCTTCTGTTTTTGTTTTATCGGGAAAATAGGTTTTAATTTCTTTTTTGTAGCGTTTTATAGTCTTGTCAAAGGTTTCGTAGGTCTCGTTGAAAAGCCTTCTGGTGTCAATGGTAAACACTTCAGCAACAAGATTGTTTCTGAAAATCAGATCGGTCAGTACCTGGTCTTCTTGCCCGAAGCTGGTAGAGAAAGCAATGCTTTTATAGTTCTGTGCAAGCGCATCAAGAACTTCAGGAATTGGTTTTTCTTTAAACTGTTCTGATAATTTTTGTGCGGTAACTAATGACATTTTTGTGCTGTAAAGTGGGTTGAGGTCGGGATTGTAAATCCCGACTAACACCGAGATTTAGATGTTGCGGGCAATATGAAAAATGCCTTAACAACAACAGCAACAGCAGCACATCATCCGGTTGGATGCTATTGAAGAATGATGTTGTTTAATAGGTGTCATGCTGCTGAATGAGGGCAAATATAAATTCAAATGATTTAGCTTCCAAATAAAACATTCATCAGCTAAGTATCAATTATTTATGCCGCCCTTCCAATTTTTTCACAACATCAGTAAGTTTTAAATCTTTTGCAGCAAGTAACACCATATAATGGTAGAGCAAGTCGGCTGCTTCGCCAATAAATAATTCTTTGTTGTTGTCCTTGGCTTCAATTACTAATTCTATGGCTTCTTCGCCTACTTTTTGTGCAACTTTATTAATGCCCGATGCAAATAATGAAGATGTATAGGATTTATCTGATGGATGATTTTTTCTGTCTTGTATTGTTTTTTCAAGATGCTCCAGAAAAAAAGAATTCGGGAAATTGTTTTCATTAAAACAAGTGTCGCTTGCCTTATGGCAAACAGGACCAATCGGGGTTGCCTGTATCAGCAAGGTGTCGTTGTCGCAATCTTCTTTAATACTTAGTACTTCCAGAAAGTTGCCCGATGTTTCCCCTTTTGTCCACAGTCTTTGTTTGCTGCGGCTGAAAAATGTTACCCTTTTTTCTTTTTCGGTTTTCTCCAATGCTTCGCTGTTCATGTAGCCCAGCATCAGCACTTTTGCGGTTTTTGCATCCTGAACTATTACAGGAATTAGTCCTCCTGATTTTTCAAAATCTAAATTCATAGTCTTACGGGTATTTGTTGTTGAGCTAAGTAATTTTTAAGATCTTTTATTTCTATTTCCTTGAAATGAAAAACGCTGGCAGCTAATGCTGCATCAGCTTTTCCCTTAGTAAATGCTTCCACAAAATGTTCTGGTTTGCCTGCGCCACCGGAGGCAATTACAGGAATGGAAATCATGTCGGAAATGCGCGCAAGTTCTTCGCATGCAAAACCGTTTTTAGTGCCATCATGGTTCATGGAAGTAAACAATATTTCACCTGCACCCAATTTCTCTAATTGTTTCACCCAATCTTCAAGCAGCAATTCAGTTTCTATTCTTCCCCCATTCAAGAAAACTTTCCATGCTACGTTTATGTTTTTTGCATCAACAGCAACTACTACGCATTGGCTGCCAAAACGCGAAGCTATTTCCGAAACAAGTTCCGGATGCTTTACTGCTGCTGAGTTTATAGAAATTTTGTCGGCACCTGCATTCAATAAAGCTGATACATCTTCAACTGAAGAAATTCCACCTCCAACAGTAAACGGAATATTCAGATTTAACGCAATACGGTTGACTAATTCAATTAGTGTTTTTCGTTTCTCGTGTGTGGCGGTGATGTCTAGAAAAACAAGTTCGTCAGCACCTTCATCTGCATAACGTTTACCAAGTTCAACCGGATCTCCGGCATCGCGAAGGTCAAGAAAATTCACACCTTTTACGGTTCTTCCGTCTTTGATATCAAGGCATGGAATTATGCGTTTGGTAAGCATTTATTCAGGATTTTAACTCGTTTAATTTTATTCTGCCTTCATAAAAAGCCTTTCCTACAATTGCTCCGTAAAGTCCTGCACTTCTTAGTTCGTTGAGTTCGTCAACAGACGAAACTCCACCGCTGGCAATTAATTTAATCGTTGGAAATTTTGTTAGTATCTGTTTGTAAAGTTCGGTGGCTGTGCCTTGCAGTAAACCATCTTTAGTAATGTCGGTGCATATAACATACTTAATTCCGCTGCTGATGTAGTTTTTAAGAAACTGAAACAACTCTTCCTGAGATTCTTCTTTCCATCCGTTCACTGCAATTTTTCCATTTTTTACATCAGCACCAAGAATTATTTTGTCTGCTCCATAGCTTTTTATCCATTCAATAAAAAGTGATTTATTTTTAACAGCAATACTTCCCCCTGTTACCTGGTTTGCCCCACAATCAAAAGCAATGCGAATGTCATTATTTGACTTTATTCCACCTCCGAAATCAATTTTTAGGCTGGTGTTTTTAGAAATGGTTTCCAATACTTTGTAGTTGACAATGTGTTGTGATTTTGCTCCGTCAAGATCAACTAAATGCAGGTGTGTTATTCCTGCGGCTTCAAATTCTTTAGCAACTTCCAGAGGATTTTCATTGTAGATTTTTTTCTGTGCATAATCTCCTTGCGTAAGTCTTACGCATTTTCCGTCAATAATATCTATCGCAGGAATAATGATCATCAGAGTGCTAAGAAGTTTTTCAGAATTTGTTCGCCAACGCTGCTGCTTTTTTCAGGATGAAACTGCACAGCATAGAAATTGTTTTTTTTTAGCGCTGCGCTGAATGGATTGATGTAATCAGTTTCAGCAATGGTGTTTTCGCCTATTTCTGCAAAGTAGCTGTGAACATAGTATTCATAGCTATCTTCGCTACAGCCTTCAAATAAAGGACTTTTCAAATTAAAAATAGTATTCCAACCCATATGCGGAACTTTTAAAACAGGATTGAATTTTTTCACCTTCACCGGAAATACTCCAAGACAGTCAGTATTGCTTTCTTCTGAATGCTGACACATTAATTGCAGCCCAAGACAAATTCCCAAAAGAGGTTGTGATAATTGCGGAATTAGTTTGTCAAGATTTTTTTCTTTGAGAAATTTCATAGCTGTTCCGGCTTCTCCGACCCCCGGGAAAATTATTTTTTCGGCTTTCTGCAATTGTTCTATATCATTGGTCAGCACAGGCTCAATGCCCAACCGGTTCAGCGCAAATCGCACCGACTGTATATTTCCCGCGTTGTAGTCAATAATGGCTATCATAAAATCCCCTTTGTTGTGGGTAATTCATTGTTGCTAATATCACGCTTCAAAGCCATTTTTATTGCCTTTGCAAATGCCTTATATATTGCTTCAATCTTGTGGTGTTCATTCGTTCCTTCAGCATTTATATTCAGGTTGCATTTTGCAGAATCAGAGAACGATTTGAAGAAATGAAAAAACATTTCGGTAGGCATTTCGCCAATTTTTTCACGTTTAAATTCTGCCTTCCATTCAATCCAGCTGCGCCCACCAAAGTCAATGGCCACCTGTGCCAGACAATCATCCATAGGCAGGCAAAAGCCATAGCGTTCCATCCCCTTTTTATTGCCTAACGCTTTCAAGAATGCTTCTCCAAGTGTGATTGCGGTGTCTTCAATCGTATGGTGTTCGTCAATATGCAAATCACCTTTTGCGGAAATTTCAAGGTCAATATTTCCGTGACGTGCCAGTTGGTCGAGCATGTGGTCAAAAAAAGCTAAACCGGTTGCTATTGTTGATTTGCCTGCTCCATCAAGATTAACAGAAATACTGATTTCGGTTTCTTTTGTTTTCCGTTCAACACTTGCCTTGCGTGGCGGTAATTTCAGGAAGTAATATATTTCGTTCCAGTTGGCTGTTGTAAGTGCAAGCACACCAAAATCATTACCTTTTAATTTTTCTGTAGATCCGATAAAAATTGCTTTTGCTCCCAGGTTTTTTGCCAGTTCAACATCGGTGGCACGGTCGCCAATTACATAAGAATTAGCAAGATCATACTCATTAGAAATGTATTTTGTCAATAAACCTGTCCGCGGTTTTCGAGTCGGAGCATTGTCTTTTGCAAACGATTTGTCAATCAGGATTTCATTGAAAATAATGCCTTCGCCTTCCAGCGTTTTAAGCATCTTATTTTGTGCAGGCCAAAAGTTCTCTTCGGGAAATGAAGCTGTGCCAAGCCCATCCTGATTGGTAACCATCACTAATTCATAGTCAAGTTCGGCAGCAATTTTTGCTAAAGCAGAAATGGCACCCGGAATAAATTCCAGTTTTTCAAGACTGTCAATTTGCTGATCTGCCGGCTCGGTGATGATGGTTCCGTCACGGTCAATAAAAAGAACTTTTTTCATCTTTATTTGAATTTTTTCAAAGCGTTTAACAACTTATCATTTTCTTCTTTTGTTCCAACGGTAATGCGGATGCAGCCTTCGCATAATTCCACTTTTGAACGGTCACGCACTACAATGTTCTCACGCACTAAATAATTGTAAACCGATTTTGCATCCTCAACTTTTACAAGTATGAAATTAGCGTCTGACTGGTAAATATGTTTTACAAGAGGCAGGGCTGAAAGCGCAGAAATCAGTTTTGCCCTTTCCTTAAGAATTTCAGAAATATAACTCTTTACGTTCTCAGGTTTTTCAAGAGCTACCAATACTATTTGCTGAGTAATACCATTGATGTTATAAGGTGGTTTTATCTTAGAGAGAATGTTGATGATTTTGTCGTCTGCAAAGGCCATACCTAGTCTGAGTGAAGCCATTCCCCATGCTTTAGAAAAGGTTTGCAAAACAACAAGGTTAGGATAGTTCTTCAATTTCGATACAAAACTTTGTTGAGCAGAAAAATCTATATATGCTTCGTCAACGACTACAATTCCGTTAAACTTTTCAAGCACTTCTTGCATTAGTTCAGTTTGAAAAGAATTTGCTGTTGGATTGTTTGGCGAGCAGAAAAAAATCAGTCGTGTGTTAGTATCAATTGCATTTTGAATTCCTACAGTATCTGGTTGAAAATTATTTTGCAGCAGCACCTTCCGGACTTCTACATCATTTATGTTTGCTGCTACTTCATACATTCCGTAAGTAGGAGGAAGAATAATTACATTGCTTTTTCCGGGTTCGCAGAAAGCGCGGAAGAGCAGGTCAATCCCTTCATCACTGCCGTTTCCCAGAAATATATTTTTCAGCTCAACTCCTTTTAGATCGGCAATTTTATCTTTCAAGTTTTTTTGATGCGGATCGGGATAACGGTTGTAGCCTGTGTTAAAAGGATTTTCATTTGCATCCAGAAATATGCCATTGCTTCCGCTGAATTCATCGCGAGCAGAAGAATAGGGGACAAGTTTTTTTACATTGTCTCTTGTAATGGAATCAAGGTTGAATGTGACGTTCATTATTTATTATTCATTCTTATTGATACTGCATTGGCGTGAGCCTGTAACTGTTCAGCTTCTGCCATTATTACTATTGTTTTTCCAAGTGTATTAATACCCTGTTCCGATATTTTCTGAAATGTAATTTTCTTCACAAAGCTGTCTATTGAAACTCCGCTGTATGCTTTTGCAAACCCTCCGGTTGGCAGCGTGTGGTTGGTTCCTGATGCATAATCGCCTGCGGCTTCGGGTGTGTAATTTCCGATGAAAACAGAGCCTGAATTAGTGATTTGTAAAGCAACTTCATCTGCATTTTTTACGGCAAGTATTAAATGCTCGGGCGCATAATCATTAATAAAATCAATGGCTTCCTTAGTTTTAGCTTGGTCGAAAATTATTGCTGAACTGTTTGCTAATGCTTTTTCTGCAAGGCCTTTTCGGGGTAAAATTTCAAGTTGTTTTTTTAGTTCTGTCATCACTATATTCACTATTTCCTGTGATGTTGCAACAAGCATAACCTGACTGTCAGCTCCATGCTCAGCTTGTGAAAGAAGGTCAGCTGCCACAAAAGCAGGAACGCATGTTTCGTCAGCAAAAACAAGAACTTCCGATGGACCAGCGGGCATATCTATCGCAATTCCTTTTGAGTTGATAAGCTGTTTGGCTGCGGTTACATATTGATTACCCGGACCAAATACTTTGTAAACAGAAGGGATGCTTTCAGTACCAAAAGCCATGGCAGCAATAGCCTGCGCACCTCCAACTTTGAATACTTTTTTTACTCCTGATACTTTTGCTGCATATAAAATTGCGGGATGTATTTTGCCATCTTTACCGGGTGGTGAACACAGAATAATTTCTTTGCATCCTGCAATGTTTGCTGGAACTGCCAACATCAGAACCGTTGAAAATAAAGGCGCAGATCCGCCCGGAATGTAGAGTCCGACTTTTTCAATTCCTACTGATTTTCGCCAACAAAAAACTCCGGTAGATGTTTCAATTATTTTCGCTTCTTCTTTTTGCGAAGCGTGAAATGTTTCAATGTTCTTCTTTGCCTGTTCTATCGCCTGCTTTAGTACTTCTGAATCTTGTTGTTCAGCCTCTGAAAATTCTTTTTCACTTACCTGAAGTTTTGTTATTTCGGCTTTGTCAAAGCGGAGTGAATATTCACGCAAAGCCTTGTCGCCATTTGCTTTTACGTTGTCAAGAATTTCTGAAACACTCGCAT
Source organism: Bacteroidota bacterium (assembly GCA_947479755.1). Taxonomy (GTDB): domain Bacteria; phylum Bacteroidota; class Bacteroidia; order SXHM01; family SXHM01; genus SXHM01. The sequence continues at coordinate 63,490 of CANKAM010000010.1, forward strand.
ACAATGATGTTGAATCAAAATATGGGCGTTGAAGCAACGACTGCTGTTGTTGTTTATCAGGATTGATAACTATCTTCATTTAAAGAATCATTTTTTCAATCGGAACTACTAAAATTCCCTGTGCACCATTGGCTTTCAGGTTTTCTATTATTTCCCAGAAATCATCTTCATCAACAACTGAATGGACAGAACTCCAGCCTTCTTCAGCAAGCGGAAGAACGGTTGGGCTTTTCATTCCAGGCAATATTTTTATGATTTCATCTAGTTTATTGTTGGGTGCGTTAAGCAGAATATATTTGTTGTTTTTGGCTTTTTTTACAGCATTCAGTCTAAAGACAAGACGATTGATGATTTCCTGCTTTTCTGCTGACAAATTATTTCCAGAAACAAGAACGGCTTCTGATTTGAAAATAATCTGCGCTTCACGCAAACCATTCATAAAAAGCGTGCTTCCCGAACTTACCAGGTCACAGATAGCATCAGCAAGTCCAATTCCTGGTGCAATTTCAACCGAGCCGCTTATTTCGTGTATTTCGGCTGTGATGTTGTTTTCTTTTAAATACTTTCCGAGAATGTGCGGGTAAGAAGTCGCTATTTTTAAACCGTTCAGGTCAGCAGGAGAACTAAATTCTTTTGCTTTCGGAACGGCAATGCTCAAACGGCATTTACCAAAACCAAGTGCATTAATGGTTTGAACATTTTTATTTTTTTCAATCAGCACATTTTGTCCAATTATTCCGATGTCGGCAACACCATCTTCTACGTACTGCGGAATATCATCATCGCGCAGGAATAACACTTCCAACGGAAAATTAAAAGCCTCAGACTTTAGTTTGTTGATGCCATTATTAAATTCTATTCCTGCTTCGCGCAATATGCGAATGCTGTCTTCGTGCAGTCTTCCTGATTTTTGAATCGCAATTCTTAGTTTGTTCATTTTAGTTCGGTATAAAAATAAAAAAGGGCTTACCGATATGGAAAGCCCTCTTTGTATAGTTTACAATAGCTAACCACTCACACGTTGTGTGCATGATGGCTATGGTGATGTGAGTTAATTGTTTTCATTTATTTTGATTGCAAATATAATAGGTTTTACTGAAAATAAGTATATGTTCAAGTTTTGCCTGAATGTTTAATCTCAATTATTAACTAATTAGCTGTCGCCTATTCGTGCAACACCAACATAGGTACGTGCGTATGAAAAGCCAATTGCTTGGTTATGCTGCGATGGAAGATGCTTTTGAAAAATCCTGTTTTACGTTCTATCATCACTAATAGGTCAGGGTTGTTAGTGTGCAGGTATTCATCAATACCGGCAGCCTTATCTTCATTTTCAATAAAACTGTATGCGTGTTTAATTCCATTAAAAAGATGGTCAATTTTCAATCCTTCATAGCCTTGATTTACATCTGTTATTTTGCCTTTATCAAGTATGTTTAGAATAGTAATTTCTGCATTACTTGTTTTTGCAAGGGTTACTATAGTTTCTAAACTATCTTGCTTTTCAATATGTTTGTAATCAGCAGCAAAAACAATGCTCTGCAGGTTTTTGAATTCTGTCTTTGACGGAACCATCAGTAATGGACAGTTGATGCTTTTGGCTGCTGCTGCCGAATTACTTCCCAATAATGCTTCCCTTAAACCCGAGGCTCCTTGTGTACCCATCACAACGTAATCTACTTTCTTTTCTCGTGCAACTGCGTTTAGAATATCAACTAAGTTGCCGAACTGAGAAACCGTTTCAAAAGTATTATTGTCAGCAATTTTCATTGCTTTAACTGCGTTAAGTTCACTTTCCAATCCTTGCTTTGATGTTTTCATCAGAATATCTTCAACTGAAATTAATACTTCGGGCGGAGTGTAAGGTGCCTGCCATGTATTAAGCAGAATAAAATGATTACCGGAGCCGAAGAATTGAAGCGCATATTTTAATGCATTTCGCGCATTGGAAGAAAAATCGGTTGGCAGCAGGATGTTTTTCATATTTCAGTTCGGTTATATGTAAATGCAAATATCTACTAGCCTTGTTCAATGTTTAATGAGGTTCATCAGTCATGGATATGATTAATGTCATGTTTTTGCATGAGCGACATCACATCTTAAACACTGCTTTCAATCCAATTTTGCACCAACAAAAAACTATGTTATAATGAAAAATAATGAAAATGTTCAGGTTGCATCCGTTTTGCGTGCAGCGGGTCATGTTGTGCGAGTAGAGATACTTGAATTGCTCAACAAAGAAGGTGAAGTTTCTGTGAATGATATTTGCGAGAAACTAAAAATCGAGCAATCACTCACCTCTCACCACCTCAGTCTGCTTGCTAAAGCAGGATACATTAAAGGAACTCGCAGAGGGAAATTTATTTTCTACTCTGTTGCATCGCGCGAACTTTTTGGTTTTCTGCAGGTTGCCAAAAAGCAATTGGGTATATAGATTAATCATTCCTTTAGGAAATGATAATTTTGCCGGAATGGAATACCTGATTGCAATAATTAACTCTTAATATCTACGAGCTATCTATCAGATATTGTTTGAATCGGCCGGTGAAGGATTGCTTGTTGCAAACAAGGAAGGGACTATTCTCATGGCCAATCCTCGTGTTTGCGAAATGTTCGGTTATTCAAAAATCGAATTGATTGGTAAAGAAATAGACATGTTGGTGCCCGACCACTTGCGGCACAGACACATAAAGCACCGTGAAGGTTACCATCATCATCCTAAAAAACGATCCATGGGCAAGGGTGTTGATCTTCAGTGTCAACGAAAGGATGGTTCTTCTTTTCCTGTTGAAATAAGTCTTAATTATTTTGAAAACGAAGATGATACGCTGGTGATGGCATTGCTCACCGATATAACCGAACGTAAAAAAGCGGATAGTGATTTGTCGAAAACCTTAAAAGAGTTTGCTGATTATAAAATTGCCTTGGATGAAGCCGCTATTGTAGCCATCACAGACCAGAAAGGAATTATCATGCATGCTAATGATAATTTCTGTAAAATTTCAAAATACAGCAGAGAAGAATTGATAGGACAAGATCATCGCATTGTCAATTCAGGCCATCATTCCAAAGAATTTATCCGAAACCTTTGGACTACTATAGCCAATGGTAAAGTTTGGAAAGGAGAGTTGAAGAACAAAGCAAAAGACGGAACTACTTATTGGGTAGATACCACTATTATCCCTTTTCTGAATGAGGAAGGAAAGCCTTATCAATACGTTGCAATACGTGCAGATATTACCGAAAGAAAGCTGATGGATGAAAGAATACTTCAGATAAATAATGAGTTGGAACAGAGGGTGGAGGATCGAACAGAAGCCTTGCGTGAAAGCGAAAAGCTTTACAGCACCATTGCCCGCAATTTCCCCAACGGAACTATCAGCGTATTTGATCAAGAACTTCGTTATGTTTTTGTAGAAGGTAAAGAACTTTATAAAATAGGAGTTACCAGCAAAGACCTCATCGGAACAAACTATCTCGATAGGCTTCCAAAAGATATTGGAGCAAATATTAAAACACATCTGTTCAATGTTTTTAAGGGAATAAGTACTTCTTTTGAATTTGAATACCGCAATAACCATTACATACTTAATGCGGTTCCTATGCCTGACAACAAAGGCATTACCCGTCAGATTTTGGTGGTGGAACAAAATGTAACTAAGCAAAAGAAAGCAGAGAACGAAATACGCAAATCATTGGAGAAAGAAAAAGAACTCAACGAATTGAAATCCCGTTTTGTGTCCATGGCTTCTCATGAATTTCGGACACCGCTTAGTACTATTCTCTCATCCGTTTCATTGGTTCAGAAATATGATTCTCCTGAAAATGAAGACAAGCGAGAAAAGCATATTATAAGAATTAAATCTGCTGTTAATAATTTAACGGGAATTTTGAATGATTTCCTTTCGCTTGATAAACTCGAAACAGGTAAAGTTGAAAATAACCCGGTTGAATTTGATGTTGTAAAGTTTGCGGAGGAAATGACCGAAGAGATGCAAGCTGTTGCCAAAAAAGGACAAAGCGTCATTTATAAACACAGCGGCAAAAACACTATTGTAGTAGCTGATAAGCATATTCTTAAAAACATACTTCATAATCTGCTCTCTAATGCAAGTAAATATTCCGGTGAAGGAACAGAGGTCAGTTTTAATACCTTTAGTGATAAAACTAAATTAAAAATAGAAATTCGCGACAATGGAATTGGAATCCCTGAAGAAGAAAAGCAGCATATGTTTGAGCGTTTTTTCAGAGCAAAAAACGCAGTAAACATAGGTGGAACAGGGTTGGGTCTTAACATTGTTAAAAAGTACACAGAACTGCTAAATGGCGAAATAGGATTTGAAAGCAAAGCAGGTGAAGGCACTACCTTCACTCTTATTATTCCACTTAAACCAAAAGCGAAATAATTTAACCAAAAGGCCATGAAAAAAACAATTTTACTTATAGAAGACAATGTTGAGGTTCGGGAAAATACTGCCGAAATTCTGGAACTTTCCAACTACAAAGTGCTTACTGCAGAAAACGGTAAAATAGGTGTTGACGTAGCTAAAAAATCAAAACCTGATTTGATTATCTGTGATATTATGATGCCGGAAATGGACGGCTACGGAGTTTTGTTCATGTTGGGTAAAGACCCAGAAACATCAGGTATTCCCTTTATTTTTCTTACCGCCAAAGCGGAAAAGAGTGATATCCGCAGAGGAATGGAATTAGGTGCAGATGATTACCTGACCAAACCGTTTGATGAAATGGCCTTGCTTAATGCCATTGAAATACGTTTGAAAAAGAACGAAATATTTAAAAAGGCATTTAGGAAAAATGAAGATGGTCTAACTGAATTTTTAAATGATGCCAGAGGAGTTGAAGAACTTCAGAAACTTTCGGAGTCGCGCAAAAATCGCACTTTTAAAAAGAAGGATATCATTTTCCATGAAGGTGATTTTCCGTATAACCTTTATTTTATTGTTAAAGGAAAAGTAAAAAACTTTAAAATGAATCGTGACGGAAAGGAATACATTACCGGTATTTCAAAAGAAGGTGATTTTATCGGCTACATGGATATTCTTGAAAATACTGATTTTACTGAATCGTCAGAGGCAATGGAAGATACGGAAATACAGACTATCGTACGACAGGATTTTCTTTCGCTGATATACAGCAACCGCGATGTGGCTGCCAAGTTTATAAAAATGCTTTCGGGTGATTTGAAGGAGCGCGAAGAGCGCATGCTTAACCTCGCCTATAACTCCGTGCGTAAACGCACAGCAGATGCTTTACTTATGTTGCAAAAGCGCTACAACGGAGAGGAGACCGGAAAATCTTTACCGGTTTCGCGCGAAGACCTTGCTGGAATTGTGGGCACTTCTACCGAGTCGGTTATACGCACGCTGAGTGATTTTAAAGAAGAAAAACTCATCATTATTGAGGGGCGCAACATTACCCTGCTAAGCAGCGACAAGTTAAAAAAAATCTGGTAAATGATATAAATCAGTTTATGTACTGATAACTATCATCGTACAAAAATTGCCCCGCATGCATTTTTGTTCTGTTAAAAACTTAAAACCCTTTTCATATGAACAAAAACAAAATTATAGCTGTTGTAATAGCTGCAATTACCTACTTGGTTTTTATGCCTGTTGCTTATTTTGATATTGATTTGGCACATCCTGTAAAAGGTGTGTTCTGTTTCCTGTTTACAATTTTTGGTTTCCTCGGCACTATGTTTTTCTGGGGTAAGAAAGCCAATTGACTTCTTAAATGTCAGAATATACCAATGTAGGAAAAGTACTTAAATGCACGCACTGCGGTGAGAACTGCGCAGAGGAAACTATTCTGGCAAGCGGAAAAAGTTTTTGCTGCGAAGGATGCAAATTGGTTTACGAGATACTGGACGAGAATAATCTCTGCACCTATTACAGCCTTAACAATCGTCCGGGAATATCACAAAAGAACCAATCTAAGAACAGGTATGGTTATCTGCGCGATGCAGCATTGCGCGAAAAGCTTATTAGTTTTTCGGACGGACAAAAAACTACTGTAAACTTCCGTGTGCCACAGGTGCATTGCAGTTCCTGTATTTGGCTGCTGGAGAATATGTCGAAACTGAACAAAGGGATTATTTCTTCACGGGTTAACTTTCTGAAAAAGGAAGTAACCATTTTCTTTATGGATAAAGAAATTCAGTTGGCTGAAGTGGCCGAACTGCTTGCCAACATCGGTTATCCTCCTGAGATAAACCTGTCAGACGAACAGACAATAAAACAAAAAAAAGATTATTCGCGCTGGTATAAAATAGGAGTGGCGGGTTTCTGTTTCGGCAATATTATGTTGCTCAGTTTTCCTGAATACTTGACGGGTAAATCGGTACTGGAACCATCGTTTAAATTATTATTCGGGTATCTGAACATTGCATTATCGCTGCCGATTTTCTTTTACAGTGCTGCTGAGTTTTTTAAATCGGCATTCTACAGCCTGCGCCAGAAGTTTATCAATATTGATGTACCCATTGCATTGGGTATTGCGGTTATGTTTATCCGCAGCGTTACCGAAATTGTGTTGCAAGCCGGACCTGGCTACATGGATTCAATGGCTGCCCTGGTTTTCCTGATGCTGGTGGGGCGCTGGTTTCAGAACCAGACGTATCACACACTGTCGTTTGAGCGAGATTATAAATCGTATTTTCCGGTAGCGGTTACGTTGTTAAAGAATGAGGAGGAGCAAAGTATTCCGCTATCGAAATTGAAAGTAGGCAACCGTATTCTGGTGCGCAATAATGAGATTATTTCTGCTGATTCAATTCTGCTTTCGGGTGAGGCCAATATTGATTACAGCTTTGTAACAGGCGAATCGCAGCCCTTGAAGATTACAAAAGGTGCTACTGTTTTTGCAGGTGGCAAACAGTGTGGCAGCGCCATTAAAGTAGAGGTGATTAAAAATGTTTCGCAGAGTTACCTTACTGAATTGTGGAACAACGAAATCTTTTCTGCAACCGATAAAGACAAACACGAGCCGCTGATTAATGTTATCAGCAAATATTTTACGGTAGCTATTATTTTGATTGCTGTTGGTTCGGCTTTGTGGTGGTTTCCGTCTGACCTGCACAAGGCACTGGACGCTTTTACTGCGGTGTTGATTATTGCCTGTCCCTGCGCCTTGGCTTTGTCATCGCCTTTCACTTTAGGACACATTGTTCGCGTTTTTGGTAAGAATGGTTTTTACCTGAAGAATGCAGCAGTGGTGGAGAGCATTGCCAAAACCACTCATTTTGTTTTTGACAAAACAGGAACTATTACTGTTGCCGGAGGTTCGCATGTGGTGTATGAAGGCGAAGAACTGAATGCACAGGAATTGGTTGCGCTGAAATCATTATTCAGTCAGAGTTCGCATCCGTTGAGTGCTGCTATTGCGCAAAGTATTTCAGCAAATGGACAGGCAGGCATCAGCGGTTTTTCTGAACTTCCGGGAAAAGGTATTAAGGGCAAGGCAGGGGAGATGGAACTGAAGGCAGGCGCTGCTGTATTTGCAGGCACGGTTGATAGCGGCAATGTAAAGTCTTCGCGTGTGTATGTAAACATCAACGGCAACTACAAAGGCGTTTTCAGTCTTAATATTCAGTATCGCGAGGGACTGAAAGAAATGCTGCACACGCTTTCATCGGAGTATGAACTGGCGCTTGTTTCGGGTGATAATGCTTCAGAAGAAAAAACGCTGACCACTGTTTTTCCTGCGGGTTCGGTGCTGCGCTTTAACTACTCACCGCAGGATAAACTTGATTTTGTAAAACACCTGCAAACCAGCAAACACAAGGTGCTGATGGTGGGTGACGGACTGAACGATGCTGGTGCGCTGAAACAAAGCGACACGGGTATTTCGGTTTCTAACAACCTGAATAATTTTTCGCCTGCGTGTGATGCAATATTGGAGGGTAGCAATTTTCAAAAGCTTCCGTTGCTGATTGCGTTTGCTAAAAAATCATCGGTCATCATCGGAATCTCGCTGGTGATCTCGCTGCTGTATAATGCAGTGGGACTTAGTTTTGCGGTGCAGGGTTTGCTCTCGCCTGTTTTTGCGGCTGTGCTGATGCCGCTGAGTTCAATTACGGTGGTTGCCTTTGTTACGTTGAGTGTGAAGGTGATGGCTGTGAGAATGAGACTGTAAATTATTAGTGATAATAAGGATAAACATCACCATCCGGAGTTTCACAGCCCCGGCTTATTTCTTTGTTGTGTTTGATTAATTCCTGCATCCAGAAGCGGTTGGCATCTTTGGAGCGTTTTTGCAGTTCGGCAATGTCTTTGTCTTTTTCTGCGGCTTCGTTCATGCAGTTGGAATAGATATCAATTCTTCCTGTAGCATTGCCAAGTCCTGGTACTTTGGTTGACAGGCGGTTTACTTCTTTCATGCCCCAGTATTCCTGTTCATCCCAGAGGCTGTCGCTGCCGGAGGTCATGGGCAGCAGACTTTCGTAATCGCTCCATGCTTCAATAAAGGTTATCTGGCCCTGATCGTTAAAGGTAAACTCCTCGTAAATGGGGCAGGGTGTTTCGCTGTAATTAAAAACTACATGGCAGCGGCAGAAGGGTTGTGTATCAAAGCCGCGGCAATCGAGCAGGTTGTATTTGGTGGGGTTTAGTTTGAGCATAACATCGGTTGCAACCAGTGCTGTTTTGCGGAAGCCTGTAAGCAGCATCCAGGGAGGCCACTCCCATCGGATAACTAGGTCGGAATACTCGGGCTGCACCTTCACAGAAATATCTGATTGCATGGTTTGAAAGTATTTTGTGCCTTGTTCTGCATAATAGGTTGCGGGAAATTTTGGGCTGAGGTTGGATGACAATGCCCCCTCATTAATACAGTTTATTTTTCCAACAGAACTTTGAACAATTTGTTTGGATGTGGAGCATGCTATGCAGCAGAACAAAATCAGGAATAATAATAACATGTTTATTTTCATACACTGCAAAAGTATTTTTTTTAGCAAATGAATTTTGATGGATGATTATCTCACTTTATTGCCAATTTCAAAGTTCGCTAAACCATTTTCCTGACATAAATCATATTTCATACTGACCACTGTCATTCATACAAAAGTATGACTATCGCATTTTTGTCCCTGAAAAAATAAAAATGAGCGCCATCTTCCTCCTTATAGGTATCAGTTTATTAGTAGCAGTAGGATTTTTAGTCGCCTTTCTCTGGGCAGTAAAAACCAATCAATACGAAGATGACTACACGCCCTCAGTCCGCATACTTTTTAACGACACACCCCCAAATAACAACGAAACAACAAAACCCGAATAAACTATGGAAACCGAAAAATTCTCTTACGACAATAAGATTGTGAAAATGTTTGCCTATGCCACCATCCTGTGGGGTATTGTAGGCATGACGGTAGGATTACTCATTGCCCTGCAATTGGTTTTTCCTGTGCTTAATTTTAATTTTCAATACACTACGTTCGGGCGTATTCGTCCGCTGCATACTAACGCAGTAATTTTTGCCTTTGTCGGAAACGGAATTTTTATGGGTGTTTATTATTCGCTGCAGCGTTTGTTGAAAGCACGTATGTGGAACGATACCCTGAGTAAAATAAATTTCTGGGGTTGGCAGTTAATCATTGTAGCTGCAGCGGTAACACTTCCCATGGGATTAACCACCAGTAAAGAATATGCAGAGTTGGAATGGCCCATTGATATTGCCATTGCACTGATATGGGTAGTGTTTGGTCTGAATATGTTTATGACCATTATCAAACGCAGAGAGCGCCACCTCTATGTAGCTATCTGGTTCTACATCGCAACCTTTGTAACCGTTGCCGTGCTGCACATTGTTAACTCTTTTGAAATGCCGGTTAGTCTTTTCAAAAGTTATTCGTTTTATGCCGGTGTTCAGGATGCTTTGGTGCAGTGGTGGTATGGTCACAATGCGGTAGCGTTTTTCTTAACCACACCTTACCTGGGTTTGATGTATTACTTCATTCCTAAAATTGCCAACCGTCCGGTTTACTCGTACCGTCTTTCTATCGTTCATTTCTGGGCGCTGATATTCCTTTACATCTGGGCAGGTCCTCACCACTTGCTTTACACTGCCTTGCCTGACTGGGCGCAATCACTTGGTACCGTGTTTTCTATCATGCTTATCGCGCCATCATGGGGCGGTATGATTAACGGTTTGCTTACCCTGCGCGGTGCCTGGGATCGAGTGCGTGAAAATCCGGTATTGAAATTTATGGTGGTGGCCATTACCTGCTACGGTATGTCAACCTTCGAAGGTCCGATGCTTTCATTGAAATCAGTAAATGCCATCAGTCACTTTACCGATTGGACTATTGCACACGTTCACATCGGTGCGTTGGGCTGGAACGGTCTGCTCACTTTCGGTATCATTTACTTCCTTATCCCGAAAATGTTTAACACCAAACTGTATTCTGAGAAATTGGCCAACACACACTTCTGGTTGGCTACATTAGGAATTATCTTCTATGCGCTGCCGATGTATTGGGCAGGTTTAACCCAGTTCGGAATGTGGAGACAATTTACTCCTGAAGGTTTCCTTGCATACCCTAACTTCCTTGAAACAGTAACACAGCTGAAACCACTTTACGCTCTGCGTTCATTCGGTGGTCTGTTGTATCTGAGTGGTGTTTTTGTAATGCTTTACAACGTTGTTAAAACCGTTAAAGCAGGAAACTTTGTTGACAACGAAGCAGCAGAAGCTCCTGCGCTGTTAAAAGATTACACCGCACATGCAGGCGAAGGGTGGCACCGTTGGATTGAGCGCAGACCAATTCAGATGTTGTTGTTTTCTTTAGTGTTGGTTTCTATTGGTGGACTGATTGAGATTGTTCCTACCTTCCTGATCAAATCCAATATCCCAACCATTGCAAGCGTTAAACCATACACTCCGTTGGAGTTGCAGGGCCGCGATATTTACATCCGAGAAGGTTGTAACAACTGTCACTCACAAATGATTCGACCTTTTCGTTTTGAAACCGAACGTTACGGTGAGTATAGCAAAGCTGGTGAGTTTGTGTATGACCATCCTTTCTTGTGGGGCTCAAAACGTACAGGACCTGATTTGCACCGCGAGGGTTTAAAATATCCTGACTCATGGCACTACAACCACATGCTGGATCCTGAGAGCATGAGCGCAGGAACTATTATGCCTGCCTACTCATGGTTACACACCAGCGAGTTGGATACATCAAATACCGCAGCTAAAATCAATGCCATGCGCACTATAGGCGTTCCTTATCCCGAAGGTTATGATAAGATTGCCAATGCCGATCTAGTTTATCAGGAACAACAGATTGTTAAAAATCTGGAGAAAGATAAAATACAGGCATTGCCTAACAGCGAGATCATTGCGCTTATCGCTTACCTGCAACGTTTGGGTACTGATATAAAAGCAGATAAAGCACATGCACAGAAATAATATAACAACGAACCATCTAAAACAGCAAACCCATGTTGAAATTTGTAAAGCATCACCTCACCAATATCACAGGAATTGAGATTTATCCGCTCATCTCCTTCGGAATATTCTTTGTCTTTTTTGTGGGACTTCTTGCCTATGTAGTAATGGAAAGGAAGGAGTATATAAAAGAAATGAAAAACATGCCTTTAGACGATATTATCTAACAATCCTAAAACGTTCAATACTATGAACCACATAAAAAATATATTTCAGAAAGCAGCCTTGTCTGCATTTATGCTCTTTTTATCAGGAAACCTGATGGCAGCCGAATCACCCCAGGTGCCGTGGAGAAACCTCAAGTTTGCAACCGAAACCTCAACATTCTGGTTTCTTTCCGGGTTGGCTTTGTTCCTGTTGATACTGATTATTGTTTTAGCAAGTGTTTTAAAAAGCATTGTTTCCAACAAAGACCTGTGGCTTAAAAAATCAGCAGGAAACAAAGCAGCATCGGTTTTGCTTATAGCCCTGATGGCACTTCCTGCAACATCAGCATTTGCGCAGGCCGCAAGCCCTGAAGCTGCACCGTTGGTAGTGATGACAGAGGATATTTTCTGGGTATTGTTAGCGGTAAACTTTCTCTTGCTGTCATTATTGTTTGCTATTCTGCTGCTGATAAAAAATCTGCTGAAAAGTTTAAAATCTGAAGAAGTTGCAGAAGTTGCGCCAGTAAAACTAGACATCTGGGCAGGTGCTTTGAATGATGCAATTCCTGTTGAACGCGAAGGTGAAATCATCATGGACCATGAATACGATGGTATCCGTGAGTTGGATAACAACCTACCTCCTTGGTGGGTTTGGGGTTTCTATTTTACCATTGCGTTTGCGGGTGTTTACCTTACGTATTATCACATTACCGGCAAAGGTGATTTGCAGATAGCCGAATATGAAAAGTCTATGGAAGAAGGGCGTTTGCAGAAAGAAGCGTTCCTTGCAAAATCAGGAGCAAAGGTGGATGAGAATAGTGTTGTTGCTTTTACTGAAGCAGCACAATTAGACAAAGGAAAAGAAACCTTCAAAACCTTTTGTACCGCTTGCCACGGACAGGCAGGAGAGGGTGGAGTAGGTCCTAACTTTGCAGACGAGTACTGGATAAACGGTGGAGGAATTCACAACATTTTCAAAACTATAAAATACGGTGTGCCCGCAAAAGGTATGATAGCTTGGGAAGCACAGCTTACACCTGTGCAGATACAGGAAGTGGGAAGCTACATTCTTACACTGAAAGGCACCAATCCTGCTAATCCAAAAGAAGCGCAGGGTGATTTGTGGACAGAAGGCGGAGTACCTGCTGCACAACCTGACAGCACCGGTGGTGTGGACAGCGCGAAGGCTCCCGTTTCAGTTAATCAGTAATTCATAATTAAAACAGCCATAACAGAGCAGGAGAGTAGTGCGGAAGCATCCATCAGTTTTTATTAATTTCAGAGAAGTAATGGCTATCAATTTTGACATAAAGGATCCCGAAGGAACATTCAGGGATTCTATCAGCACGATTAACAAAGAAGGCGACCGTAGGTGGATATTTCCAAAAAAGCCCGGAGGTAAATATTACAATGCCCGCACGATTGTAAGTGTAATACTGCTCGGCTTTTTATTCTCGGGACCTTTTATCCGCATTGGTGGCGAACCTTTGCTGATGATGAATATTATTCAGCGCAAGTTTGTGTTGTTCGGGCAGGTTTTCTGGCCACAGGATTTTTACATTTTCGGCTTGGCGATGATTACTTTTTTGGTATTCATCATTGTGTTCACGGTTATTTTCGGAAGAGTATTCTGTGGTTGGGTTTGTCCGCAAACTATTTTTATGGAAATGGTATTCCGCAAAATAGAATATTGGATTGAAGGTGACTGGAAGCAGCAGCAGGCATTGGATAAGATGCCGTGGAATGCAGAAAAGATATGGAAAAAAACATTGAAGCATGTTGTCTTCTACATCATCTCCTTTTTTATAGCTAACACGTTTCTTGCTTACATAATTGGCAGTGATGAGTTGATGACCATTATTACCGACACTCCTCAAGAGCACATTGCAGGACTTACTTCCATCATGATTTTCAGCGCTGTGTTTTATGGAGTATTCTCCAGATTTCGTGAGCAGGTTTGTCTGGTGGTTTGTCCTTACGGTAGGTTGCAGGGCGTGTTGCTTGACCGCAACTCCATTGTGGTTGCTTATGATAAAGTGCGTGGTGAGTCTCGTGCGAAATTTCACAAAAATGAAAACCGCGCTGAAGTGGGGAAGGGCGACTGTATAGATTGTCACCACTGCGTTGATGTTTGTCCTACAGGCATTGACATCCGCAACGGGACACAGTTGGAGTGCGTGAACTGTACTGCGTGTATTGATGCCTGCAACCACATGATGGAAAGCGTAAACCTGAAACAGGGTCTTATACGCTATGCTTCTGAGAGTGAGATTGCAGAAAGCAAACCATTCAAATTTACTACACGGATGAAAGCGTATTCAGCATTGCTGACACTGCTGATTGTTGCCATGACGGCACTGCTTATTACCCGCAGTGATGTTTCGGCTACATTGCTTCGTACACCTGGAATGCTCTATCAGGAGCAGGAAGGCGGGAAAGTCAGTAACCTGTATAATTATAAAATCATCAATAAAACCAATCACGCTATCCCACTTACCTTAAAACCACTTGATCCTAATATTGAAATTAAATTAGTGGCGCATGAAAACATTGTGGTTAATGAACAAGGTATTGCGCAGGGAGCATTATTTATCTATGCCAGCAAAACCGATCTGAAGAAAATGAAATCAAAATTCACTATCGGAATTTATTCCGGTGATGAGTTGTTATATAAAATGAATACTACGTTTATAGGACCCATAACTTTAACTAAATAAACCATGAACTGGGGATACAAAATAGCCATCTTCTACACTGCCTTTGCAGCCTTTATTATTGTACTGGTAGTAATGAGTTTCAATCAGAAATATGATCTGGTAACCGAAGATTATTATGACAAGGAATTGAAATTTCAGGAGCAGATTAACAAGCAGAATTTGGTGAACACAAACAGCAAACAGGTTGTGTGGAAACACGAAGGTAAATCACTGAACCTTGTTTTTCCTGCTACAGAAAAGATAAGCGGTGAAATAAAATTATTTCGTCCTTCTGATGCTGCAATGGATTTTAATGTTGCTGTTATGCCTGACAGTTCAGGAAATCAGCAGGTAGATTTATCTGCAGCAAGCAGTGGTAAATATCTGTTGCAGATTGACTGGAATGAAAACGGCAAAGCCTACTTTCAGGAAAGTGTAATTATTCTGTAACATGCTTTGGACAGCATTCACATTGGGTTTATTAGGTAGCTTTCACTGCATAGGAATGTGCGGACCAATTGCGCTCGCATTACCTGTTGGCGGAAATAGTTTAACGGAAAGAGTTGTAGCAGCTTTTACTTATAACTCGGGCAGAATTCTTACCTATTCTCTCTTTGGTGTTTTGTTCGGTATCATTGGAAAAACCTTTGCACTGGCGGGATGGCAGCAAGGCTTTTCCATTACTATAGGAGTGTTGATTGTGCTATCAATTCTTCTTCCTGGTGTGTTGAGCAGCGGAACTAAAATTTCGGTATTTGCTTATGGTTTTACTTCACGTATAAAAAGATGGATGAAGGATTTCTTTCAGCAACGTACGTTTTCCTCCTTCTTCTTTATTGGTATGCTAAATGGTTTGCTGCCCTGCGGATTGGTTTATCTGGCAGTGGCGGGAGCATCAGCAACATCGGGTCCGGCTGAAGGAGCAGCATATATGGCCCTGTTTGGTGCAGGAACCTTGCCTGTGATGTTATCTGTAATTGTAGCCGGTAACTTTATCAGTGTAAATATCCGCAACCATATCCGCAAGGCAATGCCTTATGTTATTCTGTTGATTGGAGTATTGTTTATCCTGCGCGGATTGAATTTGGGTATTCCTTTCGTCAGCCCAAAGATGAGTAAGGGTGAGGTGCATTCTTGCCACTGAGAAATCATTAAAATAAAAGGCAATAAAAAAGCACCCCGATAAATCGGAGTGCTTAGTACCCGGGAGCGGGGTCGAACCGCTACGGCCGCAAAGGCCACAGGATTTTAAGAATTTTATTTGGTGGTTTTTAATGGTTTTCAAAAGTCTTAAAAAGTTCATGTAAGCCAATGATATCAATTCTTTCACAATGTTATTAGAATTTTTAGATTTCATGTAAAACCTCAATATGTTTTACCTATGTTTAACCTAGTGGGTATTTTGTTATATTTCTAAAATGAGGTTGTCTTTGCTTCAGAATTTACATTTATATGGATCAAAAATATCTTACACATCAAAAGTTGTAAAATCTAATAATAATTAGACACAATGTATTGAATTTAAAATGAATACAAAGTAGATTTATTTTGATTTTATATTGTCTATAAGTCAGTTCTTTATAATTTCCCATTGTAAATTTATCTTCTATTTACTACCTCGTTTCTTGCTTAATGATTTTGTAGGAAAACGTAATGCAAATTTCGTTTAAATACAATGTTATGCCGCAAACACTGATTATTTTGCTTTTTTTTAATGAGATTTTTATTGGATCCTGTGATATTGTAGGATGTTCATTATATATTTGAATTAGGTTTTCTTTATAAAACCCTTTATTGGTAAGTAATTACATTAATAATAGACCTACAGAGAATTAAGCTATTTTTCAAAATGTTTTACCTTGCCTTTTTTAAAATCCCTGTTTTACAGTCTAGACAAACGGAATTTACAGAATAGCGCACCCATGCTTCCATAAAAAGATACCGGATCGGGTTCAAAAACTGTTATAACTGGGATGCCGGTGAACAATGTATGGGGAAATATGAACTGTGTCTTTCTTAATAAGATTTCGCCTACCATATTATCCTCTCTTGCTCTGCACGCTATTACCCAAACGGGTGGATACAATCGCATGGATTCATTAATGCAAGCCTTTGAATATTTCAGTTGTTGAAAATGTTGCTATAAAAAAAGCCTCGCTATCAGCGATTTTTTTATTTTACCAA
Organism: Bacteroidota bacterium; assembly: GCA_947479755.1. Taxonomy (GTDB): domain Bacteria; phylum Bacteroidota; class Bacteroidia; order SXHM01; family SXHM01; genus SXHM01. The sequence goes on from CANKAM010000010.1 coordinate 79,988, forward strand.
CACCCCGTTCAATGTCAACCATATCCCAGGTTTTTTACCGGTGTGGTATTCAAATTTTAGTTCTGATGTAGCTTGCTTTTGCAGGTCAACCAGTTTTAGGGGCATGGTAAGGGGGCTTTCATTTAGCAACAGCTTTTCGCGGTTGTGGATGGTAATTTCAGTAAGCAGGTAAAGCACAGGGTATTTGTTTGAGACTTCTTGCGGAATGGTAACAGTTGCGGAAGGAAAAGTATAGGGGTTTTCTGCTGAAGCATGCCGTAAGCGGTAATACTAAGGTTGCAAAAGGACCTGTGCCTGCATAAAGAATATGAACCGGTCTGCCGGGATTTGCCTCTGCCTTTGCGGCTGTTGCTTCATAAATGCCGTCCATAAATCGTTTGGTGCGCATCAGGTCTTTAATTTACATTGCAGCCCAGGTAAGGCCTATGGCATTACCGCTTTCAAGTGAAAGATGTTTCATGTTGCTGTTTTCTTCGGTGTCAATGCCGGTTAGCTGAAGCAGTGTTTTTATACAATTCATCGCAGGCAGCAAAAAGTTCTCCGTAAGAATATTTGTCTGCGCTCAGAATGCTTAATGTAACGGAGTGTATTCGGTCCAGCGGTGACATTGATTTTTCGAAGTGTGATGTTGATTAGTTGCTGTTATCTGAGTGTTTTCAGATTTCAATCCACCTGCGCATCAGGTTACTGTACACCTGCTGCAGCATCAGGTACTCGGTAGAGAGTTTGTCCTTTTGATACATTTCATGCAGTATTCTTTTCAGATCGAAAAGCATTTCGCGTTTAGACGCATCTCTTACTGCACATTGCATCCAAACAACAGCAGCATGCCTGATGCCGTTTTCAACCGGGTTTACAATATGAAGGCGTGTAGTAGGATAAATAATGGCATCACCTTTATTCAGTTTAAAAGCAACGTTTCCGGTTTCGGTTTGTATCACCAGTTCACCACCTTTATAAGTGTGCGGGTCAGACAAAAACAAGGTCATGCTTACATCAGAGCGTATCAGCTGCTGCTGGGCCATTACAGGGCTGTCAACATGCCAGCCATAATTCATTCCGGTTTTATAACGGCTGAAAATAGGTGGCGTAATAATCTTAGGCATTACTGCAGCCTGAATAATTTCGTTTCGTGAAATGGCACCGATAACAATGCTTTGAAATTTTGTCAGCGTTTCGGTGTCGCCCGACATTTGTTCGTTGTTTTTTACTTCAAGGGCAGCACCGCTGGCTGTGCTTTTGCCATCAGCAAAAACAGCAGTTGCCATTTGGCTTTCGATTTGAATAACTTCATCAGGGTTTAATAAACCCGGAACATGCAGATAATAAGCAGATGATACCATTTCACAAAAATAATAAACACTATCATATAGCAGAGATTAGAAAAGCCCTCTTCTCAAGGCTGACATGTATTAATAGGTTAAATCATATACATTTGTTTTTCTGACTATTAGAATAATTGCTCAAGAGTGACAAAAAAGAACAACATAAAGACAGCAGTAAACAGTAATGAAAAATTTGTACCATGGGTATTAATTCTTTTGCCACTGTTACTATATGCCAACACAATTTTCCATGGCTTTGTATTAGATGACAGGGCAGTAACTTTTGAAAATAAGTTTGTTCAGCAAGGGATTAAAGGAATCTGGAATATACTCACCACATTTTATTGGAAAGGTTATTGGGATTTAAATGCAGGGCTATACCGCCCATTATCATTAATCATGTTTGCCATTGAGTGGCAGCTGAGCCCAAATAATCCTGTTATTCATCATGCTATTCAGATTCTCCTGTATTCCCTAACAGGTTTGTTACTCTTTGATTTTCTGAAGAGAATTTTCAAAACATCAAATTATATTTTGCCATTTGTTATCACCTTACTTTTTCTCTCGCACCCTATGCATACCGAAGTTGTGGCCAACATTAAAAGCAGAGACGAAATTCTTTGTTTGTTATTTTTTCTTATAACTACCAAAATCATTTTATCAGATAGAAATCTGTCTTTTGGGAGAGTTGTTCTTGCATCATTTACTTTCTTACTAAGTCTGCTTTCAAAAGAGGGCGGAATTCTTTTTCTCCCCATATTATTTCTATTGTTTATCTGGTTAAAAGATATCAAATTTAAAACTTCAATATCACATTTATGGTTATTGCCAGTTGTATCAATTATCTGGTTGGGCTGGCATCAGTATGTTATTAATTCCTCAGGCAAGCAATCTGGAATATACACGTATCAGGACAATTCTATTGTAGCTTGTGAAGGACTGTTAATGCACATTGGTATAGGTTTCAGCATAGTGGGCAGATATATGCTTAAATGCATTTGGCCTTATCAACTGAGCTATGATTATTCGTTTAATGAAATCCCATGTGTTTCATTTTTTAGTATGCAGGCTTTGTTGCCATTTGTTGTTGTTGTTTCACTTTTATTTTTTGCATTTCGTTTCAGGAACAAATTTCCAGAAGCCGGATTTGGGATATTATTTTTCTTCATAACTATTGCTTTAACTTCCAACGTTTTCTTTCTAATAGGATCAACAATGGCAGACCGCTTTTTATTTACCCCTCTTCTCGGATTTCTTATTTTCTTGGTTTGGTTGGTGTTTCGCGAAGTTGAACATTTAAAGCCAAATATATTTTTGAAAAATCCTATACTATTATTCGTTCCGCTTTTATTGTTGTATGGATTTAAAACTATTAAGCGAAACGCTGATTGGAAATCCGATAAAATACTTTTTGCATCTGATGTAAATTCCGCTAAGAATAGTGCCCGTGTATATTATAATTATGGAAGCTTATTACTCAATGAAAATAGTACTAATGACAGCAAAAAACAAAACAACCTGACTGAATGTATTCGTTTATTTTCTGAGGCAGAGCAAATAGACAGCATCTATCCAAATATTTTTACCAACCTCGGAGTAGCCCAATACCGAAAGAAAAACTACCCCGAAGCTGTGCGGAAATTAAGCAAGTCGTTGAAACTAAATTCCCTTGATAATGGGGTATTGCATAACCTTGCGGATGCATTTTTTATGAATAACCAATATGACAGTTCAATTTATTATCACCAATTATGCATTGATAAAAACTATATTCAACAGGAGACATACAATATGCTGGGTACAGCCTATTTTAATAAACAGCAATACGGTTCTGCAAGAAAAGCATTTCAAGCTGGACTAAAACGAGATTCTTCTAACTCTTCTTTGCTGAAAAAATTTGGTAACATTTTAGGTGTAAGTAACCAACCTGACTCATCTATTATTTTCTTTAAAAAAGCATATGCAATTAACCCTTCTGACAAAGCAATTTTGAATTTTATTTCCAATGCCTATAAAGCAAAAGGAGATCAAGTTAATGCTGATCTTTATTTGAAAAAATACAACGAAAACCGCTGATTATTTTTTGTTCTCTTTCCCTTGGGTTGTTGCCACCCCCTTTATGGCTTCACGACTACCTGGCTCTATATCCAGCACATGTTTGTAGCATTCAAAAGCAGTTTTTCCAAAGCCATAATCGGAAAATATTTTAGCGTTGTTCAGCCACATTTTTGTGTCGTTAGGATTTTGATCACATTCATTTTGCAATTTCAGAAAATTATCTGCTGAAATTAAACCTTGCTGCGCTTGCTGTAATGAAGGATTGAGTTCTAGTGCTTTCTTAAAAGCTTCAACCGCACGTTTGAAATTTCCCTGTGCAAACTGAGCGCCTGCAAGGTTATTCCATATCTCCACATTCATTGGATCCAGTTCCGAAGCGTATTCAAGGAATTTGGAAGCTTGCGTATATTCTTTTTTATACCCCAAACTCAATCCTTTTGTAAGCAACACTTTTGAATGAACAGCGAGAGTAGGATGAACGCCTCTAAATAATCTTGATGCTTCGCGCCAGTTTATTCCAGCCTGCTCAATGTTGCCTTTGTATAAATAGCAAATACCTCTGTTCATATACGCATTGGCGTAACGCGGATAAATTTCTATTGCTTTATTCAAATAAATAAGTGCAGTATCGGCATAATTTGAGATTAATATTGAGTCAGAATGATCCAGATCTTTCTTGTTTTTTATTTTAAAATATCCTTTGTTGAAATATTCTCCGCCCGCATTTCCATTTGTTAAAGCACTGTTGGGAGCCGAATAAACATCCTTTGTAAAAAGCGTAAAATTATTTTTCCAGTCAGGATTGCGGGCTATGGTTTTATATCCCATGGGTAGCAGCAACAATCCTGTTATTCCTAAAGCAAGGCTCACATGTGAAGCAATTGAAATTTTTTCAGCAAGGCTGGAAATTCCAACTGCTGCAAGCATGCAGAATCCTAATGACGAATGAAAAATTAAACGCTCACCCACTGTAGCACCTATTTCAAATAGCAGGTTATTAATCAACATAAAAAACAATAAAAAGAGCAAAAGAGGAAATGCAAATTGGTTCCTTTTTTTCAAAAGATAAATGGTGAAAATTCCTATTGAAGCAAAAAATAAAACAGTAAACCAGACTTGAATATTACCCAGTCCTACATAAGGAATCTGGCTGAATGAGTAATCAGATGAAAGCGGATGCGGAAAGATTAAGAGCTTTATATATTCAAGGCATACATAAATTTTTGTAGCAATTTTTTGAACAGGGTTTGCAAAAGCATAAGGATTGTTTAATAAATCAGTGCTCATTGTTTTTGCTGCCGAATTTCCGATTATTGAATAACGGAAAAACAGGAATGCAACAACTGTAATACCCATCAAATAAAACCAATCACTCCTTAAATCTTTTAAATTCTTTCCTCTGAATAAATACATGGCTATTGCTGCAATAACCGGAAGCAGCAATGCGTATTCTTTGGAAAGCAGCGCAAGAATGAATGATGCAACAATGCCGAAAATATTCCACTTTGTTTTCTTGTCGTTATACCGGAAAATATAAATGAGCGTAAGTAGAATAAACAATAAAGAAAAAATTTCATCACGACTTTTCAGATTAGCTATTACCTCTGTATGAATGGGATGAAATGCAAAAAGCAAAGTTGCAATCAATGCAATTATTTGCTTTTCTTTAAAAATATATCTGTTAAGCAAATACCATAAAGCAATAACTGCTAGCAGGAAATACAAAATTTGAAAAGCATGACGAACAGGAGCGATGGAAAGATTATTCTGCACAATGTTTTTATCTGCTTCAAGTAATTGATTTCTCAACATATCCATTTTGTTAAGATTAGTTCCGCTGAGTTGAATTTCCTGCAATTCAGATAATGCAAGCAGATAATCATTGCCATATGGTTTGCCGAAAATCTGTTGTTCAATTGCAAACGAAACGATGGATAAAGGTCTGTATCGTCCTCCTGTTAAAGGTGAGTTGGAGCCCGACAAATCAAGAAAACTCTGGTAGGCATCGGTGCTCAATATTTTTGGTATTCCTGCAAAACCTTGCTGTACGGCCATGTTTTTTGAAATAACCATTTCATCATCTAACGCATATTGGTTTTTAAGCGTGTTGAAGTTTAGCAGTAATACACAAACAGAAAGAAGAATAACTATACTTCTGTTTGAATTCAAAAAATCAGCAAGGTTCACCCTTTTCATGAGCGCAAGATGTAAAGATTTTTTACAGGTTGCAAGAAATGGATTTTGATAAAATCACACAATTGCTTAGTTCTTTATATTTGGATAATATTGCAATTGTTTTTTTTATAAAATGGATTCACAACAGTTAGACAAAGAACAATTAGTCAAAACATTCATATCGTTTCTTTCGGAAATTGGTATAGGTGTATTTGAAAGAGAAATTGAAGGAAATACTTTTTTGCCGGGGTTAGAAATAGAAAAGGGAGTTTTATTTTATGATTTTCAAAAACTATTATATCCGGGAGATATGTTACATGAAGCAGGACATATTGCTGTAACTACCAAAGCGGAAAGAGACCAGCTGAAAAATAATGTTATTACAAATAATAAAGACAAGGAAGGTGATGAAATGGCTGTTCTCCTTTGGACTTATGCGGCTTGCGTTAAATTGGGTATAGTGCCAGAAATTGTTTTTCACAAAGATGGTTACAAAGGTTCAGCTGATTGGTTGGTAGAAAATTTTACCAATAAGGTTTATATTGGTTTGCCTTTATTAAAATGGATGGGAATGACAAATGATAATTTTCCCGAAATGATAAAATGGCTAAGGGATTAAGCACCCTTTGATAAGTTATGTTTTCAAAAAAATTCTGCGCCTGAAAAAATGAACGATATTTTAGCGAATTGGGAAATCCTGAATGGTTTATGGGAAAGGACCCGATTAGCTCCTTTCCAGAAAACCGCTAGAGTAAATACTGAAAAGTCCTGGCAAGATGAAGTAAAAGCACTTTATAGCATTGGTATTGGAATGGAAGAAACTTTGCGGTTTTTATATCATGAACAACCTTCAGCAGAAGTGTTTCAGGGATGGTTGATGAAAAATAAAATTAAATCACACCCTGCTGATTTATCAATATCAGAAGTAATCACAGAAAATGTGTTAACTCCAGATGATATTGATTTTTGGAACAAAAACGGTTATGTGGTACTTAAGAATGTTATTACTCAAAACCAATGCATTGAAACCCAAAATGCTATTTGGGATTTTTTGAATGCTACGCCAGACAATCCTGAATCATGGTATAAAAATCAGGAAGCACAGCGCGGACTTATGCTATTATTTTCTAATCATCCTGCACTAAATGCCAACCGTGAATCTTCTCAAATCCGCAAAGCCTATGAACAGCTTTATGGCAATGAAAAAATTTATAAAACAATTGATAAAGTAAGTTTTAATCCTCCGGAAAGTAATGGTTTTCGGTTTTTGGGCAGCGCACTGCATTGGGATGTTAGCCTTGAAACTCCTATACCATTTGTCTTGCAGGGAATGCTCTATCTTACAGATTGTAATGAAAACGATGGCGCATTTCATTGCGTTCCGGGATTTCATCTTGAAATTGAAAAGTGGTTAAGCTCATTACCTGAAAATACAATGCCCAGAGAAGTGGCACCAAAAGTGCTTAAACCTGTTGCTGTAACAGGCAACGCAGGCGATTTTATTATCTGGCATCAAGCCTTGCCTCATTGCGCTACAGCTAATCATGGTCAATATCCAAGAATGGTTCAGTACCTGACATATCTGCCGGTGCAACAATCAATACAAAAAGCATGGAAGTAATATTATTGAAACGTGGTGTTTATCTTTTTTCTTCCAACTGATTATATAGCTCCATAATTTTTTTTTGATAGGGAGGAACCAAGAGATTAATCTTCTCTTCTGAGAATTTTTTGTCAGGATGTTTTGAGTGAAATTGATTTCTCTTCTTCATTTCATTTATTAGCCTATCATCTAAATCATATCCTGAATTTTTTTTTATTGCCTGCACCATAGAAAGACCTCCATCTTTATAGTTTAGCAATAGAGTTTTTTTATCATCTTCAGTAATGGATAAAATATTCCGGAAATAACATTCCAATACTTTTGCCAGGTATTCATCCAGGTTAATGTCTTTGATTTCATTGGAACTGAAGCCAAACACTTGTGGCTCTATTATTTCCGGAACAGAATGCATTCCTCTTAGTTTTTGATGGGAGCGAATCACCTCATCCGGTGTTCGGTATAAAAAAATGAATGGAACAGCAGGAAATAATTTTCTAAAAGTTTTATAAAAACAAATATGCCAGCTGTCTAATTTTATAAACAAGCATTTTTCATTTCCTGTTTTTTTTTGCCCCAATAATTTTATAACGGACAACAACAACTCTTCAGTTTTTTTTTCTCTTACATTATTTGTTTTGAAATGCAAACGAAGAATTTCATCAATTAAAGGAACCTCAGATAATACGATGTTACTTTCATCCATACATAATAGTTGTGAAAGCAAAGTAGATCCGCAGCGTGAAACATGAAAGATAAAAGCAGATGGTTGTACAAATTCAATTTCCTCAGAAACTTGAATTATTGTTTCTAGATCAGAAACACTCTTATATCGTTTTGAATTTTCCGAATTACTTAATGAACGTGAAATCGTTTCTTCAAAAAAAGGTTCAGTAAATCTTTTGTTTGAAATATATAACCACTTGCAAAGAACCTGATTGTTCTCCATCAAAAGTTTATGAGGTATCCAGTTCAGAAGAGGGTTTGGCCGGTCAGATGAAATCATATAGATTTTGTATTCTCTATTTCTTTCTGCAGCTTTAGAATTAATTGATCGGCTGTTTCTGTTTTCATTTTCAATAATTCTTCAATTATGCGTTTTTTTGTTTCAAGATCGTAATCTCTTATTTTCTTTTCATACTCAAAATCATAACCGATTTGTCCAAATAATTTATCTGACCACTCGTTGCGCTTGCAATCCATTATCAGGTGCACACGGTCTGTTGTTCCTTTATTGCTTATGCTGTGAGGTAAATGAAAATTTGCATACCAGCATTCAGCTTCTTTCATAGTCACTTCGTTGCCATCAACAATAAACGAAACATTTTCGTTGGTTGTTATAGGAATATGTATTCTGAAAAAACCATACTCATAGCCTACATGCGCATCTGTATGTTCTTTTATTGAACTATCGGGCGACAACGCTAATAACCTTATTGTTTCTTTTTCACAGTCAAATGAATTGATGATTGTTTGAAAGTACATACACTTTTCAAGTGCGGGAGTGTTTATAAAATTTTTACTGTCGGGATGAGAATAAATATCTGTTTCCAACCCGGATGATGAGCGTAATGAAATACTTTTCCAGTTGCCGGAGTAATCACTTTGGTTAAAGTGATCAGTCCACTTAAATTTATAGCAAGCAGAAAGATCACTCTTCAATTTAATCGGGTCAAAATGAAAAGGTAGTTTTAAAAATCCGTTCTTCATTATTTACGAAACTCTTTTAAATATAAAAGCCTTTATTCAGGTCAAATATATATTTTACAGTTGTAATTAATGACCATACCTAACATTCATTTCTTAATGTTGAAAATTTAATAATAATTTATTATTGCATTTTATTTTATAAAATTACATTTGCTCTGTTTATAAAATTTATATCATTCTAAATATTTACACTCTAACTATATAATTTATGGAAGGAACATTGGCAGTAGTAACAATGGTAGCTTATGACTTTGCACCAAGAAATTGGGCTTCATGTAACGGGCAGATATTGCCAATAGCTCAAAATACCGCGTTGTTTTCTCTTTTAGGAACTACTTATGGTGGAAACGGACAAACTACATTTGCATTACCAAACCTTCGCGGGAGAGCACCGGTAAGTAGCGGAACCAGTAGTCTGGGTTCTACCTACACACTTGGAGAAGTAAGCGGCACAGAGTCAATAACAATGACCACCAATAGTATGCCGGCACATAATCACAGCGGAGCGGTTAGCCTTGCTCTTGGTGCATCTTCTGTTGCAGCGTTTGACAGCAATGTTGAAGGAAAAAACCTGGGTAGCGGAATGGCAAACGCATACAGTACAAATGATAATACAAATCTTGCAGCGCCAACCTATCAGGCTACTGTTGGTGTGGCAGGCAGTAGTCAAGCGTTTTCAATTCTGTCGCCTTACCTGGCTGTGAATTTTATTATTTGTATGCAAGGAATTTTTCCAAGTCGCAACTAACTGATGATTTTATTTATTAATTAAAAAACAAGATAAACATGTTTGTAGATCCGTACTTAGGAAATGTAACAATATTCGCAGGCAATTTTGCGCCACGAAGCTGGATGTTGTGTCAGGGACAATTGTTGTCAATTGCAGATTACACTGCTCTTTTTGCCCTTATTGGCACCTATTATGGCGGTGATGGTCAGGTTACTTTTGCCCTTCCTGATTTTAGAGGGCGAAAAGCTATTCATTTCGGTCAGGGGCCTGGACTTTCTAATTACAGTCATGCTCAAACAGCAGGTGCAGAAAGTGTTACGCTTACAGTGTCAAATCTTGCTCAGCATAATCATGCTTTTACGGCACTTACAGGAACACCACGGGCTTCAACAGATGCAACGGGAACAAGCACGCCCGGAGCTGCGGTGGTGCCTGCTTCAGGTCAAATGGTCTATGGAGTAAATGAAGGATATAAAACAGGTACTTATTCAGGAAATACAACAACTGCACCTTCCGGTTCAAATCAACCTGTTCAGACAATTGTTCCTTATCTGGCAATGAATTATATAATTGCTGTTGAAGGAATATTTCCATCACGCAATTAACTACTAATATTTAAATATAAAAACATGGAAGGAGTAATTGGTTATGTAACACTTTTTGCGGGTAATTTCACCCCCAGAAACTGGGCTTTTTGCAACGGACAAACAATCAATATTGCATCTAACACCGCATTGTTTTCAATTCTCGGAACAACTTATGGTGGAAACGGACAGACCACATTTGCATTGCCTGATCTTAAAGGGCGAACTGTAGTTGGAGCTGGACAGGGTCCGGGTTTGTCAGATTATGATTTGGGTCAGGTTGGCGGTAGCGAGTCAGTTACCCTTACTCTAAATCAATTGCCAGCACATACGCACAACATGCAATATACATCCGTATTACCGGCAGGTTTAGGTGCAACTACAGAGGCTGCAAGTGGCAGCAACACTTTTGCTACTCAGGCAGAAGGACTTGCTGCTTATTCATCCCCTGCAAATACAGCACTTAAACCTTATTCAGGTATTGTTACAATGCAAAATTCAGGAATAGGTTTTCCAATCTCAACTATGGATCCTTTTCTTGCTTTGAATTATGTTATTTGCATGTTTGGTGTATTTCCGTCACGTAATTGATTAATGATGTTCTGTTTTTAATTTAACAGTAAAAAATAAAGAATGCAGGTTCGTATAGGATTTTTAATGCCTCGTTCAACAGACTATCCTGCAATGGGCTTTGATATGCTGGACGGACTTCGCGCGCATCTTGAACTTTTAGGAATAGATGATTTGAAATTATTTACTGAAAATATAGGCTTTGGTGAGGATCACGCATTAACCTATGCCCGTGCAGAAAAACTTCTTTTGCAGGAAGATGTTCAGGTGCTGATAGCTTACAGCTCGATTCAAAATGCAGAGCCTTTGTTTGCAATGGCTAAATCATCGGGACGACTTTTTGTTTTTCTTGATGCAGGAATGCAGTTGTCAACAGAAGATAAAGTGCAGGGAGCATGGTTTATTTCACTGCAAGGTATGCAGGCTTGCAATAAACTTGGAAAGATTGCAGGTGCCGGAGGAAGAAAAGCCCTTATGGCAACTTCTTTCTTTGATGCCGGGTACAGCGGTTTGTTATATTCGAGTCGCGGGTTAGAGGAGGCTGGAGGTAGTATGTGTGCTCATTTTGTATCGAAACATAAAATCAGTGAGTTTTCAATTGAAGAGTATTTGCAATTATTAGAATCTTCAGGTGCTGAAGCAGTGGTAGCAAATTTCAGTATTTACCTCAGTGAATTATTTTTGAAATCATTGAAAGAAGCAGGAGGCAGATCTGTATCACTTCCTGTTTATTGTTCACCTTTTATGGGAGAAGAGGAGTTGTTGTCTAAATGCGAATTCCCCGGTGGCGAATTGCAAGTAATAGTTCCCTGGTCGCAGCGTATTGAAAATGAAGCTCAGCAACTCTTTGTGAAAACAATTAAAGACAAGAAAGATAAAACAGCTAATCTTTTTCATTTATTGGGTTGGGAAGCTGCACAGGTAATAGTGCAGGCAATAAATAAAGGCCAGAATTCTTTAACTGATTTTTCATTTGAAAGTCCAAGAGGTAAAGTTGCTTTTCATCCAAAAACAAAGACAACATATGCTCCTTTATATAAAGGAAAAATTACTTCGGACAATACAGGAAAATGTCAAATGCAGATAGATGGAGTAATAGTAGTTGAAGCACAGGAGCACGAAGCAGTTTACAGCGAAAAACAAGAAGGTATATATTCAGGCTGGAAGAATAATTATTTCTGCGCATCATGATGAAAGTAGCAGTTTTATGTAACGATCGTTTAGGCGTTCCCGCACTCAGACACCTGCTGGAAAACAAACTTGTTGTTGCAATCGGCACTTCTGATAGAGAGAGTGAAACAACTGTTTTATTAAAGCAGATTGCCGTAATGAATTCAGTCCCGTTTCAGATTTTTAATAAACAAAATCTGGAAGTAGATCTGAAAACATGGCTCGCTGCTCATAACCCGGATATAGTTTTAGTAAAAACATTTCCATGGAGAATTTCTGTTTCATTATTGAAAGTTCCA
>CANKAM010000011.1 GCA_947479755.1 Bacteroidota bacterium
AACATTGGTTGCTTCTTCTTCGACAGGTTCTATAGCTTGTAACGAAGGTACTACCTCTGTTACTGTTTCTGCTACAGGCGGCACTGCTCCGTATTCCGGAACAGGTACATTCACCGTTAGTGCAGGTGCATATTCATACACTGTTACAGATGCCAATGGTTGTACTTCTACAACTACAGGTTCTGTTGATGAGCCAACAACATTGGTTGCTTCTTCTTCGGCAGGTTCTATAGCTTGTAACGAAGGCACTACCTCTGTTACTGTTTCTGGTACAGGCGGCACTGCTCCGTATTCAGGTACAGGAACATTTACTGTGTCTGCAGGTGCATATTCATACACTGTTACCGATGCCAATGGTTGTACTTCTATTACTTCAGGACAAGTTGATGAACCTGATGCTTTGGTAGCATCATCTTCTGCCGGAACTATTGAGTGTAATGGCGGAACAACCTCAGTTGTAGTTTCTGCAACAGGCGGAACTGCACCATACTCAGGAACAGGAACGTTCACCGTATCAGCTGGCAATTATAGCTTTACTGTGACTGATGCTAACCAATGCTCTTCAACAACTACAGGAACTATTACCGACCTGGATTTAATTCCACCAACTGTTGCTTGTCAGAATATAACTGCACAACTTGATGCAAACGGAACTGCTATAATTCTTGCAGCGCAAATTGACAATGGTTCTTCAGACAACTGCGGAATCGACACAATGATAGTCAGCCCTGCTTCTTTTGATTGCTCAAACATTGGCGAAAATTCAGTAACGCTAACAGTGACTGATATTAATGGAAACTCAGCTTCCTGCTCTGCTGCGGTAACAGTGGTTGATAACCTTGCACCAACTGCAATTTGTCAGAGCATTACAGTTTCATTAGATGAACAAGGGAATGCTTCAATAACAGCTGCTCAGATTGACAATGGATCTTCCGATAATTGCGGAATTGACTGGATGGCTGTTTCGCCAAATACGTTCACTTGTGCTAATGTTGGTGCCAACACAGTTGTATTGACAGTAATGGACATCAATGGAAATGCATCAACTTGCTCTGCAACAGTAACCATTCAGGACAATATTGCTCCTGTGGCTCAGTGTCAGAACATTTCTGTGCAACTGGATGAAAATGGCAACGCAACTATTGATGCTTCACAAATTAATAATGGGTCTTCTGATAATTGTGGTATTGACAATATCACTGTAACACCTTCTTCATTTGATTGCTCAACTATCGGGGCGAACACGGTTACATTAACAGTTACAGATTTGAGTGGAAACACTTCAACTTGTTCAGCAACTGTAACTGTTATCGGAGCACCTGTTGATGTTAGTATTACTGCTGACGGAGCAACTGAATTCTGTGATGGCGAACAGGTTATTTTAACAGCTACATCAGGAGCTTCATATTTGTGGTCACCAAATGGTGAAACAACACAATCAATTACCGTACTCACTGCAGGAAGCTACAGCGTAAACGTTACCAATCAATTTGGGTGCAACGGAGCATCTGATTTAATTGATGTAATTGTGCATCCTAATCCGGTTCCTACAATATCAGCTGATGCCGCATTAACATTCTGCGAAAACGGAAGTGTTACATTAACGGCTTCTTCAGCATCAGCTTATCTGTGGTCACCAAATGGTGAAACAACACAATCAATAACAGTTACAACTTCAGGTGATTATTCTGTTAGTGTCAACGGTCTTTTCGGTTGCCGCGGAACATCTTTACCTGTAACCGTAACGGTTAACGATAATCCTTCACCCATTGTATCAGCAAGTGGTTCATTAATTTTCTGCACCGGAGGAAGTGTTACTCTTACTTCAAATATTGAAACAGGAAATGTTTGGTCGCCAAACGGAGAAACCACTCAGTCAATTACTGTTTCATCATCAGGTAACTATAGTGTTACCGTTGTTGATGCAAATGGTTGTGTAGGAACTTCAGCTATTACAGATGTTACAGTTAGCGATGACCCTACTCCTATTGTTACGGCAAGCGGAGCAACAGTAATTTGCGGTAGTGGTAGCGTTACGCTAACATCAAGCAGCCAAACAGGAAATATCTGGTCGCCAAACGGTGAAACAACACAATCAATTACCGTTTCTTCTTCAGGAAATTATAGTGTTACCGTGGATAACGGAAACGGATGTTCCGGAACATCAAATATCACAGGTGTAACTATAGTTCCAATCCCAACTCCAACCATAGTTGCTGATGGGCCAACAACAGTATGCGAAGGAGAAACAATTGTTCTTACTTCAAGTTCTGCATCAGGAAATGTATGGTCACCAAATGGAGAAACAACACAAACCATTTCAGCTTTGGCTTCAGGAAGTTATAGTGTGTCAGTAACTGATAATTATGGTTGCATAGGTGTATCTGCACCAATTGATGTTGTAATAAGTCAAAATCCTGTTGCATCAGTTTCAGCAAGTGGTTCAACTACTTTCTGTGAAGGTGGAAGCATTACACTTTCTTCGGCAAGCGCAACCAATAATGTTTGGTCGCCAAACGGAGAAACCACACAATCAATTACTGTTTCAACCAGCGGATCTTACAGTGTATTAGTTACTAATGAATTTGGTTGCTCATCACAATCTGATTCAACAGTGATTACCGTTAATCCAAATCCATCACCTGCAGTTACAGCTGACGGACCAACTACATTCTGCTATGGCAGCAATGTGATCTTGTCGTCATCTTCTTCAACAACCTATGTTTGGACGCCAACTGCAGAAACTTCACAATCAATCAACGTTACATTAACAGGTGATTATTCAGTTACTGTAACTGATGCAAACGGTTGTTCAGGAAGTTCAGAACCCGTTCATGTAGAAGTTAGTGAAGAGTTACTTCCGCCAACAGTTATAGCCAACAGTCCTACAAGTTTCTGTGTGGGACAAAGTGTTATGTTCACCGCAAGTTCAACAGGCAATGTAACTTATCAGTGGTTTAATAATGGTGTTGCAATTTCTAACGGAGTTGGAGCAGCCTACACAGCTTGGGTTACAGGCAGCTATTATGTGGTTGCAACAGATGCAAATGGTTGCACTGTTCAATCTGTTCCGGTACAGGTAAATGTTAGTGAAACACCAACTGCAAATGCAGGAACTGACGAAATGCTTTGTGCCGATAACAGCATAACATTAACCGCTTCTGGAGGAACAAATTATCAATGGAGCAACGGTGAAACAACTCAGTCAATTACAGTTTCGCCTTCTGATACTACTCAGTATGTTGTGATTGTTAGCAATCCTAATTGCGATGTATTTGCTTCAGATACTGTAAATGTAAATGTGGTGGAAAATCCGGTTGCGGCAGTTCAGGCATCAGACAGTCCTTCACTTGGAAATCCAGTGAATTTCACAGATATTTCAGGTGATAACAGCATTACAAACTGGTTCTGGAATTTTGGTGACGGTGTTTCGTCAACTACACAAAATACACATCACACTTACGATACCGAAGGCTTATTTAATGTTGTTCTGACTGTAGAAAATCAATACGGTTGCACTGCTTCTGATACGGTTGAAGTGGAAATACAACAGATTATTCTTATCCCTAACGTAATTACACCAAACGGAGATGGTTTTAATGATGGACTTGGAATAAAAAATAATGGGGTTGATAATTACGAAATGGTAATCTACGATCGTTGGGGATTAATAATTTTCGAGGACAAATCAGGTGATATTTATTG
The DNA here is from genome assembly GCA_947479755.1 of Bacteroidota bacterium. Taxonomy (GTDB): domain Bacteria; phylum Bacteroidota; class Bacteroidia; order SXHM01; family SXHM01; genus SXHM01. The sequence goes on from CANKAM010000011.1 coordinate 3,706, forward strand.
GGATGGAAAAACCGTTGCAGGAGCAGATGCTTCGGCAGGAACATATTTTTACATTCTGAATGTAAATAACCACGCTAGTCTTGGAGATTTCCAGCAAAACGGATTTATTACACTAATCAGGTAGCGCCCGAAAACCTTGGAGGATGAAAATCCTTCAAGGTTTTAATAACTCTTTCTCTACCTTTGGCGCGAATGAATTCACTCATCCGCGAGAATATTAAAGTTGCTTTGCAGGCTATACGCAGCCAGTTGTTGCGCACTATTCTCACCGTTCTCATTATTGCATTCGGTATTATGGCACTGGTAGGAATTCTTACCGCTATTGACGGAATCAAGCAAAGTATCAACAGCAATTTTGCAAACATGGGAGCTAATACATTTACAATTCGCAACCGTGGGGATATGATTCGTATAGGGAAAAACGGAACCAAACCCAAAAAATTCAGAAACATTACCTTCGCTGAAGCAGAACGCTTCTGCGAAGAATTTACATTTCCTTCGCTTGCTTCTGTTTCTGCACTTGCAACACAGATTGCTACAATCCGGCACGAAAACAATAAAACAAATCCCAATACCAATATTTTCGGTGGCGATATAAATTACCTGGCGGTTTCTGGCTACGAGCTGGAAAGCGGTAGAAATTTTTCTAATCAGGAAATTCAAAGTGGTACGTCAGTAGTAATTCTGGGTAATGAAATTGCAACCACTCTCTTTAACAAAATTGATCCCATTGGAAAAATAGTTTCCATCGGCAGCAATAAATACAAAGTGATTGGTGTACTAAAAGAAAAAGGTAGCAGTATGGGTTTTGGCGGTGATAAAATGTGCATCATCTCCATCGGAAACCTTCGCCATTATTACATGCGCCCAAAACTTTCATTTGTTATAAGCGTGTTGGCAAACGATGCGCAAAGTCTTGACAATGCCTTGAGCGAAGCAACCGGTTTATTCCGAAAGATACGTGAAGTAAAATTAGGAGAAGACGAAAACTTTGAAGTGGTAAAAAGCGACAGTCTTTCAGCATTACTGATTGAAAACATAAGCTATGTTACAATGGCTGCAACCATTATTGGTTTCATCACCTTGCTGGGTGCAGCAATTGGTTTAATGAATATTATGCTCGTTTCGGTTACAGAGCGCACCCGCGAAATTGGAATCCGCAAAGCAATAGGAGCAAAAGCGAAATTAATAAGGCAACAGTTTCTGATTGAAGCCATAGTAATTTGTCAGCTTGGAGGTTTACTCGGAATTATTTTCGGAATTGCAATGGGCAATGCTGTTAGTTTTTTTGTCGGTGGCGGTTTTATTATTCCCTGGCTGTGGATTAGCGGTGGAATTATTTTGTGTTTTATTGTAGGCGTTGTTTCGGGAATTTACCCGGCTATAAAAGCGTCAAAGCTTGATCCAATTGAGGCGTTGCGTTTCGAATAGTTCAACCTCATGAAGAATCTTATTTTCAAAACAACAAATTTAAACGACACGGTTGCTGTTTGTAGTTTTGACGTAAATATTGAAAATGATTTTTCGAAAATTGAAAACTTACTCTCGAGTGAAGAAGTAAATGACATATGTAACTTCAGGAACGAGAATTTTCGCAGGCAAAAAATGGCAGGAAGAGTTTTACTTAACTATCTTCTTGGTGAAGCAGGTAATGTTGAATACAACGAGCATGGCAAACCTCTTTTAAAAAGCCATCCGTTTGACATTTCATTTTCTCATACAAAAGACAAAGTTGCAGTGATGCTGAGTAAAAAAACTGCAGGAATAGATATACAGGATATTACTCCCCGTATTCGCAAGATAGTTCATAAATACATGAACCAACCTGAACTTGACAGCCTGAAAGAAGAAACTTACGACATACATGCAACCCTATACTGGTGCGCAAAAGAAGCTCTTTATAAAGCTTATGGAGAGCGTCAGCTTATCTTCACCGACAACATAATAGTTGAGCCTTTTTCTTTTATTCCCGATAGCGGAACTTTTAAAGGAAGCATTGTGCTTAATAATTCAAAAAAAGATTTCGTGCTTAAATATGAAATAATAGGCATATTTGCTTTGGTTTATCTTTGGAACGAATAATTTATCTTGCACACGATTAAATGAATATTTACGATAACATATCGAAGAACAAAGCAAAACGCAAAAAGCAGTTTACCATTCTTGTTGACCCCGACAAAGTGAAGGTTAAAGATTTGGAGAAACTTGTAAAAATTGCTACTCAGGCAAAAGCAGATTATTTCTTTATTGGCGGCAGTCTTATCACCGACAACAGATTGGATGAATGTTTAAACATCATCAATAAACAAAGCAAAATACCTACCGTTCTTTTTCCAGGAAGCGTTATGCAGGTCAGTCCTCAGGCAAAAGCAATTTTATTGCTCTCCGTTATTTCAGGACGTAATCCCGAAATGTTGATTGGCAAACATGTGATTGCTGCACCGCTTTTAAAATCAAGCAAACTTGAAATTATACCGACTGGTTATATGCTGATTGACAGCGGACGTGCTACTTCCGTGACTTACATGAGCAACACCACTCCTATTCCTGCCGACAAAAACGATATTGCAGTCTGCACCGCAATGGCAGGCGAAATGCTTGGACTAAAACTCATTTATATGGATGCCGGCAGCGGAGCAAAACAACCCATCACCGAAGAAATGATTCGTGCTGTAAGCAAGTCTGTTTCTGTTCCCCTTATTATTGGTGGCGGAATCAGTTCTGCTGAAAAAGCATTAAAAAACTGCAAGGCAGGTGCTGATGTAATTGTGGTTGGCAATGCCATTGAAAAAGACTATTCACTCATCACGGAAATAGCTTCAGCTGTTCATTCTGCCTGAAATTAAAGCATATGAAAATTATAGTATTTTCAGACAGTTACAAAGACGATGCAGAGCCTGTTATTGTAACACAAATGTTTCAGAATGGCTTGGAAATATTTCATCTGAACAAGCCCCGTTTTACAGAAGATTCCTACGAAGAGTATTTAGATGCAATTCCTGCAGAATACCATCCGCGCATTTTTATTCATCAGTTTCATGGCTATGTAACCAAATATAAACTTGCAGGAATTTACCATCATCGCAGAAAAGGATTGGAAAGAGATTATCTCCACCGCCTGCAAATGTGGTGGTATCGCAAACGCAGACCTGATATAAAAATTGCCTGCTCCTTCAGCAAACTTTCAAATCTCTATGAAGTAAAAGAGGAGTATGACCATGCCTTACTGCGCCCTGTTTTTGGAAGCAAATCGGAGGGTAACTACCACAGTGCATTTCCGGAATTAGGTTTGATGGATGCCTTAAGCAAAACCAAACAATGTGTAGCTGCTTTTGGCGGAACTGGTTATGATAAAGTTGAAACCGTTTTTAAACTCGGATTCAAAGGCATGGCATTCAAAGGAGGAATATGGAGAACCAATGACCCATTAGCAGAATTCCTTCGCATAAAAGAAAAAGTTGCTGAACTGGAAAAGCACTATTCACAGTTTCAATAACTATTTTTTGTGGCAGAAATACTTGCAAGCAATCTTCTGCAAACAACCTGGATTGAAGCGCTTGCTGTTATTTTTGGAATTGTTTATGTTATTCTTGCCGCCTATCAAAACAACTGGTGCTGGCTTGCAGCAATTATAAATGTTTCACTCTACATATATATTTGCTATACAGCTAAACTCTATTCTGAAACTGGCTTGCAGGTATTTTATCTTGCAACGGCTTTTTACGGCTGGTGGCAATGGACAAAGAAATCCAAGGAGAACAAATCAATTGTTATTACCACTTTAGATTTTAAAAAACATGCGTTGACAATTCTTCTAGGAATTGGCATTACGCTTCCCTTTTACTTCATCACAAAAAATTATACAGATGCTGCCCTACCCTTTTCAGATGCGCTTGTAACAGCATTCAGTCTTATCGCCACATTTATGGTGACAAAAAAAATACTGGAAAACTGGATTTACTGGATACTTATTGACATTCTTGCCATTTACATTTATCTAAATCGAGGTTTACAACTCACCGCTGTTTTGTATTTTATTTATGTTATTATTGCAGTAGCAGGATTCATCAACTGGAGAAAAGAATTTTTGCGACTTAAAGCATGAAGAAAAAAATTGCAATTGTAGGTCCTGAGTCCACAGGAAAATCAACACTTTCGACAAAACTTGCTGCTCACTATGATACAGAGTGGGTGCACGAATATGCACGTGAATATCTAAACAGCATCAACCGGTCGTACAACTATGATGATTTAAAATTTATTGCGCAGGGACAATTGGAGGAAGAAGATAGAAAACTGGAAGACGCAACTAATTTACTGATTTGCGATACCACCATGCTTACACTGAAAATCTGGAGTGAATTTGCTTTTAAGAAGTGTGATGAATTTATTTTGAGTAATCTTGACAAACGGAAATACGATTTACATCTGCTTTGCAACATTGACCTACCTTGGGTTCCAGATCCGCAACGCGAACATCCCGACAAGCGCAAATACTTTTTTGATTGGTATGAATCAGAACTAAAAAAACGTAAGATTAATTATGTAATTATTGACGGCAAAGTATCTGAGCGGTTTGATAAAGCGGTGAAAGCGATTGACAAACTTTTATCCAATGAAAAATAAATCCGTTACCATGCTCATCATTGTAGCCGCACTTGGCTACTTTGTTGATATCTACGATTTGGTTGTTTTTAACGTAGTGAAAAAAGAGAGCATGGCTGCTCTCGGCATTCCTGTCGAGAAAGAAATTTTCCTCTTCAACATGCAGATGATAGGAATGCTGATTGGCGGTATTCTGTGGGGAATTCTGGGTGATAAGAAAGGAAGAATTTCGGTTCTATTCGGTTCTATTTTTCTTTACTCTGCCGCCAATATTGCCAACTCGTTTGCAACCGGTTTAACGGATTACACTATTTACCGTTTTCTCGCAGGCATTGGTCTGGCAGGTGAGTTAGGCGCTGGTATTACACTTGTTGCCGAGTCGATGGACAAAGAAAAGCGCGGCTACGGTACCATGGTAATTGTTACGCTGGGTGCATTGGGAGCAGTTGCTGCTTCTCTTGTAGGGAATAATCTCGGTTGGAAAAATACTTATTTGGTTGGTGGCGGACTTGGACTTGCATTACTTTTACTTAGGGCAGGTGCATTTGAATCGGGAATGTATAAAAGCATGGAACATTCTAAAGTTTCAAAAGGTTCATTCATTCAACTGTTCACAAACAAAGAGCGCTTTCTGAAGTATCTTAACTGTATTCTAATTGGTTTACCTATTTGGTTTGCAATTGGTGTTCTGATTAATCTCTCCAACAAATTTGGTGAAGTAATTGGTGTTAGCGAGCCCGTAAAAGTTGCCGATAGCGTTATGTATACTTATATTGGTTTGTCGTTTGGCGATTTGCTCAGTGGCTTACTCAGTCAGGTTTTCAGAAGCAGAAAAAAAGTAGTAATTGGATATCTTATTCTTTCGGTTATTCTCTTGCTGATTTATCTTTTTAATCACAATGTGTCCATTGCTTATTTTCATTTTTTCTGTTTCCTGTTAGGCACAGCCACTGGTTATTGGGCGCTGTTTGTTACCATTGCTTCCGAACAGTTCGGAACCAATATCCGCTCTACAGTTACTACCACAGTTCCTAATTTTGTGCGTGGCGCGGTGGTTCCCATAACACTATCATTCACTGCCCTTACGCCTTACGTTGGTATTCTTTACAGCGCATTGATTGTTGGCGGAGTGTGTCTTGCACTTGCATTCTATGCAATACTTAATGTAAAAGAAACATTCAGCAAAGACCTGGATTACGTAGATGAGATTAGTTAATTAGTAAACATTTAACTTTGCACGATTAATTTTAAATTCTTCCCATGCCAAAAGGTATCTACAACGTTCCCAACCCGGTTAATGAACCTATAAAAAGCTATGCTCCCGGAAGTGCCGAGCGCAAAGAATTGCAGGCGATGCTAAAAGAACTTCGCGCCAAACAATTAGACATTCCAATGTATATAGGTGGTGCAGAAGTGAAGAGCGGAAACAAGGTGCGCCTTGCTCCTCCTCACGACCACAAACATACGTTGGGCTATTTTCACAAGAGTGATAAAAAGCATGTGAAGCAAGCAATCGCTGCTGCACTTTCTGCAAAGAAGAAATGGGCTGAACTTGCCTGGGAACACCGCGCCAGTATTTTTTTGAAAGCTGCTGATTTAATTGCCGGGCCTTATCGCGCCAAGCTGAATGCAGCTACTATGTTGGGACAAAGCAAAAACGCATATCAGGCTGAAATTGATTCGGCTTGCGAGATTATAGATTTCCTGCGCTTCAATGTGCATTACATGAGCCAGATTTATGCCGAGCAACCCAACTCTTCACCCGGCATGTGGAACCGTCTGGAGTGGCGACCATTGGAAGGTTTTATTTATGCACTTACGCCTTTCAACTTTACAGCCATTGCCGGTAATCTTCCTACTTCCTGTGCCATGATGGGAAATGTGGTGGTATGGAAACCCAGCAACACTCAGGTTTATTCTGCCAACGTGCTGATGGAGATTTTCAAAAAAGCCGGAGTGCCTGACGGTGTTATTAATCTCATCTACCCTTCGGGTCCCGATGCCGCTGATGTTATTTTCGCGCATCCCGATTTTGCGGGAATACATTTTACGGGCAGCACTCCCGTTTTTCAAAGCATCTGGAAAACAATCGGTAACAATATACACCGTTACAAATCGTATCCGCGCATTGTGGGCGAAACGGGCGGTAAAGATTTTATTTTGGCACATCCTTCGGCTGATGCAAAGGTGGTGGCCACTGCCATTTCGCGCGGTGCTTTTGAATATCAGGGACAAAAATGCTCGGCTGCATCGCGTGCCTACATTCCTAAATCACTTTGGAAAGAAGTGAAAGAGTTTGTTCTTGCCGATTTGAAAACCATGAAGATGGGCGGCACGGAAGATTTTACCAATTTCATCAACGCGGTGATTGACGAAAACTCGTTCAACAAACTTGCCACTTACATTGCCAACGCTCAAAAAGACAAGAAAGCAGAACTGGTTGTCGGAGGTAAATGCATCAAAACCAAAGGTTATTTTATTGAGCCTACCATCATTCGCGCAAAATACCCGCACTATGTTACCATGTGCGAAGAATTGTTTGGTCCTGTGTTGACGGTTTATGTGTATGACGACAAGAAATTTGATGAAACCGTTAAACTGGTTGACAAAACTTCGCCTTATGCACTGACAGGTGCTATAATTTCGCAAGACCGTTACGCTATTGAAAAGGCTACCAAAGGCTTATCCAATGCAGCCGGTAATTTTTATATCAACGATAAACCAACCGGTGCAGTTGTTGGTCAGCAGCCATTTGGTGGTGCAAGAGGCAGTGGTACTAACGACAAGGCCGGTGCTAAAATTAATTTACTTCGCTGGGTTTCGCCTCGCACTATTAAGGAAACATTTGTGCCACCAATAGATTATCGATACCCGTTTTTAGGCAAGGACTAATTCCTGTTGCACAGGTTCAACTTCAACTGTTTCAGCAAAAAGAATATTTTCTGCTTTTTGCTGAAACAGCATTTTTCTTCTATACTTTTGTGGCTGCCAAAAAGATGCCCTGATTTTTCTCCGCATTCTCACAGCATAACATAGTGTTTCATTTTATACCCTTTTTGCCGCAATGAAAGCAGCATTCTCATTTTCATTTCCTGCATGGCTCGTTGCAGTGCTTGTATTTTTATCATCAACAACTGTTTTTGCCGGTGGAGAGCCAAAACTCAGCGAAGGTAAATTCACTGTCATTAATCCCGAAAACATACAGATTGTGCGCGACCAATGGGGCGTTCCGCATATCTTCGGAAAAACAGATGCTGAAGTAGCGTATGGCTATGCCTGGGCAATTGGTGAAGATATGTTTGCCGTAATGCAGGAACTGCTGATGGCAGGCAAAGGAATGGCTGCTCGCTATATGGGAGCAGAAGGTGCAAAGCGTGATTTTATGAGCCATGTATTAGGTTCAGAAGAACTGGTTAAAAAGCAATATGAATCAACTATTTCAGAAGACTTTAAAAAGTACCTGAATGGTTATGTGCAGGGAATTAATGCCTATGCGTTGGCACATGCCGATGAAATTCTTGTCCGTAAGGCTTTTCCTGTAACATCATATGATGTGCTGCGCTCTTTTGTATTTGCGCAAAGTGCGGTGTCGGGCGCTATTGGTCCAATTTCAAAAGCAATTGACGGCTCGTATGATAAACTGGAAGTTCCGCTGGGCTCTAATGCATTTGCTTTCAATTCGCATAAAACAACTGATGGCAGCAGCATCTTATTAATCAATCCGCATCAGCCGGTTGAAGGTCCTTTCTCCTGGTACGAGGCGCATTTGTGCAGTGAAGAAGGATTAAACATTCATGGTGCATCTTTTCCGGGTGGTACAAGTATTTTTCTTGGCAGCAACGAAAACCTTGGATGGGCACACACCTTCAATGACATGGACTTGGTAGATGTTTTTAAATTAGAAATGCACCCAAAGAAAAAAGGATATTACAAGTTTGATGGCGAATGGTTGAAACTTGAAAAGCGACCCGTTACCTTGCATGTTAAAGTAAAAAAATGGTTACCTGTAATTCCCGTGAGGATGAAAACCTATGTAAGTAAATACGGCACTACACTGAAATCAAAGAATAAAGAATTCTATTCTATAAAATTCCCTGCCAACGAGGATGCACGTTCCCCCGAGCAGATTTACCGCATGAACAAGGCGCGCAACTTTACTGAGTTCAATGAAGCTATTCACATGCACGCTACACCGCGCTACAATATTGTGTATGCAGACCGCTTTGATACTATCATGTATTGCAATTATGCCAAAGTTCCTGAGCGAAATGAAGGTTACGACTGGAAAAATGTTGTTCCCGGAAACACTTCAAAAACCTTGTGGACAAAAGTTCATCCTCTTGACTTTATGCCAACCTACATAAACCCTGATTGCGGTTATGTTTTTAACACCAATAACGATCCGTTTAATGCTACCTGTGCCGAAAATAACAACCTGGATAAAAGCAAATATCCATCTTACATGGGTTTTGAGCCTGGAAACAACAGCCGTGCATTTCGTTTTATGGAATTGATCTCACAATACAATCAGGTTTCGCTGGATGATGTAAAGCGAATTAAATTTGACAAAAGCTATCCCGGTTGCGGAACATTTTTGGAGTCAGTAGATTACCTGAATTACCTTGACCCGAAAGATTACCCGGATATTTCTGAATTGATGGTGATGATGCGAAAATGGAATCGCAGCGTTGATAAGTCAGATGAAAACGCTACTATTTTCCTGCTAACATTTCAATATATATTTGACAAGCTGCATGTAAGCAATGAAACATTTGGAAGAACATTAGATGTGTCGGAAGACCTCTATGTAGAAGCAGTTCGTAAAACCAAAGAACACCTGATGACTTATTTTGGAAGATTGAATGTGAAGCTGGGCGATATACAACGTCACGTGCGCGGCACGGCTGATTATCCGCTGAGTGGTTTTCCTGATGCGCTATCAGCCAATTACAGCCAGCCGATTGAAGATGGGAAATTTAAACCGTATGTTGCCGACTCATACGTACAGTTTGTGCAATATAAAAAAGATGGCAGCATGGTGTTAGAAACGCTGCATCCGTTTGGTGCCAGCTCAAAACCCGACAGCAAGCACTATACCGACCAGATGGAAATCTATGCCAATCAGCAAACGAAAAAAATGACGCTGAACCGTGAAGAGATTTTTAAAAACGCTGAGAAGGTTTATCACCCGAAATGAGATGGCAGTAGACAGTAGCAGTTGGCAGTAAATTACAGACTGCCGCTGCCTACTGCCGCTCCAAGTAAGCCAGCACATTCTCCTCTACCCTTTCCAGCACATTTTCCTGTGAAGGTTTTTCAAATTTATTGCCGGTAAGGTATTCGTACAACTCAATATAGCGCTCTGAAATAGCGTTTACCCATTCATCACTCATTTCTGGAACGGTTTGTCCTTCTTTGCCCTGAAAGCCATTTTCAATCAGCCACTCGCGCACAAACTCTTTGCTGAGTTGTTTCTGCTTCTCGCCTTTTGCTTGTCTCTCTGCATAACCATCGGCATAGAAGTAGCGCGATGAATCAGGTGTGTGGATTTCATCAATCAGGATGATTTCTCCGTCTGCTTTGCCAAACTCGTATTTGGTGTCAACTAAGATTAATCCTTTGAGTGCAGACATTTCTGTACCGCGCTGAAAAAGTGTTCGCGTATATTTTTCCATCAGCAGATAATCTTCTTCGGGCACAATGCCTTTTGATAAAATATTCTCGCGCGAAATATCTTCGTCATGTCCTTCTTCGGCTTTGCTAGCTGGAGTAATAATAGGTTCCGGAAATTTATCGTTCTCTTTCATTCCGTCAGGCATGGCAACACCGCAGATGATGCGTTTGCCCGCACTGTATTCGCGCCAAGAGTGTCCGCTCAAATAACCACGGATAACCATTTCTACACGAACAGGTGTGCACAGTTTTCCAACCGTAACAACAGGATCAGGTGAAGCCAGCACCCAGTTTGGAACAAGGTGTTTGGTGGCGTGCATAAAGTGTTGTGCAATCTGATTCAGCACTTGTCCTTTATAAGGAATAGGGCGCGGCAGTATCACGTCAAAAGCCGAGATGCGGTCGCTGGCAACCATAACAAGCAGTTTGTTATCAATGGTATAAACATCGCGCACTTTACCGTGGTAAACTGCGCTTTGATTTGGGAATGTGAAGTTGGTGGAGGTGATGGGCATGGTTTATTTGTGATTTAGTGAATTTGTGATTTAGTGATTTGGTGAATTTGTGCCGATTGCCTTCAATCGCTAATTCACCAAATCACTAATTCGCTTAATCCGTTTTCTTGTCATATGCTTTTACAATTTTCTGCACTAAGTTATGGCGCACAATGTCGCGCTCGTCAAGAATTACGAAATCTATTCCTTTTATTCTTTTCAAAAGTTTAACGGCTTGTATCAGGCCTGAGGGCTGGTGCTTCGGTAAATCAACTTGTGTTACATCGCCTGTGATAACAAACTTAGCAGACTTACCCATGCGCGTTAAAAACATTTTTAACTGGCTTTGTGTACTGTTCTGTGCTTCGTCAAGAATTACAAAGGCATTATCCAATGTTCTTCCGCGCATAAAAGCCAAAGGAGCAATTTGTATAACGCCTGTTTCCATGTATAATTTCAGCTTTTCGGGAGGCAGCATATCGCGCAGAGCATCATACAAAGGTTGCAGATACGGGTCGAGCTTTTCTTTTAAATCACCGGGAAGAAATCCAAGATTTTCACCGGCTTCAACTGCAGGACGGGTGAGTATTATTTTCCTTACGTTTTTATTCTTCAGCGCATTTACGGCAAGCGCCACTGCGGTGTAGGTTTTCCCGCTTCCGGCAGGGCCGATGGCAAACACCATATCGTTCTTCTCCACACTCTCCACCAGCTTGCGTTGATTGATAGTGCGCGCCTTTACGTTGTGTCCATTAGGACCGTAAACAATTACTTCATTGCCTTTGTCTTTGGGATTTTCGCTCAGTTCATCTTTTCCTGAGAAGATAACTTCCACATCTTTCAGCGTTGGGCTGCCGTATTTATCGTAGTGCGCCAGCAACTTATTGAACTTCTGAATAAAGTCGTCAATCAGTTCATCCGCGCCAATCAGTTTGATGGTATCGCCACGGGCTACAATCTTTAGTTTCGGGAAGAGCGAAGTGATTAAAACAAGGTTTTGGTCATTGGCACCAAAGAGTTCGAGCGGGCTTTGGTCTTCTATGACAATTATTTTTTCGGTCAAGTCGGGAAGTTAGATGTTAGAGGATGGAAGTTGGAAGTTAGATATTAGAAGTTGGGTGTTAGAAATTAGATTTCGCGAATAATTTTCAGGTTTATAAATTCTCTAATTTAGCGAGCGAAAATAAACATTCTTAGGTTGTTAATTCATCTGATTTATAAATCCCGCTTTAAACTCTAACCTCTAACTTCCAGCCTCCAATTTCAAAACATGCCGATTATTACCCTCACCACCGACATGGGCCTTAAAGATTACTACGTGGCCGCAGTAAAGGGCGCGGTGATGAAACAAATTCCGGCAGCACTGATCATTGATATTTCGCATGAGATAACGCCTTTCAACATTATTGAAGCGGCTTTTGTAATCAAAAATTCGTATCCCGAGTTTCCTGTGGGCACCATTCATATCATTGGTGTGAATTATGAGAGCCAGCGGGATAAAGCCATTAACGTGGCGGTGGAACACAAGGGCCAGTTTTTTATTGGTCCCGACAGCGGAATATTTTCCATGATATTTGACAACCCTCCTGACAAGATGGTGCAGCTAGAAAGCAAGGATGTAAGCGGTTTCCACACCTTTGCGGTAAAGAACCTGTATATTGAAACAGCCGCACAAATAGCACGAGGCATTAAGGTGGAAGAACTGGGCTCACCGCTTGAAAACCCCGAACGCAAGCTGATGTTCCGCCCAACGTTTGATACCATTGACCGCAAAGATGTAATCAAAGGAGTGATAACGTACATCGATGCATATTCCAACATTTTTACCAACATCACGCAACACGACTTTACGGAATTCGGCAAGGGCCGCGGGTTCGAAATATTTTTCAGCAACAAGGCGTATAACATTGTTACCATCCACCAAAGCTATGGCGATGTGCCGGCAGGCGAACGCCTTGCTTTGTTTGGCGCCACGGGCTACTTAGAAATTGCCATTAACCAGGGCGCTGCCGCCAAGCTGCTGGGCATGAAGGTGAGTGAGACGGTGAGGGTGGAGTTTGATTAATTATACCTCTAACTTCAACCCATCATACGCCATAAAGATATTAGGCGGCAATTCCTTTTCTATCTCTTCGTGCGTACCCAGCAGGTGGCTGATGTGGGTAAAATAAGTTGTTCCTGCCTTTAGTTCCAAGGCAAGGTCAATGGCCTGTTGCAGGGTAAAATGTGCAGGATGTGGTAGTATTCTCAGCGCGTTCAGTACCAATACATCGCTGCCTTTTATCTTTTCCTTTTCTTCTTCAGAAATAAAGTTGGCATCCGTGATATAGGTAAACCCGCCTACCCTGTAGCCAAATACGGGCAGCTTAAAGTGCAACACCTCAATGGGAATAAAACGGGTAGTATTAATGGTAAAAGGCTGGTTGGTGATTTTATGCAAATCAATTTCGGGAACACCCGGATACTTTAAATCGGCAAACACATAGGGAAACTCACGCCTTAGCGCAAGCTCGGTAAGGTCGTTGGCATAAACCGGCACGGCCTTATTGGTCAGAAAATTAAAGGCGCGGATATCGTCCATACCCGCAATATGGTCTTTGTGCTCGTGGGTAAAAATAACTGCTGAAAGCGTTTTCACATTCTCACGCAGCATTTGCTGACGAAAATCAGAACCCGTATCAATCACAAAATTATCCTCGCCTGAACTAATCATCACCGAAGAGCGCAAACGCTTGTCGCGCGGGTCTTTGGAGGTGCAAATAGCACAGTCGCAACCAATCATAGGAACGCCTGCCGAGGTGCCTGTTCCCAGAAACGTAACTTTTATTTTGCCGCTTTCGTTCATAGGCGCGATTTTATTACAGAAGTATCATATTTTATCGGGTTATAATGCTTTACTTTGCGCCCGTTTTTAAACACCGGTTCAGTGAAAATAGTAGTCCCCAAAGAAACAAAAATAAACGAAAACAGAGTAGCACTATCTCCCGATGTGGTGAAAACATTAGTTGCCAAAGGTTTTCAGGTAAGTGTTGAAGAAAGCGCAGGCATAAACTCCTACTTCTCAGACGAAGCCTACAAAACAGCAGGAGCCACCATTGAAACAGACAAGAAAAACCTGTTTGCCTCAGCCGATGTAGTATTAAAAGTAAATCCGCCCGCACTCAATGAAGTAGTGCTGATGAAAAAAGGCGCGGTTCTTATATCCTTTATGTGGCATGCCACTAATCCCGAATTAGTTAAAGTATGTGCCGGAGCAGGAATATCAGCCTTCTCTGTAGATGCTATTCCGCGTATCTCACGTGCACAAAAGATGGATGCGCTTAGCTCACAGGCAAACCTTGGCGGTTACAAAGCCGTGTTGCTGGCTGCAAATACATTAGGTAAAATTCTGCCGATGATGACCACGGCCGCAGGAACAATAAAACCAACTAAGGTTGTTATTTTCGGTGCAGGTGTGGCAGGTCTTCAAGCTATTGCAACAGCAAAGCGTTTGGGTGCGGTGGTTGAAGTATCCGACATTCGTCCCGAAACAAAAGAGCAGGTTCAGTCACTGGGCGGAAAATTTATTGAAGTAAAAGGAGATGCGTCTATTAAAATAGAAGGCGGATATGTAAAAGGCGTTTCTGATGAGTTTCTGAAATTGCAACAGGAATTGGTTTCTAAACACGTAAAAGATGCCGACATCGTTATCACCACTGCGCTTATCCCCGGGAAAAAAGCTCCATTGTTGGTTACCGAAGAAATGGTAAAAAGCATGAAGTTCGGTTCGGTAATACTTGATATGGCTGTAGAACAAGGCGGTAACGTAGTAGGCAGCGAACTGAATAAAACAGTAGTGAAGCATGGTGTTACCATCATCGGTGAATCTAACCTGCCAAGTTTGCTTCCTTTAAATGCAAGCGAGTTGTATGCAAAAAACATCAGCACTTTCTTACTCCACCTTGCCGATGACAAAGGATTTAAGTGGGAGTTGGAAGAGGAAATAACCAAAGGCTCTTTAATTATACACAACGGAATTATTTTAAAATAGAAATACGTCATGCTGAACTTGTTTCAGCATCTCAACGACCCTGAAACAAGTTCAGGGTGACGAACAAAACAAATAATAAATGGAAAACATCTTAAGTATCTTTAGTGAACATGAACAAATGATCTACTTCGTTATTCTCGCAATTTTTGTGGGAATTGAAGTTATCGGTGGTGTGCCCAGCATTCTGCATACTCCGCTGATGAGCGGTGCAAACGCCATTCACGGTGTGGTGATTGTAGGTGCTATTTATGTAATGCTGAATTCATACCCTGAAAATTATGTAAGTCTGGCATTAGGTTTTTTAGCCGTACTGCTTGGAACACTGAATGTTGTTGGCGGATTTGTGGTTACCGACCGTATGTTGGAAATGTTTAAGAAAAAGTAAGAAGTATTAAGTAACGAGTATTAAGTATTTGGCGCACTAATCACCAAATCACCAAATCGCTAAATCACCAAATCACAAATAAAAACAATGCAAAGTTTACTCTCAATAATATATTTAATAGGTTCTGTTTCCTTCATCATGGGAATGAAAATGATGGGGAATGCAAAAACTGCGCGTAAAGGAAACTTAGTTGGAGCAGCCGGCATGACTCTGGCAATTGTTGGAACCATTGTGCTACACGAAGGCGCAGTAAGCCCTGTTATTTACGGGTTAATTCTGCTGGCAATTCTTATCGGAACTATTGTTGGCTGGATGACCGCCAAAAAAGTTCAGATGACTAAAATGCCTGAGTTGGTTTCTATCTTCAACGGAATGGGCGGAGCCTGTGCAGCATTGATTTCATTGATTGAATTTAACCATACAAAACACACCAGTCATATTATGGATGTGGTTGAACATATTATTCCAAGTGATGGAATAGCACCCGGAACTTTTTTCTGCATCCTTGCAGGATTAATAATCGGAAGCATATCGTTTTCAGGGAGTATTATTGCATTTCTAAAACTTAACGGAACAGTTGACAAGCCTGTCAGATTGCCGAAATACAATATCATCAACACCATTTTTCTTATTGCGATAGTTGGTTTTGCTGCTTACCTTTTTAAAGTAGAAACACCAACACTTGTTTATGCGCTTTTTGCAATGGCATTGCTTTACGGGGTAATGTTTGTATTGCCGATTGGAGGTGCAGATATGCCTGTTGTAATTTCATTGCTGAACTCTTTTACCGGTGTGGCTGCGGCTTTCGGTGGTTTCCTTTACGGAAATTATGTAATGCTAACAGGTGGCATTCTCGTTGGTTCAGCAGGTACATTGTTGACAATTGTAATGTGTGAAGCCATGAACCGTCCGCTGTTTAATGTTATTTTCGGTGCGTTTGGTGGTGGTGCTGCAACTGCAACAAGCACTTCAGAAAAAGGAACAATTAAAGATATTTCAGTTGCCGACACAGCAACCTTGATGAACTATTCAAAACGTGTGGTAATTGTCCCCGGTTATGGATTGGCAGTAGCACAGGCGCAACACGTTATTCACGAACTGGAAATGATTTTGGAAGAGCGCGGTGTAGAAGTAAAATATGCTATTCACCCTGTTGCCGGTCGTATGCCAGGACACATGAACGTATTGCTTGCCGAAGCGAATGTTGATTATGGAAAGTTAGTAGAGATGGATGACATTAATCCTGAATTTCCTAATACTGATGTGGTGCTGGTAGTTGGAGCTAATGACGTTGTGAACCCTGCAGCAAAAACCGACCCATCCTCTCCTATTTACGGAATGCCTATTCTGGATGTGGAAAATGCAAAACATATTATCATCAACAAACGCAGCATGAATGCAGGTTATGCAGGTATTGACAATTTGCTTTTTTACAATCCTAAAAACTCCATGCTTTTTGGTGATGCTAAAAAAGTGCTGACTGAATTAGTTGCTGAGTTAAAAACAATGTAATCCAATCGGATTTCACTGATGATAAAAAACAAGAAACTCGTTATCGTTCTGCCGGCTTACAAAGCCGCACTTACATTAGAAAAAACCTATCGCGAAATTCCGTTTGATATTGTTGACGATGTTGTTTTAGTTGATGATGCCAGTCCTGATAACACAATAGAAGTTGGAAAGCAACTCGGAATTAAACACATCATCCGCCATGAGAAAAACAAAGGTTATGGCGGCAACCAGAAATCCTGCTATGATAAAGCACTTGAACTGAATGCAGACATTGTAATCATGTTGCATCCCGATTACCAATACACACCAACACTAATTCCGGTGATGGCACATATTATTGCGTCAGACCTTTATCCTGTTGTTCTTGGTTCTCGTATCCTTGGAAAGGGAGCGCTGAAAGGCGGAATGCCGATGTATAAGTATATCTTCAATCGCTGCCTCACACTTACTCAAAACATTTTGATGGGCCAGAAATTGAGTGAATACCACACCGGCTACCGCGCCTTTTCAAAAGAAGTTTTGAAAGGAATTAATTACCATGCCAACAGCGATGATTTCGTGTTCGACAATCAAATGCTGGCACAGATATTCTATGCTGATTTTGAAATAGCTGAAGTTACCTGCCCAACAAAATATTTTGAAGAAGCTTCGTCAATCAATTTTAAACGCAGCAGCATTTACGGGTTTGGAGTGCTATGGACTTCCTTACAATATTTTTTTGCTAAACTTGGAGTTGCAAAGCCCAAAATATTTTCCCAAGCTAAATAAAATTGCATGAAACGCATAAGCATTGACTATTATTTTATTGGTCTGCTTGGTGTTATTGCTGCTGTTATAGCTTTTAAATTCCCTCATCTTTCATTACCTTATTTCTGGGACGAAGCCTGGGTGTATGCACCGGCAGTTCTTGAAATGCATAAAAGTGGACTAAGCCTTTTGCCCGATGCTATTCCGCCTGAATTGTCAAGAGGACATCCATTATTATTTCATTTTCTTGCTGCCGGTTGGGTAAAAATTTTCGGAACAAGCTTTTTTGCTGTTCACAGCTTTGCATTAACTGTTTCGGTTGCTTTATTAGTTGCTGTCTATTTTTTCTGTAAAGAATTCTTTTCGCCATTGGTTGGACTGCTATCTGCTCTGATGCTGGCTGTTCAGCCACTATTTCTTGCACAAAGCTCCTTTCTGCTTCCCGAAGTTATGATGGCGTTGTGGACGGTTCTTGTGCTTTATTATTACCTGAAAGAAAAATGGATTTTATTTATTGTTTTTGCATCACTGATGCTGCTGACCAAAGAAAGTGGCATTGTATTGTTGGGCACAATTGGCTTATGGACATTATTTGAAAATGTGTTTCTGAAAAAGGAACCATTATTCAAACCAGAAGCACTTAAAACCTATGTATTGATTGCATCTCCGCTAATGGTTGCAGGAGTTTATTTTATAATCCAAAAGCTGCAATACGGTTGGTTTCTATATCCTGAGCACATTGGAATGATGACGTTTGGCTGGACAATATTCCACAAGAAACTTCTGGATGTCTATGGTTTTCTTTTGCAGGGACAAGGGCGTTATTTACTTTTTATCTCCTTCTTTTTTTGTGTTTCATTTTTCTGGAAATCACTTTCATGGATAGAGAAAATATTCATCCCTTTTGCATATCTGGCTGTAACTTACATATTGTTTAATCTATGGGGTGCAGATGATAAATTATCAATTGTACTCATCTTGATAATTTTTGCAAGACTATTTCAAACACTATTTATTAAAATTTACACTGAAGATATTTTAACGGGAAGGGTGCTATCCATATCAGCGCTCTTTGTTTTTCTCTATTTTATTTTCACTCAATTAAACTTTCTTTCGCTTCGCTATTTACTCCTTATAGTTCCAGTTATTATCCTAATTATATTTGGGTTCATTTATAGAATTCTTAAGGACAAGAAATGGTTATTTATTCTCGTTGCAGTGCTTTCAATAGCCAATTGCTTACGCCAGATTCATAAATATGAAAATGTCGGAGATTATAACTTAAGTTATATTGACGCTATAAAAACTCAGCAGCAATTGGTAAACTATTGCGAAGAAAATAAATTACATGAAAATAAAATATTTGCAAGTTTTATTCTGAATAATTCTTTGAGTAATCCCATAGCCGGTTTTTTATCTGCTTCTAAATCATTTACAGAACTTACCGATACATTAACTTCTGATGTAGAATACTGTTTATTTACGAATATCGATTTACAGGAAGAAAATGATTCTCTTTTAAATGTTATTAAACTGGAAAAGGTAAAAAGTTTTGAAACCAATAAGGTATGGATTGATGTTTATAAGTTTCATGGTTTTATAAATGATAGCATCGGCAAAGGGACTAATGCTAATCTGATAAAAAGAAAACTGAAGAAGATTTAGTTTTTTCTCAGATAAAAAACAAAACCATTTTTTCTGTACAGAACCTCTAATTTAGGATTATAGTACAGGATTTGTGTTTCCTTAGTATTCTTACTTACAAAATAGACAGGCTTATCAATCTCACCTTTCAATAGCCATTTAAGTTCAAGGCTTTTAAGATTATCCGGATTCTGCTTTTTGGTGTAGAAAAGATATGCGTAGCTCTTAAAGTCAAGTGTCTCAACGTAACAATCTTTATCTTTCAATGATTCATAAAAATCAATTGCTGCACGTTGAGTATATTGTTCAGCCTTGGGGACAATTAATAATGAAGCAAACCATGTCGCCAGCATTGTAGATAAAAGCAGCAGGTAGAATCCTTTTTCAAATAATCGCCACTTTACACAAAATACAAAAGCGATAACTCCGCTAAATAACAATATGCCGGTAAAAAATTCATAGCCTGTCCATTCTACGTGGGACATAATATTGGCGACTGCGAAATCATCTTTTATAATATTGAGTGCTATAATCTTTTCTTTGAAATTTTCAACAAACTGAAGGCTCGTAAGCACCAACGCAACCAAACCGCCAGTAGCGAGCAAAGCAAACGAATTACGTGTGCGCCATACAATTTCATCAGCAGAAACTTTCATTGCAACCCAGGCGGCAAGAAAGGTTAGAGGAAAATAGGTTAGTGATGAGTAATGGACTATTTTGGTTTTTACCATAGAGAATAAAACCAATACCACCCAGAACATAATCTGCATCCATACTTTAAAGTGGCGCTGCTCATCACTGTCACTTTCGCTGCGTTTAAACGACAGAAAAAACAAAATTGAAACCGGAAAACAACCAAATAACAAAACAATGAAATGATAGTAGAATGGCTGCCCATGTCCAGCTTCGCCTTCTGAATAAAGCCGAATTTGGTATTCAATAAATTCCTGAATCACTTCTCCTCTTCCTCTCAGAACTTCAATAATAAACCATGAGAAACCTGTGAGAAGAACAAGTGCAGAAAAAAGAAAAAAGTGTTTCAAAGAAATAATATACCAAGAACCTTCTTTTGCCAAAAGAAAGAAAACAACACACAAACCAAAAATCAGCAGCGCTACAGGACCTTTGGTAAGAATTCCTAGACCAATAAAAATAGCCGAAAGAATTAAGTTTTTAAATCTACTATCAGCAACAGATGAGGTGTAAATAATTGCCTGATAAATTCCCAGAAAAATAAAAAGATTAAACCACGGATCAATAATTCCTGAGCGAAAATAAAACTGTGGTAACAGGGAGCCTGCGTATGCTAAAACCCAGAGCAAGCCAAAATTCCTATTGTATAATTTGCTTCCTATATTGAATAAAACCAGCAAAGTAGCTACTCCGCAGATAGCATTTGGAAAGCGGGCAGCAAATTCATTTACTCCGAATACTTTCATACTTACAACCTGCATCCAGAGAAACAAAGGTGGCTTTTCCCAGAAAGGCTGGAAGTTGATTTGTACGCGAGAATAATCGCCTGTGAGAATCATTTCTCTGGCAGCTTCTGCAAAATTTATTTCGTCCCAGTCAAAGAGATGAACACTTCCGAGAAACGGGAGAAACAGCAGCAGCGCAGCTAAAGCTATAATTACATTCCATTGAAGTGATGTTAGCTTCATGGTTTATTATTTTTAAATAACGCCTTTTCTAAACCTTGATTTTGCACATTTTTTTGAAACAGATAATATACAAGCAACGCAAACAAAACACCAATCAGTGAACCAATAAATACATCGTCAAGAAAATGCTGACTTAAATAAATCCGTGAAAAGCCTATGAGCGCTGCAGTAATTAAAAAAAGAAAACATGTATTCTTATTTTTTGCCATCAAAGCAAAGCAGGTAAAAACACAAAAAGCTGTTGCCGTGTGTCCTGATGGCATGCTATTTTGCAGATAATTTTCAACTCCCGGAACAAGTCGCAATTCATAAATATTTTCAAAATATTTTTTAGGGCGAAGCGAAGCATCAAACACCTGTGTTTTCAGAATAAAAGTCAGTATTCCGGAAAACAGATTACTGAGCAATAAAATTAAAACAAAGCGATACTTAATGAAGAGTAAAATCAAGGCATACACAACCAGCATTCTTCCATCACCCAAATAAGTCAGGTATTTAAAAAATACATCAGCAAAAGGGTGATTTCTTTGATTAATGGCAATGTGCAAACCTTCCTTATCAAAAAGCAGCAAAGCAAATGCACAGAAAAATAAAAAAGTTAAATACGGCAGAAAGAATGCCTTGTTGGCAGAAACGATTTTTAAAATATCGCGCAACATAAAAAGCGAAAAGCTTATGAACCCAAAATGTGCATTAATTCATGCACCTGACTATCCCACAAGAGTTGCGATTCGTTTTCATCACCTTTCTCCACATAATCGGTAACAATAAGGGCAACCTCATTCGTAATTCCGTCAATTTTTATGCGAAATTCAAAAAAGCAATCTTTAGGTTGGGTAAGCCAACGGAAACGAACAAATTCATTATCCTCTTTTTCAATCAGAACAGCAGATTCTTCTGAACTATCCCATTTGAATGTGAACAGATTATCCATTGAATCAACATAATCTGCAAACCATGCAGAAAGCCCGCTGGCATTACTGACACTGCTGAAAAGTACACCTACAGATGAGCGTGTATAATATTCAAACTGAACTTTTGTCCAACCGGGAACAATAGGATCAGGCTTAACTTCCGGAACTACTTTTTTAACCGGAGCAGCAAGTTTCTTCTTTACTACAGCAACCTGTTTTTTAGGTTCTGCAACCTTTTCAGGTGCTGCTGCAACCTGCTTTTTTGCGGGTGCAACAACCTTTTTAGTCGGAGCAGCAACTACCTTTTTCTTAGCAACTGTAGCTTTTTTAACTGGTTTTGCAACTATTTTTTTCTTAGCAACTGCAACTTTCTTCGCTTGTTTAGCAACTACCTTTTTCTTAGGCTTAGGCTTAGCCACTTTTTTAGCTGGCTTCGCAACCACCTTTTTCTTTGCAGGTGCTACTTTTTTCTTAGCTGCAGGAGCAACTTTCTTTTTCTGCGCTGGCAGTTTTTTCTTGCTTGCTACAACCTTTTTCTTTGCAGGTTTCACAGCTTTTTTCTTTGTAACTGCCGATGTCTTTTTCTTTTTCATCAGGCGCAAGGTATAAAAATATCTTTTGCTACAAAAAAAGAGGTTGTTTATTTGTTTTCATTGCTGTATGTTTGCACCCCTTTTTGAAAATATGGCGAGGTAGCTCAGGTGGTTAGAGCGCAGGATTCATAACCCTGAGGTCGGGGGTTCAATTCCCCCTCTCGCTACTACAAATTCTCTAGGTTTTTGTTGTAGCCATGCTTATTCAAGCCCAAAACATTCATAAATCTTACGGTGCACTAAACGTGCTGAAAGGTGTTAGTATTGAAATTCAACGCAAAGAAGTGGTAAGTATTGTTGGCCCTTCCGGTGCAGGTAAATCAACGCTGCTGCATATTATTGGCACATTGGATAAACCTGATTCTGGTTTAGTGAGGGTAAATGATATGGACATCAACAGTCTTAAAGACAAACAACTTTCTGCGTTTAGAAACAAACATATTGGTTTTGTTTTTCAGTTTCATCACCTGTTGCCTGAGTTTACTGCATTGGAAAATATCTGCATTCCTGCATTTATAGCTAAAACAAGCAAAGAAGAAGCGGAGAAAAAAGCGATGGAGCTCCTTTCCTTTCTTGGTCTGGAACAACGCAAAAACCATAAACCTTCTGAACTTTCGGGTGGCGAACAACAGCGTATTGCTGTTGCCCGTGCTTTAATTAACAATCCTGATGTGGTGCTGGCTGATGAGCCTTCAGGTAATCTAGATTCCGCTTCTGCAAAAGAATTGCATCAACTGTTCTTTACGCTACGCGAAAAATTCGGGCAAACCTTTGTGATTGTAACACACAATAATGAACTGGCAGGTATGACTGACCGTGTGCTTACGATGCGTGATGGTATGATTGTTTCTTAACGATTAAGGTTTTGTAGGAGGCTGCTGCCCGCCATACATTTTCATCAAGTCTTCCATCATTTTCTTCTGCTCTTCTGGAGTCATATTTTTCAGATCTTGCATGCTTTTAGGCATGTTGCTCAAATCCATGGTAGCTGCTTTTTTATAGCCTGCCGGAATTTCAAACATAGATGATGGAACAGTTTTTTTCTCGGCCTTAACAAGGTCCATTTGCATACCGCCCGACATGCCGGCTTCACTCATTTTCATGCGCACAGGAAAACCATCTGCGCCTTTCTCTGCCATTTTTGCAAATAAATTATCATCGTCAAAGTATTTGCTTCCTTTCATGCCTGAAAAGCCTGGGAAGCACGGAACATCTTTGCTGGTCCACCATTCGTTACGCATCTTTCCGGAGTTTTTAAACTTGGCAATAACATGGGTGCAACTGTATCCGTTAACGGTTTCTTTG
This sequence comes from Bacteroidota bacterium, assembly GCA_947479755.1. Taxonomy (GTDB): domain Bacteria; phylum Bacteroidota; class Bacteroidia; order SXHM01; family SXHM01; genus SXHM01. The sequence goes on from CANKAM010000011.1 coordinate 27,269, forward strand.
CCTACCACTGTAACCTCAAATGGTTCTGTGCTCTTTTTTTCCTGTGGTTCATATTCTTCGTAGCTTATTTCGGTGTAGGTTTTATTGGAGGGAGTTAGTTTAGTGATGACGTTGGGCTTATCCTGACGGGTAATGGTAATGGTATTCATTGCTCCTGTGGGCAATCCGGCAATATTCATTTCCATTTCGCTGCGGCTGTTACCATCCTGATGCCAGGTTTTATTATTGCCGCTCATGGATTCTTCTGCTTTACCCGAAGATATTTTGTATTCAACATAAACGCCTTGTGCATTGGAAGTGATAATTGACAATGAACAATTGGCAATGAATATAAGTGTAAGTAGTTTTTTCATTTGGTATTTTTTTTCAAAAGTAATAAAGAGTTTAATTCACTACTCTTCCAATATGTAAAGGATGACAAATATCAGTAACGCCTTCCGCTGCCATACTTATCATACACCTGATAACGCGATTTGATATACATTGCAAAATCGTATTGCGATGAGTGTTTAATCATATCATCAGAAACGGCACAGAAATCAATGAAATCATCAAAGGCTTCGTCATGCAGACTGATGATGTCGGCTTCTACATATTTGGTAAGCAGCTCTTTTAAGAGCGAACGCATACGGTCTTCATTTTCCAGTTCTGCCACTAATTTGCGTGAGCGTTCTCTGCGGCTGAACATCTGGTACAGCGCAGTAATCGGACTTTCAAATGCATTTACTCCTTCCAGCATGGTTTCATCTTTTTTAACGCCCAGCTTTTCAATATCGCGTTGTATTTCGTTCAGGTCGCGGGGACTAAGAATGGTAACGCTTCGCAGCTCTACCGAAACCTTTTTCAGGTAAAGCGTTACGTTGTATTCAGACTGTGGCGTTGAATCGTGCAAGCAAAATTTAATGGTATTGTACCCAACTGAGTTTACCATAATGGTATCGCTGATGCGGGCATAAATAACAAACTCTCCGTTTTGATTTCCAAATACACCCTCGGCACTGGTTTTATTTACCACCAGCAGATTATAAAACTGAAGCGAAGGATTGTCTGCGTCTATTACCTTACCCGAAATTTTCAGAGGCTTATAAGCATTGAACTGCGCAAAGGCAGCAATACCCGGAAACAGAAGCAGTAACAGTATTAAACTCTTTCTCATTTATTAATGCTGTAAATGTGGGATTATTATCAGGATGCGGAAAGGGATTAACAAAAATTAACCCAACATTTTTACCTCAGAGGTCGCAGAGTAGGCGCAGCGAACTCAGAGAGAAACGAAACTCATTTTTTCTCAGCCTTTGGCTCCATAAGAAAGAGAACCAAAGACATTAACATAAACAATCCACTGATAATAATTCCCGGCAGTGGTGAAGCCAAAACTGTAAGTGTCATCAAAACTGAAAGCAGTAAAACACAGACAACAAGTATCATCCAGATAATCCTGTTGATGAAAATAATTTGAAAAACAAGAATTGCATCAGGTATACCCCATACAAGAACATGCATCGTTGTAAAGTTTGTACTGAATGCAGGCTCATCTAAATCATCGCCCCACATCATTGTTGTCCACAATAAAATACCCAAACAATAAAACAATCGTTGAATTTCTACGTCCTGAAAAATACTTTTGATTTGGTTAATCATTTTCACTTTTTTGATTAGCAATACTAAACAAAAGCTCCGCGATTGCTAAACTTTGTTTCTGTTGCGGAATTTATTTTGTAAAATAATTTTCAAGTGGTCTTTGCTGGTGTGTATAATCCGAACAATATGAACATTTACCATTTTTTAGCTGCACTTCCAATGCATTCTGCGTAATAAATTTTCCGGATTTATGTCGCTTTTTAGCCTCTTTTAAACTTTTATTAAGTGCTGATTTGTTATAGCTTTTTCATCAATATCATAGCCTACAACAGTATTCTCTTTTGTTTCTAGTAGTTCTTTTAACTGAACCAAATATTGACATCATCAATATGTGTAATGCGTTCTATAATGTTGATTTTTTATGAATGGATATTCATGTGTTTTATATTTTACAAATATATGCCTTTATAAAAAAAAGTAACAGATACTTGTTATCGGTCTGTTTACAGGATATTTCTTTAACCCCGCTTATAAAGTAAGCGACCTCAAAGGCACTGTAGTAGCGCGTTTAGAAAAGGAGCCATCGTTCTGGGGCCGCAAATTTACGGTAACCAAACTTACCGACATCAGCGCAGCTGAGCAGGAACGCATTGTTCTTGCCATGATGATGATGATTTTGCTGGAAAGAAGAAGGGGTTAATTGGAGGATAAATAATCTTCTTACCTTTACTTTTACAATCCATAGTTAAACGTTGTTATGAAGTTATTTAAAACACTAATTCTTTTCTCATCAGTACTTTGTTACAGTACCGGAGTTTTTTCACAAAGTATACCAAATGAGGTAATCGGTAGGTGGTCGGGCCAGGTGGTAGAAGAAGGACGCAGTGATTATTATACCGTAAAAATGCAGGTAAATGCAGGTGAGGTTGGCAGTATAACAGCCACCATTGACTACCCCGGTTATGGTTGTGGCGGTAACCTCCAACTGATTGAAATTACTCAGGCTGAGCTTACCGAAGTAACATTTCTGGAGGTACTCAGCTACGGAAACGAGTTGTGTATTGACCAAGGTGAGGTAGTAATAGCCCGAGAAAATGGACGCCTTAGATTTCAATGGTCGAAAAGCGGCCTTGATTTTTTTGCACAAGGCTATCTCGACAGGGATTAATCCTCAAAAAAAATTATCAGCAGGGCTTACCCGCCATTACTCAATAAGGTATGAGCAAAATCATTTGCTGCTCCCTGATTGCAACCTACACTTGCAGTATTATTCTTTTGATATAACATGAAAGCCCTGATTATTCTGCTCATTGCCCTGCTGCCTTTTACAGGCATAGGCCAAACAGCAGAAGAGTATTTTGAACGCGGCCTTGAAAAAGATTCACTTAAGGATTACAGAGGTGCTATAGCCAGCTACAACAAGGTAATTGAATTTGACCCTGCAAATGCCGAGGCATATAATAACAGAGGTATAGCGCGGCATATGCTGCATAACTACAACGAGGCTATTGCAGACTTCAATAAGGCAATAGAACTAAATCCCAATCTGGCAAAACCGTATTATAACAGGGGCGCATCAAAAGACGAACTCAACAACCCTGCAGGGGCAATAACAGACTACAACAGTGCAATTGAAATGGAGCCGAACTATGTAAAAGCCTATTCAAACCGCGGTGCTTCAAAACACCTGCTTAAGGATTACAAGGGAGCAATAGCAGACCTGACTAAGGCAATAGAACTGGACCCCTATAACGCTGTGGCCTATAACAACAGAGGTACTTCACTAAAAAGTATGCAGAACTATAAAGCAGCCATGGAAGACTTTACACAGGCAATTGAAATAAGCCCTGAGCAGGCTGCAGTAAGTTATACCAACAGAGGTCTTACAAAAATTATTCTTCAGGAAATGAAAGGGGCCATTGCAGACTTCAGTAAGGCAATAGATATTGACCCTAAACATACGGATGCCTATTTACAAAGAGGACTTGCAAAAGCCAGTCTTCAGAACCACAAAGCGGCCATATCAGACTTCTCTAAGGTAATTGAAATTGACACTGAAAATACATTGGCTTTCTACAACAGAGGTCTTTCAAAAGTGCAGATAAAGCAAAACGAGAGCGGTTGCCTGGATTTAAACAAGGCTAAAAAAGCAGGTTACAGAGATGCTGTTGAAGCAGTAAGGCAATATTGCAGGTAAGGAGGATTTCCTTAATTAAAAACAAAACTTATTTAAGCGGCTTTAAGGCGTATTACTTCCAGTTCTGTTCCGCTTTTAAAACGCTCATCGGCCAGTGCCAATACTTTACGGGTGGTTTCCTGGTCAAGCAGATAGTTGGCGCAGGTATCACACACTTCAGCATCTACATCTTTAATAAGTACAATTGCGTCATTGCGTTCTAACTTAACAGTTACTTTTCCTGCTTTATAGGTACCATGTTTACAGATTACACAATTCATTTTATTATTTTTTTCTGGTTTTGTTATCCGATTCAAATTTATCTGCTGAGGGTTCATAAGCAGTAATAACTACACATAGTTTGTTTTCTGCATTATAACCCAACACTAAATGTATTGGTTTCCCCGATACATATGCCAACAAAAGACAACTGGGTAAAGGCTTGTCATCATCATAATTTTCAATTACCTCTCTCTCTTTTGCAACGCACTCAACCTGCTGTTCGGTAATGCCGCGAGCTGCCATAAATTCAACTGCATGGTTAGTATATTTAATAGATTCGCAGTTCAATTATCTTTTGTTTATTCAGTAGCAAATGTAGTTTTTTTTCAGAACATTACCTCCTTTAGCCTATAGGAATATCATACTTGCATTGTTTCTAAGAAACAACAATCTAAATCTTTAAAAACAAATAATATTACCAACAATCAATTCCTGCTTTCTTCGTAGGTTTGAGCCCATGGAATTTATCACGGAGCATAAATCATTTTTCAGCGCAGCGATAGTAATACTGGTTGCCATTATAGCCTCGCGCATTATACGCAGGCTGCTGAAACGTTTTTTTGACCAGAGCTCGGAGCACCTGAATGTTGACCCTACACGCTACCGCTTTTTCCGCAACATGGTTGACCTTGTTATTTTTACCCTTGCCGGCATGCTGGTGGTTTACAGCATACCTGCCCTGCGCACCTTAGGTCTTACGCTGTTTGCGGGTGCGGGTATTATTGCAGCCATTGTGGGTTTTGCATCACAGCAGGCATTCAGCAATATCATCAGCGGTATATTCATTGTTATATTTCGTCCTTTTCGCGTAAACGATATTATTAAAGTAGGCAGTTTCGACAGCGGAATAGTGGAAGACATAACGCTGCGCCATACTGTTATCCGCAGTTTTGAAAACCGCAGACTTGTTATTCCCAACGGGGTTATAAGTGAACAAACGGTTTTAAACTCAAGCCTTGTGGATGAACATGTGTGCATGCTTATTGACATTGGTATAAGCTACGAAAGTGATGTGGACAAAGCGCTTTTAATTTTGCAGGACGAATGCCTGAAACATCCGTCTTGTGATGACAGACGCAATCCGGATGAAAAAAATGCAAGTGAACCTATAGTAGAAGTAAAGGTTCTGGAACTTAGTGATACCGCTGTAATCATTCGTGCAAGTGTTTGGGCAGATGATGCCATCAAGGGTTTTGATATGAAATGTGATTTGCTGTTGGCAGTAAAAAAACGATTTGACACTGAAGGCATTGAATTTCCTTTTCACCACCGCACAACTGTTTTTAAAAACTAACAGATGGGAAAAAGCAATAAAAGAAAAAAACGCGAAAGTCTTCCCTTCGGAACACTGGTTCCCGTTGGCGATAAGCCAGGAATAGAACAGGTACTTATCAGCAACATCAGCTACACACCCGGTTTTTATAACGAAAATCATGCGGTGGATGTAAACAACCTTGCAAAAGAAATTACCGAAGATAAATTTCACTGGATAAACATCAACAGCCTTTACGACCTTAATCTGCTTGAAAAAGTGGGCAAACATTTCGGGCTGCATAACCTGTTGCTGGAAGATATTCTGCAAACCGAACACATACCTAAATACGAAGAGTTTGATAAACATCTGTTCATCACATTGAAAATGATTTCGGTTACGGAAGAAGGGGAAATTGAATTTGAACAGGTGGCCGTGGTACTGGGAAAGAACTATGTTATATCGTTTCAGGAACAGCCCGGTGATTTTTTCGACCCAGTGCGCAAACGACTGCTGGACCCTACAGCGCAGGTGCGCAATAAAACTTCAGACTTTCTTTTTTTTAGGCTCATTGACGTGGTGGTTGACAATTATTTTGTGGTGCTTGAAAGCATTGCCGACCAGATGGAGGAAATGGAAACCAAAACCTTGAATGAAACGGAAGAGAGCAATCTGCGCGAAATACTTAATGTTAAGAAAGATCTGATTTACCTGCGTAAATCTGTTTTCCCTTTGCGCGAGGCATTATCAAAACTGAGCAAAACAGAATCAGATGTAATTCAGGAAAACAACCTGAAATACCTTACTGATATTTACGACCATACCATCCACGTTATTCAGTCCATTGAAACCTACCGCGATTTGGTTTCAAGTCTGATGGACCTGCACCTTTCCAGCATCAGCTACCGTATGAATGTGGTGATGAAAGTACTGACTATTATCTCTACTATTTTTATTCCGCTCACCTTTCTGGCAGGGGTTTACGGTATGAATTTTAAATACTTCCCTGAACTGCAATGGCAATACGCCTACCCTGCTTTCTGGGGAATTTGCATTGCACTTTTTATCGGCATGATGTTTTATTTCAAAAAGAAAAAGTGGTTATAAATGGGTAGAATACTGGCAATAGATTTTGGAACAAAACGCACCGGCATTGCGGTTACCGATACCTCAAAAATTATAGCCACCGGTCTGGCAACTGTTGCAACAAACGAAGCAATTGATTTTCTGAAAAAGTACCTTGCAAAAGAAGAAGTGGAATGCATTGTTGTAGGCGAACCCAAACGCATGAACAATCAGCCCGCACAGGCAGCAGCCGGTACAGAGCTGTTTATAAAACAACTGCAAAAGCATTTTCCAAATCACAAGATTGAACGTGAAGACGAACGCTTTACTTCCAAGATGGCTTTCCAGACCATGATTGATGGTGGACTGGGTAAAAAAGCACGGCAGAATAAAGAACTGGTAGATACCATTAGCGCAACAATAATCCTGCAAAGTTATATGGAGCGATTAAGCTCATCAACGAATAGCTAATCCTTTACGAATATACGAATGAGGAATTTCGACATCCGTATATTCGTTTTAATAATTCGTTATTCGTTGATAAACACAATCTCTATCTTTGCACCCTTAAAATTAAATAAATGATTCTTCCCATAGTAGCCTACGGTGACCCCGTTCTTAAAAAAGTAGCCGAAGAAATTGACAGTGATTATCCCGGTCTTGATAAGCTGATTACTGATATGTTTGAGACCATGTACTCAAGCAAAGGCGTGGGATTAGCGGCACCGCAAATCAACAAATCCATTCGCCTGTTTATTATTGACGCATCACCCTTTGCTGACGAATATCCTGAACTGGAAGGCTGGAAAAAAACATTTATCAATCCCCGCATTCTGGAAGAAGAAGGCGAAGAATGGGATTTTAACGAAGGTTGTCTGAGCATTCCCGGCATACGCGAAGATGTGGAACGCAAACCCGAATTAATTCTGGAATACGAAGACGAAAACTTTGAACTGCACGAAGAAAAATTCGATGGTATTATTGCCCGCGTTATCCAGCATGAATACGACCACCTGGAAGGTATCCTTTTTACCGACCATCTGAGCCCGCTGAAAAAGCGTTTACTCAAAGGCAAGCTCAATGATATTTCAAAAGGCATTGTGGATGTAAATTACAAAATGAAATTTCCGAAGAGATAATTTAATGTCACCCTGAGCATAGTCGAAGGGTAATAATAGTGCCTCGACTACGCTCGGCATGACAAAACAAATAACTAACAAATGAAACAATACCTACTACCTACTGCCTGCTGCCTGCTACTTACTTTAGCCTCCTGCACCAGCGAACAGCAAAAACTACAACAGTCCATTGATGCAAAAGAAAAAGAACTCTATGGCGATTCAACCATGGTAATGGACTTTGCAAAAGCCAAAGACATGATTGCGTTGTATGCCGATTTTGTAAAAAAATACCCTGAGAACGAAAAAGCAGAAGATTATCTTTTCAAAGCAGGTGAGGTAAGCATGGGTGCCATGCAAAGCAATGTTGCCATCAAATATTTTGAGCAGTACTACGAGAAATACCCAAAAGCCGACAAGGCGCCTTACAGTCTTTTTATGCAGGGCTTTATTTACGAAACGCAGGTAAAGAATATAGAAAAAGCAAAATGGTGTTACGAGAAATTTATCCTTGATTTTCCTACTCACAAATTAGCGGAAGATGCTAAATACTCCATTGCCAACCTTGGCAAAAGTGAGGAAGACTTGATACGCGAGTTTGAAGCAAAGCTGAAAGGCGATTCTGCCACCGCAGGCAAGTAACGCTGAATTAAATCTGCTTTTAATATCCCTTAACTGACATTATTATAGTGTCGGCTTCTGATATTATTTCTCTGTCGAAAAATATTTTTCCAATCACCCAACCATTTAGCTTTACAGCACGTTTACAATTTGATAACATTAATTTAACTTATACCCCGAATGACAAAACTTTACGCCTCTCTACTTTTTCCTTTTGTTGCAGTAAGTGCTTTTGCACAATGGAATACTGACCCCTCTATTAACAACCTTATCTGCACACAACCGCAGGACCAGCAGGATGCGCGCATTGTAACCGATACCAAAGGTGGTGCTATTATCAGTTGGGTTGACTTCCGTAACGATGCCAATCAATTAGTAGCCGATATTTTTGCACAACGCGTAAACTCTGTTGGAACTAATATGTGGACCAACAACGGTGTAGCAGTTTGCACCAACAGTGCCGATCAGACAGCATCCGTATTAACCGAAGACGGAGTAGGTGGAACAATCATTACCTGGCAAGACTGGCGCAGCGGAAACCGCGACATTTATGCACAACGCATTGATTCATCCGGAAATGTTTTGTGGACTGCAAATGGTGTTGATGTGGCAGTAAAAAACTTTCAGCAGCAGGGGCCTCGCATTATCAGTGATGGTGCAGAAGGAGCCATAATTGTTTGGGAAGATTCTATAAACGGAAACTGGGATATTTTTGCACAGCACATCAATAGCAGTGGCGTTACACAATGGACAGCAGGGGGTGTTGCCGTTTGCACTTCATCACAAAATCAGGTTAATCCTAAAATAGTTGGAGATGCAACAGGCTCAACCTATATTGTATGGCAAGACAGACGCAACGGAAATGATTATGATGTTTATTGCCAGAAACTGAACTCATCAGGCGCAGTGCAATGGACCGCTAATGGTGTTGCCGTTTGTACAGCAGGCAATTCACAGACAAATCCAAAAATGGTATTGGATAATTCGGGTGCAATAGTTATTGCTTGGCAACATTTCAATACAGGCGCGGGTTACGATGTATATGCTCAACGCTTAAACTCATCAGGTGCTGTGCAATGGACAGCAAACGGTATTGCGATTTGTGCACAGCCTAATAATCAGAGTGCCATTGATATGACAGCTGAAGATATTACTGACGGTGTTATTATTTCATGGAAAGATGCAAGAAATCCAACTAATGTAAATATCTATTGCCAGAAAGTTGATTTCAGCGGCAACGGAATTTGGACAACAAACGGTGTCTTGCTTTCAAATGCTTCACGCAACCAGATCAATCCTAATATTGTTGGCGATGGCAATGGCGGAGGAATTATTGTGTGGCAGGATTCTATTGCCGGAATATGGGATGTTTATGCACAGCGTATCTCTTCATTAGGCGCTGCTGTTTGGGCAAGCGGTGGAGTTGCCGTAGGTATTGCAGCAGATAACCAGACCGGACCTAAAAATGTAAGTGACGGAACTGGCGGTTCAATTTTCTCTTTTCAGGATAAACGTTCAGGAGATTTTGATATTTATGCTTACAAGATTGCAGGAGATACTACCACCGGAATTGAGACACTTACTGAATTAAAGAATAACATTTCTGTCTTTCCAAATCCTTTCTCAGAAAACACAACCATTTATTTACCCGAAGGAAAACACAATCTGCGCCTGTATGATTTAGCAGGAAGAGAAATGCTGACTGTACTTAACATAAGTAATAGTAATTATGTATTTAAAAAAGGAAACCTTGCAAGCGGAACGTATTTACTTTCTGTTAGCTCAGAAAAAACTAATTATTCAAAACTAATTATCATTAACTAATGAAAAATAGCGGCTTACTTATTATTGGTTTAGTTCTCCTCTTTTCTTCTTGTACAAAAGAAGAGGGTGTTGGAGGAACATCAACCATTTCAGGAAAAGTATATGCAAAAGAATTTTCTTCAGCCGGTAATCTCTTGGCTGAATATTATGCGCAGGAAGAGCGTGTGTATATTATTTATGGTGATGGCACAACGTATGACAATGATTTCCGGACCAGCTACGATGGCTCTTACAAGTTTCAATACCTGAACAAAGGAACTTATAAAGTATTCTGTTATTCCAATTGCGACACTTGTGCATCAGGGAGTATAGCCGTGATTAAGGAAGTTGAAATAACTTCCAATAACTCAACAGTAGAAGTAGAAGATATCGTTATCAGGAAATGAGCGAGAACACCACGGCAAACCTTATAGTTCCTGCTTTACAAACCTTTCGCCCTATTACATTGAGCGAGATGGATAACGTGCAGTTGCTTAACCGCATGGATACAAAGTTTGTTTTTCCGGTTGACAAGCTCTTGCCGTTTCTTGAAAAAATAAAAGACGGATACCGCCTGCTGGAAACCAATCCGCTGCGTTACTCAGACTACAACTCACTTTATTATGACACACCGGATTCAAAACTATACTTCACGCATCACCGTGGAAAGTCAGGGCGCTATAAAATTCGTTTCCGCAGTTACAACGACACAAAATTATTTTTCCTGGAAATAAAACACAAGAACAACAAAGGACGAACCGATAAGTCAAGAAAAAGAAAAACCGAAATAGAACAAACACTTTCTGCCGAATCGATTGAATACATCAACCGCAAAACAAATCTTGATGCTACACAATTAGAAGCAAAACTGCAGGTTGAATTTTCACGCCTCACCTTTGTAAACAACGAAGAAAACGAACGCGCTACTATTGATTTCAATTTGCGTTTCAGTCATAACGGAAAGCAGGTTGGCCTTCCCGGCATAGTGGTAGCAGAAATAAAACAAAGTAAATTTTCGGTAAAGAGCGGAGCAATATCAGCGCTCAGAGAATTAAAGATACGCGAAGACAACATGAGTAAATACTGCATTGGCACAGCGTTGATATATTCAGATATCAAACAAAATAATTTCAAACAAAAAATATACACCATAAATAAACTTCAGAACCATGGAATTTTTAGGAACCAAGCTGCTTAACGACAACGATTTTTTAGAATTGCTTGTCAGATTTTTCTTAAATATTACCGTGATGTTGGTAATAGTGCGTCTTCTCTATTATCCTAATCAACGCAGAAAAGACTATTTGTTTACCTACGTTATTTTTAACGTGCTTATTTTCCTCATCTGCTTTTTGCTTAGCAGTGTAAAACTGGAACTTGGTTTTGCGTTTGGTTTATTTGCTGTGTTCGGCATTTTGCGTTACCGCACAGAAGCTGTGCCTATTAAGGAAATGACCTATCTGTTTATAGTAATAGGCATTGCCGTAATCAATTCACTGAGTAATAAAAAAATAAGCTGGGCCGAACTTGCCTTTACCAATGCTGCAATCCTGGGTGCCACTTATGCACTTGAAAAAATGTGGCTGCTGCGCCACGAAACACAGAAATTGGTGATCTATGATAATATTGAACTTATAAAACCCGAACACAGAGCGAAATTGATTGAAGACCTGAATAAACGCACAGGACTTACCATTACCCGCACCCGCCTGGAGAAAATTGACTTTCTGCGTGATGTTGCTTTTCTCTACATCTACTATTTTGAAGATAAAACTCCGGGCTATAATAACCCGGCTGACGACAGCGATGATGACGATTAGAAACAGTTCTTTCATCTTTATTTTTCTGTTGGGTGCGCTTACTTCTTTTGCACAGACAAACGATTTTCAAACCTGGGCATGGGTTACATTGAAAACCGATATTTCAAAAAAGTTCAGCGCAAGTGTTCAGTGTCAGTTACGGATGAAGGACAATTCAACGCGACCCGGCACCGTTTTTTTTGAGCCCGACCTTGGATTTAAAGTAAATAAATACCTGAAATTAGGTGTAGGATATCGTTTCTCTATGCGTTACAGTTCAGACAACATTAACACCACTGCGCACCGCTATAACATTGATGCCGAAGGCAGAAAAAAATTCGGCAAACTAACACTCAAGCTACGCACCCGTTTTCAGAAAGGTTTTACTGATTTAGTTTACAACGAAAATCGCGAACCCTACTCCTACCCTGCTTACAACCGCAACAAACTATCAATGGAATATGAAGTAAACAAACGCTTCAGTCCTTATGCAGAGTTTGAATTATTTCTACCGCTTAATAACCCGCGCCAGCGCAATTTTGACCGCTACCGTGCAACCATCGGCTCTTCATTTGATTTAAAAAACCGCAACTCAATTGATTGTTTTTTTCGTGTGCAACAGGAGTTGAACACTGCCAATCCCAAAACAGATTTCATCATTGGTCTTGGCTATGCTTATGATGTAAAACTGAGTAAGAAGAAAAAGAAAGACAAGGATAAGAAAGAGGAAAAGCCTGATTCTAAAAAGAAATAAGATAGGATGAAAAAGGCTATCATTTTAGTTGTTGTGCTTATCTCATTCAGCACGCTGCACATATCTGCACAAACCTTTACAGGCAGCACCGGAACCATACTTGACGATGGCAGCGACAATTATTATCCTTTAACAGTAAGCGGTGTTGTTCCTGCAACGATGGATGCCAATTACGGACTGGAAACGGTTTGCATCAACCTTACCCATACCTGGGATGACGACATTGTTATTTCATTGATAGCACCTGACGGCAGTGAGTTTTTGCTGGCCGGCAGACTGGGCGGTGATGGCGACAACTATACCGATGCTTGCTTTAACTACAGTGCAGCCCAATACATTTATGAAGTGGGCGCACCCTTTACCGGAACCTACAAACCGCAAGGAACCATGTCGGTAGTAAACAACGGACAAAATCCAAATGGCCTCTGGAAACTGCATATTTTAGATACCTATCCCTTTGCCGATACAGGCGATTTACTGGGTTGGTCGCTTACGTTTGGCAATAGTCCTGCAAGGCCTTTTCCTTTCAGTTCAACGCAACTGCCATTGGTATTAATACAAACAAGCGGTGGATTAATTCATGACGAGCCTAAGATTATGGCCGACATGAAGATTATCAGAAACGCCAACGGTGCGCCAAACTTCACAACCGATTTGCCAAACATTTATAACGGCAAAATAGGAATTGAGCAGCGTGGAAACAGCTCGGGCGGAATGCCTAAAAAATCATACAACTTTGAAACACGCAACGCTGACAGCAGCAATCTTGATGTTTCGTTGCTTGATATGCCAATAGAAAACGACTGGACGTTGATTGCCAACTATTCTGACAAAACGTTGTTACGCAATTATTACAGCTACCGTCTTTTCCGTAAAATGGGACACTGGGCTCCGCGCATGGAATTTTGCGAGGTACTTATTGACGGAGAGTATCAGGGCATTTACCTACTGGGCGAGCGGATAAAGAAAGATTCCAGCCGTGTTGACATTGCAAGCAACACTATTGCAGACACCACTGGAGCTGAACTTACAGGCGGCTACATTTTTAAAGTGGATTGGATTGACGGGGGCGATGTGACCTGGCAATCTGAATTTCCTGATTTTAACAATGTAAATGCAATCACTTATATTCTTGATTATCCAAAGCCCGAAAATGTACAGCCTCAGCAGCTTGATTACATTAAGGCGTATGTTGACAGCTTTGAACTTGCCATGAATTCTCCTGATTTCAGCGATACCATTACCGGCTTCCGCAAATACATCAGTCAGCAGAGTTTTATTGATTACATCATTTTGGATGAGTTTACCAAAAACGTTGATGGCTACCGTTTGAGCACCTTTTTCTATAAAGAAAAGAACGGAAAAATAAAAGCCGGCCCTCCCTGGGATTATGACTTATCGTGGGGCAATGCCGACTACATGGACGGATGGTATCCGGGTGGGTGGGACTATGAAGCACAAACCACCTATACCGACCAATGCCCATTCTGGTGGAGCCGCTTTTTCGAAGATGAATTATTTATGAACCGCCTGCGTTGCCGTTGGGAAGAGTTACGCCAAACGGCTTTAAACCCCGACACCATTAAAAGCGAGATTGATTCGCTGGCTGAAATACTGAGCGGGGCTACCGACCGGAACTTTACCAAATGGCCTATACTTGGGGTGTATGTATGGCCCAACCCGCAACCTATTCCACAAGATTATCAGGGCGAAATTGATAAACTGAAAGACTGGACAGGCTTCCGAATTACGTGGCTGGACGAGCACTGGACAGGCACCTGCGATATTGTTACTGCAGTTGCTGAAAACGGTGATGAAAATAAAGCTGGTGTATATCCAAATCCTACTGACAATATTCTGAACTTCAGAGAAAAAAACGTGACTGAAATTATGGTCTGTAACTTAACAGGGCAAGCTGTTTTGAAAAAGAAAGTTAATAATAATGAACGTAAAGTCTACCTTGAAAATCTTGCTTCAGGAAATTATATAATTCAGTTAATTTCTGAGGACAGAATTGTAAGATATAAGTTTGTTAAGCAATAGACTTACACATTAAACCTGAAGTGCATCACATCCCCATCCCCTACTACATACTCCTTACCTTCAATGGTAAGTTTTCCGTTTTCGCGGGCAGCGGCCTCTGAGCCAAAGGTTACAAAGTCGTTGTATTTAATAGTCTCGGCACGGATAAATCCTTTCTCAAAATCGCTGTGGATAACACCGGCAGCCTGCGGGGCAGTCATGCCTTTGGTAATGGTCCATGCACGCACTTCTTTTACCCCTGCAGTGAAATACGTTGAAAGATTAAGCAGGCGGTAAGCCGCTTTAATCAATTTATTTACTCCGGGTTCGCTTAAACCTAAGTCAGCAAGAAATTCCTTGCGGTCGTCAGGGCTATCCATTGATGCAATTTCTGATTCAATAGCAGCAGAAATCAGGAGCACTTCGGCACCTTCGTTCTTCACTGCTTCTTTTACTACCTCTGAATGTTTATTTCCGTTCACTACCGAAGCCTCATCCACATTGCAAACGTAAAGCATCGGCTTGTCGGTAAGCAAATGAATGTCGTCAATAACAAAACGGTCTTTACCCTCAACAGGTGCGCTGCGGGCAGATTTACCTTGCTCTAAGTGGTTCTTGAAGATGCTTAATAACTCGTATTCTTTCTTGGCATCTTTATCACCCGTTTTTGCAGAACGCTCCAGTTTTTGCATTTTTTTCTCCACCGATTCCAAGTCTTTCAATTGCAACTCAAAATCGATAGTTTCTTTATCACGGATAGGATTTACAGAGCCATCAACGTGAACAACATTTCCATCGTCAAAGCAGCGCAGTACATGAATAATGGCGTTGGTATCTCTGATGTTAGCAAGGAATTTATTTCCCAGTCCTTCACCTTTACTCGCTCCTTTCACCAGACCTGCAATATCTACAATCTCAATAACGGTAGGCACTACACGCTCAGGTTTTACAAACTCACTCAGCTTGTTGAGCCGCTCGTCAGGAACGGTAATCACTCCCACATTCGGCTCAATGGTGCAGAACGGAAAATTAGCCGCCTGCGCCTTGGCATTTGATAAACAGTTAAACAAGGTTGATTTACCCACGTTTGGCAAACCCACTATTCCGCATTGTAATCCCATAGTTTATTTTTAAAAAGCGCGCAAAGATATATGAATTTTAACGCCCTAATTCTTTTCAAAAATTATTAACACACCAATTCTCACCTATCAATTAAACTACTTTTGAAACCTGAACAAATCCAACCCATCTTATGCCAACTACAGACGAACTAAAACGTATTGCTTCTCAAACCAGACGCGACATTCTGCGCATGGTTCATGCCGTTAACTCAGGTCATCCAGGTGGCTCACTCGGTTGTACTGATTTTTTTGTAGCCCTTTATCATGAAGTTATGAAGCCTGATGCCAAAAACTTTACGATGGATGGCATTGGCGAAGATCTTTTCTTTCTTTCAAACGGGCATATTTCGGCTGTTTGGTATAGCGTTCTGGCGCATTACGGCTATTTCCCTGTAAGTGAACTGGCAACATTTCGTAAACTGAATACCCGTTTGCAGGGACACCCTACAACCCACGAAGGTTTACCGGGTGTGCGCATTGCTTCGGGTTCATTGGGGCAGGGACTTTCAGTAGGTATTGGTGCTGCGCTTGCTAAAAAACTGAACAACGATAAATCACTTATTTATACCCTGCATGGTGACGGTGAAATGCAGGAAGGACAAATTTGGGAAGCAGCTATGTACGCAGCTGCCAACAAAGTGGACAATATTATTGCTACAATTGACGTTAACGGAAGGCAGATAGATGGAGATACCGATCAGGTACTTAATATGGGCAGCCTTGAAGCAAAATGGCAGGCTTTTGGTTGGGATGTGATGCACATGAACGGAAATGATATGCAGGAAGTAGTAAATGGTTTGAACAAAGCCAAAACATTAACCGGCAAAGGGAAACCAGTTATGATTTTAATGAAAACCGAAATGGGAGCCGGAGTTGATTTCATGATGGGAAGTCATGAATGGCATGGTATAGCACCTAACGATGCTCAATTGGAAAAAGCTTTAGGTCAATTAGAACAAACACTTGGAGATTACTAATAGAATAATGAATATCGAACAAGGAATATTGAATTTTGAAATGAAGAAAATACTTCGCCATTCGTTATTCTTTGTTCTGTATTCACTGTTTTCCTTTTCTTCTTCGGCTCAGGAACCACAAAAAAAGCCTCAGCCACTTACCCGCATTTTATTTGTATTTGATGGTTCGCAAAGCATGTTCGGTCAATGGCAAAGCGGGATGAAAATTGATATTGCAAAAAAATTATTGGGCGAGTTACTTGACAGTTTGCAAACTGTGCCAAATATTGAGTTGGCGCTGCGTTGCTATGGGCACCAAAGCCAATATATATCAAGTTCACAGCGCGATTGCAAAGACACCAAACTGGAAGTCCCTTTTTATAAAAACAATATTCCTGCAATAAAAAACAAGATTAATTCCATAACCCCAAAAGGAACAACACCTATCGCCTATTCACTGGAACAAACCGGTAATGATTTTCCAAAATGTGATGACTGCCGCAACATCATTATCCTTATCACCGATGGCATAGAAGAATGCGATGGCGATCCTTGTGCAGTTTCTGCAGCCTTGCAGAAAAATGGAATTGTTCTTAAACCGTTTGTAATCGGTGTTGGTTTAGATGAAGACATACTGAAACAGTTTGATTGCGTTGGTAATTACTACGATGCCAGCAACGAGAAAACATTTAAAACCGTTCTGAACGTAGTAATCTCACAAGCATTGAACAATACTACTGCACAAGTAAATTTACTTGACATTTACAGCAAGCCTACAGAAACCAACGTGAACATGACGTTCTATGATAGTTTTTCGGGCAAAATGAAATACAATTTCATTCACACTATTAATAACCGCGGCAACCCTGACACCCTGATTATTGACCCCCTGCCTACTTATAAAATTGTAGTTCACACTATTCCCGAAGTTGTAAAAGACAGCATAAAACTTACTCCCGGAAAACACACCATCATAGCCATTGATGCACCGCAAGGCGATTTAGAATTAAAAGTAAACGGCACAAGTGATTACAAAACTTTACAATGTATTATCCGCAAACAAGGCGAAATGCAGACACTGAATATTCAGGAATTTAATCAGAAAGAGAAATATATTATTGGCAAATATGATGTGGAAATTTTGTGTCTCCCACGAATGTATGTATACAATGTAGATATCTCGCAAAGCAAGACGACAACAGTTGCTATCCCACAACCGGGAAGAGCCAACATACTTAAAAACACTGCCGGATACGGAGGTGTTTATCTTGAAGGCAACAATAAACTTACCTTAGTATATAATCTGAAACCTGAAAATATTCAGGAAAACTTAGTGCTTCAACCCGGAAAATACCGCGCTGTTTTCCGTCCAAAAAACTCAAAAGAATCAGAATACACACTTGAAAAATCATTTACCATACTTTCGGGAAGTTCGGAAGTTGTAAAACTTTACTAACATGGAAAAAACACTACCTATGAGCATTGAAATAGTATCGGAAGATAAAGACACACGCAGCGGATTTGGTGCGGGTTTACATGAACTCGGAAAGAAAAACAAAAACGTAGTTGCGCTGTGTGCCGACCTTACCGGTTCACTGAAAATGGATGCCTTCAAAAAAGAATTCCCTGACCGCTTTTTTCAAGTTGGAATTGCAGAAGCCAATATGATTGGTATTGCAGCGGGATTAACCATTGGAGGAAAAATTCCGTTCACCGGAACATTTGCAAACTTTTCTACAGGAAGAGTTTATGACCAAATACGTCAATCAGTTGCTTACTCAGACAAAAATGTAAAAATCTGTGCTTCACATGCAGGCTTAACATTGGGTGAAGACGGAGCTACTCACCAAATTCTAGAAGACATCGGCATGATGAAAATGCTGCCGGGAATGAGTGTTATCAATCCTTGTGATTATAACCAGACAAAAGATGCAACACTTGCTATTGCCGATATTCACGGGCCTGTTTACCTGCGCTTCGGAAGACCGAAAGTTCCAAATTTTACCGGAGGTCAATACCCGTTTGTGTTTGGCAAAGCCCTGAAATTCTTTGACGGTACAGATGTAACCATCTTTGCAACCGGCCATATGGTATGGAAAGCGCTGGAAGCAAAAAAGATTTTAGAAGAAAAAGGAATCAGCGCTGAAATAATAAACATACACACGATTAAACCATTAGATGTGGAGGCTGTCATAGCATCAGTCAGGAAAACAAAAAGTGTGGTAACAGCAGAAGAACATCAGATGAACGGAGGACTTGGCGACAGCATCGCTCAGGTTCTTGCGCAGCATTTTCCGGCTCCCATTGAAATGGTAGCGGTGAACGACAGTTTTGGCGAAAGCGGAACTCCGGAACAATTGCTCAAAAAATACGGACTCGATACTCCCAATATAGTGCAGGCGGCAGAAAAAGTAATAGCGAGAAAAAACGCGGGAAATTAGAATTCAGCAGTTCAGATGATGTGCTTATAGCAGACACTTTTGTTTCCTTCAACATAAATTGAAACAGCATGGAAACAGAAGACAAACAATTGCTCGAACAGTTTCGCAACGAGGGAACCCGCAACAGCGCATTTAATTCTATCCTCAGTAAATATCAGAAACGGCTTTACTGGCACATCCGCAAAATGGTCATCGACCATGATGATACGGATGACCTACTGCAAAACACCTTTATAAAAGCTTGGAAAAATCTGGAAGATTTCCGGGAAGATGCTCAGCTTTATACCTGGCTGTATCGTATTGCTACCAACGAATGCCTGACTTTTCTGAAGAAGAAAAAAAACAGCAACACCATTTCCATCAATGAAGTGGAATATGGTCTGCACGAAAAAATTGACAGCGAACGAAACTACACAGGCGAAGAAATTCAGCGCAAGCTGCAGAAGGCAATTTTAACACTTCCCGAGAAACAAAGGCTTGTATTTAACATGAAATACTTTGACGCCATGAAATACGATGAAATGAGCGTGGTACTTGATACCTCAGTGGGCGCCTTGAAAGCATCTTACCATCATGCCGTTAAAAAAATCGAACATTTTATAACCAAGGATTAAACCTTTTCAAACCAAATGAATCTTAGTAGCAAATGAGCACGAAAAACAACGATACAGAATTTGATGACGGGAAGTTGGAGTATGAAAGTCCATTACTTTCAAAACTAAAACAATCACCCATTGATTTTAAGGAGCCCGAAGGCTATTTTGAAGAGTTCAACCGCAAATTGAATGAGCGGATAAACTATGAACAGCCAGTTCTTACTCCGGTAAAAAAACGCGGTATTATCATCACGCTTTTACAACCGCGCTATGCCATTGCTGCAGCTTTAATAACAGCAATATGTATTATTGGCTTCAAGTTTATTAAAGAAGGAAAACCTTTAACTCAAAACGATATTGCAGAAGTAGTTTCATTCGAAAAAATTGAAAGTATGGATGAAGAAGTGTTGATAGAAGCTATTGAAATTGAAACACTGGACGAAAACGAAATGCTGAATGAAGAAGAAATTACTAACGATGTAATTATTGACTACTTAGTTGAAAACGATATTGATTTGGATTTAATAAACGAACTATAAATAATTAAAACATGAACACTTCAAAAATGAAAACCGCCTTACTGACATTAGTTACTATCATCGGCTTTACCGGAACTTCAATCGCTCAACCCGGACCAAAACACGAGGAGAAAAAAGAAAAAGTAGAAGCCATGAAAATTGGGTTCATCACGCAACAGATGAATCTTACACCTGAAGAAGCGCAGAAATTCTGGCCCGTTTATAATCAGATGAATAATGAAATTGAAAACCTTCGTAAAGAACGTCAGTTATCGCGCGAAAATGTCAAAGACAACTTTGAAACCATGACTGACCCTGAATTTGAGAAATTAATCAACGATGAGTTAGCAAGCCGTCAAAAGGAATTTGATATTCAGAAAAAATACGTGGCACAGTTTAAAGCTGTGGTATCTATAAAGAAAGTAGCGCAGTTCTACAGAGCAGAAGAACAGTTCAAGCGCAAACTGTTAGAGAAAATTCAGGAGAAGAAACAGGAGTAGCTATCTCTTTGTTCCGAAGTTCCCTTCGCTCGTAAAATTAAATTCAATCTTAGGATATTGTTCTTTCGCCATTTGCAAACCCCATGCTGAGTCGGCAAGGAAGACAGGATTGCCGTCTTTGTCTTCGCTTATATGATCGCCCTTGCGCTCCATAAAAGTTGCAAGCGCAACTTTGTCTTCACTGCTTATCCAGCAAGCTTTATGCAGGTTAATGGGTTGATAGCGACATGAAGCTGCATACTCATGCAACAAACGGAATTGAATTACTTCAAACTGAAGCGCACCAACTGTTCCGATAATTTTTCTGCCGTTCCATTTGCTGGTGAATAGTTGCGCCACACCTTCGTCCATTAGTTGTTCCAGGCCTTTTGCAAGCTGTTTGCTTTTCATCGGGTCGGCATTTTCAACGTAACGGAAAAGCTCGGGTGAGAAACTGGGGATGCCTTTGAAATGCAATTGTTCTCCTTCAGTCAATGTGTCACCGATCTTGAAGTTGCCGCTATCGGGCAGACCAACAATATCACCGGGAAATGCTTCGTCAATGATTTCTTTTTTATCAGCCATGAAAGAAGTGGGCGATGAAAAACGAAGTTGTTTAGCCAGCCTTACATGCAAATAGTTTTTGCTGCGCACAAACTTACCTGAACACACACGCACAAAGGCAATGCGGTTGCGGTGGTTCGGATCCATGTTGGCATGTATCTTAAAAATAAAGCCGCTGAATTTTTCTTCATCGGGGGCAACGGCACGCTCTTCGGTTGTGCGGCCAACGGGTGATGGTGCAATTTCAATAAAGCAATCCAACAACTCACGCACACCGAAATTATTGATGGCGCTACCAAAGAAGACAGGTGAAATATCTCCTGCTAAATAATCGCTGACCTTAAACTCAGGATAAACACCTTCTACCAATTCCGAATCTTCGCGCAGCTTCGCAGCTGCTCTTTCGCCTATTTGATTTTCTAATTCAGGACTATTGATATCGGTTATGCGGATGGTTTCCTCATCTTTCTGTTTCCCGTGAGGATTAAAAAGGTTTAGCGTTTTTTCCCAGATGGTATATACGCCTTTAAAATCCTGTCCCATGCCGATGGGCAAACTGAGCGGACGAACTTTGATGAAGAGTTTCTTTTCGATATCGTCCATCAGGTCGAAAGGGTCAATTCCCTCGCGGTCAAGTTTGTTGATGAAAACAATGATGGGGGTTTTGCGCATACGGCAAACCTCAACAAGCTTTATCGTTTGCGGCTCTACACCTTTCGCTGCATCAATAACAACGATAACGCTGTCAACAGCAGTGAGTGTGCGGAACGTGTCTTCTGCAAAATCCTGGTGGCCGGGTGTATCAAGGATGTTTATCTTTTTGCCTTTGTAATCAAACGCCATTACCGAAGTGGCAACGGAAATTCCGCGCTGCTTCTCAATCTCCATCCAGTCGCTGGTGGCGGTTTTCTTAATCTTGTTTGATTTTACGGCACCGGCAATCTGTATCGCGCCACCAAATAAAAGCAGCTTCTCAGTAAGCGTGGTCTTCCCCGCATCAGGGTGACTGACGATGGCAAAGGTTCTTCTACGTAAAATTTCTTCTTTAAATGTCATGTTGTTTTTTACCACTAAGGTCACAAGAGCACTTAGAATAAACTTAGTGAACTTGTGTTCTTAGTGGTGAATATTTATTCCATTAGTCCTCTTCCTGATTTCTGAATTTTATCTTCACGTTTGAAATCCGTGAGCAGTTTATCCAAGATACCATTGATGAAGAGTTTACTTTGCGGTGTGCTGTAATCTTTTGAGATTTCAATGTACTCGTTCATGCTTACTTTGGTGGGCACCGAAGGGAAATTCAGAAATTCAGAGATGGCCATTTTCATCAGGAGCACATCCATCATAGCTACCCGTTCCATTTCCCAGTTCTGCAATTTTGGTTTAATCAGTTCATCGTATTCCTTTTCGTGAATAATGGTTTTGTGAAAAAGGTCGAGCATAAATCTACGGTCGTCATCATCTTTTAATAAAGGAAGCAGCGGTGTATTTTCATTTGCCTGCTCGTTGAGCAAACCAAGTGTTTTCACCACCATGCTATTGATGAATTCCAAATCATCCACCCAATAAATGCTTTTGTCTTCAAAGAGTGAATGCAGACGTTCTTCGGTAGCAACGTATTTTTTGAAAACACTTTGAACAAACTTTTGCTCCACAAGATAACTCTTGTCTTCATTGTTCATATAGGCGGCAAACTCTTCGCTGTCCACAATGCTGTTGTAAATCTTTTTAATCAGTTCGGGTTCGTCTGCCCACGAAAGTTTACGCACTTCAGCTTCTCTGCGCAAGGCATTGTTGTTAGAGAGTTTCGCAAGTAAAGGGTTCTCTACAAATCGGGTATTAGGATTTAAATCCTCAGGATTAGGAATGCGCTTTTGCTTGCGCTCGTCAATGCGGGCTTTGCCGAATTCAATGAGCTCGGGCAGGAGCAGCAGTATAAAAATGTAGAGGTCATAAATCTTGTTGACGCCTTTCATCAATTCTTTTTCGCCTTTGGCGAGGTCGGTGTTATCGCCTTGAAGGAATGCATAAATGGCTTGCATTACCTTAATTCTCAGGTGTCGTCTGCTCAACATGATTTAAAGAACGGGGTTTATTTTAGTTTCTATTTATTAGCTGATGGTATGATTAGCTGATTAGCTGATGATATGATTAGCTAATGGTTGTTTGACATTATTTTTTGATGTTCCAATTATTTTATTCAGGACTTTAGAAATTGATGTTAGCTTCACTATAAGTTCTGTAGGAGTAGGGTAATTTTCAGAATGTTTGCACAGTAATAACCAATACTCCGTTTCATCCGATTCTTTCAATGCAATTTTTATTTTATGAATAAAATCAGCTTTGCTTTCTGCATTCTGAGCTTCTTTCACATTTGCTCCAATACTGGTTCCGCTTCTGAATAATTGCCTTGCAAGATTATATCTTTTTCTATTTTCCAATTCTTCAGTAAATGAAATAACAGAAAGCGAAAACTCAAATGTAAGTTTAACAATCAGGTTGTCCTTGTATTTAGGATTTTCAGACATTTATTTTCAATAGTTCATCTTCCTCATCAGCTAATTAGCTAATCCGCTAATTGACTAATTCTCTCCATTGCTACATTCAATGCTGCCCGGGCAGTGGTGATGTTTTGTTCTTTTGCTGTGTTTAATATGTTTAAGGTAGTATCGTAAATCCTGGCGGTTTCTTCCATTGTCTTTTGCATGTTGTAGCCTTCTACTTCGGAATAAACGGAAATTATTCCTCCGGCATTGATTAAAAAATCGGGGGCATAAACAATTCCTCGGTCTTTGAGCATTTGTCCGTGCAGCTTCTCATCCAGCAACTGGTTATTGGCTGCGCCCGAAACAATGGCGCAACGCAATTGCGGAATTGTTTCGCTGTTCAGGGTAGCACCTAAGGCGCAGGGAGCGTAAATGTCTACTTCCTCGGCATAGATATTTCCGGTAACGGCTATGGCATTGTATTTTGCAACAATGGTTTTTACGCGTTCTTCGTTTATATCGTTTACAAAAACTATTGCTTTTTCTTTGGTCAGGTAATCAATAAGGGTTTCGCCAACGTGACCTGTTCCCTGCACCAATACTTTTTTTCCGGCAAGCGAATCAGTGCCCCACACAAATCTGGCGCTGGCTTTCATGCCCATATACACGCCATAAGCGGTAACAGGAGACGGATTTCCGTTACCACCCATTTCAACGGGTAAGCCGGTAACATAGTTGGTTTCTTTCTTGATGAAAACCATGTCCTGCGTTTCCATGCCCACATCTTCGGCAGTGATGTATTTGCCGCCCAGCGTTTGCACAAACTTTCCGAACCTGCGCATGAGAGCTTCGTTCTTCTGTGTTTTGGCATCGCCTATAATCACTGCTTTTCCGCCACCCAGTTTTAGTCCGGTTATGGCTGCTTTAAAGGTCATTCCGCGCGAAAGGCGCAACACATCATTGAGGGCTTCTTCTTCGGTAGCGTAGTTCCACATGCGGGTGCCGCCCAGGGCAGGGCCAAGCACGGTGTTGTGTATGGCTATAATGGCTTTCAATCCTGTTTCTTTGTCGTGACAAAAAAGTACCTGCTCGTGTTCCATTTCGGCCATTTGCGCCAATACGCCTTTGGCAATGGAAGCGGAAACGGTTGTTGTTTTGAACGACATGATTTTTTGATTTTTAAGCGGGGGCAAAAGTAGTAAATCGAATGATAGAAAATAGCGAATGATAGAAAATAGCAAATAGATGATATGAAATAGAAAATTGAAGGCAGTTTGTTCCTATTTTCTGTTTGCTATTTGCTATTTTCTATAATTTCTTTTTCAGCCAGATAATCAGTTCCTCAAGCCCCAACAGGTTTTTGTTTTCGGGACGACTAAAGAGTTCTTCCAGTTTTGAAAGAAAGACTGCTTTTTGATTTTTTGACTTAATAAGCAGTGGGATATTTTCAAGAACAATTTGTTCCAGCTCATAGAGCTTATTGCCATACTTCAGGCGGTCGCGGGTGTTGCGCACTTCATATTCAACAAGGTCGTGCTTGCCGGTTTGGTAAAGCAGAATAATTTTAAAGATGCCGGACATATCCCGCAAATCGGTTCGCACCTCGTGTTTGCGGTTGGCAGTTATAATGCTGTTAAAGCTTTGCATGGCCTCTGCATATTTTTCATTCAGAAAATAGGTGATGGCTATGTTATACATAAAGCCGGATTTGCGCATCGGGTTTATTGAATTGTCATATTGCTTCAGACCTTTTTCAATTTTTGGGTTTAGCTCCAGCGCCTTTTCAAACTGCCCGTTGTTCAGCATATATAGCTGCTGCAAAAAATATACTTCCCTGAAAAGAACTGCATTATCTCCCTTGCTGCCTCCTGAAATGCTTTCTATGCGGCTTATGATGTCATCAAAATCCAGCGGTGTTTTTGCTGTAATACTTTTTGTCAGCAGGTTCGCTAAATCCGAACGGTAGCGGATAATGTATTCCGTTTTCATTTGAGGATACATATCCCATAATTCTATTATTCTTTTCCGGTATTGAAAAGCTTTTACATAATCACCACATAGGTCGTGGTATGTTGAATATAAATGATTAAATATAAGTTTAGCGCTGAAGCTGAGCGCATTGTTTTCATCACTGAGCAAGGGTTCCTGCATCAGTTTTTCAAGCTCTTCTTTTTTTTCGGAGGTTTTAAGCGTATGCAATTCTATGTACATAACCTGCACCTTATCTTTTATATAAGTTAGGCTGTCTTTATTTTCTATTTTTTTCAGCAGATATCTTTTCTCTCGATAAATTTCCTCTATCAATTTCCCCAGATTTACATAGGTGGAATTATTCAGCAATATCCGGTGGATGTTATTAATCTCCAGTAGCAAAAAAAGCTTTTCGTAATGCAGGGCAAGCGCCCGCGCCTTAACCACTAATTTAAGTGCCTGCTGATAAAGTTGCTTTTCGCGTAAAGAATCAATGGCTTCAATCAGGCGGTGCAGGCGACTGTTTACCGTTGTGCTGCTTTTATAAGCCACAAGGCTGTCCACCACCAGAGTGGATAAATTTGTTTTATGATACGCAAAGCGTTTTAGAAAAGCGGGATTTTTAAAAGAGGATTTTACTTCACTCTCTTTATATTCTTCCAGTCCTCTGATGAGTTTAAAGAGTTGAATGTATTCATCCCCTTCCTTAATACGGCTGCGGTTTATGTATTGAATAAAATAACCGGCCTCTGCCTTATTAAAACTTTTAACAAGGTTGAAAATTTCATCCGATGGTTGTTTTGTTTTCATAATGACCAAAGTCAAATTATTGCCTGCAAATCCGTTTTTGCACAGGTAAATTTATTGAAATATTTGCCGGCACAACAACCTGAGCACTATGTCAAAATTACTTTTATCATTTATGCCTGCCGCCACCCATAATTTGCCGGCAAAGCCTGAGCGTGGGATGGCAAAAAGTCAGCCCGTGACGGCAAATTCTGGTGCAGGGACGGCAAATTCCCGAACAGTGACGGCACGGACTGAGGCCGGGAGGGCAAACCGCCACACCGGGAGAGCAAAAACTCAGCCCGTGATGGCAAAACCTCAGGCGGGGATGGCAAAACCTCAGGCTGTGAGGGCAATGGGGCAGCATTTGCCGCTAAAAAGCACTCTTTTACGTTCATTTTATATATAAACCAATCAAACAATCAATAATTAACCTAAAAAAAAACAGAAACCATGGCAAAAGATTTTGTAAAAAGTAACGATGTACAATTTGTAGCACAACTTAACACCTTTAAAGCTAACCTGCCCTCTCATGCAATGTTATTTGGCTTAACACCTGCACAAATTGCTTCTGTGCAAGCCGATGCCGATTGGATGGCTTTTATAGTGCTGCGCAACAACGCTGCACCCGGCTTTGCACAGGACTGGACAAAGCTAAAAGATCAGGTTCGCCACGGGGGCGATGGAAGTATTATTCCACCCTTCCCAACTCCACCGGATGTTGTTACCCCACCAATGGGTACTATACAGCCCGATGTGGAAGGGCGTTTTCGCCAATTGGCAGCTCAACTGAAAGCAAACAGCAACTACAGCAAAGCTATTGGCGAAAACTTAGGTATTGAAGCAGATGAAACCAGCTTTGATGCCGGAAATTATAAACCCGAAGGCAGCGCAAAAGCGGTATTGAATGTGGTAACTATCAAGTTCACTAAAAAAGGAGTGGATGGTCAGGCTATCTACAGCAAGGTAACAACAGGGGTGAGCACACTGCCCTCTACACCGGGCTCTCCGGCACCGGCTACGCTTAGTCAGTACACCAAAATAGCCATAGACTTCCATAGTCCTTATGTTGATAACCGTGCACTTACCATTGCCGGGCAGCCCGAACTGCGGGAATATTACCTGCGTGGTGTACTCAGTGATGCCGAGATTGGTGTACCCTCTGATATAATCAGAGTAATAGTGGGAACTATCTAAAGTAAAAATCCCTCTCGCCTTTGGCGAGGGGGATTTTTGTTATGCCTTTATCAAAAAAATTACTATACTTTTGAACAACTAAAACTGAAACCATGAAAAAAATATTTACACTCTTAAGCCTCGCAGTTTGTATGAATGCAACTGCGCAAACATGCTTTACAACTGCAAGTTATCCGGTAGGTGGCGCAACCACAACAATTGCTGTTGCAGATTTTAACAATGACGGACATCTTGATATTGTTGCATCAAATGATGGAGGGCCTGGAGGTTCTGTTTACATGTTACCCGGTACAGGAACAGGAACTTTCGGAACTGTTATTCTTGCTGTTGATGGTGGTGATAGTTTATTTTCAGTTTCATCACATTCTATAAGCGCTTCTGATTTTAATGCAGATAGTAATGCAGACCTGGCCATAGCTACAGGTACTGATGTAAAAGTTCTACTTGGTGATGGTACAGGTCATTTTGCTCCCCCAACTGTTCATGTGGTTGGCAGTTATCCTTATGCTGCATGCATAGCAGATTTTAACGGAGATGGTGACATGGATATAGCATCTGCAAATGATGGTAATGTATCTGTTTTGTTAGGAAACGGAGCAGGCAATTTCAGTTCCCATGTTGATTTTTCTGCCGGTCCTGAAATGTATGCTATAACAATCGGTGATTTTAACGGAGACGGAGATGTGGATTTGGCTGCAACCAGCAATGCCAATGGTGGCGGGCTTGATAGTGTATGGGTATTGCTTGGCAATGGAACTGGTGGTTTCGGAACAGCCGCAAAATATTTAGCAGGGGAAGGGCCATATTCGGTTTGCAGTTCAGACTTTAATGATGATGGATTTGATGATATAGCCGTTGCCAATACCAATTCCCAAAATGTTTCTGTATTATTAAGTCAGGGAGTTTCAGGCATATTTTCTCCTGCTGAAAATTTCACAACACTTCATACTCCTTTTTCAGTTGTCAGTGCTGATTTTAACGTTGATGGAATTCCTGACTTGGCTACCGGAGCCCAGGGAAATGATGTATCAGTATTGTTGGGTACTGATTCGGCCTACTTTGGACCACCCGCTCTTTTTTCCTGCCCGGGTTTTCCATGGGAAATTGCCACCGGTGATTTCAATGAAGATGGCAGACCTGACCTTGCAGCAGCAAGTCATGATGCCTCTTCTGTTAAAGTATTACTAAACGTTGAAGTAGTGAACTGCACAGGCTGTGCATTAAATAACGGAGTTACAGTTCCTGATATTTGCATGGTATCAACCGATAGTGCATCATACTATCAATACAATGTTATTATTTGGGATAATTCGCTTTATACCAATGTTGACAGTTTTATTGTGTATAGAAAAGATGCAATTACCTCAACCTATTTACGTATAGGAGCAACAAGCAAAGATTCGTTAAGCCTGTTTGTTGATACACAATTCAATATTGGCGGTCCCAATGGAGGAAATCCAATGTACTCAAGTTGGTTTTACAAACTGGCAATACGTGATACCTGCGGCAACATCGGTGAAAAAAGTCCATACCATCAAACAATGTTCTTTCAGCAGAATGGTGCCAATTTTTCGTGGAATGCTTATACCGTTGAAAGCGGACAAACCAACCCTGTAACAGGTTATTCATTTTTAAGAGACGATAATAATAACGGAAACTGGAATGTGTTGGTAAATACGGTAGGTCTTTCCACCACTGATCCTGACTACGCAAATTATCCAAACGGAAATTGGCGCATAGATGCATTAGGTTTTAGTTGCACACCAACCAATAAAACCTATATGGTGGCACAAAGCAATCCTATTAAACCAATAGTTGCAGGCATAGAGCAGTTATCATTAAATAAGGTAATAGTCTACCCTAACCCAGCCACCAACACACTAACCATTGAAACAGAAAGTGGCAATAGCATTTACCAATTGCAAGATTTAACAGGCAAGGTATTGTTAAGCGGCAGTGTAACAGCAACTAAGTTTAGTTTAGATATTAGCGCACTAAGCAAAGGCATTTATTTACTAAGCCTTATTGATGGCGAGCAGCAGGTAAACAGGAAGGTTGTGAAAGATTAGGGGAGTAGTAGTTAAAACAAAAGTCCCTCGCCTAAGGCGAGGGACTTTTGTTTTTCTGAATTTGAAACAATTAAACATTCAAGCGGTTGCCACATAGCTACGCCTGAGATGAACTGTGGTAATACCCCTGCAAAAAACTGACCACAAGACCATAACATAATTAACTTTACCAACCGTAAAACTTAAAAGTGCGGGCGGACTCTTTGGCGACACTGACTCGACCTTTCATTTGGAATAATAAGAAATAAATACCATGAAAATTTTTATTATTATTTTATTTTTGCTGAGTTCCTTCCAAGCGTTTGCTCAAATAGATTGGGTTGTATATAATACTTCCAATTCTGGAATTCCTCACAATGTAGTTGAGGACATTACGTTTGATGCCAGTGGTAATATTTGGGTAGCAACCTATGGCGGTGTGGGGAAATTCGATGGGGCAAATTGGACTGCATATACCACCGCAAATTCTATTCTACCAAGTAACGTATGCTATTCGATTAAAGCTGATGCTGATACTATTTGGATTGGCTCAGTATATGGTTTAATAAAATTTGATGGCACGAATTGGACAAGTTATCCTTATGGATATGTGGTTTCAATGGCATTTGAAGAGAATGGAACGAAATGGTTTGGCGGGTATCAGACAGGATTAGTAAAATACGATGGAAGTACTTGGACCCGATATGATGCTTCCAACTCTGATCTTACAGACAGTACCTATTATTCAATTAATATTGATAGTGTGAATAATAAATGGTTTGCTACCCCAGAGGGGGTATTCAAATTTGATGATATCGATTGGACACAATTTACTATAGGAAATTCTGATATACCCGGGAATATTATTGTAGCTCTTAGTATTGATGCAAATGATACGAAATGGATTGGGGTTGCAGAATTGGGCATGGGGCAATTTGATGATGTTATCTGGATCGGCTATGACACCCTCAATTCGGGGTTGCCTTCAAATTATGTGAATGCAGAAATTGCTTTTGATGAGAATGGTGATAAATGGATTGGTACTTCTACCAAAGGACTTGCATTTTTTGATAATACCACATGGACTACCTTTAATATGACGAATTCGGAATTACCATCAAATGCAGTCGAAGCAGTTTCAGTAGATAATGTAGGTAATAAATGGATAGGAACCTATGGTGAAGGTTTAGCGGTGTATCGTGAAAATGGGGTTATTCTATCAAACAATGATATTGCAAAGTCACAACCTGCAATTTATGTTTATCCTAATCCTGCAACTAATTACTCTACAGTTGTAACTTCATTTAAGGGCACTTACCAATTGCAAGATATAACCGGCAAGGTATTGTTAACCGGCAGCGTAACTGCAACCAAGTTTAGTTTAGATATAAGCGCACTCAGCAAAGGCATTTATTTACTAAGCCTTTTTGATGGTGAGCAGCAGGTGAACAGGAAGGTGGTAAAAGAGTAAGCTATTTAAGATTTAATAAGTAAGAGGTAATATTTGCTGGCGGTCTGCCTGTAACTATTACCTCTTACTTTTTACCTAATACATCTTTTTATAAGGCGTATATTTGTGCAAACAAAATATACTATGAGCACAACAGAAATAAAACAGCACCTTCACCAATACATAGATAAAGCAGACCAACGCTTTCTCAATATGATTTATGCTTTAACAAAAGAATATGCGAACTATACCGTTGTTTTGAGTGACGAAGAAAAAAAAGCTGCCGACAAGGGTTTAGCCTCCATAGCAAAAGGAAAAACGGTTCCTCATGCTAAGGTTATTTCAACCATGAAAAAGAAATATCCTTCCCTTAAGTTCAAATGAAGAAAATAATCTGGTCAGCAGATGCTGTTTCTGATTATGAGCAAAATATTGAATATTTGCTTGACGAATGGGGCATTAAAGAAACACAACAATTTATTGATTAAATAGCTGAAATGCTGAATACTATTTCTAAAATGCCCGAATTATTTCCGTTGAGTGATTATCGCGACATCAGAAAATGTGTGGTTCGCAAACAGATCAGCATTATATACACCGTTAAAGATGATAAGATTGAACTCGTAAGGGTTTGGAATAACAAACAAAATCCAAAAAAGCTGAAGGATTAAAAAACAAATTCTGCCTCCTGCTGTTTACCTGTTCGGGTATATAAATGAAACACCTCTTCTACCTCAATAAATATTTTATTCGTTATAAAGGACTGCTCATCATGGGCATTCTGTTTGTAACCATCTCTAATCTGTTTGCCATTTTTCCGGCACAGATTATTCGTCATGCGCTGGATGTGGTGGTGCAGACCATCAGCGTTTATAATCTTTTCTATGGTTTTGAAATGCAAAGTCCCTTAGGCGATTTACTGGATAAAACGCTATTGATTTTTGGGATGGTGGTTATTTCGCTTGCCTTGCTGAAAGGAGTGTTCATGTTCTTTATGCGGCAAACCAT
Organism: Bacteroidota bacterium; assembly: GCA_947479755.1. Classification (GTDB taxonomy): domain Bacteria; phylum Bacteroidota; class Bacteroidia; order SXHM01; family SXHM01; genus SXHM01. The sequence goes on from CANKAM010000011.1 coordinate 59,363, forward strand.
TATCGTCATGTCGCGCCACATTGAGTACGACCTGAAGAACGATATTTATGAGCAATACCAACGCCTGAGCCTTGCCTTTTTCAAGCGCAACAACACAGGCGATTTAATGGCGCGCATCAGCGAAGATGTAAGCCGTGCGCGCATGTATGTGGGTCCTGCAGTGATGTATTCCATTAACCTGGTGGTGCTTGCTGTGCTGTGTATTTGGGCCATGCTGAGCGTAAATGTGGAACTAACTTTATTTGTCTTGCTGCCACTCCCCTTTCTTTCAATTGCCATCTATTATGTAAGCACCATGATAGACCAAAAAAGCGAACAGGTACAGGCGCAACTCTCCCGCCTTTCCACCTTTGTGCAAGAAACCTTTTCGGGCATTCGGGTGATAAAAGCCTACACCCGCGAAAAGGAAATGGAGCAGGAGTTTGTTAAAGAAACCAACGAGTATAAAGACAAGAGCATGGAGTTGGTGCGCATCAATTCGCTCTTCTTTCCTATTATGCTTTTGCTCATTGGATTAAGCACCCTGCTAACCATTTACATTGGCGGGAAACAGGTTATTGCAGGAAAAATAACATCGGGAAACATTGCCGAATTCATCATCTACATCAACATGCTTACCTGGCCTTTTACCGCAGTGGGTTGGGTAACTTCCATTATCCAACGTGCGGCAGCATCACAGCGCAGGATTAATGAATTTCTGCTACAGAAACCTGAAATAGAAAACCCATCCTCACAACCCACCGAGGTTAAAGGCGAGATTGTTTTTGATAACGTGAGTTTTGTTTATCCCGACTCGGGAATACAGGCGTTGAAGAATGTGTCCTTTAAAGTAGAGCCCGGAAAATCATTAGCCGTAATCGGTCGCACCGGCTCAGGTAAATCAACCATTGCTGCCCTGATTACCCGCCTTTACGACACAACCCAGGGCAACCTTTTTATTGACGGCAAAAACATACGCGAAAGCAACCTGTATGAATTGCGCAAACAAACAGGATATGTTCCGCAGGAAGTTTTTCTGTTCTCGGATAATGTGTTTAACAACATTGCGTTCGGGATTAAGAAGGAAAGCTTTACAGGAAATCTTAAAGAAGCCGTTGAGCAAGCAGCAAAAGATGCCGCGGTGTATGACAACATAATGGATTTCCCCGCAAAGTTCGACACCATGCTGGGCGAAAGAGGAATTACCCTTTCAGGCGGACAAAAACAGCGTGTTTCCATAGCCCGCGCCATTATCCAAAACCCTCGTATCCTTATTTTTGATGACTGCCTGAGTGCGGTTGATACCGAAACCGAAGAGATAATTCTGGGCAACCTGCGCAGGATTATGAAAGGGAAAACATCGATTATTATCAGTCACCGCGTGTCATCTGTAAAAGATGCTGATACTATTATTGTATTGGATGGAGGAGAAATTATTGAGCGCGGAACGCATCAAGATTTGATGCAATCTAAAGGTGCTTACTACGAACTTTACCAGAAACAACTCCTGGAAGAGGAGAAAACAGAAGCTGCTTAGTGTCTCGTAAGTCGTCACCCTGAACTTGTTTCAGGGTCTTATTAAGAGAGATACTGAAACAAGTTCAGCATGACAAACTGCATAAAAAAAGCGTCCCGTCTGCCTGAGGCAGACGGGACGCTTTTTTATTTAATTGAAGTTATTTCTATCCTTCAGTAGTTGTTTCAGGTCTTGCAGACTCTGTACGACCTTTGTAACGGTTACGGAATTTATCAACGCGACCTGCAGTGTCAACCAATTTCATTTTACCTGTATAGAACGGGTGAGATTTATCAGAAATCTCTAATTTCACTAATGGATACTCAACACCATCTTCATGTGTAATGGTTTCTTTTGTCTCAACAGTTGAGCGGCAAACGAATGAATAATCCATTGACATGTCTTTAAATACAACAAGTCTGTAGTTAGCTGGGTGTAATTCTTTTTTCATCTTCTTATTTTTTAGAGGGCGCAAATATAGATATTTCATTTTACCTGCCAAATATATTTACTGACTAAGTAACAAATATTAGGTGTCTTATTCAGGAAAAAATATATTTTTGCGCCCTCAATTATCAAAAACATGGCAAAAGTAAAGGAAAACGAAGAAGTAATTATCAATGCAGAAAGCGCTTACGATAAGACTGAGCAGTTTTTTGAGGACAATCAAAAAATCATTATTGGCGTTGTGGCTGCACTCATCATAATTATTGGCGGTTATGTAGGATACAAAAAATTCATTGTTGCTCCTAAACAAACTGAAGCTGCTTCACAAATGTTCCGTGCCGAGCAGTATTTTCAACAAGATTCTTTCCGCATTGCTTTGGACGGCAAAGGACAATACCCCGGTTTCCTTCAAATCATTGATGATTACAGTATGACGGAGGCTGCCAACCTTTCTTATTACTATGCCGGTGTTAGTTACCTGCACCTTGGCGAATACGAAAATGCTATTGAATACTTAGGCAAATTTGATTCAGATGATGAAGTACTGAGCGTTATTGCAGATGGAGCACAAGGAGATGCTTACATGGAATTAGGCGAAACCGATAAAGCTATCAGTGCATACATTGCAGCTGCTGACGATAACAATAACAAATTCACCTCACCTGTTTACCTGATGAAAGCCGCACAGGCTTTAGAAGGCAAAGGCGAAACTGAAAAAGCAGTCAAATTATACGAGCGTCTGGAAAAAGAATTTCCTACTTCAAACGAAGGCCGCTCTGCCGAGAAGTATAAAGCAAGAGCGAAAGCATCGTTATAAGCCCATCACTTGGCTTCTGCACTAAAAAATTTATCAAAGCACGACAGCAGCAAAATCCCTACTGCAAAAGGAATGCGGTTTGCCCTTGTTGTTTCGGAATGGAACGATGAGATTACCTACGCTCTGCGCGATGGAGCCATTAATACACTTGCACAATACGGAGCAAAAGAGAAAAACATTTCGGTACATTATGTTCCCGGAAGTTTTGAACTGACTGCCGGAGCCAAATGGGTAGCCGACACAAAAAAGTTTGATGCTATTATATGCCTTGGTTGCGTGATACAAGGCGAAACCCGCCACTTTGACTTTATCTGCAACGCGGTTGCCATTGGTCTTACTGACTTAAATACCACTTACAGTTTACCCTTCATTTTCGGAGTACTTACACCCGAAAACATGCAGCAGGCAAAAGCCCGTGCAGGAGGGAAACATGGTAATAAAGGTGTGGAAGCTGCAGTGACTGCTATTAAGATGGTGGCGTTGAAAAAGAGCCTCACCTAAATCCTCTCCAAAGGAGAGGACTTTTCCAATAACTTTCTTATGAGTATCACTCTGTTCCCTTCTCCTTAGGAGAAGGGTTAGGGATGAGGCTTAATATAATACTCTGAATCGTATCGTGTGGTCAATTTTCTTGAACTCACTGATAACATCCTCATTATACTCTTTATCTATATCAGTAATCAGGTAGCCGATGCTGCCTGTTGTTTTAAGATATTGCCCGAGTATATTAATTCCGTAACGAGCAAAAATACTGTTGATTTTTGCCATAATACCTGGAACATTTTTATGCAAATGCAACAGACGATGTGCCTTATTCAGTTCTGGCAATTGAAGATTGGGGAGATTTACACTTGTAAAAGAGTTTCCTGTGTTGATGTATTTAATGATGTGCTCTGGCACATAGGCAGCAATGTTGCGTTGCGCTTCTTCAGTACTGCCGCCAACATGCGGAGTAAGAATGGTGTTGGGCAAGCCACGTAATTCTGTTTTAAATTCCTCATCATTTGTCTTCGGTTCATACGGATAAACATCAACTCCTGCTCCGCGTATTTTTCCGTTCTTAATGTATTTTTCCAAAGCCTTAATATCCACCACATGACCGCGACTGAGGTTTAGGAAAATGATTCCATCTTTCATCATTTTGAATTCATCTTCGCCAATAAGGTTGGTATTTGTTTCGCTGCCGTCAACGTGAAGCGTAATGATATCGGCTTTCTTTAACAATTCACGAAGTGAGCCACATTTGTATGCATTTCCGAGTGAAAGTTTTTCCATTGTATCATAATACATCACCTGCATTCCCAGTGATTCAGCAAGGACAGAAAGTTGGGAGCCTATGTTTCCGTAACCAATAATTCCCAATTTTTTTCCTCGTATTTCAAAACTTCCTTTTGCTGATTTGTCCCATTTGCCTTCGTGCAACATTTTGCTTTTATCGGTGATATTGCGTTGCAGCATAATTATTTCACCAATGGCTAACTCAACCACACTGCGGGTATTACTGTACGGGGCATTAAAAACTGCTACACCTTTTTTCAACGCTTCATCCAAATCAATCTGATTAGTACCAATGCAGAAAGCGCCAATAGCCAACAACCTGTCTGCATTTTTCAGTACTTCTTTTGTTACCATTGTTTTTGAGCGAATGCCCAAAACAGAAACACCTTTAATGGCTTCTGAAAGTTCGGCTTCGGTCATTGCCCCTGAGTGGGTTTCGACCTGATAACCTTCTTCTTTCATAATTTCCAATGCATCAGTATGTACGTTCTCAAGCAAGAGAACTTTAATGCGGTTTTTGGGATACGAGATATTCATGGGCAATTTATTTACGTAAAGAAATTCATCAAAACTTGGTGTGATATGATCGGCACGATCGAGAATATTGGCGCGCTCAATATTTTCGGTATAGGCAAAAAATTTGTGCGCAAGTCCTGCCTCACGCATCTGATAGTCGCTATAACCATCACCGATTACATATATTTCTCCATCAAGGTTCAACTCTTTTAGCTGACCAATTTTCCCGTTGGGTTGTGCGAGGTGATTGTTGCGGTCGAAGCCAATGATGTTATCTTCCTCATCAAAGGTGAATGTGTTGGCATACACACGTTCCGAAGGGATTTTGTATGCAGCAACAATTGGGTCTACAAACTCTTTGAAGCCACCGGATATGACATAGATATTTTCAGAATTTTTGCGAAAGAACTCTTTGTTGCTTTTAATGGATTTAGAAATTTTACTCTTCAACTTCTTCACCAAAACATCAAGGTGTTCGCGCTTTGCATGGAGCAAAAGAATTCTTCGTTCGAGCGATTCGGTAAATGTGATGGTGCCGTCAACTCCAAGGTCGGTGATATGACCAATTTCTTTTACTACTTTGTTTTTATCCTTGTTGCCTTTGAGCGCTATGGCTGCTAATTCTTCAAACGCTTCAACAGCAGTGAGCGTGCTGTCGAAATCAAAGACATAGTATTTTTGTTTAGGAACTATTTGCATATCAGGCGCAAAAATACCATTGCAAGAGGACAGATTGCACTGAAAAAATAAAAATCATCAACATCGATTGTTGAAAATAGAAACTTCAATTCAAGGCCTCTTCAACCACTTCCGACAATGGCTTTACACCTTCAAAATAAGACAATATTTTTTTGAGCACTGCATCAACTATTGCATCAGGGCAAGATGCTCCGCTGGTTATTGCGATGTTTACTATAGCTTTATCGGGAAGATAGTTTGATGAGATTTTAAGTTCTTGCGTATGAAAATTGCTATGGCGGATTTCTTTCTCTGATATAATTTCTTTTTCGGAACTAATGAAATAGGTTGGAAATTTACGCTCGCATAATTCAACTAAGTGCGATGTATTAGAACTATTGTAACCTCCTACTACTATTGCTATATCTGCATCCTGTTCCAATAAACCATAAGTGGCTTGCTGGTTGTCGTTGGTAGCATAACAGAGTGTGTCGCGGGTGTCTGCAAAATGATTTTTCAAATCTGCTTCACCGAATTTTTGAAGCATTATATTTTTCAGGTAATCAGCAATCTCCTGAGTTTCCGAAGCAAGCATGGTGGTTTGGTTTACTACTCCAATTCTATCTAAATCCCTTTCCGGGTTAAAGTTGGAAGAAGACCTGCTGCCAAAATGTTTATCAAATTCTGACAAGGGAAGTTTGCCAAGAATAATATCACCCAGAATTATTGTCTCTTCAATATTTTTTACAACCAATGTTGGTGCAGTCTGGTCGCTATGTGAAAATGTTGCGCGCGTTTCTTCATGATTAGATTTTCCGTGAATGATGATGGTATGATTTTCCTGACCGAGTTTTTCTGATTTCTTCCAAACGCGCTCTACAAAAGGACAAGTGGTATTATAGGTTTGCGGATTAATTCCGATATCATTCAACTTTTTTTCAATTTCCAGTGTTGTTCCGAAAGCAGGAATTATCACAATGTCATCGCTATTCAATTCACTCCAGGGAATGAATTGGTTGCCTTCGGTATCCATGATAAATTTAATCCCACGCTGCTGCAAGTCATTATTTACATCGGGATTATGAATCATTTGACTAAGTAGAAAAATTCGTTTATCAGGATTTTCTTCTAAAGCTCGGTAGGATATTTCAATGGCATTTTCAACTCCGTAACAAAATCCAAAATGCCTTGCGATAAAAAAACGTACAGGTCCAAAGTCAAGCACCGTTGGCGCAAAATCCTTTTTGCGCGGGTCGCTGTCTTTGCGATTTTGTTTTATAGACCCAATTACTGAAGAGCGGTAAAAGGCTGGTATGTTAAACTCTTTCATTTAGGGTGCAATTTATAGGAAGAAAACAGAAGCAAGAATAAATATCGCAATCATGGCTATTAAAGTCCACAACATATCATTCTGGATATAGACTTTATAGGTTTCCCAGAATTTCTTCAATTCGTTCTTCATTTTAGTTTCGGGTTATTCTTGTGGCGCTCAGTATCTCGCTTGGTTTTCTTCTCAAGGTTTTTATTCAGTTCAGTTGTTAAGTCAACACCTGTCTGGTTGGCTATGCAAAGCAACACAAATAAAACATCAGCCAACTCTTCACCTAATTCATATTTTTTATCGCTTTCCTTGAAACTTTGTTCACCATATTTACGCGACATAATCCGAGCAACTTCTCCCACTTCTTCGGTTAGAATTGCCATATTGGTTAGTTCATTGTAATAACGAACTCCGTTTGTTTTAATCCATTCGTCAACGGTTTGCTGGGCTTGGGATATAGTCATGTTAAATGTTTTCGCAAAAGTAAAAACTTTAAATTTGCCTTTCCATTTAATTTCCCAAAATGAAAAAACATTACTCGTTCTTGTTTCTTGCTTCTTGCCTCTTGTCTCTCAGCAGTTTTGCACAACAAATAATCTCGATTGATTTTTTACGCTCGTTTACTACAGATCAAATTGATTCAACGTTTACAGCAAACGGAATACCTTTATTAGTTGTTCCAACAACCTATGCAGTAAATGCCTATAAAATAACTTACAATACAGTAAGCTATGACGGAACAACGCCAACCTTTGCTACAGGCGCACTTTTAGTTCCGCAAGGAGTTCCCTGCAAAACTCCTTTAATCAGTTACCAACATGGAACCACTACGTTACGTTACGGTGTTCCCTCCTATTTATCAGGCGAAATTGTAATTGGGCTGGCTGAAGCAACAGATGGCTATACCATTGCAATGCCTGATTTCCTTGGACTTGGTGATAGCCCGGGTATTCATCCTTATATTCATGCTGCTTCAGAAGCCACTGCATCTTTAGATTTGTTAAGAGCAACACGAGAAGCTCAAGACAGTCTTGATTTTTCACTAAACGGACAATTATTTTTAGTGGGTTATTCGCAAGGCGGACATGCTACCATGGCTTTGCACCGTATGATAGAAACTGATTTTTCGGATGAATTTACAGTTACTGCTTCTGCGCCTATGTCAGGACCTTATGATGTTTCAGGTGTGCAGGCTGATGTGATTTTGAATGACAGTGTTTATTCGCAGCCGGGTTATTTGCCGTATATATTACAATCATACAATACGGTTTACAATTTATTTATTGATTATGCAGATGTTTTTCAGTCGCCTTATGATGTTACGCTGCCTCCTCTGCTGGATGGAACACACGGCATGGGCGAATTGAATGCTGCTATGCCAAGCATACCCAATCAGATTATGATTCCTGAAGTATTGGATTCATTTATTAATAATCAGGATCACTACTTCAGAGTTGCTTTGCGGGATAATGATGTATATGACTGGACACCTGTTTCGCCCGTAAAAATGTTTTACTGCGAAGCTGATGATGAAGTGTATTACATGAATGCAATTGTGGCTTACGATAAATTTATTGAAAATGGTGCTACCTCTGTAGAAATGATGAGTGCCGGTGAAAATTTCGGGCATTTTGAATGTGCGTTTTATGCTTTGTCGGGCGGGAAGACTTGGTTTGATACGTTTAGGAATGATGGGATAGAATTGACTTTTAATGTTCAAAATTCATACGGTGATATTAATGATGGCTCTGCAAGCATTGACAGTATTATTGGTGGAATGCCACCTTACACTTACCAATGGAATATTGATAGCCTGATTAATTTCCCATCTTCTTATTATTTTTCTGACCAAACTGATAGCACTTTACAAAACATAAACTATCTATGGCCAGGATATTATTCTGTAGTAGTAACCGATTCTAACGGATGTACTTCAAATGGATCTGTTTATGTAGATGTGATTGAAGGAATCTCAGAAAGTATTAAAGTGAACTTCCAACTCTTCCCCAATCCCTTCACCGAAACAACAACCATTAAATTTGATGAAACTCCTGCCAACGCAATGCTTGATATAATTGACCTGAGCGGAAAATTATTGCAAAGTGAAAACATTTCAGGGAAGAAACAGGTTGTGATAGAACGCAAAGGTTTGAGTAGTGGAACGTATTTTCTGAGGATTGCTAAAAAAGACAAATCTCCATCTTTTGCGAAATTGATAATTAATTAAACCCTTCGACTACGCTCAGGGTGACAATATGGGATACAGCAGTTTACGTGAGTGCATCAATGATCTTGAAAAACACAAGCATCTTGTTCGCATAAAAGAAGAGGTTGATCCTAACCTTGAGATGGCTGCTATTCATTTGCGGGTGTTTGAAGCAGGCGGTCCTGCTGTTTATTTTGAGAATATAAAAGGTTGCAATTTTCCGGCAGTTTCAAATCTGTTTGGAACAACAGAACGCAGTCGTTTTATTTTTCGTGACACTTTAGAAACTGTAAAAAAGTTAGTCGCACTGAAAGCTGACCCGACTGCATTTCTGAAAAATCCATTTCAGTATGCAGAACTTCCTTTTCATGCTTTCAATGCGCTGCCAAGAAAGAAATATCGTATTCCTCATCTCAGTGCAAACATCTCCGACTTACCACAGATAAAATGCTGGGAAAAAGATGGTGGTGCATTTATAACACTTCCACAAGTATTTACTGAAGACATTGATAAGCCCGGAGTAATGAACGGAAACCTGGGAATGTATCGCATTCAGTTAAGCGGCAATGATTATGTGCAGGACAAAGAAATTGGCTTGCATTATCAATTACATCGCGGTATTGGCGTGCATCAAACCAAAGCCAATTCAAAAGGACAACCGCTGAAAGTGAGCATTTTTGTGGGCGGACCTCCCTCCCACTCATTTGCAGCGGTGATGCCGCTTCCCGAGGGTTTGAGTGAACTGACTTTTGCAGGGGTTTTAGGTGCAAGACGTTTTCGTTACACGGTGGTTGATGGTTATGTTATTTCCTGCGATGCCGATTTTGTAATTACCGGAGAAGTTTATCCGAATGAAAATAAACCTGAAGGTCCGTTTGGCGACCACTTGGGATATTACAGTTTGAAACACGACTTCCCGTTGATGCGTGTTCACAAAGTTTATCACCGCAAAGATGCCATCTGGCCTTTTACTGTTGTTGGTCGCCCACCACAGGAAGACACAGCTTTCGGAAATATGATTCACGAAATAGCAGGCGCAATGATTCCTGCATCCATTCCGGGTTTGCACGATGTTCATGCTGTGGATGCAAGCGGAGTACATCCACTTTTGTTGGCGCTAGGCAGCGAGCGTTATACTCCTTACATTAAAGAACGCAAGCCACAGGAAATTTTGACGATTGCAAATCACATTTTGGGTTTTAACCAAATGTCATTAGCAAAGTATTTATTCATTGCTGCAAAAGATGACAACCCAGATTTAGATACGCACGATGTTCCTGGATTTTTTAAACATATTTTAGAGCGCGTTGACTGGACACGGGATTTACACTTCCATACCCGCACTACTATTGATACACTTGATTACAGCGGAACTGACATTAACAGCGGAAGTAAAGTAGTGGTAGCAGCAGCGGGCGAAAAGAAACGTGAACTCGGAACAAAATTGCCAACTGATTTTTCATTGCCTGATGATTTTTCTAATCCTAGAATTGCAATGCCGGGAGTAGTTGTTTTGGAAGTTAGTAGCTGGAAATTAGAAGTTGAAAAATTGGAAGAATATCTAATTTCTAACTTACAACTTCTAACCTCCTTCCCTCTCATCGTTCTTGCCGATAACAGCGATTTTACTGCCAAAACGCTGAATAACTTTCTTTGGGTAACATTTACCCGCAGCAATCCTTCACACGATATTTATGGTATTGATTCATTTACAGAACACAAGCACTGGGGCTGCAGAGGTTCATTAATAATTGATGCGCGCATAAAGCCACACCACGCACCTGTGCTTGAAAAAAATCCAGAAATTGAAAAACGCGTGGATGCTTTTGGCGCAAAAGGAAAATCCCTGCACGGGATTATTTAACCCGCCTTCTTAACAAACTTGGTCAGTATTACAATCGTCTGACCATTCACTCTGCCTTCAATCTGCTCAGCATTATCCCAAACGAGATTAATGTTGCGAACCGATGTTCCCCGCTTAGCTGCAAATATTGAACCTTTGATATCTAAATCTTTTATGATTACAACGGTATCACCATTTTGCAATACAGAACCATTGCTGTCAATGTGTTTTACTTTATCATCGTTGTTAGCAGCTTCATCCTGTCCGGTCTGTGCCCATTTCAGGGTTTCTTCATCCAGATATATTGTGTCCAGCAAGTCTTGTGTCCAACCTTGTGAGCGCAGGCGGGTAAGCATTCGCCATGCCATTACCTGCACGGCAGGAACTGTGCTCCACATACTATCATTCAGGCAACGCCAGTGATTAGCTTCTTCTGTTCCCGGATTATTAATTTGTGATGTACAGGTTTCGCAAATCAGGATACTTTTATCTGCACTTTCGTCTGAAGGAGCAACAGCAAAAACTGTTAATCCATTTGTGTTTCCACATAATTCACAGCTTGATGCGCTGCGTTCTTTCAATTCATTTTCCACGCTCATTATTTCTTTTTACTTAAAACTTATTTCACTCAATTCAATTGTTTTTTCAATCCGTTGCTCGTCATTAATATCCCATATTTCCATTTTTATTTTGGGAGTTAATTCTTTCCAGTCAATGGTGATTAACCCAAAATGATTTTCCATAATTGGCCCTTCAATTCTGTTATTATTAGGACAAGCAAATTTCCAGGTTGATGATAAGCCACTGGAAGTAACATCGTAAATCGGATACAAATCAGGTTCAATAAGTTTTGAGATTTCTGCATAATGCACATCACCTGTTATAAATATAACACCGTTCGCACGTGTCTTTTTAACTAGGTTAAGAAAACGCTTTTGTTCATGTGGCATGTTTGCCCATGCCTCGTAGCCATTAAATTCAATACCGAACTGTGTACCTGAACCAATTATGCGGACGTCAGCAGGTTTGCTTAGTTCACCTTCCAGCCATTTCCATTGCTCTTCGCCCAAAAAAGTTTTGGTGGTATCGGTGTGGGGGGCATAATCGAGATTATAGAAATAACGTTTATCGCGACTGAATTGTCCGGTGTAAGGTTTTAAATCATCACGAAAGGTGCGGTTGTCAACCAGAATAATTTGCAGTTTTTTACCGTTGGTTTCATACATGTAGGAAGTATAAATTCCTTCGTGTTTGCGCCTTTCAGAATCCTTTGGTTCATTGAAAAACTCCAGGAATATTTCTTTCGATTCTGCTTTAAAAGGATAATGTCGGCCTGCATCATTCTTTCCGTAGTCATGGTCGTCCCAGGTTGCTATAATCGGGACATTTTTTTTTAAGTTTTGAAAAGTTGATTTTGCTCCAAGCGTAGCATAATCTGCTTTCAGATCATCCATATTTCTGGTATCGCCATACAAATTATCGCCAAGGAAAATAAATAAATCGGGTTGGTGTTTTATCACCACATCAAAAATGGGTAATGGGCTATCCTGACTACCACAAGAGCCAAAAGCAATTTTTGAAACAGCAGTTTGCGACAACACATTTTGAAATACAGCCTGAAGAAAAAAGCAAGCTAACAGAGAGAAAAAACTATTTTTAGTTAATAGCATATTTGTGATTTAAAATTCCATCGGCAATCATGTATTCAGCTAGTGCATAAGTGCTGAAAATAGCAAAGCCTGCATAATAAGTTGGCTCCGAAAGTACAAGAAAGTTAATGGCAATAAGTGAATCGGAAATAACAAAAATGCAGGCACCAATAAATGTGAGCCAGAAACTTTTTGCAGTTGTTTTTCCATAACGGTTAAGAGCTATTGCTGCCATGCTTACCAATACCCCTGAATAAATAATAACAGGAATGGTTGCCGCTTTTTTCTCAGGATCTGACTGCAAAGCAGGCAGAATAATGAATAACATTAGTATCCAGAAAATAAAAAAAATCAGGTAATACAGTTTGTTTACAGGAGCTCCTGTTTGTTCTACACTTTCAGATTTCCTGTAAGATGTAAGGAACAGAATTTGTGTTACTAAGAAAGAACCTAATCCGCCAAGAAAGTAATTTTTATTTTTAGCAATACCCATAATGTGCGTATCACTTAAGGTTTCCGGTGTCAGCATCAGAAAAATATCACCAAACCATGAGAACAAAAATGCAACAAGCATTAACTTGTGGACAGCCGATAAACTGCCTTTTACTGAACTGAAAAAATAAAACGCAATTAAGGGCAACACCAAGGGTTTGGTGAAAAACACCAGCTTGCTGTCATGTATAAACTCTGCGTAAATTTCTATTAACGAAACAAACAGAATTACATAACGAATAAGAGCAGGATTACCCATGCTTTAATTGACGGTTACTTTGTTTTTTTAACCTTTACGGCATTCATTCCTTTTATGCCGCGCTCCAGTTCAAAGCTCACATGATCATCGGCAACAATTTCTTCGGTTACTCCTGTTATGTGTACAAAAAACTTCTCTCCTGTACCGATCTCATTAATAAATCCGTAGCCTTTGCTTGCGTCAAAGAACGCAACTTTGCCCTGACGTTCAGCAGGAACTTCATCACCTTCCTGTTTGCGGGGAATACCTATTTCAATGCTGGAAGCATCTACTTTTTGCTTGCGGGCAGGATCCGGAGGAGTATCTGTAATTCTTCCGTATTCATCCACATAAGCAATCATGCTTTCAAAGCCACCACTTCCAGCGTTTGCTTTGCGTTCTTCTTTCTTCTGTTCTTTTTCCTGACGCTTCTTTAGGCGTTTAGTTTCTTTTTCTTTTTTAGCGTAGGTAGCTTGTGATTTTGCCATTGATTATTTAGTGATTGTTTAGTTTAATTATTCTTTTACCATTTTAAGTACTTCATTAACCATAACATGAAAATCAGGTGAATGATTATCGTCTTCTGGTGGGATTCGCTGATGCCCCAATCTTACAATTACAGTATTAAATTCGGGAATGCTGATAATGTATTGACCTAAAATTCCTCGTTGATAAAATACTTTTGTGCCGTGCGATTCATCTAACCAAAAAGAGTAGCCGTAATATGGAACCAATGCACCTGTTGTTGCCAATTGTACAAAAGCAGTATCAAGAATTTGTGTGCCGTTCCAATTGCCTTGATGCAACATCATTTTTCCGAAGCGGGCAAAATCGCGGGCATTAGAATTGAAGCAGCAATAAGCAAGGTCAGTACCAACTTCATCGGTGTGCCACTTAGCTGCGTTCTTTGCCTGCATGGGTTTCCACAACCATTCAGATGCCAGTTCAGCCAATGTTTTTCCTGTAGCCTGCATAACGCAAAGACCAAGTAATTGCGTTGAACCGCTTTGATAATTATATTTTTTTCCTGGCTCATCAACAATGGGAAGTGAAAGCATCAGTTCTTTTACATCATCGCCATAATATGCTTTAGCTGTAACGCTGAAAGGGTCTTTGTATTTTTCGTCCCACTCCAATCCGGAACTCATGGTGCTTAAGTGCCAAAGCTCCAATTCATCGGCATGTGCGCCTTTAATTTCGGGGAGAATAGTTTTTACTTTTTGATTCCATCCTTGCAGCATTCCCTTCTGAATGGCTATTTGTGCCAGCATAGTGGTTATGCTTTTAGCCATTGAAAAAGAATTTGTTTGTGAATTGGCTGAATAATCATCCCAATAATTTTCAGTCAGAATGCTGTCGTTTTGAATAACCAGAAAACTAACGGTCTGAATTTGTTCCAGCGTTGTTTTAAGTTCAGAACTTAAGGACGTTTTGTTATAGTTGCTGTGCAAATTCCATTCTTTCGGTTGTGGGGAAGCTTCAATAACATGAGTATCAAAAAACTTAGCATCATCAATTGTAGCTGAGTTGTTACCGTGCAGATAGCTTGCCCACAAGCCTTTTACAAGATAGCCATTACCACTGAATTTTGATGCGGAAAACAGCAACACAAAAAACAGTACAATGCCTGTAATAATTTTTAAAAGACTTTTCATTCTCCTTAGTTTTTTCTGAGAGAATGCGAATGTAAGTAAAATAAGTTGGTGTTTTATGTCTTCCTTGCTTTTGTTTGAAGAGCAATTTCTTTTACACTAAACTTTACAATGTTTGCAATTAGGGTAAATAATATTTGGCTGGCAAATGGGGGAATTATTGCTTTATGAATTTCATTTGCTGAAATTCATTACCCGACCTGATTTGAAAAAAGTAAATGCCACTGGTTAACGAATCAACATCAATTCTTGCTGTATTAATATTGTTAATCTTTGAAGATACAACTACTTCGCCAAGTAAATTGATAATGGTTAGTTCTGCCGAAGAAATCTGATTTTCAAACTTTATTGAAATGAAATTTTGAGCAGGATTAGGATAAATAATAAACTTGGTTTTCTCTACTGTAGAGATTCCTGCTGAAGTTGTATCTATTACTGTAAAACTTCCCATCATTCCATCATCTTCGTGGTGCAATAAATGGCAGTGATACATATAGGGAATCATATCGTCTGCAAAATCTTCAAACTTTGTTATAAACTCAACATATTGCATGGGCATAACCAACACCACATCTTTTTTACCCTGTTCATAATCAGGAACCGCACCTCCATTAATATTCAACAGATAAAAGTGCATATCGTGAATATGAAACGGATGTGCAATGCCTGTATTATTGCTTATTTTCCACTTTTCGGTAGTGTTGAGGTACGTAGAAAAATTGATTGTGTTCATATCAAAATGAACTCCGTTGATGTTAAAAGGACCTGCTACTTGTCCCAATGGACTCATCATGGTATCGGGTTGAAGGTTAAAATTTCTTGCAACGGTGAAAGAAGTCCATGGTGCATTTGTTATAAGTGAACCCGGCATAGTTGTAACCGGATTAACTGTTGGTGCAACAACATTAAGCTGTAACACCCCGAAATCAGCACCATTCAAAGGATTTAAGTTATAGTTGGGAATGGTTCCTCCCATCATTCCGGTCACTGTTGCTGCACCATAAATCCCGTTTGGCATTTCAGAACTAAAACTGATGAGGTTAATTGTCTGCCCGGTCATGCCCTGAAGATCAAGTACTATTTCTGCACGCTCACCGGGGCTTAATAAGATGCGTGTTAATGAAACTGCATTATCTAAAAGGCCTGCATCACCTGCAATCATTTTAAATGATTTATTATCAGTAAAACCAAAATTATAGCTGCGCGATGATGAGCCATTGAGTAATCGCAGACGTATAACTTGTGCCGGGGCATTTAAGTACGGATGTATTGTTCCATTCACACAAACGGCAGTATCCATTTCGGTAGAAATGGCAATCTGATTTAAAATGTCAAATGCTTTTGTTTGAACAATAACCGGAAAATCATCTACGCCATAGGTTCGTGGCAGAGTTAATTCTGCTTCGGCACTATCTTTTACAACCAACATTCCTGCTATGCCTTTTGAAACATGGCGGTCGGTTTTATTATCGCCATGCGGATGATACCAAAATGTACCTGCCGAATTAAGAATTTGAAAATTCGGGCTCCAGGTTGAGCCCTGTTCTATAATCTGATGAGGGCCTCCATCATCCATTGCAGGCACATGCAAACCGTGCCAGTGAATAGTAGTTGAATTACCCGAACCGGCTAGATTATTAGTAACATTCATTGTTACCCAATCCCATTTATTTACAATTAAGGTAGGGCCCAGTAATGCACCGTTTATTCCGTAAGTAGGCGTATTAATACCCGGATAAAACTGGGTTATTCCGTTCTGAATATTCAGGTCAAATGATGTGCCCGATAGTGTTAACGGAATAAACAGCGGATTTTGAGCAACAGATAAGTCAACAGTGAAAAATAATAATACTACTGAAAAAACTATTTGCCGGACTGCATTCATTGTTTAATGCGAAACGGTAAACTTTTGGGTTGCGGTATTTTCGTTTGTCAGAATACGGGCAATATAATTACCGTTAGGCAAAGTAGCAGTGTTTATTTGCTTTGTTATTAGTCCTTTTTGCTTTTCATCTGAAATAAGGGCAACCTGTTTTCCGGTTATGTCGGTAATACTTATTGTGTAATCTGACGTTTCGGTTAATGTAAACGTAACACTTACATTATCATTTGCCGGATTAGGAAATACGTTGAATGAATTTACGCCTCCCTGCAAATTCTGAATACTGTTAGCTGTGTTAAACAATGCCAGAATACTATCTCTCATAATAGTAGTATCACTTGACGAGAAACTCTGTGTTGAAAATAACACTCTGTGGTCCATACCGCCCAATAAAACAACTGTTGGCATACCAAAACCACCGTAATGGGCTACCTGTGCCTCACCATTAGCCATTGCGGTATAAATTGTTGAAACGTTACTTGTATTAACCCAGTTATCAGCAACAATGCAACTTGAGTTATCAAAAGGAAATGCATAGCCCTTAACTTTTCCAGGAAACACGGCATTTATTTTATTGGCCATTTTTTGAATACGTTGTGCCGGAGGGGGACAAGCACCGCAGTTAGGCATAAAGAAATGCAGCAAAACTGCTTTGCCTGCATCCAGATCGGCAAAAAGGTCAACCGCATCGCCACTGCAACTATTGCCGCTGAACTGCATTGCTGTTTGTGCATTTGATAAGTTTATTACAAATAGAAGAGCAATGGATAAAAGGAAAGATTTTGTCATTTTTTTTATTATTTAGTTTTTCAACTCAATGCAAAAGTGGTAAATTAGAATGAAGTTCATTACTAATCGCCATCAAACTCTTCCTGTAACTTATTTTCTTCTAATTCAATTTTATGAAATGTGGCAAATTGCTTCTGCGCTTCCTGAAATTTCTTATCGACAATAGCTTCGCCATCCTGAACTTTCAGAAGAACGACATTCAGCTTTTCCATGTCAGGTGCAGGTTTATACAATTCATCAATAAGCAACGGGTAATCGTCACTCATGGTGGTTTTATAAAACTCAAATAAATTTTGTGAATTAACGCGCAGACTAAATTCATTTTCAATGGGTTTTATTGATTTTACTGCTGCAATAGCATTATCACATTCTGCTATAACTTTTTTTAATTGTGCGTTAACAATGGCTTTGTCTTCGGGCAGATTATCAAACATGCCAATCAGTTTAAGTAATTCATTACCTATTTTATTCTGATTGTTTACAAAATAATCGTTGTATTCAACAGGCTCGGTTATGGTTTGAGCTGAGGCTGTAAAAGCA
Source organism: Bacteroidota bacterium (assembly GCA_947479755.1). Taxonomy (GTDB): domain Bacteria; phylum Bacteroidota; class Bacteroidia; order SXHM01; family SXHM01; genus SXHM01. The sequence goes on from CANKAM010000011.1 coordinate 77,206, forward strand.
ATAAACAGAAGCAGTAATGTGTATCTGAATTTATTCATCATTAGGAGGTTGTTATTTTGGTGTAAAAGTAGCTTTTTGAAATACTGATCTGAATAGTCAGGATGTTAATGATTTACAATTAGTTTTCGCGTGGCTATTCCTTGCTTTGTCTTAATGTAAACGATGTATACACCGTTGTTTTCCAGATGCAACCTCATTGTTTTTTGTGTTGCTTGTGTATGGATTACTTCTTTTCCCAGCATGTCTGTAATGCTAATTTCAGCATAGTCTGTTGGAAGAGAAAGTGTAAACTGTCCGCTTGTTGGATTAGGGAACATTTGCACTAAAGAAGCAGTAAGTTCATTTACCGAAGTATTTAAAGTACCATACGTAAAACTGAAAGGGTAACTGCAATCAAAGGATTTATCGTTGGGGTCGTTGATGGTTAAGATGCCGGTAAATACCGTGTTTAATGGAACGGTAGCTTCTTGGGCAATTGTGCCGTTAAAGCTGCCCAGGGTATACCCGTTATTGCCATCACCCGGCACACTTAAAAAAGTAGGAATCATCAACGTATCGCTCATTACTATATAGGGATTGGCATCAAGAAGGGCAGTAAAAAAAGGATACGCAATAAAATGAGTGCTGCTGTTATATACCTCGACATAAAGCATATTTGCATCAAGGTAGGCTGTATCAACATCCATTGAATCGCATAGGGTTTGGGCACTTGACTTTACAGTACCAAGCAGCAATGCTGCACTTAGAATAAGTATAATTTTTTTCATTGTATTGCTGATTAATAATTCAGCAGCAAAGCTAACTAAAATCAGAAAAGATTAAACGATATAACACCTGAGAAAGTCTCGTGTAAAAGAACTTCTTACTTGCTTAAAAAAATCTTTTTAAACAAGGTTCTGTCATCAATAGTTAAGTGACAGATATAGATGCCGCTTGCAAGATTTGCAGGTGACCATTTGTAGCGTTCCGTTCCGGGGTACAAAACTTCTGAATTGAAATTCTTAACTGTATGACCCATTACATCATGAATGGAAAGGCTTACGCGACTCTGCTTATTCACATTCACTTCCATGGTAAGTTCATTTGAAAACGGATTGGGATAACAATTAAAAACGGTTTCGTTTTCTGCTGTATTACCGGGGTTAACTGATAGCGGGGTGTAATATCCAAAGTGCAAAATAACTCCGTTGTCATCCCAGCCGGATTGAATAACAGCAATGGGATTACCTAAATCATCCTGTGCTTTAATCAGGGCAAGGTCTTGTCCGTTATCAACAATAAAACTTAGTGCAGAATCAAGTGGTAATAAGGTATGCGGAATAATTACCGTTAGCGAATCATTGCTTAACAGTGTTTGAAATTCAATGCTGTTTCTGCCTGTCCAGAAATCGGCATAGGTTTCAAAATCGCAAACCATCATATCATCGGGCAGTTGATTTATAAAATCCTGTTCGGCCTGTAGTTTAAATACCCGCGTTGGGTGTATGAGCAAAACACTGGGTGCATAATTGGCTTTGTTTTTTGAAACTACGTCTAACCATATCGCTACTTTTTCGTGGTAGTTTTCGGGTGAAATAACATCGTCATGAAAGATATCCGAAATAGTTACGGGAATTTCCCATACATCGGATAATACACCACTGCTTAATCTGTCTTTAAAGGATTGGAAAGGAAAATTGGTAAGCACATCATTTGCCGAAGCAGTTGTGTTGTATTGATAATCCAGCGTGTCCAGTGCATTGGTAAGTTTATCATTGAAACATAAGTAACCTGCACGGAAGGTGCGGATGGAAACTCCGAATAATGATTCCAACAGATTTTTTGAGACCTCTGTTTCGCCAAGAACGGTTGAGCCCATGGTGGGTGTGGCTATGCATGAATCAAAAGGAAGGTAATTGCTGGTGGTATTTCCAAGGGTGCCTAAGGGTGCAATCAGTTCGTCATTGAAATCAATAAAATGCCCTACCGAGTGACTTGCCAGTTTATGTCCCTTGTCAAGCAGGTATTGCACTTTGGGATAATTGCCGGGTTTAAAATAGTCGGCCATACACTCATCATCAAGGTAATGGGTGGTAATAAGGTAGGTGGATGAAAATCCTCTTGCCTGTTCATAATCTGCATACAGGTGCATGGTGTCAAAAGCGGATGTGGCATCTACATCGTGGGTAACCATAAGGGTTGCACTGCTTTCAAAAGGACTGGTGTGCAGCCATACCGAATTTGAAATTGTTTGGGCGCAAATGCCTTTTATAAATAATATAAGGGCATCGCTGGTGGGCTCAAATCCATTGGAATAAACGCGCTGCGCTTCATAATCACGGTTGGTTTGGTTCACTGCTATCAGGCTTTTGAACGAAAAACCAAGGGCATAGCTTTTTCCTGAACCATAGGTGTGTTTTGTAATGGCGGTTTCGCTATCATTATATACAGCCAATGAAGTTGCACCCGATGTTGTATAGCTGCGTGTATTTAAAAATGTGGCGAACTGAGACGAATCACCAAGACTTATGGTTTGTTCAAGTGTATCATTGAGCCAGCGAAACGAGGGCTCACCCAACGATATATCAAATGAGATATTGAAATGCAAATCTGAATTTACCGAGCTTGAAATACCGAACAGGGCAAACAGATAAGGGTCACGTACATTGGGTGCAATAAGGCAGCCACCGTTTGACACATAGCTTATTAAGGTATCCTTTTCAACGGTGCTCAGCGAAAATGTTTCCAGTTTGGAAGAGGCAATAACTACACCATATTGAACAGCAGAATCAACATTGGTGGTTATACTAAAAGGCAAGCCCGCTACTTTTAGTATGTGGGTTATTGAGTATAATTCGGCTACTCCGGTTTCTGAATTATTAACCGTAAGGTCAAGAACAGCAATGGTTCGCGGATAGATTACTGATGCAAATGAGCTTATGTTTCCTGTCAGCAGCAATAACAGGAGAACTGCTTTTAAAGTCTTTAACATCACTAAAATTCAGGTGGGGATTTGTACAGCAAAACATTTGCTACGAAGGTAGGTGATTATTGTTCAGCTATTGCAGAACATTTGCCTGTTTTGACTACCGGCTTATTCAACGTTCAGGAGGCATCTGTCCCGTAAAACATAGCGAACTGTTACACTTTACGGGTTAACGGGCTCTAAAACATTCTTATGGCTCTTACCACACCACCATATGAATTAGCATCACTCTTTGGAATATTACCTATGTAACCGGTATAAGAAGGATAATTATTAAAGTTTATATTGGCGTTATTCGCACTGAATTGATTGGAAGTCCAGTATCCCTGTGCATTGCTGATTCCATTGATGAGTACTAAGTTTAAATCCATTGCAATCCATTCATTATCCGATGGCAGAAACCAATCGGAATAACTATTTAACACCAAGCTGTTGCAAAGCTCGGCAGCAATTCCGGGGGTATTGCACCCGGCTATAATATCTAAGGTATTTTGTGCGCCATCGCCAATTAATGTTCCGTTTGCGCCTGTAATTAATGTTCCTTCACAACCCCATACTACCCCTGTTCCTATATTACTTTGTGAAATAATAATTCCGTGCAGTACATTGATATCATATCCCGGGTCGCCATTTTGTAAAAAGTATCCGATTATACCGCCCTGATGGTAACTGCCGATAGAAAGTGTTGAGGTAGTTGTAAATGTATATTCGTTACCGTATGACGTTCCTGCAATATTGGTAGCATAGGCTCTGAGATAATACGTTGTGCTTATTACTAAGCCATTTGCAATACTGGAGAATGAACCGTTGCCAAATCCATCAACAGTTTTGCTGTTTGCAATTGTTGGTGAGGGTGAGGTGCTCCAGCAAACGCCTTTTGCGGTTACGTTTGCTCCTCCGTCAGCGGATACGTTTCCGCCTGAATAGGCTACACCGCCTGTAACACCTGTTACTGGTGTTGTGGTTACGGTTGGCAGAGATGGATTGAAGGTGCTGAAACTAACCTGATTGCCATACGCAACTCCTGCACTGTTAATAACATAGGCACGAACGAAATAAGTAGTACCGGGAGCTAAATTAGTAAGATAGGAATTAAAAGCACCTACCGTTATATTGCTCTGGTAGTAAGAATAATCATCTGCCATAGTAGGATTTGGAGAAGTGCTCCAAACCATACCATATCCAAAAACAGGAGAACCTCCGGAAGCGGTGATACCGGTATTGCTAAGATTTCCACCGGCACCGTTGTAAGCAGAAAAATAAACCTGCGAAGGTATAGGGTCGGTGGTTAAGGTTGCCAACCCTCCTCCTGTCCAAGTGGGGACATTGGTAGCATCTACCTGTAGAAATTGTCCGGGTGTTCCAATGGGTATCATCACCCATGAAGTTCCGTTCCAGTATTGCATATCGCCCGGGTTTGTTCCGGCCGGAAAAGCGCCTGTTGCTCCGGTTGCCCCTGCACTGCCTGTTGCTCCGGGCGCACCTGTTGCACCGGTTGCTCCTGTATTTCCGCTGGTTTTAGCATACAGTGCATAGGGAACCGAAACCAGTTGTGATGTTCCCATGTTCTGATAATTTGTTCCTCCTGCAGCATCCATTTCTGACTGTATGTAAAACACATCGCTGCCCCAGCTGATGGTGCTGAATGTTCCGCTTACTACTGTTCCATCACCAATTTTAATATCAAATAATCCAAAAGCATTGGTGGCTGTGGCCTGCGTTTCCTGATACACAACAGGTCCGCCAGCGCTGGTGCTGTGCAGTGTTAATCTTAAACCTATGTTTTGGTTAGGCAATACGTTTCCGCTAAGGTCGCGAGCAACGCCCTGATAATTCATTTTTTCGGGGGCCTGGGCGAAGGCAGATGTGAGACAGGAGATATGAGATATGAGACAGGCGAGAAAGAGGAATAGTTGCTTCATGGTTATTGTTTTTAGGTTGCACAAATATAGAAAAGTTTTAAAGCGAAGTATTAATTGGGTTTAAAGATGGTATTTATACACCTACTAAATTACAGCTTATGCAGGCGGTATTTGCCTTACACAATGTCCATACGTCAAAGGCTGCTGTTGCAATCAGCAACAGTCATTTAGCTTGAAATAGAATTTGTTTTTAAAAACCACCAATACCCATAAAGTTTAATATCACCTAAGATTATTAACCAACCACCCGTGAATATCATTTTTTGGTATCTTAAAAAAAGTTTATAATTTTGCCTTAACACGGTGTTAAAAATAAGGTGATTAATCATGGATTACTTTGACAGAGACATGCAGCGCGTGATGAAGAGGATGAGGGAGAAGCTGAACCTTGGCAACATAAGCCGGGGTAATGACCTTCATTTGCTGGAAGAGTTAGCTGCCACCTTTAATTTCTGCATTGTTTTACACCATCCCGGTTCGGTTGATGCCTTCTTTGCAAGCAGGCGTTTCTTTAATTTGCTTGGCAAAAAGAAAGGTGCAAGTGAGTATGTGTATGCCGATTATAATGAGGCATTTAAGCAAAGCAGCAATATGGCTTATCATGCCTTGTTTCTGCAACACTTCAGCACCCCTGCTGCCGACACCCACCGAGGCAGTTATAAGTTTAAAGATGTTAAGGCAAAGGTATTCTGGCTCAACTCCTGCTCCTGCCTTATGGATACCGGAACGGGTAACAAACCCATTATACTTACCCTGCTGTATCAGGCACAGCAGACCATGAGCACCGACCACCAGATACTGAATGACCTTATCAGAGGTCTGGACTTAGATGAGCTGATGAGTAAAATCAATAAACTAAGCGACCGCGAACTGGAGGTATTTGAATACCTGGCACAAGGCACCGATAAAAAAACGGCAAGTGATGAATTATTCATTTCGGAAGATACATTTATTACCCACCGTAAAAACCTGAGAAAGAAAATAGGCTCGCCCTATAACGACAAACTGTTGCTCAGTTACTTATCCAACAAGTATTACCGCCTTTTACACAACCTGTAAATTACCCTTTTAAGGGTAGGGCAAGTAGGGTGCCAAGCCATAACATTACCCTGGAAAGGGTATGCCTCTGCCCTGCTCTATGGTATTTCTTTGCGCTGTCAATAAAACTCACCCCCTACCCCTCTCTTTGAAATAAAGAGAGGGGAGAATGGAAAAGCAATTGACAGCGCTCTTTGACATATTGAAAAACAACCGAAGACTTTAATTACAAGTCGTAAGAGCTTAACTGCTCAACCAAATACCTTGTTTACACTACACAATGCCTTAAACGGGCAGCAAAATACCTTACGGGCAGCACAGAAAGCTTTAATTGATGCACACAAGACCTTAAATGCTGAACTTAAGACCTTAAGCGGTGAACTTAAGACCTTAAATCAAAGACTTAATTCATTAAATGCAAGACTTAAGACCTTAAACGCTGAACTTAAAACCTTAACTGCAAGACTTAAGATCTTAAGCGCTGAACGCAAGACCTTAAGTGCAAGGTTTAAGACCTTAAATGCTGTACGCATGACCTTAACGCTTAAACGCAAGGCATTTTATCAGTAAACAGTAAACAATTGACAGTTGATATGGACTATGAACTGTGGACTATTGACTGTGACTACCGACCATGAATTACTAATTTAATTAAACAACATAACTAAATAATAACTAATAACTAACAACTAATAACTAAACAACATGGCAAACTATAAAATTCGTTGCAGACTAAATTATCACATCCTTAAAATTGATGAGATAGATTTATTTGCCGTTATTATCCGTAACGGTATTTACAATAATCCGCTTATATTTTTAACACCTCCAATTCTTCAGGCTGCTTTTCAGCTGCTGATTGATGACTTTATTACCAAACGTGCAGCTTACAAAGCAGGGGGCAGTGCACAAAAAGGGCCTTATAACGAAGCTAAAATAGCATTGATGGCAGCCCTTGACAGCCTGTCGGCCTACGTTGACACGGTGGCACTGGGCAATGCCAATACCATTACCCTTGCAGGTTTTGTACCTACCAAGGGAAGCTCAACCCCTATTAACCCGCCTACCCAGCCGCAGGGGGCAACCCTTAGCCGTGGCCTGCCGGGCGAGCTGTATGCTGATTGCGCAGCCGCTGCAGGGGTTGACGGTTGGGGCGGACTGCTGATAGCCAACAACCCTATTCCCGAGGGTATGGGTATCAATGAGTTGGGGCAGATAGTATCATTTTACAATTCAACTCCTATGCCTATTCCGGGGCCTATACCTGCACCGGGCAGCATTCAGTTTATTCAGGATTTGAACAAAGCCCGCAGAAAAAAATTTACAGGTCTGCAAATAGGTGTTACCTACTACTTCTATATGTGGGCTATGAATGCCGGTGGGGTTAGTCCGCTGAGTGTGGTGGTGAGCAAAAAGGTGGTGGAAGGGTAGTTGAATACTGAATATCGAACAAGGAACACCGATTTTTGAAGTAGTGCATACCCATCTTAAATCTGATCCCGATAGCTATCGGGACGTTAATCGGTGTTCGATATTCAAAAAAATAAAAGAGCCCCGCCAATGGCGGGGCTCTTTGCGTTTAAGCAAGGAAAAATACCCTCCTATTGTATCACCAGCCTTGAGGTAAACAGTTTTCCGTTTTCTTCCATAGCCTCCAGGAGGTAAACACCAGGTGCAAAGCGTTTTAAATTGATGGTCTGCAAACCCCCTTTGGCATATACGTGTGAATAACACGTTTTACCCGTTGCATCCCAAACGGTAAGGCTTATTTTTTGGGCTGTCTCGGGCAAAACAATAGTAAAAATACCTGTAGCCGAAGGATTAGGATAAACAGATAGTGAGGGTGCTGCTGTCTCTTCCACCGAGGTAGTAATTACCCGTTGCCAGTGGTTATCTCCTGCCCTGCATACACGGGTGGCATCCAATTCAATAGCATCGCTAAGCTCAAGTATAGGACAAAGGTAGGAACGTGCTACCAGACTATCGGGAAAAAGGCTGATGGTATTAAAGCCATTGTCAAATAAATTAACATACTGTTGATGAGCATTTGCCGTTAAGGAAGCATTATGAAAGTTAGCTGCTAATGAATACGGCACACCTGACTCGTCAAGGTTGCCGCGCGACAAACTAATGCCCATCATTTCAATGGCAATGCTGCCGTTACCTGAGGCAGAGTCGTAAACCAAGGGATTGAAAGGATCTGTTGTTATGTCACTCCAGATATTCATGTGGAAATCACCACTCAGGATTACGGTGTTATCAATGTTATTATCGCGCAGATGCGTCAGCAATGAATCGCGGCTTTCGGGATACCCGTTCCATGTTCTGGATAAACCACCACCCGGCAAAGGAAAGTCTGCCAGATCCCATTGGGCAAACAATTTTTCGCTGCCTATAAACTTCCATTTCGCTGTTGAAGCTGCCAACCCCTCTTTAAGCCATGTAAACTGCTCATCAGACATGGCTTTAAGTGTGCCCGAAGGAAAGCTGTCTTGTCCGCCCTGTATGTTTATATCAATCATAAAAATATCAAGCAGAGGGCCGTACGATACCTTTCTCCAGATACGCAGCGTATCAGAAGGTGTTTGGCGAAAGGGCACAAACTCACGGAATGCCTTTGACGAATGGGCGGGATTGCTGCGCACCACATCGTGATTATCCCAGGTGCATATCCAGGGAAACATTCTGCGGGCTTCGCGCAAATCAGTGTCGGTTAAATAAATACGGTGTATTGCACGCCATGTTTCTATAATCGTATCAACAGGATCTGCAAGATTTACCGGAATACGAATTAACTCATCCTCATCAGCAAAATCATAAATATAATCGCCAACGTGTATCAGCCCTTTCATACCGGGCATTTGAGCCAACTGGCGGTAGCCGTTAAAATAGCCTGAGAATAAGCTGCTGCAGCTTATCAGACCTAAATTCAAACTGTCGGGCTCATCAGCAAAAGCGGTGTAGGTTATTCCCGTAACGGAATAATTGCCCTGCCACTCAAAGCGGTAGTAATATTTCATCCCTGCCTGCAATCCTGTGGCTTCGGCAGTAATGGTATAACCCTGGGTACTGTCAATTACCTCTGCCCCACTTGCCGTTAAAACAGCAAACAACGAGTCGGCACTTACCTCCCAGTTAATTACCTCGTTCTGAAAAGATGCCTCAGCACTGGTTGCCGTCCAGATGAGCACACCGGTATCGGCAGGGTCACCGGATGCTACGCCATAAACAAAGGGAGCATGCACCGAATCTTCATACAAATTGAGTGATTGCGCATCAGCAGATGATGCCAGTAATTGTAAACCTGCAAAGCATAAGAGTGTTAAACTGTTTCTTTTCATATGGTTGGCTAAATTAGAAATATATCAAACCCATAAAACCTTGTTGAGCCACTTTTATTTGCGTCATTCTGATAAATATCAGCGCAAGGGGTGACAGCCGTCATTTCACCTGCCTGCTGATGCAGGTAATTTTGCACTCAATCAACTAACTACAAAAACCAAATGAAAACACTTTACACACTTGCTGCTGTCTTTTTTCTTGCACAGCCGCTGTTGGCACAAACTCCCATTATTTTTCAACCCGGACCCGGACTAAACGATGGCACTGATGAAGGTGGTGTTAACGGAGGCAAAGATGTTTTTCTCGGTGATGCGGATGACGTTGCGCATGGCATTGAAAGTGTATTTTACATCTTACCCATAAGTAATTGCAACCCCACCACCTATGTTTCGTTATTCAAATTTGATGTCAGCACACTGCCGGCTGAAGTTGACTCTGTTATGTTGGTTATTAACCACAGCGACCCGGGGGCTTATTGCTACTCCAACTGTGTGGCAGATTTTCACTTAGCAGCTATAACAGAGCCCTGGAGAGAAACAACCGTAACTTTTTCAGCCCGTCCCGCCAAAGAAAGCACACCTTTTTATTCCATACTTAACCACAACTGGGACGATTCACTCCATGCAAAAGAATACGATATTACCCAAACCTACCGCAACTGGGCAACTGAAACAGTACCCAATCACGGATTTGAATTCTATTCTTCCACAGTAGGTTGTAACAATGCAGCAGTAACCCTTTACGGAGCCACCTCAGATGATACCACCAACGCAGGAGCAAACCGCCCTTACCTGAAAGTTTATCCTACATCGGTTGGGGTTCAATCATCACTTGCTGCGCAAATGGGCTTGCAGGTTTATCCTAACCCGGCAAGCAATCAGGCTACGCTGGAATTTACTTTAGCTGCCAGTCAAAACATAGTGTTTGAACTGGTTGATGTAACCGGAAGGTTGATTAACACCCGCGAATATGCACTGGCAGCAGGAGCCAACAGAATTACATTTTCGCTAAGTGATGTTAATGCCGGGCTATACTACTACCGCCTTAAAACCAATGCAGGCGAAGTGGCAGGTAAACTGATTAAGAAGTAAACCGTTTTTTTACCTCAAACAAGAAGCCCATTGCATAAGGCAATGGGCTTCTTGTTTTTCGCTATCCGGTGAAAGTATCCGAGAATTATAACCGACAACTATAACTCTTCCAGCGTTTTTAAATTATCATCTGGTATCCTGTCAATAAGATAGTTGTAGGGGTCTATACCCGCCTGATAGGGCTTTTCTTTTACTTTAAAACTGTACGTATTCTCATTGCTGCTAACCTTAACACGTTTCAGAGCAAGTACTTTACCAAGGTTTTTCTTATTGGCCGGTTCAGCAAATATCCCTATATCAATATAATCAGCAATAGGAATTATCTGTTCTTTGCCCAATGAGTCGGCCCTGAATTTCTCGGAAGTTGTTTTTAAAGTAACTTCATACTCATCACCTGTTTTCTTATAACTGGCTTCCAGCATACGGTTCGAGAAAAGGGTAATGTTCTCAAACATATCATCCTCTAAGTATTGCAAACTATCGGGTGTTACTTTTCTGAAAGCCCTTAATGCAGAATACGATGTGGCATAAGGCGGCTGCTTGTAGGCAAAGGAGTCAATAAGTGAACTCATGGCTTCATTTACCTTATCCTCGCCTATCATCTCTTTGAGGTAATACATTAAAACACTTGCTTTCTGGTAGTGTATGTATTGCTGACCTTCGGTGCGCATAAGCTGACGCTCGGCTTCAAACTCTGAGCTGCGGCCTTTCAGATATCCGTCCATTTCGTACTTCAAAAACTTTTTCATTTTGTCTTTGCCGTATTCCTTTTCCATCACCATCAGAGCCGAGTATTGCGAAAAACCTTCGCTCATCCACTCACTGCCCTGCATATTGGCTCCGCACAACTGGTGTGCCCACCACTGGTGACCCATTTCATGCGCCACCACATAATACACCTGATCAATATCCTCATTTGTCACCTCGCGCAGGTCAATGATAAAACCAATCCCTTCGCTGAAAGGCATAGTGCCCGGAAATGCCTGTGCAAACGATGCATAACGCGGAAACTCAAGAATACGAACCTGTTTATGGTAATAAGGCCCGAAGTTTTTGGTGTAATAGTCTAATGATTTCTCTAAGCTCTTCAGCATATTGGGAACATTGTATTCATGCTCCTTTATGTAATACACTTCCAGATCAATGCCGTTCACATTTTTACGGGCTACCTCATAGCGTGCCGAAATAAAGGAGTAAAAGTTCAGTGATTTCTGGTCAAGCTTATAACTGAAATACTTTTTGCCATTTGCCTCCCATGATTTGATTAATGAGCCGGGTGCTATTGCTGTCTGGTCGGGAGCAGTGCTGATGGTGGTGTTTACCTCTACCCAATCGGCATCAGAACTGATATAGGTATTTGAACGGGCTTTTAAATTGTGCTCGTCAAGCAAAGGCATACGTCTGCGT
>CANKAM010000012.1 GCA_947479755.1 Bacteroidota bacterium
TCCGTTCGTTCCGTTTGTACCATTAGTTCCGTTAGCTCCTGTTGGGCCTACCGCACCGTCAGCACCATTTGTTCCGTTAGTTCCATTTGTTCCATTAGTACCGGCAGCTCCTGTAGGACCAACTGCACCATCAGCACCGTTTGTTCCAGCGGCTCCTGTTGCACCAACTGCACCATCAGCACCGTTTGTTCCGTTAGTACCATTTGTTCCGTCAGCTCCTGTAGGACCAACTGCACCGTCAGCACCGTTAGTTCCGTTTGTACCATTTGTTCCGTTAGTACCGGCAGCTCCTGTAGCACCCGTTAATCCTGTTTGCCCTGTAGCGCCATCTGCACCGTCTTGTCCGTCAGCACCGTCTTGTCCGTTAGCACCATCTTGTCCGTCAGCACCTGCTGCACCTGTTAAACCTGTAGGACCAATAGGACCTTGTTGTCCTGTAGCGCCATCTGCACCGTCTTGTCCATCAGCACCGTCTTGTCCGTCAGCACCTGCTGCACCTGTTAAACCTGTAGGACCAATAGGACCTTGTTGTCCTGTAGCGCCATCTGCACCGTCTTGTCCGTCAGCACCGTCTTGTCCGTTAGCACCATCTTGTCCGTCAGCACCTGCTGCACCTGTTAAACCTGTAGGACCTGTATTTCCTTGAGGTCCCGTAGAACCTGTTAATCCTGTAGAACCTGTAACTCCTTGTAATCCCTGCGGACCAACTAATCCTTGTATTCCCTGAACACCTTGAGCACCAGTAGCACCTGTTAAACCTTGAGCACCAGTTGCTCCGTTAGCACCGTTTAATCCTGCAGGGCCTGTAGGGCCTTGAGCACCTGTTGCACCATTTAATCCTGCAGCACCTGTTGGGCCTTGTGCACCTTGAGATCCTGTTAATCCTGTTGCACCTGTTGGTCCGGCCACACCTACTGTTCCCTGCGGACCGGTTACCCCTTGAATACCTTGTGTACCCGTTACTCCATTTATTCCGGCAATACCAGTTGGGCCTTGCGGACCTGCAACTCCCGGAATTCCCTGAAGACCTTGCGGTCCTGCAGGACCCATTGGTCCGATTGCCAGAACCCAAACACTTCCGTCAAAATACCAGAAATTGTTGGTTGTTATATCGTAAACTAATAACCCTGTTGCAGGACTAACGATAGCTAATTTTTGTGCGGTAGTCATTCTTGGAGCCAAAAATCCTTTGTCATCCGAAGTAAGGTCAAGGATGGAAGAAGGTTCCGGAGCAAGTGTTCCAATACCCATATTATCCTGGGCTTTCAGAAGCCCGGTTGATAATAAAACAATAGAGAGAATGATGGTAACTATTTTTTTCATGAGGAGATAATTTTGTGTGTCTAAAAATTTAGATCTAACAAAATTATAAATAAATTGATAAAACCAAATAAAATGTAAGATTAATTATTGATTAATTTCGACCAACGTCAAAATGGTTGTAGATTCATCTGCTGCTGTTACCTTTGCTGCCAACAAAATTTAGTATACATTTATGATTCAACGAAAACAGACCGCCTTTCTCGCTCTAGCTGTAATTTTTCTGGTTCAGCTTTTTGTTTTTCCGGTTTATAGTTTTAATAAAGACGGGCAGTCTTTATTATTTTATATCTATGGACTTGGTCAGTTAAATCCTGATTTTTTTGTCCTGATTGCATTGAATGTATTCAGCATTTTTCTTCTTGTTGCGATTATTTTTCTGTATAAAAATCGCAAAAATCAACTGCTGCTTTGCAAAATTGCCACCTTGCTGATTACAGGTTTAATTGTTGCCATTTTCTACTTTACCGAAAATGCAAAATCGCTGCCCGAACTTGCGGGTTATACCTCCGAAATCCGCCCGATGCTGGTGGCTCCTTTGGCTGCTTTGGTATTGGTTATTCTTGCCAACCGTGCTATAAAGCAAGACGAGGAACTGGTGCGTTCGGCTGACCGTTTACGTTAAGAAGCACTAATTTTAAAGCCCAAAACACTATTTTAAATCCAATCTGTATTGGTGCAAATCCAATTTTTACTGGTGCAGATTCAATCTTTACTGGTGTAAATCCAATCTGTATTGGTGCAGATTTAATCTTTACTGGTGTAAATCCAATCTGTATTGGTGCAGATTCAATCTTTACTGGTGCAAATCCAATCTTTACTGGTGTAAATCCAATCTGTATTGGTGCAAATCCAATCTGTATTGGTGCAGATTCAATCTTTACTGGTGTAAATCCAATCTGTATTGGTGTAAATCCAATCTGTACTGATTCAGATTGAATCTGCACGAGTGCAAATTCAATCAGAATGTAAGTTTTTAAGCTAAACTCCCTTCCTTGCTATTCTTAAACTGCAACTCAAACAGCGTTTTGTAGTGTCCGTTGTTTTTAAGCAGTTGCTGGTGGGTTCCCATCTCAAGGATTTCGCCTTTATCGAGGACAATAATTTTATCGGCTTTTTGAACCGTGGCAAGGCGGTGGGCAATAACTACGGAAGTGCGGTTTTCTGTAAGCTTATTCATAGCCGACTGAATAAGAAACTCCGATTCGGTGTCAATGGAAGAGGTAGCTTCGTCAAGCACCAATATTTTAGGATTATAAATATAGGCGCGGATAAACGAAATCAATTGGCGCTGCCCAACACTCAGCATCGCCCCACGCTCCATCACGTTGTAATCATAGTTTCCGGGAAGCGAAGAAATAAAGTCATCGGCACCAACCGCTATTGAGGCTTCTCGGATTTGCTCTTTGGTAACCGCTTCATTTTTCATGGAAATGTTATTGGCAATGGTGTCTGAGAACAGGAATACATCCTGTAATACCACGGCAATGTTTTTGCGCAGTTCATTTAGTTCGTAATCGCGGATGTCAATGCCGTCAATACTTATTTTGCCTTTGTTGTATTCATAAAAACGGCTGAGCAAACTGATGATACTCGATTTTCCTGACCCTGTTGCACCAACCAAGGCCATTGTTTCACCAGGCTTAACGGTAAACGAAATGCCTTTTAAAACCCAGTCCTCATCATTATAGGCAAACCAAACGTTCTCGAATTTTATTTCGCCTTTAAGTGTGTCCATTTTTTGTGTTCCCTTGTTGTCAATTACTGAAATGGTGTCCATTACCTTAAACACACGCTCACTGCTGACCATGCCCATTTGCAGGGTGTTGAACCTATCAGCCAACTCGCGTATAGGACGGAAAAGCATATGGATATAAAGGATAAAGGCAACCAGATTTCCCAATGTTACCTGATCGCGGATAACCCCTTTTGCCCCCCACCACACCAACAGCCCTATAGAAACGGCAGACAAAACCTCCACCACGGGAAGAAAAATAGAATAATACCAAACCGAATCAATGTTGGCGTCCCGGTGACGGGCGTTTATCTTTTTAAATCGCCCCATCTCCTCATCCTCGCGGTTAAAAATCTGAACCACATTCATCCCCGTAATGTGTTCCTGCAAAAACGCATTGAGCTTTGCTACCTCGTTACGCACTTCCTGAAACGATGATTTAATGGCATTCTTAAACAGCCAGGTGCTAAATAGAAGCAGCGGAATGGTAGAAAGACTGATTAATGCCAAACGGTAATCCACCCAAAACATTACACCAATCACCACAATCAGTTTCAGCACATCACCAATAATAACCAGCAAGCCTTCAGAGAAAATATCGGCAATGGTTTCCATGTCCGAAATAACGCGGGTAACCAATGTTCCTATAGGCGTATGGTCAAAATATTTTAAGCGGAATTGATTGATATGGGAATAGAGTTTTACCCGCAGGTCACGGATAACCACCTGTCCCAGCCAGTTGGCAAGGTAGATATAATAGAAATTGAGGATGGCTTCCGCGAAAAGCAAAGCCACCATCAGTAATGTCATAGCCAACAGGCCTTGCATATCGCCACTGGCAATGTGGCGGTCAAATGTGTATTGTATTAACCAGGGGCGAACAGGTGAAAGAAATGCTAGCGTAATCGTAAGAAACAGCGTAATGCCAAACGTCTTTTTGTAAGGTTTTACAAACTCAAAAACTCTGCTTAATACGGGGAAATCTACTGCGTTGCCTGTAACTTTACTCATTTATAAATACATCATTCTTATAGTCAATCTTTACTAATGATAAACCCTGAGCCGGCACCGAAAATCCTGCCTCTGCGCGGTTTTGTCCTTCCACAATTTTGTCAAGTTGCTCAAAGGTTATTTTGTTTTTACCCAAACCTACCAATGTACCAACTATTGCTCGCACCATGTTTCGCAAAAAACGGTTGGCTCTGATGGTAAAAACAAGTATATCGCCCTCTTGTTTCCATTCGGCAAACTGCACATCACAGATATAATTGTCAACCTGCGTATTTCCTTTTGTGAAACTTTTAAAATCCTTTTTACCTAACAACGATGCTGCGCCTTTGTTCATATTGTCAATGTCCAGTTCGCCATATATAAACCAGGCATAATCGCGTAAAAACGGATTAGGGGTATGCGTTATCTGGTATTTGTAAGTGCGTGCTATGGCATCAAAACGAGCATGGGCATTGTCGCGCACACGAATAATATCCAGCACGGCAACATCTTTATTAAGCGTGCAGTTAATGTGGTAAATCAAATCTTTTTTCCCAGGAATTAAATCCCTGCTGCAATCAAAGTGAGCATACATTTGGGCAGCGTGAACTCCTGTGTCGGTTCGTCCCGCTCCGTAAACGTAAATCTCTTCGCGCAATACTTTTGATAAAACGGCAATCAGTTCAGCCTGCACCGAATGTGCATTTGCCTGCACCTGCCAGCCATGGAAGTTGGTTCCTTTGTAAGCAAGTTTAAGAAAATAGCGTGGGTAAAGCATAATTAATTAGGGCGACAAAAGTAGTATTCCACAGAAATTTAAGCCGCAGAACAACAAAATGAAAAATCTGGCGTTAGAGCCTTGTAATCTTTAATAAAGGAATGATATGTTGACGTTTGAAGAATTGACTGAGCTTGTTTATGCTCATCCCGATAAAACAAGCACAGGTGCGTTTGCGCTGAATAAAGCTTTGGAAAAAGAAATCTGGTTCAGCGAAGAATATGAAATGACACGCGAACTCCAGTCACTGATAGATGCTATGGAGTTTTTGCCTAATGAAAAAACATTGCTCAACATACTGAACTTTGCCAGTTTAGCCCGCAAGCGAAACGAAAAGGTTGATAAGTACCTTAAAGTTGCGCAGAATTAAGCTGCTGAACCAGTTTTACTGCTTCCACTGCTTCTTTTACATCATGCACCCGCAGAATATCTGCACCTCTTTCTAATAGTAAGGTATTCAGAACTGCAGTCCCGTTCAGAGCGTTTTTAGGTTTTGTTCCCAGCACTTTATTAATCATTGATTTTCTTGAAACTCCTGCCAATAAAGGTTTATCAAATATCCTGAATTGTTCAAACGCTTTCAGTAACTCATAATTCTGCTCCAGAGTTTTCCCGAAACCAAAGCCGGGATCAAGAATAATATCATTTACTCCGAGGCGGTGAAGTTTGTTCAGCCTTTCAGAGAAATAAAACATTACCTCATTCAGTATTTTTCCTTCCAGCAAATTTTGCTGCATGGTTTGAGGTGTACCTTTTATGTGCATCAGTATATATGGAACACCGAGTTTTCTTACAGTTTGAAACATTTCATCATTCCCTCCCGAAATATCATTGATGATAGCCGTTCCGTTTTCAATTGCTTTCTCTGCAACATTAGCCCGAAATGTATCCACTGAAAAAACTGTATCGGGGAAGTTTTTTACTAATTGATTAAGATAGGGCAACAATCGTTTCAGTTCTTCTTCTTCGCTTATTTCTTCAGCTCCCGGCCGGCTGGAATACGCACCTATATCAATGATTACAGCACCATCGTTCAGCATTTTTGCACATTTAGTTATTGCTGCATCAATGGTGTTTAGTTCTCCTCCATCGTAAAATGAATCGGGTGTAAGATTCAGGATTCCCATCACAACAGGCGTTGATAAATCCAAGAGTTTGCCCCTGCAATTCAGCGTTTTTTTCTTTGTAAAAACTGTATCTTTCGCCACCATTTGTGGGCAAAGTTAATGGTTATTGGTTATTAGTTATTTGTAGCCAATGCCTATAGCGATTAACAAATAACTGATAACTATTCTAAGACAATGAGCAATACCTCGCGGCAGTTTGAACAGGTGATAGAACAATGCAGAAGCCTTTTTCTGAAAAAGATGAAAGATTACGGAACTGCATGGCGTGTGTTGCGCATCAGTTCCATTACCGACCAGATATTTATTAAAGCTAACCGCATCCGCAGCATTGAAGAAAAAGGAACACAAAAGGTGGCGGAAGATATCCGCTCTGAGTACATTGGTATGGTTAACTATTCGGTGATTGGCTTGATACAGCTTTCACTGGGCGTTTCATCAGAGGGTAATGAAATGGATCCGTTGGAAGTAGAAAAGCTTTACAATAAATATATTTACGAAGCCAAGAGTTTGATGGAAGATAAAAATCATGATTACGGTGAAGCATGGCGCGAAATGAGATTGAGTTCACTAACCGATCTTATCCTGATGAAACTCCTGCGTATAAAACAGATTGAGGATAATAAAGGTAAAACCTTGGTTTCAGAAGGAATAGATGCAAACTACCACGACATTATCAACTACAGCATTTTTGCATTGATACGTTTGAATGAGGCAGGGAAGTAAATTTTAACAACGCATTAACAGGGAACATAGATTCTGTTGCTGAATTTCGCAGAAAAATTAAAAGCCATGAACTATATCACAAAAATTGCACGCTACCTAGTAGGCACACTTTTTATCTTCTCGGGATTGGTAAAAGCCAATGACCCGATTGGGTTTTCTTACAAACTGCAGGAGTACTTTGAAGAGTTTGAAAAACTGAAAGTTTACTTTTCTCCGTTGGAGGGTTTCTTCAAGTTGCTTCACGACCTTTCTCTTGAGCAGGCAATCTTTATGGTAATTCTGGAGATTGTTTTGGGTATTGCCATCATTTCGGGTTATCTTCCTAAGCTTACAGCTTGGTTGCTTTTGTTGCTGATTTTATTTTTTACAGCCTTAACGTTTGCATCTGCACAATACGAGATTGTTCGTTCATGTGGTTGCTTTGGTGATGCTATTCCGCTTACACCCTGGGAATCGTTTTATAAAGACATAATTCTGCTTACACTCATCCTTTTTATTTTTACTCAAAAAAGTAAAATTGAGCCTAATAAAGTAGATGTGTTGGATATTGTAATGGCGGTTCTTTGCATTGGTGCGTTGGGCTGGTTATCATTCAGTCTGCTGAAATGGGCGTTTCCGTTTGTTGTTGGATTGGTGCTTATAGGTGGTTATGTTGTCTGGAGCTTTGTTGCTCCAAAACAAAATGTTGCCATGTATAAAACACTCATTGGTCTTATTATTTCCGGCTATTTTACTTGCCGTTGCTATGCACATTTGCCTGCAAAAGATTTTCGCGCTTACGCTATTGGTAAAAGTATTCCTGAGCAGATGCAAGGCATTCCTGACAAAGTGCAGTACCACTATTTGCTGACGAATAAAGCATCAGGAAAGCAACAAGAATTTACAGCCTTTCCACCAAACTATGAAACAGAATGGAAATACGATACACTAAGAATTGAAGTCTTGGAAAAAGGTGTGGAAGCAAAAATCAGTGACTTCAGTATTAGTAATCGTGGTGGAGATGAATACACTGATGATTTTTTTATTGGTTATCAATTCCTTCTTATTTATTACGATTTGGATAAAGCTTGTGATGATAAACAAACTGAAATAAATGCTTTTGCCGAAAAAGCAAAAGCAGAAGGTTTTAATTTTGTTGGAGTTACAGCCTCACCTGAACAATCAGAGATGAATTTTATTAAGAAAAATAAACCTGCTTATGAATTCTGGATTTGCGATCAGGTGGTTTTAAAAACCATTATCCGTTCTAATCCCGGATTGCTGTTACTGAAAGATGGCGTTGTGCTTGGACAGTGGCATCACAATGATTTCCCCGATTACCAGAAAGTAAAAGAAAAGTATTTAAAACAATAGCTCTTGCTGCAATACCTTACCGGACGTATTCTTTATAGCCTACTGGTTATACTCGGCATTATTACGGTGGTGTTTCTGTTGTTTAGCGTTCTTCCGGGCGACCCTGCACGGATGATGTTGGGGCAGCGTGCTGATAAGGAATCGGTTGAAGCAATCAACAAAGATTTGGGGCGCGACAAACCTATGTTTCAGCAATACCTGAAATTTCTGAATGATGTTTCTCCGCTTTCGTTTCACGATACAAAGAATGAAACGCATTTTCTTTTTCTGGACGAAACGAAATACGAAAACTATATTAAGCTGCTTTCGGTTTCTTCAAAAGCTGTTGTGTTAAAAGCGCCATATCTAAGGCGCTCGTATCAAAGTCAGCGAAACGTTTCTTCTATATTATTAGAAGCTTTGCCCGGAACAACGGTATTGGCAATGGTTTCCATGTTGATTGCAACTATACTCGGAATTTTTCTCGGTGTATATGCAGCCGTAAATAAGAATACGTATGCCGATAGAATTAGCACTGTGTTGAGTATTTTTGGTATGTCTTTGCCATCATTTGTTGCAGCAATTTTAGTCGTGTGGACTTTTGCTTATTTATTAGGAGACATCACTGGCTTGCCTGTTACCGGGAGTCTTTATGAGATTGATGAATTTGAAGGCCGCACCATTGCTTGGAAAAACTTAATTCTTCCTGCTTTTACGTTGGGTATTCGTCCGTTGGCAATTGTGATGCAGCTTACCCGCAGTTCTATGCTGGAAGTACTTTCAATGGATTATATCCGCACAGCAAGGGCAAAAGGATTGCATTTTTATAATATCCTTTTTAAGCACGCATTGGTTAATGCACTTAATCCGGTAGTTACTGCTATATCAGGTTGGTTTGCTTCGCTGATGGCAGGGGCAGTGTTTGTAGAAATTATTTTCGGATGGAAAGGTTTGGGTGTAGTGATGTTAGATGCCTTGAATAAATATGATTTACCTGTGGTGATGGGTTCTGTATTATTAGTTTCGGTTATATTTGTTGCGGTAAGCATTGCAGTTGATTTTATTTATGCACTGATTGATCCAAGGGTGAAGGTTTATTAAAAAAAAACAAAAACATGAGAAAAAAAATAGTAGCCGGAAACTGGAAAATGAACAATACCCTTCAGGAGGGCTTAGCACTCACATTCCGAATTATTGACCTTTTGAAAGAAAGTCCTGCGGACCATGTAAAGGTTATTGTTGCACCGCCTTTCACTTCGTTGCACCCTATATGCGAGTTAATCAACAAAGAAGGTGTTATTCATCTTGCTGCGCAGGATTGCCATCAGGAAAAATCAGGCGCTTTTACAGGAGAAGTTTCTTCGGATATGTTGTTTGACCTTGGTGTTAAATATGTAATAATAGGTCATTCAGAACGCAGACAATATTTTAATGAAACCGATGCGTTAGTGCTTGCCAAATCCGAAGCAGCATTGGATGTAGGTCTTCGTCCAATCATGTGTTTTGGCGAAACACTGGAACAGCGCAACAGCGGTAAACATCTTGAAGCGGTGAAATCGCAACTTGAAAATTCATTGTTGAAAATAAATCCTGCAGATATTGCACATGTTGTTATTGCATATGAACCTGTTTGGGCAATAGGTACGGGAGAAAACGCAACACCTCAACAGGCGCAGGATATGCACAATTTTATCCGAACTCTTGTTGCCGGCAAGTTTGGTAAAGATGTAGCAAATGATATTTCTATTCTATATGGGGGAAGTTGCAACGCTAAAAATGCTAATGACATTTTCTCACAACCTGATATTGATGGCGGATTGATAGGTGGCGCTTCGCTGAAGGCAGAGGAGTTTGTTGCGATTGTGAAGTCGGTATAACTATCCCTCAAAAATAAAATACAGCCCGGCCATGATAAGACAAATGGCAACTCCTGTGAACCCAAATAAAATAGGGTAATAAAACTCAGGAAATGGATTCAGAATAGAAAGCAGGCAGCTTATAAATCCAAGAAAAGCACCTACGCCTAAACATATAAAACCGTTAAACTGTTGTTTAGCGCTGCGCTGTTTTTTATACTCTTTTACATAAAGCTCAATTACAGCAGATTCTAATCCTTTTGCTTGCAGATTTGTTTCTACTTGTTTGGCTGTGTAATTGAAATTAAGCCATTGCTGAATTTCGGAAGTGTTAAGCGATTGATCAGTTGTCATAGCTTTTGGTTTTTGATTAATACAAAAGTTTAAGGCGGCTTTAAATTATTACATTTTTTGTGATTGCCAAATCATATCAGTGTTTTTGTATTTCAAATAAGAGTGTTATTCATTCTTTTGTTAGTAAAAAATAACACCGCAAGGCAAATAAAACTGCTACTTTTGAAAATCATTTTATTTCCTTTTAACAAGTGGACTATATACTTCTTTCCTGCAAAATAAATCCGTCCGAATCTGGCAATGATATTATCACAGCCCAATTATCTGATTTAGATTTTGAAAGTTTTGAAGAAACAGAACAAGGCGTAAACGCTTACATACAAGCCCGCTACTTTGACGAAGAAAAAGTGAAAGCACTTTTTCTTTCATTGGAAAACATACAGGTTGAATACGAACAGAAGTTAATACCTGCACAAAATTGGAACGCAGTATGGGAAAGTAATTTTGAACCAGTTATCATTGATAATCAATGTTCGGTGCGCGCACCATTTCATTCCAAACCTGCAGGTGTAGAATTTGATTTGGTGATAGAACCTAAAATGTCATTTGGAACAGCGCACCATGAAACTACTTCGCTGATGATTTCTTATTTGCTGAAATCAGATGTGAAAGGCAAAGATGTTTTAGATATGGGCTGCGGAACAGCAGTGCTGGCAATACTTGCAGGCATGAAAGGTGCAAAAAGCATAATAGCAATAGACATTGACCCATGGCCTGTAGAAAACGCAAAAGAAAATGCCCGCAACAATAATGTGTTGCAGATTGAAGTTATAATGGGAGGAGCGGAGCAACTTGGTGAAAAAATGTTTGATTTCATTCTAGCAAACATAAATCGCAACGTGCTGCTGGCTGATACGGCTGCTTACTCAAGCGTATTAAACAAAAACGGAACTTTGTTTCTGAGCGGATTTTATAAAGAAGATTTAGAACAAATTACTAACAGTGCTTCTGAAAATGGTTTGGAATTTGTTTCTTTCGAAACGGAAAATAACTGGACGGCTGCACAGTACCTTAAAAAATAATAAATGTCACCCTGAGCGTAATCGAAGGGTATTAACATGTTTTCAATGAATACTAAAACTTTTAAAACGCTGATATTTTCATTTATATCAGTTCTTTTTACGCAACTGGCTTCAGCACAAACGCCCAAGCAATTCACCCACGATAAAGTAAAGTTTCTTGCCGAGATGCAGGCTTTCCTTGAATCGAGTAACGAGAAAGAAACCAAGGATTTTTTTAAAATATTCACACCCGTTTGGGAGAGCACTTCAATTTCTGATGCGCAGCGCGAGCGTATTTATACCTTCTGCGAAACACTTTTGAAAAAGCGTAAAAAAGCATCGGACTTTAACCTTTACTTACAGGCTATTATGAATTTTGTAAAGTATCAGCAGCCTGTCGGAAACTTTGATCCCTGGATGCTTTCATTGGAAAAAACAATTGAAAAGGAAGCACGTGGAGGTTTTTCTAAATATCTTGAAATAAGTGCAGGACTTTTTAAAGATAATACCCTGTATGAATCACGTGCTGTGCGCTGGGCTGCCGATAACAATAATTATGTTTTCAGTTTTGATTCTATTCCTGTTATTAGTTTTTCTGCGCTTACATTAGCCTGTCATACAAAAGGAGACAGTTCTGTTATTTTAAGCACAAAAGGAAAATATTATCCCACTGAAGAAATTTTTAAAGGTGAGAATGGAAGAGTTACCTGGCAGCGTGCCGGGCTTGAACCAGGAAAGTGCTATGCTGAATTTGATAATTTCAAGATAGATGTTACTAAGTCACAATACAACATTGATTCAGTAACATTTCATAACCCCGATTATTTTAAGGACCCGTTGTTTGGTTTGCTTACAGATAAAGTAAAAGCCAATTTAGATGAGGATAACGCAACTTATCCGCGCTTTGATTCATATCTGGTGAATTTACAGATAAAGGACTTACAGAAAAATGTTGACTATGAAGGTGGTTTCTCTATGCACGGAGCAAAATTCATCGGCTCGGGAAATAAAGCAAATGATGCGATCCTCACTTTTCGTTGGACTAACCCCGATACTAAAATTGAATATAAACTGATTAAAGCACGGGCGAAAAATTTTGTAATTAAGAAAGACAGAATATCAACAGAAAAAGCCAGCATTACGCTTTATTGGGATAAGGATTCTTTATTCCATCCGGGTCTGGAACTGAAGTTTAATATTGAAGATCGCGAGTTGGCACTTATCCGCAATGAAAAGGGCATGGGTAAAACTCCATTCTTTGACACTTACCACAAAGTAGATTTGTATGTGGAAGGTGTTTACTGGAAAATTGATGATCCTGTAATTGGTATGAGAATGATCTCGGGTGGTGCAGAAAGTAAAGCCTTGTTTGAGTCTGCAAATTTCTGGGATGATTTTCGTTACACTAAAATTCAGGGGTTGGATGATATAAATCCGCTTATTAAAATCAAGAAATATTCGGAGATACGCGGAACCAAAATTCTGAATGCTTCTGATATTGCAGGATATTTTAAAATCTCTGATTCTGAAATGCGCGGAACATTGATGCGCCTTTCTACTATGGGTTTTTTAATTTACAATGTGGAAACAGATGTGGTTACCATTAAAGACCGACTTTATGACTACATCAATGCTAAATCGCGCAAAACCGACTACGATGTTATTCAGTTTAATTCTGTTATCAGCAAATACGATAATGCTTCTATTAACCTCTTGAATTTTGATGTTAAAATCAGAGGTGTTGCTCAGATTTTCTTAAGTGATTCTCAGAACGTTTTTATTTTCCCCCGTGAGCAGGAAGTTATACTTCAGAAGAATCGTGACTTCACTTTTGACGGTAAAGTAGTATCGGGCAGGTTTGATATTTTCGGGAAAGAGTTTGCTTTTAATTATGATGAGTTTAAGATTGATATGAAGAAAGTTGACTCATTACGTATGAAAGTTCCGGAAGGCGAACCTGACGAATTTGGCAAAGTGAAATTGGTTCCGGTGCGAACGGTGTTACAAGATCTGGAAGGCGAGGTGCTGATAGACCATCCAAACAATAAATCTGGGCTTGAAGATTTTCCGAAGTATCCTGTATTCAACAGTAAAAGAGAATCATTTGTTTACTACGACAAAAAATCCATACAACGTGGAGCGTATGACAAAGAACGTTTCTATTTCAGATTGGAGCCTTTTACTGTCGACAGTCTTGACAACTTTACCAAGGAAGGTCTTGCCTTTGATGGTGAATTTATGTCAGCAGGGATTTTTCCAGACATGAAGGAAACACTCAAACTGCAACCTGATTTTTCACTTGGTTTTGTTAAAGAAACTCCTTCAGAAGGTTATCCTGTATATGGAGGGAAAGGACAATACTCTGCTACCATCAGCCTTAGTAACCAGGGCTTGAAAGGTGATGGAACATTGGACTACCTGACTTCAACCAGCACATCAAAAGAGTTTATTTTTTATCCTGATTCTATGAATGCAGTGGCACAGGATTTTGTTCTGCGTGAGCAGGCAGGAGGAGTACAGTACCCCCCTGCAAGTGGTAAAGATGTAGCAATACACTGGGAGCCTAAAAAGGAGCATTTTTATGTTAGTAAAATCAATAGTCCTATTGATATGTACGCCTCACAAAGCGTATTGCATGGCAGCCTCGATCTCACGCCAACAGGCCTTACCGGAAATGGTAAAATGGAATTTGTTCAGTCGGAACTGGAGTCGGAAAAGTTTGTTTATCAGTTTGAAGATTTTAGGGCTGATACGTCCAACTTTAAGTTGAAAGGTTCTGATGCAGCTTCGCTTGCTTTTTCTACCGATAACGTAAATGCACACATCAATTTTAAAGAACGATGGGGCGAATTCAAATCAAACGGACAAGGCTCATTTGTTGATTTTCCTGAAAACCAATATATCTGTTACATAGACCAGTTCAAATGGTATATGGATAAAGAGGATATTGAAATTACAACCGGAAGCGACCCGAAAAGTTTGGAAATGGGAGGTTCGAAATTTATCTCTGTTCATCCTGCACAGGATTCGTTACAGTTCATTGCACCATCAGCGCATTTCAGTTTGAAGGATTACACCTTGGCAGCACAGGATGTTAAGAAGATTGATGTCGCAGATGCGGAAATTTATCCTGATGGAGGCGATGTGCTAATTCTTAAACATGCCCGTATGCAAACGCTGGAAAGTGCTAAAATCATGGCAAACCGCACCACCAAGTATCATAATTTTTATGATGCAACTATAGATATTACTTCGCGAAAAAGTTACAAGGGAAAAGCTACCTACGACTATGTGGATGTAGCAGGTCAGAAACGTGCGATAAAGCTTGATCCGTTAACAGTTGATTCTGCTTTTCAAACCTATGGAAGAGGTGATGTAGCGGAAGAGGAAAACTTTACGCTTAGTCCTAATTTTAAATATAAAGGAACAGTTGAGCTGTATGCCAGCAAACCGAATTTGCGTTATACCGGCAGCACGCGAATCGTTCAGAACTGCGAAGGAATTGGTTCAAGCTGGTTGAAATTTGATGCTGAAATTGATCCTAAAGAGATATTTATTCCGATTGAAAAAAATCCGCGTGATGCAGCAGGAAAAGCAGTTTCAACAGGCATTGCTTTGCAGAAAGATTCTACACGTATTTATCCAACATTCTTATCACCAAAAATCAATACCGGAGATATAGATATTGTAACAGCTGAAGGGTATTTGTTTTATGACAATGCAACTAAGGAATACCGTATTTCTAATAAAGAAAAATTGAGAGGTGCAACAGTTCCCGGCAATTACATTAGTCTTAGCGAAAGCTGTATTGCCACAGGGCAGGGGAAACTTGATTTGGGAATAAAACTGGGACAGGTTGAATTAACTCCGGTTGGTTATGTATATCACAACATGAATAATGACTCAACCAAGTTTGATCTTTATCTTGGTGTGAATTTCTTCTTCAACGATGAAAGTATGCGAATAATGACCGAAAGGCTGGCTACTTTCTTCCCGCCACTGGATGCAGTGTATTATGGCAATAACTTCGAGAAAGCCTTGTATGAAATAATGGGCAAAGAAAAAGGTGATAAGAAATTAGCAGAGATGAATTTATATGGTTCATTCAAAAAATTCCCTGAAGAATTGGGTATGAGTTTATTCCTCACGGATGTAAAATTAGAATGGAATACCAATACAAGTTCATACCGTTACAAAGGATATTTTGGAGTGGGCAGCGCCAACAAAGTTGAGCTTAATAAAATGATGTATGGTATGATTGAACTGACTAAAAAACGTAGCGGTGATAAGCTTGCAATCTATCTTGAACCGGGAGAAGATACTTGGTACTATTTTGAATATTCAAAAGGCTTATTAGGTGCAATCTCATCTGACCCTAATTTCAATAATCCTATAAAAGATGCCAAACCTGAATCTCGTATGGCAAAAACAAAAGAAGGGGAGTTGCCTTATCAGTATAATCTGAGTTCAGAGATTAAGAAACGCAACTTTGTAAAATCATTTACCGGGGCTGGTGCAGATGAATAGTTGTTGTTTGAACGATAAATAATATATTTGCAGCCCTTTTTGCAAAAAAAGGAAACTTGCACCCGTAGCTCAACTGGATAGAGCACCTGACTACGGATCAGGAGGCTTGGGGTTCGAATCCCTTCGGGTGCACTGAAAAAGGATTTGATTAATTTCAAATCCTTTTTTTATTTCTATTTTAACTGCTCAAAATACAAGAAATGAATAAGAAGAATTTACTTGTTTTATCGGTTGTGCTTATTGCTTTGGCAGGTGCACTTTCATTTGCTGCTGTTGAAGGCTGGATAGGATTTCCTCCCTTGGCACTAACTGTTTTCCGCTGGTTGGCTCTTTCTACACTTATCTATTATGCCTTTGTAAGAAAGTCTTTGACAACCACTATCCTTATCAGCATGGTGATAGGAGTGGAGGTTGGTTTGGATTTTCCTGAATTCTCACAAAACCTGAAAGTGCTTTCACAGATTTTTTTGCGCCTGATTAAAACCATTATTGCGCCTTTGCTTTTTGCAACATTGGTTTATGGCATTGCAGGCCACAGCAACCTAAAACAAGTTGGCCGCATGGGCTGGAAAAGCATTTTGTATTTTGAAGTTGTTACCACCATCGCTCTTTTTATAGGACTTGCAGCAATCAACATCACAAAGGCAGGAGCAGGGATTCAACTCCCACCTGTTACGGATACAGATAAACTTCCTGTTCACAAGCAAACCATCAGCGACATTATCCTTCACATTTTCCCTGAAAATATTGCTAAAAGTATTTATGATGGTGCTGTTTTGGAGATAGTAGTATTCAGTATTTTATTCGGAATTGCTACCGCCATGATTGGCGAAAAGCATCGCAAACCCATTGTGAATTTTGTAGAAGCATTAAGCGAGGTGATGTTTAAATTCACCAATATCATTATGATGTTTGCCCCCATTGCTGTTGGAGCTGCCATTGCTTACACGGTTGGACACATGGGCTTGGGAATTTTAGTGAACCTGATGAAACTGCTGCTTACGCTTTATGCTGCGCTTACGTTTTTTCTTCTTTTTGTTTTGCTTCCCATCGCATTGCTTTTCAAAGTTCCGATCAAAGAATTTGTCAATGCTATTATTGAACCCGTTTCTATTGCCTTTGCAACTACATCCTCTGAATCTGCTTTGCCGAAAGCCATGAAAGCCATGGAAAATATTGGTGTTCCGCGCAAGATTGTAGCCTTTGTAATGCCGATGGGCTATAGCTTTAATCTGGACGGAACTACACTTTACCTTGCGCTTGCTTCCGTATTTGTGGCACAGGCTGCCGGTATTGAGCTTTCCCTTTCAACACAACTGATTATGGTGTTTACGTTGATGCTAACCAGTAAAGGTGTAGCAGGCGTTCCCCGCGCTTCATTGGTTATTTTGTTGGGCACCTTGGCTTCGTTTGATTTGCCGATTGAACCGGTCTTTATCATTCTTGCCATTGACGAGTTAATGGACATGGCACGCACTTCCGTAAACGTAATCGGCAATTGCCTTGCTACTGTTGTTATTGCTAAGTGGGAGGGTGAGTTCAAAAAGCCTGAAACTATAGAGCAATGAAATCATTGATTATCCTGCGCGGCCTCCCCGGCAGTGGAAAATCAACTCTTGCAAGAGTTTTAAGTGAGAACAAGTTCCCCGTTCTTTCTATTGATGATTATTTTACCAATCCCCAAACAGGAGAATATAAATTTGAATTTTCTGAAAACCATTTAGCCTATAAACATTGCGAGGAGCGCACAAAAGCCTTTATGGAAAACGGTGTGAAAAAAATTTTCCTTGACAACACCTTCACGTTGGAGTGGGAAATGGAACCGTATTTTAAAATGGCAGCTGAATATAATTACCATGTGTTTGTTGTTACGGTTGAAAACCGCCACGGCAGCGGAAATATTCACGACATAAGTAATGAGCAGCTAAAAAAAATGGCTGAGAAGTATAAGGTTGTTTTGTTCGGTAATCACTGAACAGCCGGTAATCGGTAATCAGTCTAAAAAAAATCGGTAACCGGAAAAACCGATTACCGATTACCGATTACTGAATACTGATTACTGATTACTGATTACCTTTTTTAATGCAACTGAATAATGTGCTCGTTTCCGTTTACTGTGACAGTAGCCAGGTTATCGCAACTTCCGTCACCAAAATCAATGTAACGGGTTGGGCGGTTGGCAGGAGTAACTTCCGCAGTACCGCTCACAAACTGGTGGCATGCAACTTCTCTTCTTAACGCTGAAGTTATTTCTGCTGTGAATGAGCCACCTTCAGAGTTAGTTCCGCTTGCAGTTCCGGTAACTAAATAAACATCATCAGTTCTTTCAGGTGTGCCTTCGCCCTCAATCCATTCACGTACACGACTTGAAACAAATGTAAGTGTTCCGGCACCGTTAGCTCTTATAATGCTTCCATCTACTTCAATTGAATAGTAGAGATTGCCATCATTGTTATATCCATTGTTGGTAACGGTTTTTGTTCCCAACACCTGATTGTCGTTCACGAAAAAGTTATCAAAAGTAATGGTGTGAACATGACCTGGCTCACGGTATGGACCTGAATAGGTAACAATGATTATCCCTCTCCTTGTTCTTCCATCGTTGCAGGTGCAGTTTACATCACCAAAGTCAATAGTTAGCACGCGCGGGTCAGAAAGTGTATCGTGAGTAATGGTAGCGCAGGTGCTCATGATTCCGTTAGATGCGCCTGTTTTGTAAGAAGCTAAACTGCCCTCAGCAGCTTCATCTGCAATTGATTTTACATCATTGAATGTTACTTCAGCTAAGGCATTGTCTTCCGCAGCATTCATATTGTCATCCAGGTTTTCTCTTTTACATCCGTTTAAGAGAAGGGCTGATGTTGCAAGCATCATTAGTGATGCAATCAGCCTTGATTTTATTGTTTTCATGTTATTTATTTTAAGATTAGTGATTAATTGTAACGCCTCTATGACTTGATATTTTTCTCAAGGTTTAATGGTATTGAAAAATACATTTTATATTTTTAACAACTCGTTAACATGGCTAAGAAAATTATAAGTATAACTTTGTCACATCAAAACAGGAATTATAACCCTAAACAATAAATAACAAAATGAAAAAAACAATTCTATTCATCG
Source organism: Bacteroidota bacterium (assembly GCA_947479755.1). Taxonomy (GTDB): domain Bacteria; phylum Bacteroidota; class Bacteroidia; order SXHM01; family SXHM01; genus SXHM01. The sequence continues at coordinate 18,864 of CANKAM010000012.1, forward strand.
GCATGTTTGTAGGAGCAGTTTCTTTGGCTAACGCCCAAGTTGTAACTCCAAACCCGGCACCAACAACAAAAATCACGTTCGACAAAATGGAGAACGATTACGGAAAAATCATGCAGGATCCTGAAAGCGGTCCATCCGGTGACTGTGTTTTCAAATTTACTAACGCAGGAAGTCAGCCTTTGATTTTAACTTCTGCAACAGGTTCATGCGGTTGCACAGTTCCTAAAGCTCCTTTGAACCAGCCATTCGCGCCAGGTGAAAGCGGAGAAGTTAAAGTTCACTACGATGTTAAAAGAATCGGGCCTTTCACTAAAACAGTTACTATTAAATCTAACGGAAGCGCAGAAGATATTAAACTTACTATCAAAGGTACAGTTGAGCCACTGCCTGCTGACGAAGGTGTTCCTGTAAATAAAGTTACTGAAGGAGCAACTCCTGTAGGCAACTAATATTAAGCATACAAAACAAGAAAAAATCCTTCCGCCTCAGGCGGAGGGATTTTTTTATTTTTGCACCATGCCAACAATCTCCATCAAGGGTAAAGCAATGCCCGAATCGCCAATCCGTAAATTAGTTCCTTATTCAGAAGTAGCTAAAAAGAAAGGTCGTAAAGTTTATCATCTTAACATCGGGCAGCCCGATATCAAGACGCCAGAAATTGCTATTCAAAAAATAAAAAATCTTGACCTGAAAGTTCTGGAATACAGTCACTCGGCAGGTAATGAAAGCTACCGCAGAAAACTTTCGGACTATTATAAAGGAATTGGCATTGATGCAGGTTTTGATGAAATGCTGATTACTACCGGAGGTTCAGAAGCAATTTCGTTTGCGCTGATGACTTGTCTTAATCCGGGTGATGAAATAATTACAACTGAACCTTTTTATGCGAATTACCTTGGCTTTGCAACGGCAGCAGGTGCAGTGATAAAAGCGGTTACATCTACTATTGAAAATGGTTTTGCATTACCTCCGGTTGAAGAATTTGAAAAAGCCATTACATCCAAAACAAAAGCTATTCTCATTTGCAATCCGAATAATCCAACGGGATATTTGTATTCGGAAAGTGAGTTGAATGCGTTACGTGATATTGTAAAGAAGCACGATCTCTATCTTTTTTCGGATGAAGTTTACCGTGAGTTTTGCTATGACGGCAAAAAACATTTTTCTGCTATGAACCTGGCAGGAATAGAGCAGAACGTTATTCTTATTGATTCTATTTCAAAACGCTATAGCGCTTGCGGAGCAAGGATTGGCGTAATGATTTCAAAGAATAAAGAAGTCATGTCAACTGCTTTGAAATTTGCTCAGGCACGTTTAAGTCCGCCCTCATTAGGACAAATTTTGGGCGAGGCATCTTTAGAAACACCGCACGAATATTTTGACGAAGTAATTGCAGAATATGTGCAGCGCAGAGATTTAGTGGTAAATGAAATTAATAAAATGCCGGGTGCATTTTGCCCTAAACCAACAGGCGCATTTTATGTAATAGCGCGCTTGCCGATTGATAATTCAGATACCTTTTGCCGCTGGCTGTTGGAAGATTTTCATTACGAAAATCAAACGGTGATGCTGGCTCCTGCAACCGGTTTCTATGCTTCTAAATTAGGATTAGATGAAGTGCGTATTGGTTATGTGCTTAACCTGACAGACCTTGCTGCAGCGATGAAATGCCTGAGCGAAGCACTGAAAGTTTATCCCGGAAAAACAGTGAAAGAAAAAGAACTGGCAGGCTAAAGCTCTGCCAGCTTTTTTGGATTCTTTCTCAGGTACCAGATTCCAAAACTTCCGATTGCAATCAATATAACCGACAGCAATTGTGCCTGCGTAATCTTGTGGCCGAAAATGTTGTAAGTGGTATTGATGCGGATAGTTTCAATAATCAAACGCTCAATTGCAATCAGGATTAAATAAATGCTGAACATCATTCCCGGTGTTGTGATTTTTTTGCGGATGCCCCACAGAATACCGAAAATTAAAAACGACATCAGTATTTCATAAATAGGAGTAGGGTAGGCATAACCGGTAATGCTTTCCAGTCCCATTGATGCAAAATCTTTTTTCAGGTCAAGGTGTAATACATTGTTGGGGTAGTTGTACGCCCACATCCAATCGGGTGCCCAGCTTAACCAATCGGGTTTTGGATTATCATTAGGAATTCCCCAATCACCATCACCAGAAAGTTGGCAGCCGATGCGACCAATGCCATATGCAAGAATAAGTCCGGGAGCATTGGCATCGGAAATTGAAAGTAGCTTGATTTTGTTTTTGCGTGCATAACGGATAACAAAATAACAGCCGATAATCAGCCCACCGTAAAAACTCAATCCGCTGAATGAGATAATAGCATCAAGCGGGTCGGCCATAAATTCATCTAGATTTTCAAGGTTGTGAAATAGTTTTGCTCCCAGTATTCCTGCAATGGCGGCAATGATGGTAATAGTGCCGATGTGCTGATGCGGATAAACCGTTTCTTCCACCTGTTCGGGAACAGCAAGGCGTTGTTGTTTGTCTTCCCAGAATTTGAGTGCGCCTGCCAGAGCTGCGCCAATCACAGCACCAATCACACTTCCTTCAAATGAGAGAAAATAATTCTGAGGATTTTTTACAACCTCACTGAACTGTGTGAGCATGGGCACAAACTTGTAGCCCATTACCAAACCAATGGCAACAGAGGAGATATATTCCGATGCAGGAAAAGGTCTTCCTTTCCAGTATTTGCGGATTTGAATTTCGCCCATTACGCCCAGCTTTTCTTTGCGTTTCATTTCAATGGTAAGCGTCCATGCAGCTCCTAAAAAGGCCATGGCTACGCAGAAGCCAAACGTCTGCACAATTTTTAAAAACGGAAGGCTGATGCCAAAAAGGTCGAGGAAAAGGTCGTAGAGGGTAGGGTACATTATTTATACTGCAACAGCAGCTTTTATATGTGGATGCGGATCGTAATTCTCAAGCATAAAATCTTCAATTTTAAATCCGAAAATATCTTTCACTCCCGGATTTATTTTCATTATTGGCAGCGGACGAAAGTCGCGGCTCAGTTGCAACTTGGTTTGCTCAAGGTGATTGGAATATAAATGTGCGTCACCAAAGGTATGCACAAAATCACCGGGCTTTAAATCGCAAACCTGCGCCACCATCATCGTAAGCAAAGCATACGAAGCAATGTTAAACGGAACACCCAGAAAAATATCGGCACTGCGCTGATACAACTGGCAACTCAATCTTCCATCAGCTACATAAAACTGAAACATAGTATGGCAAGGTGGCAAGGCCATCTTGTCCACATCGGCAGGGTTCCATGCGCTTACAATCAATCTGCGTGAGTCAGGGTTCTTTTTTATCATCGCAATCAGGTTACTGATCTGGTCAATCACTCTGCCATCAGGAGCCTGCCATGAGCGCCACTGATAACCGTAAACAGGTCCAAGATTTCCGTTTTCATCGGCCCACTCATTCCAAATAGAAACATTGTTATCTTTCAGGTATTTGATATTGGTATCGCCTTGCAGAAACCACAACAACTCATGAATGATAGAACGTATATGTAGCTTTTTTGTGGTCAGCAGCGGAAAGCCCTCTTCTAAATTAAAACGCATCTGGTAGCCGAAAACACTTTGTGTTCCGGTTCCGGTGCGGTCTTCTTTTTTTGTGCCGGTTTCCAGCACATGGCGCATAAGGTCGTGGTATTGTTTCATTTTATAAGGTTTATATGAGACCCTTCGACTACGCTCAGGGTGACAGCCTTTTTACTCTTTTGACTTTTTATTTGTGGTGCGGATGGCCTGTTCGAGCATGTCCCACATTTCTTTAGGTATGTGACTGAACATGTTGAATTCTCCGCCACCGTAAAGCCATTCGCCACCATCAATTGTTACTACATCTCCGTTCACGTAAGAAGAAAAGTCAGAAACTAAATAAGCAGCAAGGTTTGCCAGTTCAGGCAACTCACCGTAGCGGCCCAATGGAATTTTTGTTTTCGGGTCCATCATTTTGGATACTTCTTCAGGAAACAAGCGGCTGAAAGCACCTTCCGTTGGAAATGGTCCCGGTGCAATCGCGTTTAAACGAATTCCGTTGCGGCCCCATTCTGCGGCTAAGGAGCGGGTCATCGCCAATACTCCCGCTTTTGCCATAGCCGAAGGAACTACATAGCCCGAGCCTGTCCACGCATACGTTGTTACAATACTCAATACTGCCGCTTTTTGTTTTTCGGCAATCCAGATTTTACCTAATGCAAGTGTGCAATTATAGGAACCACGCAAAACAATATCCACTACGGTATCAATGGCGCGATGGCTTAAACGCTCGGTAGGACTAACAAAATTTCCAGCAGCATTATTTACCAGCACATCAATTCTTCCGAATTTTGCAATGCCGGCAGCTACCATTTTTTCCACTTCCTCGTAGTTGCGTACATCGCACGAAAGTCCGAGTACATTGCCTCCTGTTTCGGCCTGCAGTTCTTTTGCTGCCTGTGCTATAACAGGTAGTTTGCGACTGGCAATAATTACGTTAGCGCCCAGCTCTAAAAAGTATTTGCTCATGGCGCGACCCAATCCTGTACCGCCTCCGGTTACTAAAATGGTTTTTCCTTTCAGCGCATCATCGCGCAACATGCCTTGATTATACATAATGGTGTTTTTAGAGTTTAAGAAGTGACAAAGCTAAAAATTTATACTTTTGAAATGAGATGTTGGAGGTTGGATGTCCGAAGTCCGATGTCCGAGGTTGGAAGATTTAGATTTTATGAAAAAGATAATCCTGTTTTTTGTGCTTGCTGTGTTTGCGTTTGAAAATACTTCAGCGCAAAACAAACTGGCGTTTGATACTTACAACCTGCGCAACAAAAAAACGCAGTGGGCCATGCACATTACGCTGGCAAGTTGGAGCGTTGCCAATTTTGCCACTTCGTTTGCACTGATGGACAACCCCAGCGCACCCTACAACAAATATTTTTACCACATGAACATCTACTGGAATGTGGTAAACGCCACCATTGCCGGATTTGGACTGGCACATGTTTACCGCAAGGATTTTAACAACTACGACCTGCTAACCCTCAGCAACGGACAACAAAAAATAGAACGCCTGATGCTGATGAATTCTTTTCTGGATGTACTCTACATCGGCAGCGGCATGGCAATGAATTATTATTCGCCCCGATTGAAAAAGAACCCCGACCTATTAGACGGCTATGGTAAATCACTGATTTTCCAGGGCGCTTTTCTCTTGCTGTTTGATACCTCGTTTTACTTTATCTACAAAAGCAATTACAAGCGCTTTTCAAAAACGAGTTACTCCATGTCGGCAACGCCTTATGGGGTGGGGTTTAAGATGGTGTTTTAGGGAGATACACATATTAGTGGCTGCCGTTCTCGTCTTGCGTGGAGTCCGCGTTTGGTTTGTATTTGAAGATATTGTTTTAGATTTGAGGTAAAATAAAGTGTCATGAAAAACCTCTTTTTTCTTTCTTTGTTTTTATTCATTAGTCTTAGTGACTACGCTCAAACATATAATCCCTTTCCGAAAACCAATGGTTACTGGAAAGAGCAATATGGAAGCGTGTTGTGCCTTGACCCATGGTGGACAAGTGATATTTGCATAACATTTCAATACATACTTGAAGGTGATACGTTGATTAATACAAATAACTATAAAAAAAATTTCAGGTCAGGTAGAGCACTTGAAAATGGAAATTACTTTGATGATGGATATGTTGGTGGATTAAGAGATGATACAATTAATAAAATGGTTTATTATCTTGAAAAAGATTCTGCAAATGAGGTATTGTTGTATGATTTTAATTTAAATACAGGAGATGTGTTTAACCAAACCTTTTATTATGAAAATTTTAATGGATATGGTTCAGAAGACACTTTCCATATAGGGGTAATCGATTCAATTTTATTGGATACACACTACGCAAAAAGGTTTCATCTATTAGGAGCGGGCGATGGTAATGTATATCTGATAGAAGGTGTTGGAACAACTATGGGTTTATTCACAAATGTTTATGGTTACTTTGAAGAACACAATGATTTACTCTGTTTTAGAAATAATGATACTATTGAATATGGTGGTCAATGTGATTTTATTTCAGGAATTGAAGAAGTGGAAGAAAGAAAAATTTCTTTTTTTCCAAACCCTGTCAAGTCGGAATTAACCGTCAGCGGTTATAGTCCTACCTTGTTAAAACTTTGCAATACACTCGGTCAAATAGTTGCAGAAGTAAGCAAAAGCAATAAACTTTATGTTGGCAATTTGCCGCAGGGGTTGTATGTGCTGCAAGTATTTGATGAAAAGGGGCAGCAAGTAAAAACAGAGAAAGTCATAGTCGCAAAGTAAGTGCGGTAGTTGATTACACTTCTTTACTTGTGCGCAGCACCTCATAAAGTCACAACTTCCCCCCAAGCAGTCATAAAAGCCAAAGCTCCGGTTACAACTTCCAACCTTAAAGTTGCAACTTCTAAACCTAAAGTTGCAACTTTTAACTTAGTAGTTACAACAACTAAACCTCCGGTAACAACTTATAATGAAGTAGTAATAACTTCTTACTTTATAGTAGCAACTACCCACCCTGTATTAGCCCCCTGAAAACGAAAAGTTACAACCTCTTACTTAGTAGTTACAACTTCTAAGTTAGTAGTAATAACTTCTAACCTATAAGTTGTTACCGGAGCTTTGGTAGTTGCTACCGTAGGTTTAAAAGTTGCAACCGGAAGTTATTTTTTTTGTACCACCGCTTTAGAAGTTGTTACTACAGCAGCAAGGGTTTTAGCTGCCCCTCAAAAAAAATTTACTGCCCGACAATTATTTATTGTCAATCAATCGTTGACCTTGACAGATATTTGGCAAAAAATGTCGGCAAATGGAAACTGCTTACACCGAAAAACACCTGATACAACTGGTAAACAAAATAAAGCGCTTGCGCGAGAAAGAACAACTTACTCAAACCCTGCTTGCAAACATGGCCGGACTTGATAAGCAATACATACAACAACTTGAACAATACATTATCAATCCCGGCTATCTGCATCTGTATAAAATAGCTGATGCTTTGGGAACAACCGTATGTGAATTAACCAATTGCTCCACCGAAAAAAAAACTCAACTACCAACTCCAATAATTATTAATCCTTTAAAACTAAACAACCATGCCAACAGGAGGTCCCTTTCCAACTGAGAACGATTCGTTCAACACCTATTTTAACCAGGTATTCAATTACCTTAATTTACCCGCCAATTCGGCACGGCTGGGTATTTCGGCTGTAAATCTTGGTGATTTAAACACCCAAAAAACGCAGTGGGATATTGTTTTTCCGCTGAGCCAGAGCGATGCCACCAGCACCAAACAAAATCGTGGCGACCGTGATGATCTGCGCGAATTAATTGAAGACACCCTGCGCACTATTTATGATGATATTCCTGCAAGCGCGTTTAACTCAACCGACCGTACTACGCTTAATCTTCCGCTGCGCGATACCACCCGCACCACCCGAGGAGCAATTACCGACATACCCGTAGCCGATGCAAAAGCAGCAGGCGGGGGTGCGGTGCAGTTTCGTGTGCGTGTAACTCAGGATGCTACCCGTGCCAGTCGCCACTCTCTGGCCGATGGCATTGAAATGAAATACATTATTATAAATCCTGCTGCTGCCCCTGCACCCGGAGGCGGTTCGGGCACACCCACACCCGGAACTCCCTCAGGCGGTTCGGCTGCAACGCCTGCGGCACCTGCTTCGGCTGATGATTGCCAGCTTACTCACTTCAGCCCCAAATCAATTTTTACAGTGCCCTTTGGGGCTTCGGCAGCGGGAAAAACATTGTATTGTTTTTTTCGTTGGGTTAATCATACCACTCCCGCCAACAGCAGCAACTGGACTACGGTAAGGGTGGTGCATATCTCTTAACACGAGTTTCACCACTCTGCAAAAAAAAGGAACGAAGATTTTTCTTCGTTCCTTTTTTGTTTAAAATTGTTTGAGGTTCAAACTAAGAGATTCCTCCCTGCGGTCGGAATGACAGTCATTGCTGTAACGGAAGGGAGGGGGAGGCAGGGCGAGCGAAGCTCGCCCTGCCTCCCCCTCCAATTTAGCCTGTTATTATTGTCATTCCGAGCCTGCCCGAATGAACGAATTCATTCGTTCGGGCGGGCGTTTCAGCGAGGAATCTTATTTTATGAAACGGTTTCTTTTTAAGAGATTCCTCTAACCTCTCGTCCTTTTTTGTTTAATCTTTAAACACCTCCATATAAATAGGCAAGTGATCACTATATCCCCCAAAATACTTCTCGCCTCCGTAGGTAGCGTTGGGCTTGCTTTCCTGCGTTTCTTTATTGGTATACAGCATCCATTGTTCTTTTAAAATTTTAGCAGCGTTGCTGTGTACATGCAAACCTTTTGATGCATTCAGCAAACCATACGATACAATAAACTGGTCAAGCATTCCCCAGTCGCCCTTATAGTTATAGGTTCCCTCGTTTTTCTTTTCATGCGCATAGGTAAGATTAAATAAACCGCTTGTTTTACCGGCTTGTGAAATGGTATCAGCTCCCAGCGTTTTTACAATACTGTTGTTATCGGGATAATCATTGAAATCGCCCATAATAATGATGCGTGCCGTTGCCGAAGTTTTAAAAATAGAATCAACCGAATGCTTTAGTACCGCAGCTGCGGCAATTCGGTTTTTCTCGCTTTCATCTGCACCGCTTCTGCGCGAAGGCCAGTGGTTAAAGAACAGGTGCAGCGTATCGCTCTTTGCGGCCAGTCCTTTCACGTAAAGTATGTCGCGGGTAGGGTAGGGTGGCTCTTCGGGAAGGCGTACATACAAGGGTTTGCTGCTGAGTATGCTCAGTTTGTCTTTGCGGTACAGCATGGCTACATCCACACCGCGCTTGTCGGGGCTGTTGTAATTTACCACCCCGTATTTTCCTTTTTTAAGCAGCGCAGTTGCACCCAGGTCTTTTACTACGGTGCTGTTCTCAATTTCATACAGTCCTATCACTGCCGGAAGATTTTTTGCGTTCAGCGCAACAATCACTTTTGAGAGTTGCTCCAGTTTTTTAGTGTAGCGTTCACCCGTCCATTTTTGTTTGCCTGCGGGCAAAAACTCCTCATCGTCTTTGTCGGGGTCGTTAATGGTGTCGTACAGATTTTCAACGTTGTAAGACATAATCACAAAACTCTTGTCAGAAGTTTTTTTCTCCTGTGCAAAAGCACCTGCGCAGCAAAGCAGCAGGCTGTAAAAAAGCAATTGTTTCATAGGGCTGCAAAACTAAAGTAAATGACAACGTGCAGGTCAGCCGCAGCGTTAATATTTTGTGAACTAATCCGCCCTAGGGTTGTCATCTTAATTTTAAACCAAAATTTAATCTCTCAATATTTCGTTTTTTAACATTTAATAGTAGGTTTGCAAGGCATAAACAACGCAACGTTTTTTAGCTATGAAGAAACTCTTACTCTTTCTCACCTTCTCACTTTCTTACCTTCTCACCTTCTCCCAATCAGGCTGTATTGCGGGCGACTGCAAAAACGGTGAAGGCACTTTTGTTTATCCCAGCGGTGAAAAATATACCGGCTCCTTTGTTGACGGAAAACGCGTAGGCAAAGGTGTAAGCGTGTTACAGGATTTGCAGCGATACGAGGGCAACTGGGCAGGCGACAAAAAAAGCGGGCAGGGAACGTTTACCTGGCCCAATGGCGAAAAATATATTGGCGACTGGGTGGATGGCAAAAAGAACGGTAAAGGTGACATGACGTATTTTGATGGCGAAACTTACAGCGGTGAGTGGAAAGACGACCAGCGTGGCGGAAAAGGAAATGCCACTTTCCCCGATGGAAGAAAATACGAGGGCGATTGGGCAGGCGGACAAAAGAAAGGACAAGGCACCATGACCTGGGCTGATGGAAAAAAATACGTAGGCCCCTGGGATTTTAATCAGCAAAACGGACAAGGTGTTATGACCTGGGCCGATGGACAGAAATACATGGGTAATTTCAGCAACGGAAAGGAATCGGGGCAGGGTGTTATGACCTACATGGATGGCCGCAAATACGAAGGCGAATGGGCACGCGGAAAACTGAACGGCACCGCAACCATCATCTGGCCCGATGGACAAAAATATACAGGAGAATTTAAAGAAGGCCGCCAGAACGGGCAGGGAAGCATGAACTATACCGATGGCCGCAAATACTCAGGCGAATGGAAAGAGGGAAAGAAAAGCGGAAAGGGAACGTTCAGCTACATCAATGGTGATAAGTACGAGGGCGACTGGAAAGAAGATGTTCAGAACGGTCAGGGAACATTCTTTTACAAATCGGGCGAAAAATATACAGGCGAATTCAAGAACGATAAAATGGACGGACAGGGAACCTTTACATGGACATCAGGCGAAACCTATACCGGAAGTTACAAAGAAGATATCCGTCAGGGACAAGGAACCATGACCTTTGCCAACAAATCATTTTTTACAGGCGAATGGAACAGCGGCAAAAACGGAAAAGGCCAATACTACAATGCCGACAGCACCTTGTTTGAAGGCGAGTGGAAAGACGAATACCTTGCCATACCCGAAGTTGTTGCCGTTGCAAAACCCCAGCGCGATTCTATTTTCAATCCTGCCTACACCGCCAAAGAATCAAGCGCAATGGAAATTGTGAAAATTGAAAATACCAAAAGCAATACCATCGTACATTTTAAATACACCAATCATAACGATGTAAAATTTGAAGGCGGCTTTTGCATTGGCGACCAGTTCTTCATCCGCGATCTTTATTCCGGTGCCAAATACAAACTCATTAAAGCCGTCAACATCAAGTATTGCCCCAATAAACAGGTAATGCAATACAAAGGACTTACGCACGAGTTCAGCCTGATATTTGAACCCGTTCCAGAAGTGGCAGAAAAAATTGACCTCATAGAAGACGAGAAAAAAGGCGGCTTCAACTTTTTCGGAATTGATTTCACTACTTCCAAGCCCGAACAAAAACCACCATCCAATAAGAATGCGGTAAGTGCCAACAAACAAAATTTAGAAAAGAAAAAAGCAGAGGAAGAAGCCCGCGCCAAACAGGAAGCTGCCCGTATTGAAGAAGAAAAACGAGTAATAGAAGAACAACGCGTAGCTGAAGAAAAGAAAGCAGCTGAAGTTGCAGCAGCAGCAGTAGTAGCCGAAGAAAAACGTGTACAGGAAGAAAAACGCGTAGAAGAAGAAAAGCAGGCAGCTATTGTTGCCGCTGCCGCTGCCGTAGCAGCCGAAGAAAAACGCGTAATTGAAGAAAAGCGTGTGGAAGAAGAAAAGCAAGCCGCTGCCGTTGCCGCAGCCGCTGTAGCCGCAGCAGCCGAAGAGAAGCGCATCATTGAAGAGAAACGTATTGAAGAAGAAAAGCAAGCTGCTGCCGTTGCCGCAGCCGCAGCAGCTGCCGAAGAAAAGCGTATTCTGGAAATACAGAAAGCTGAAGAAGCTAAAAAAATAGCAGCCGCAGAAGCTGCTGCTGCTATTGAACAGGAAAGACGAGCAAAAGAAGAAGTGCGTTTGATAGAAGAACAGAAAGTCGCTGCCGCTGCAGCAGCGGCTGCCAAAATGGAGCAGGAAAAACGTGATGCCGATGCAAAAAAACTGGAGGAAGAAAAGAAAGCCGCTGCCGCAGTTGCCGCTGCTGCTAAGCTGGAAGAAGAAAAACGTATTGCCGAGCAAAATCGCATAGAGGAAGAGAAAAAGGCCGCTGCCTCTGCTGTTGCTGCCGCTAAAATGGAAGAGGAAAAACGCATTGCCGAAGCAAAACGACTGGAAGAAGAAAAGAAAAATGCAGCCGCTGCCGCAGCTGCCAAACTGGAAGAAGAAAAGCGCCAGGCCGAACAGAAAAGATTGAAGGAAGAAGCGGATGCAAAAGCCGCAGCTGCCGCAGCCAAAATTGCCGAAGAACAACGTCTGAAAGCTGAGGCTGAAGCCAAAGCCAAAGCAGCTGCCGATGCAGAAGCAGAATTTGAACGCAAAGAAAATGAAAAGCGCCTGAGACTGGAAGCAGAGGCAAAAGCAAAAGCAGAGGCCGACCGCAAAGCTGCCGAAGATGCTGCCCTCCAGAAACAAATGGAAGAAGCCTTGAAACAGGGAGAAGCAAAAAGGTTAAGAGAAGAAGCAGAAGCTAAGGCAAGAGAAAATGCAAAGAATCAGGCGGACGCAAAGTTGCTGGATGCAGAACAACGTAAGCAACAGTTTCAGGATGCGCAGTCAAAAACCAAGAATTCTCAAATGAGTGAGGCAGAGAAAAGAGCACAGTTCCTTTCTGACCTCTCTCGTATCTACCCCGAAGGACTGACTGAAGAAACACTGAAGGAAAAGGATTGCACCATTAAACGCTACGTTATGAATCGCTCGGGGAGTGTTACCGTTTATGAAAAGAAAACCTACGGATGGGGTGGTGTATTCTATTTCAAGAATGGTGATATTTCGGTAACGCAATCCATTTACGAAACCGAGATTTTGAAATTTCTGAAGCCGTAGTATTTCGTCATTGCGAGGGAGGAACGACCGAAGCAATCTCATAGTTGAAAGATTGCTTCGCTATCGCTCGCATCCGATAGCTATCGGATGACGTTATTTACCGATACAAAAGCGACTAAAGATAGAACCCAGTAAGTCCTCTGAAGTAACCTGACCAAGTATTTCTGAAAGGTGGTATAATGCTCTGCGTATTTCAACGGCAAGCAAATCACCCGGTATTTTTTTCTCTAAACCTGTGTAAACATTTTTCAAAGCAACATTGGCATTGTTAAGCGCCTCGAAGTGACGTGCATTGGTAACAATGGTTTGCCCGCTGTTCAGTAAATCGGCATTGGCAAGTTGCAGCAGTTTGCTTTTCAATCCGTCAATATTTATTTTCTGTTTTGCCGAAATAAAAATAAGGTCTTCAACGGTTGAAAATATATCCCTTAGGTCTGCCTCATTTCCTAAATCACTCTTGTTGGCAACCACTACTACTTTTGTGTTTTCTCCGGTTTTTTCTTTCACTCCTTTGATTGCAGCCTCAAGTTTTACCGCATCCGAAAGCGTTGCATCAAACAATAGAATTACAACAGACGAAGCGTTAATTTTTTCATATGTACGCCCTATGCCAAGCGATTCTATTTTATCTGTTGTTTCACGAATTCCGGCAGTATCAATAAATCGGAAACGAATTCCGTCAAGCGTAATTTCGTCTTCAATAGTATCGCGTGTTGTTCCGGGAATATCAGAAACTATGGCGCGTTCTTCGTTCAGCAGAACATTCAGCAGCGTTGATTTCCCTGCATTTGGTTCGCCTGCAATAGCAACGGGAATTCCGTTTTTAATCACATTGCCCAGCGCGAAAGATGAGGCAAGATGTGTGATGTGAGCTATGAGATTAGTGACAAGCGTTTTCAATTCCTCACGATTAGCAAACTGCACATCTTCTTCACTGAAATCCAGTTCCAGTTCTATCATGGAAGCAAAATGAATCAGTTGCTCACGCAGTTCTTTTATCTCGCTCGAAAAACCACCTCGCATTTGTTGAAGTGCAATGCGGTGCGATGCTTCAGAGGAAGATGCCACCAAATCTGCCACCGCCTCTGCCTGCGATAAATCCATGCGTCCATTCATAAACGCACGCATGGTATATTCACCGGGATTGGCAACGCGTGCTCCCAGTTTTATAAATAACTGAAATAACCGCTGCTGAATGTATGCTGAGCCGTGGCAGGATATTTCTACCACATCCTCGCCCGTAAACGAATTAGGATTTTTGAAAAGACTGATAACAACTTCGTCCAGCAATTCATCGCCTTCATAAATGTTTCCGAAATGCAGCGTATGACTTTTGAAGAATGAAAAATCTTTGTCTGAAGCAGAACGAAAAACCTTGTTTGTAAACTCAAATGCCTTGCTTCCCGACAAGCGCAAAACCGCAATGGCTCCGCTTCCCGGGGGAGTGGAGAGGGCAATGATGGTATCGTCTGGGTTATAAGTCAAGGGATAAATACTTCACCGCAAAGGCGCGAAGGCGCAAAGAAAGAAAAAAAACAGCAGTTAAAGTGACTATGGACTATCGCCTATGGAGTCTTTTTAATTGCCAGTTTAATTATGCTCACATAATTATTTTCCAGCAAACCACCATCTTTGAAATAGCCGCGCTCTTTAATAAGTTGGTGCATGGCAGGCAGGTTATAACTCGGCACGGTCATCAGCAAATGATGTTCGGCATGATAGTTAACATGATGAGGAGCAAATAATATTTTCTCAAAAAAATTAGCGTAAGTAGTTCTTGTATTTCTCATGTCATCCAGCTGGTCGGGAACAACACTGTGCTCAGCAATAGAGCGTATGCGGATAGAAAAAATATAGGTTGTAAGCAGTGACCCAATCCACAATAAATATAACCACGGAGCTCCCGCAAGCCATAGAATTCCAAATAAAATAAGGTTGGCGGTAACAGGTCCGGCAAGGTTCTTACCCGAAGTGGAAATTAGTTCACCAATGTTTCTTCCTTTCTGATTTATCTTTTCAATGCGTCCGCCTAACTCATATTTCAGAATACCGAAGTGCATGGCTAAAACGCCTATGTATCCTTTGATTCCGGTTGCACCCAACAAATCACGTACTACTTTTCTTATAAAGCTTGCAATTGTAGTAGGGTAACCTTTGGTGAGTGAAAGGTCAGGATCTTCCGTAGTTCCTGTCTTTACGTGATGCGTTAAATGATAAGGGCGGTAGCGAATGGTATCATGCAGAATTGGATATCCGCCCAGCCAGTTTCCCCAGAAATCATTTGCACCGTTACTGGTAAACATACTCCGGTGCGAAGTGTCGTGCATAAGAATTGCGCAGGCTAATTGTTTTCCGCCAAGAATAAACATGGCAACAATAATTGTAAATGGATTTGGAAAAAGACCTGCAAGCGCAAAGGCAAAAGCTATCCACACCCAGGTATGCAGAAATTCAAACGCAGCTTTTAAATCAGACTTTTTTAAAAGCTGTTTTATTTCTTCTTTAGAAAGGTAATCGTTTACATGCATAGGTCAAAATTAGATAATTTATTAATGATGAAACTCATATCTTAATCATATCACATGAAATAGAAATTTAATAATTTCGCACCGTAAATAAAAAATATACATGAAAAATATATTCTCAAAAATCAGTTTTATAGCAATAGTATTAAGCCTTTTGGCTTCATCAGCAGTAGTAGCAGACGGACCTGTAGTAAAGGGCACAAACGTTCTTGGTTTCGGAATTGGAATGGCCAATCGTTATTATTTTTCGGGTTTTTCACCGGGAGTTAAAATTAATTATGAACATGCTTTTTGGCAAGCAGGCCCGGGTGTGGTTACACTAGGTGCAACCTTTGGATATACCTATCAGGGTTATAGAAACAGGTGGTTGGGCTCAACATATAATTATTCGTGGTCTAATTTTATTGTTGCTGCTCGTAGCGCGTGGCACCACAATTGGGGAGTAGATAAATTGGATACGTATGCAGGAGCATCTGCCGGAGTAAGATTTAATATTGCTAATAATGGTGGCGATCCGCTTAACCCTTACAGCAATTCAGTTCATCCACATTTTGGAGGTTTCGTTGGTGCTGCTTATTATTTCAAACCTGCTCTTGGAGTTTTTGCTGAAGTTGGGTATGATATCAACTTCATCACCATTGGTCTGAACCTGAATTTTGGAGGAAGGTAGGTTTTGCGCGGTCCGTTGGAGAGTGAAGTGTGAGGCTTCCTAAGCCGAAGCCGTTGCAACTTCTCTGTTTACTTTTTTAACCAATCCCTGTAACACAGCACCAGGACCAACTTCTGTAAATGAAGTGGCACCGTCAGCCAGCATCTGTTTCATAGTTTGTGTCCATTTTACGGGAGCAGTTAATTGCAGAATAAGATTTGCTTTAATGTGCGAGCCATTTGCAATTGGTGTAGCACTCACATTCTGGTAAATTGGACAAGGAGGGGTATTGAACATAGTAGATTCAATAGCCTGCTGCAATTCTTCTTTTGCCGGTTGCATCAACGGTGAGTGAAATGCACCGCCAACATTCAGCACTAATGCGCGTTTTGCTCCTGCGGTTTTCATTTTTTCGCAGGCAATTTCAATTCCTCTCAGTGAGCCTGAAATAACTAGTTGTCCCGGTGAATTGTAGTTAGCAGGAACAACCACTTCTTCAGCAATCTCAGCACAAATTCTTTCCACCACTTCATCTTCCAGTCCAAGAATAGCTGCCATGGTACTTGGTTTCGCTTCACATGCTTTTTGCATCGCTTGTGCCCGTTTTGAAACTAAGGTTAATCCGTCTTCAAAACTTAAAACACCGATAGCAGTCAGTGCTGAAAATTCACCCAGTGAATGACCTGCCACCATTTGCGGCTGAAAGGTTTCACCTAATGTTTTTGCCAGAATAACAGAATGCAGAAAAATAGCGGGCTGTGTTACTTTGGTTTGTTTCAGTTCTTCTTCTGTTCCCGAAAACATAATGTCGGTTATACGGAAGCCAAGAATTTCATTGGCTCTTTCAAACAGTTGCTTTGCTTCTGCCGAGCGCTCGTAAATATCTTTTGCCATTCCCGAAAACTGAGAGCCTTGTCCGGGAAAAATATATGCTTTCATTTAGTGCAGTTTTGCTGAAATTAAACTAATAAATTCTGCTCGTGTTGTTTCATTTAAAAACTCTCCTGTGAATGCTGAAGTAGTAGTAGAAGAATTCTGTTTTTGGATACCGCGCATCTGCATGCAGAGATGCGAAGCTTCAATAACCACAGCTACTCCGTGAGGGTTCAATGTTTTTTGAAGGCAATCGCGGATTTGGTCAGTTAATCTTTCCTGTACTTGTAAACGTCTTGCAAAAGCATCAACAATGCGGGGCAGTTTGCTTAACCCTACAATGTGTCCGTTGGGGATGTAGGCAATATGGGCCTTGCCGAAAAAAGGAAGCAAATGGTGTTCGCACAGTGAGTAAAGTTCAATGTCTTTTACAATTACCATCTGGTTGTGTTCTGCTTTAAACAATGCCGAACGCAGGATTTCTTCAGGGTCAAGCTCATAACCGTGAGTAAGGAATTGCATGGCTTTTGCCACACGCTCAGGCGTTTTTACTAAACCTTCACGTTCGGTGTTTTCACCAATCCCTTGCAAAACACTGAGGTAATTTTTAGAAAGTTTTTTGGTGATTTTTAAATTGTATCGGTCTATTTTTTTGTAGCCGAAATCCAAATCTTCATCGTGGTTACCCATAGTATTCTACTGAATTATTTTCTGTTTCTTTTACTTTAACGCAGTGCAGTTCGCAGCCCAGCGCATTTACATCCCTGTAAATCTGTTCCCATATTTTAATTGCAACATTTTCGGTTGAAGGCTGCACACCCTTCATGAAATCAACATCCATGTTCATGTTTTTGTGGTCAAGTTTGTCGGTGATTTTTGTGCGCAGAATAGTGCTCAGTTCTTTAAGATTGATTACAAAACCGGTAACAGGATTTGGTTCACCTTTTACAGTTACTTCCAATTCATAATTATGACCATGCCAGTTAGGATTAGCACATTTTCCGAATACTTCCAGGTTTTTTTCTTCACTCCATTCCGCAACGTTCAGTTTGTGTGCCGAATTGAAATGTTCTCTTCGTGTTATGTAAACCATGTTTTTTAATAATTGGTCAAATATAGGAATACCCTTAAAATTTCAGGTTTATCCTACTTTTGCGTGATGAACATTCTGATTGTAGCTGCAACAAAGCGTGAAATTGAACCTTTACTTAACAACCTGAAAGGTTTAAAGTTTAAACCTGATGTTTTAATTACAGGCGTTGGAATGGTGGCAACTACCTTTAGTCTTGCCAAAAGATTTTCTGAAAAAAAATATGATTTAGCAATAAATCTTGGTGTTTGCGGAAGTTTTAATCGCAACATGAAAATAGGAGAAGTGGTAAATATTACAGAAGATATTTTTTCAGAGTTAGGCGCAGAAGACGGTAAAGATTTTCTGAATCTTGCCGATATTAAGTTTGCTGATAAGAGA
Source organism: Bacteroidota bacterium (assembly GCA_947479755.1). Taxonomy (GTDB): domain Bacteria; phylum Bacteroidota; class Bacteroidia; order SXHM01; family SXHM01; genus SXHM01. The sequence continues at coordinate 36,884 of CANKAM010000012.1, forward strand.
GAGATTTTTCTGAAACCTGTAAATAAGTTTGCTTCTCCTGCTTTGAAAGGTTTAAAAAAAGTAAAAGGCATAACTGTAAACACAGTTCATGGAAATAAAAAGAGTATTTCAAAAGTAGTTGCGCTTTACAATCCCGATGTGGAGAGTATGGAAGGAGCAGCTTTTTTCTATGCCTGCAATCATTTTAAAATCCCGACTATTCAGCTGCGTGCAGTTTCAAATTATGTGGAGAGACGGAACGTGAAAAAGTGGAATATTTCTCTTGCGGTAGAGAAACTAAATGAAACTGCTTTACGCTTCTTTTAATTTTCGTTCTTTTCTAACACTTCTAAATCTATACAGCGAGTGTACCACCACCGAAAGAATAATAAGTGAAGTTCCGGCATAAAAACCTGCGTTCAAATCCTTCTCTTCATGAAAAACAAGAAAAGCCAGAATGATTCCGTAAACAGGTTCAAGGTTCACAGACAGGTTCATAGTAAAGGGTGTAACTTTCTGTAATGCTTTATAAGAAATACGTAAGGCGAAAACAGTACACGCAAGACTTAAAATAGCTAAGTAAAACCAATCGCTTGCATCGGGGAAATACCTGTCAGTAGGAAATGCCCATAAATAAAAAGGCATTAGTAAAGTAAGAAGAGCAATACCGCTCAGTAATTCATAAAACAAAAGGTTTCCTGGTGCGTGTGTACCTACCAGATCTTTGTTTTTAATTGTGAAAACCGAGCAAAGTGCAGAACTAATTAGCGCAAGAATAATTCCGGTAGCATACAATTTTTGAAAATGAAAAATAAGGTAAATGCCTGCTATTGTTACAAGACCGAAAAATAGTTCAGCTTTGCTTATTCTACGTTTATTCATAAACGGTTCAATAAAAGCAGTGAATAATGCGGTGGACGAAAAACAACTGAGCGCGATGGAGATATTTGAATACTTAATAGCCCCATAAAAAGTTACCCAATGAATGGCAATCAGCGCACCCACAAAGCCAACGCTTTTAAATTCTTTCCACGATATTTTTTTGAATTCACCATTGTATTTAATCAGCGCAAACAGAGCGACTATGGTAATCAGCATGCGATACCATACCAGTAACCCTTCCTGTAATTCTATCAGTCTGCCCAATATTCCTGTGAAGCCCCAGAGGAAGATGGCAATGTGCATTTGCAGGTAGGCTTTTTTCATAACGGGCGCAAAGATGCTGATTAAAAATGTTTATACATTTGTGTCGTTATGCAAAAAAGTTCATTCGCACAGATTATATTAAAACTGCTTATCTCGGGGTTAGCTGTTTTCTTTACCGACTGGTTGTTGTCCGGTATAGATGTTACTAATTTCACTAATGCTTTGTTGATAGCTATTGTGTTGGCTTTTCTCAATACCTTTTTAAAACCAGTTTTGGTTTTGCTAACCATTCCATTCACTATTTTTACTCTTGGTTTATTTCTACTTGCAATTAATGCCGGAATTATTTTACTGGCAAGTAAGTTGATTGATGGATTTTTTGTCGATGGTTTCTGGTGGGCGCTGTTTTTTAGCGTAATTTTATCCATTACCACTTCAATACTGGAAGGGCTGACAAAAACAAAAGTTAAAACATATTAACCCATATAAATACTCAAAATATGTCAACTGAAAAAAAATTTAAATCTTTTTGGGCATTCTATCCTTATTACCTAACAGAGCATCAGGATACTGTTTGCAGAACGCTGCATTTTATAGGAACTGGAATAGTGATTGGTTTGTTCTTCACTTTTCTTTACACTCTTGATTGGAGATTTTTTGCAGCTATTCCTTTTGCAGGCTATGGTTTTGCATGGGTAGGGCATTTTGCTTTTGAGAAAAATAAACCAGCAACCTTTCAGTATCCGCTTTATAGTTTAGGCTCTGATTTTGTAATGTTCTGGCACATTATCACCTTTCAGATGCCGGCTAAAATGGCTGCTGCACGTAAAAAAAATCTCGGCTAATACCTTCTGTTAGGATTATAAAGCGTTTCCCAATCGTGTTCGTTTTTTAACAAAGCACTGATATGAGGAGGATATTTTGTTTTTAAATCCACACTTTTCAGTTCGCCTTCCTGCAAGGTTTCCATTGTCAGTAATTTAATCCAATCAAGAAGTTCGCTTGTGCCCGGGCGTTTTTTAATGCCTTTGAGCTCACGCAAACGGTAAAATATATTCATAGCATTATCCACCAATTCTTCCTGTAAGTCTGGATAGTGCACATCAATAATCTGTTGCATCAAGCTACGGTCCGGGAAGCGGATGTAATGAAATAAGCATCTGCGCAAAAATGCATCGGGTAATTCCTTCTCATTATTGGATGTGATGATAACAATGGGGCGTATTTTAGCTTTTATTGTTTTTTGTAATTCATAGCAATAGAACTCCATCTTGTCTAATTCCAGTAATAAGTCGTTCGGGAATTCAATATCGGCTTTGTCAATTTCATCAATCAGCAATACTACCTGTTCATCTGCATCAAAGGCTTCCCAAAGTTTTCCTTTTTTTATGTAGTTAGCAATATCGTGTACTTTCTCAGAACCTAATTGTGAATCGCGCAAACGCGAAACAGCATCGTATTCATATAATCCCTGCTGTGCTTTTGTGGTGGATTTAATGTGCCAAGTGATGATTTTCTTTTTCATGGCATCGGCAATCTCATGTGCCAGCAAGGTTTTTCCTGTACCGGGCTCACCTTTCACCAATAAAGGTTTTTCGAGTAATACTGCTGCATTAACTGCTATCTGTAATTCGCGTGAAGCGATATAGTTCTCTGTTCCGGTAAATGTCATTTATGCGTCTTTTTCTTTAAGGATTGCAAAAATACCTTTTATGCTGATAAGCCGTGTTGCAAAAGCAAGGATGATAGAAATGCCTGCCATCGCTGCAATTCCCAATAATCTATTCTCAAGGTTGGATAAAAACCAGCCTGAGGTAAACGTTAGAACTGTAAAAAGTGCAAGACTTAAAATAAACATCCAGTTTACTTCCCATTTAAATATTCTGCGTACAATAATAATCTGGAAAACGGCATTGAAAATTTGTGTAATTAATGCTGAAGTGGCAGCTCCCTGAGCCTTGTAGTCGGGAATTAGCTGAAGATTGAGAATAATATTTATTCCTACTGCCATCATAGCAATGCGGTTTAGTTCATCTAACTTTCCGTGTGCAGTTAATAAAGTGCCAAACACAAAGCCCGAACAAATTGGAATAATAGATGCTATTAAAACAGGAAGCAGTTTTGCCGAAACAACAGTATGCTCTTTGTATAATAATTGCATAATATCAAAGTTGAAAAACAGGCATATCATAACAATTGCTATGGCAGGAGCCATGAGCAAACGAAAAGAAAGTCCTGTGAGTTCTTTTACAGAATGATTGTGTTTCAGCATTTTTGAAAAAATGGGTAGCAATAAACCCGCAAAAAGAAAACCGAACATATTTACTACATCCAGCAAACGGAAAGCCTGTGCATAAATTCCGCTTTCCAGATCACCATCTTCCAGCATGCGCTCGAGTAAAATTGCATCACTGCGTGTGTAAATAAACATGAGTAAAATCAACAGAGCATAAGGAAAGCTTTGTTTTAAAATTGCCTTGAAAAATGAAGTGTTCCAGTTGAGTTCAAGTTTGCCGGATTTCTGAAGCACAACTGCTAATGCAATGAAAGTGGTAATTAGGTATGCAGCAGTCTGTGCGTAAATAAACCATTCAATTTTAAATTGCTCGTCTGTAAAATCCCCCCATAATAAAGCGCAGACAAATACAATCATCAGAAGTCTGTCTGTAACTGATAGGAAGCTATCGGTTTTGAAAAGATGCAAACCTGAAATATTACTGCGGAGGTATTGTGTAAAAGCAATTAGAAACTGGTTGAATCCAAGCAGCATCAAGACAAATAATTGGAATTTGGAATAGCCGATGAGTAATCCAATTGCCATTATAATCACAAAATAAGCAGCAGCTAAAACAAAGCGCAGCAAAATAATTCCTGACAAATGTTTTTGAAGCAGGTGATGATTCTGAGCTATGTTGCGGTTGTTGTAATTGGTGATGCCAAGGTCAAGAAGAAAATTGATAATGAGCGAAAGATTAAGCAAAGCGAAGTACATTCCGTATTGCTCGGTTCCGGTTGCATTCTGCACATTTATTTCCACAAAAATCCAGAACGGCTTTACCAGCAGATTAAGGAAAACAAGGAGAATAAGATTGGAAAGAAATTTCTTTTGCATGCAGAGGGCTGCCAAAAATAGTATTAATGAACTAAATCATTTTGAAAACATCTTGTTTTAAACGACTTTTGATAAAAATCTGAACTATGGAAGCTATCTTAATTATTCTTGCCATCCTGTTATTATTTGCCGGTTTGTTGGGTTGTGTTCTGCCTGCTATTCCCGGTCCGCCATTAAGCTATGTCGCACTGTTATTGGTGCAATGGGCGTGGAAACCATTCGGAACTATCACGTTGGTTATTTTTGCAATTATCACTATTATAGTTACTGTTCTTGATTATGTTATTCCTGTCTGGGGCGCTAAGGTTTTTGGTGCAACTAAACAAGGGATTTACGGAAGTATTATCGGAATGCTGGTGGGAACGTTTCTTACACCTGTAGGCATGATTACCGGATTGTTGGCAGGTGCAATTCTTGGAGATATGTATGCCGGCAAAAAACTTTCTGATGCAATCGGTTCAGGGCTGGGAACATTTATAGGAACCATGGCCGGAATGGCTGTGAAACTGATAGTTTCAGGTATAATAACCTTTATGGTTTTCTTTAAAATTGTTGAGTGGGTATTGGCGCAGTTTTAAAATTACTCTTCCACTTTGTGATGCAACGCTTCTTCTGCAGTGTGCTTAATTAGTTTTTCGCTTTCTTTTTCCCCTATGTAGCGGTCAATCAGATAATGCAAAAGATAAATAAGTGGTGTAATTGCAATAGCAACCCCAAGTTTAAAAACATAACCTGCCGAAGCATTTTTAAGGTATTCATCAACTGTCCACACTCCAGGAATTACAAAGGCGATTCCCTGCACAATAAATGTATCAAGCAGTTGTGAAACAACTGTAGAACCTGTTGCACGCAACCAGATCATTTTGCTCCCTGTTTTATTTCTTAATGCCCAGAAAACAGAAACATCTACTAATTGCGAGGTAAGAAAAGCAGTAATGCTTCCGATAATTATCCAGAGTGATTGTCCGAAAACAGTTTGAAATGCTTCGCCTGAAACAGGAGAAAACGGAGTTGCTGTAACAAGCATGGCAAGTGCCAGTAAAATAAACGTATACCCAATCAATGAAACAGTGAGTAAAGTCAATCTGCGCACACCTTGCGGACCATAATATTCATTCACCAGATCGGTTGTAAGAAAAACCACAGGCCACAGCATAATACCTATGCTTTGTACAAATGGCCCTACCTGGAAAAGCTTGCCACCAATAAGTTCCGCAACAATGGCGTTGGTGATAAAGAAGCCCGCAAGGGTGATGAAAACAAGGTCGCGTCTTGAGTTTAAGTTCATCAGAATAATCTTTTTAAGAATGGAAACTTGTTGGTCAATTTATTCTTATCAATCAACATAAAAAGAGCAATCAATAATAATGGTAAGGCAGCAATTTTGTAGCGCACAATGGCGCCAATCACAGGGGATATCAAACCTGTTAATGAGAAAATTACTAAGGTGAAGAAGACACAAAACCAGAACATTTTTTCGCTGAATATTTTTTTGTCAGCGAAGATAATTGCAACAATAGTCAGCAACAGAATAAATAGATTTTCAAATCCGGCCATCAGTATAAAAGGAGAAAATGATTCAAAAAGGAATGGACGAAAGAATGTGTTGAAAAGTCCTTTAGGTGCGGCTTTCAGAAAACTCAGAATATTGGGTTCCAGCTTTTGTATTTCAATGGTGCTGCCTGTTTTTCCGTAATCAAGTAACAAACGATATTCCGTTTCTTTAAAGTTTTTAGCTCCTACAAATTCAGTTTCTTTCCCTAGTTGTCCCTCTTTCCAGACTTTGCAGTAATCAATCTTTCCGGTAACTTCTACTTCTTTGCTTTTGCGGTCAATATCGAGTTGCTCGTGCATCGAAGAAGAAATGTAAATCGTATCAGTTTTTTCAGTAGTGATGCGTTGCAAGTATGTTCCGCCATTGGCAAGGTTGATAAAGTCTTTCTGCTTTTGAACCAGAACTTGAAGTGAATTAGTTGCAAACAACCCAACACAAAATATTAACGTGTATGAAGCAATGTATTTTAGTAATGCGTTTTTGTTTCCTGTTTTCTCAAGCCAATAATTAGCTGTTAAAGCTGGTATTACAGCTATAGCTACATAGAATTTTGTCAATGCCAGCAGCACAATAGAAAATAAGATCCAGAAAACACTTTTCAATTTCCATTCGCCATAAATTACTTTGTGAGCGTAATAAACCAAAAAGCCCAAACCGAAAAACAACAAGCCTTCTTTTAACACACCCGAACCCCAGAATAATACAGATGGAATTAGAAACACAGCGCCAAACAAGAGAAGGTTTTTCTCTTTCATTACCGGAGTAAATGTTTTGTAAATAGCCGTTAGCCCAAGCAAAGAAAGAAAGCACATAAAAACGGTGTGTACATTGTATACGCCCATCGAGAACAATCGAACCACTGCATTGAAACGAATGATTGTGTGGCTGTCGTTATACAAATTGCTATCGTATTCGCGATACCAGTGGTTCATTTGGTTGTAATACACATCAAAATAAGGGGTGTCATTTCCGATGCCGAAGAGCATTTGAAAATAGTCCTGAGGTTTGGTGAACAGGGCATCAAACAGCACCTTGCTGTCGTCAAAATATTTGTAGATGTCGGCAGTGCTGCGGTCGTTGTAATAAAAGGTGTAGATCAGGCTGAGTAAAATACCAAATAAAATCTTTAGGATAAACACGCCCTGAATAGCTTTGCGGCTTATTCCTTCGCACGCAAAGAACTTCATTTTCGCAATCAGGAAAATGAACAACGAGGCGTAAGCAGTAACCAATAAAATCTCGAGTATAGCCGACATATAAAAAGCAAAGATATATGATTACTTTTGCCACTTAATATCTTTATAAATGAACCATACTCACACTGAAACCGCTTTACCAACCGCAGAAACTGCTAAAAAGCTCGGTCTTCTTCCCGAAGAATTTGAGAAAATAAAAACCATTTTAGGCCGCACCCCTAACTTTACTGAGTTGAGTATTTTTTCAGTAATGTGGAGTGAGCATTGCTCGTATAAAAACTCCATTACCTGGCTGAAAACCCTGCCACGCAAAGGAAAACGCACCTTGATAGAAGCCGGAGAAGAAAACGCAGGCTTGGTTGACATCGGAAACGGTTTGGCGTGTGCTTTTAAAATTGAATCGCATAATCATCCTTCGGCTTTGGAACCTTATCAGGGAGCTGCAACAGGAGTAGGTGGAATTAACAGAGATATTTTTACCATGGGAGCCCGCCCGATTGCGCAGTTGAATTCTCTGCGTTTCGGAAATCCTAAATTAGACAGAACGCGCTGGTTAGTGAAAGGCGTTGTAAAAGGAATTGGAGATTACGGAAATGCGTTTGGAATTCCCACTGTTGGCGGTGAGGTTTTCTTTGATGATTGCTACAATCAAAATCCGTTGGTGAATGCAATGTCGGCAGGAATTGTAAAGATTGGTGAAACTGCTTCTGCTACTTCTTATGGTGAAGGAAACCCTGTTTTTATTGTAGGTTCTTCCACCGGGAAAGACGGAATTCACGGGGCAACTTTTGCTTCTGAAGATATTACAGAAGCTTCTAATGAAAAAATTCCTGCTGTACAGGTGGGCGACCCTTTTCAGGAAAAATTATTATTGGAAGCTTCATTGGAAGTAATTAAAACAGGTGCTGTTATTGGTATGCAGGACATGGGTGCTGCAGGTATTACCTGCTCCACTTCCGAGATGTCGGCTAAAGGCGAACACGGAATGATCATCTACTTAGATAAAGTTCCGATGCGCCAAAAAAATATGGTGCCGTTTGAAATTCTTCTTTCAGAATCACAAGAGCGAATGCTCATTGTTGTTGAGAAAGGTCGCGAAGAAGAAGTGAATGCAGTATTTGAAAAATGGGATTTGAATTGCGTGCAGATTGGTGAAGTGACAAAAGAAAAACGCCTGAAATATTATATGAATAGTGAATTGGTTGCTGATGTTCCTGCCTGGGATTTGGTGCTGGGCGGTGGTGCTCCGGTTTATCAGCGCGAATACAAAGAACCTGCTTATTATCCAGAAAGCAAGAAGTTTTCCATTGAACAGGTTGAAGAGCCAAAAGATTTAAAAGCGGTTGCAAAACACCTAGCAGGACATCCCAACATCGCATCAAAAAAATGGGTGTATGAGCATTACGATTCAATGGTAGGAACCGTTAACATGAGCACCAATGCGCCTTCCGATGCAGCCATTGTAAATATAAAAGATACAGAAGAAGCGCTTGCTTTTACGGTTGACTGTAACTCGCGTTATGTAAATGCTGACCCTGAAATAGGCACTGCTATTGCAGTTGCCGAAGCGGCAAGAAATATTGTATGCAGTGGTGGCGAGCCACTAGCCATTACTAATTGTCTGAATTTTGGTAATCCTTACAGCCCTGAAGTTTACTGGCAGTTTGTAGGTGCCATAAAAGGAATGGGAGCTGCCTGCCGCAAATTTGACACGGCTGTAACAGGCGGAAATGTGAGCTTTTACAACCAAAGCACAATCAACAATAAAACTGAACCTGTTTTCCCTACACCAACAATTGGCATGTTGGGATTGCTGGAAAATAAAGCCACCCGCACAACGCTTGATTTTAAAAATGCAGGTGATTTAATTTACTTAATCGGTGAAAGTAAAAACGATATTTCTTCTTCTGAATATCTGTATTCGTTTGTTGGAGTGAAAAATTCACCTGCTCCTTATTTTGATTTGGAAAATGAATATGCCTTACAACAGGTTGTTAAATCGCTTATTGTAAATAATGTTTTGGTAAGTGCACACGATTGCTCTGACGGAGGATTATTCATTACATTGTTGGAATCTGCAATGCCAAACAACTTAGGATTTAATATAGATACCGACAGTGACTTCCGTAAAGATGCTTTCCTCTTTGGTGAAGCGCAGAGCAGGGTAGTGGTTTCGGTTAAACAGGAAAACCAGGAGAAGTTAGTTGAGTTGCTTTCTGCTTCAGGCATTGAGTTTACATTGTTGGGAGAAGTTACCACAGAAAATAACCTGGTTGTTGATGAAGAGAATTTTGGTTCAGTAGCTGAGCTGAAAAACACTTACGACAATGCGATAGGCAACATTATGAAACAGTAGCTCTCGTCACCCTGAACTTGTTTCAGGGTCTAAAATAAACTGAGATGCTGAAACAAGTTCAGCATGACGTTATATAATTTAAAATGTTCTTCCTCCTCAAAGTCCTCAAGTTTATTTTAAAAACCATTCTTTGGTTTTTTATTATTTCCATAGGACTTACTATTATTTACCGTTTTGTTCCCGTGCCTGTTACACCTCTTATGCTTATCCGCTGCGTGGAACAGAAGCAGGAAGGCAAAGACATGAAACTAAAAAAAGACTGGGTTTCTTACGATGAGATTTCTCCGGCTTTGCCTCTTGCAGTTGTGGCTGCAGAAGACCAATTATTTCTCAATCACTACGGTTTTGATTTCACTGCGATTGAAAAAGCATTAAAGAACAACGAGAAAAAGAGTAAGCGCAAAAAGATGAAAGGTGCCAGCACCATCAGCCAGCAAACAGCTAAAAATGTTTTTCTTTGGCCTTCGCGCACCTGGGTTCGCAAAGGCTTTGAAGTTTATTTCACCGGGCTGATTGAAATTTGCTGGAGCAAACAACGCATCCTTGAAGTTTACCTCAATGTAGTAGAAATGGGTGACGGTGTTTATGGCGCAGAAGCTGCAGCACAGTATCATTTTAAAAGAAGTGCAGCAAAATTAAATCGCGAACAATCTGCTTTGATTGCTGCATGCTTACCCAATCCCCGTAAGTTTTCTGCATCTAAGCCTTCGGGCTATGTCAGCGGCAGGCAATCCTGGATACTGCGCAATATGAATAATATTGAGCGGTTGGATTTTGAGAATGAAGATAAAGAAGAGAAGAAGTAATTCCGCTTGTCAATCTTAGCGCATAATTGTATGAGATTATTTCTTCTGTTGCAGTTGTTTTTGCCTTTTGCATTAATTGCCCAGACCAGTATTTTTATCAGCGTTACTACTTATGATGATAAAGGCAAAATTTTGCCTTACTGTAATCTTGAGATTTCATTTCCGGATGACACTGCAGCCATAGTGTTTAAATCAGACAGAACTGGCTTTGCCACCAAAACTGCAAAAGTTAATTCGAAGTTGTTACTTACAGGTGATTGTGCCGGTTTTTATGCAGAAGGTAAAGAACTAAATCAACTTGAAAAGTTAAAAGCAAATGATACGATTAGTATAGACTTGATTTTTAAACCTCATATATCAATTATGAATGGAATTAAGGAGATAGAATTTGATACCGTTTATGCTTCAAGAGAGATTGCCGATTTGAATGATGAAATAATATTATTTACTAACCGTAATCAAATTGCACCAAAGGATAATTATACAATGCTGGAAAAAGTAAATCCAACTGATTATCGACTAGTGTATTTCTCTGAAATGATAAAAGGCGGACCTATTGACCCTATCAAATACAAGAGCGATTTGAAAATAAAATTTAATAAGCCCGATGAAGTGCAACTTACGTTTAAACATAGGACTAAACGCTATTATATTAGAGGAATTAAAGTTAAAGATCAGTTTTATTACGAACTGAATAAGAGATAACAAAAGTTACAGCAGCATCTCCGTGTGCGGAATATCATCTTCCAGGTATTCCTTGCCTGTTGATACAAAACCAAACTCAGAATAAAATTTTACTAAATAAGTTTGTGCCGAAATACGGACCGGGACTTTGCCATAAATAGTTTTAATGGTCTTAATTGCTTCGCGCATCAGTTCTTTTCCTGCTCCGGTTCTGCGGTGTGCCTGCGAACTTACCACTCTGCCGATTGCAACTTCCTTATAGCTTACACCCGGAAAGACAATGCGGGCATACGCTGCAAGTTTTCCCTTTTCGTCATAACCGAGCACATGCCACGAGTATTTGTCTTTGCCGTCTGCATCAAGGTAAGGGCAATTTTGTTCTACCACAAAAACTTCCTGTCGCAATACCATTGCATCATAAAGCTCGTTGTTGCTCAGGTTTTCGAAATTTTTGCAAAGCCATGTTAGTTTCATCTTGCAAAGAAAACAAATTGTTGTCGTATTTTGGCTGCGTGAATGAACAGGAGAAATACATGCAACGCTGTTTGCAACTTGCCGCCAATGGACTGGGTAATGTTGCGCCCAACCCAATGGTGGGTTGCGTTGTTGTTCACAATCAAAATATTATTGGCGAGGGCTTTCATGCCAATTTCGGTGAGACTCATGCCGAAGTAAATGCTATCAACTCCATAAAAGATAAAGTGCTTTTAAAGGATGCGACACTTTATGTAAGTCTCGAGCCTTGCTCGCACCATGGCAAAACACCACCTTGCTCTGCTCTGATCATTGAAAGCGGAATTAAGAAAGTAGTAATTGCTTGTAGTGATACCAACCCTCTTGTTGCGGGCAAAGGAATTGAAAAGATGAAGAGGGCAGGAGTAGAAGTGATTTTAGGTATTATGGAGAAAGAAGCGCGTAAACTGAATAAACGTTTCTTCACCTTTCATGAGCAGAAGCGACCTTATATTATTCTGAAATGGGCACAAACAGCCGATGGGTTTATTGACAGGAAAAGAAAAGATAACACTGAGCCCGCTTTGCAAATAAGCAACGAACATTCAAAGCGTTTGTTGCACAAGTGGCGTAGCGAAGAGCAGGCCATAATGGTAGGGACAAACACAGCACGTTTGGATAATCCGCGGCTGGATGTTCGTTTAGTAAGCGGTAAAAATCCATTGAGGATTGTGTTGGATAAAAATGCAGAACTATCTGAAAGCCTTAATTTATTTGATGGTTTGCAGTCAACATTGGTTTTTACTTCAAAGAGAAAAGCTGCGCAAGCAAATGTTGAATTCAATACCATTGATTTTGAAAAAAATATCTTACAGCAAGTGATGAATGCTTTGTACGACAAACAAATTCAGTCAGTAATAGTGGAGGGCGGCAGCAAATTGTTACAAAATTTTATTGATGAAAATCTTTGGGATGAAGCTCGGGTGTTTATTTCTGAGACTTTTATTGTTGACGGAGTTGCCGCACCAAAGTTGAACGCAGAGCCTATGAGCATTGATACTATTGAAAGTGATAAATTGTATTTATTTAAATAGTAAACTTGATTTATTTATTACTTAGCATTCTTTCGTCTACTTCCTTAGTTCTCATTTTCAAACTTTTTGGAAAATGGAACGTGAGTATTTCGCAGGCAATTGTGTTTAATTATTTCACGGCTGCCATCATGGGTTTTATGTTTGATGGCATTAGTATTCCGCTTGCTGAAATTCCTGAAAAGCCCTGGTTCCTCAGTGTGTTTGTGTTTGGACTGATGTTCATCGCTATGTTTAATATTCTTGGGATTTCTACTCAGAAAGTAGGGATTACCATCGCCACTGTTGCTTTTAAAATGTGCATGATCATTCCCGTAATTGCTGCAGTTTTTCTTTATAAAGACAGTATGAATTTTCTGAAAGTTGCAGGAATTATTCTTGCCTGTGTGGCAATTATTATGGCATCCATCAAAAAGGAAAAACATGAAGTGGAGAAAAAGTATCTCTTTCTTCCTATTGTGCTTTTTATTGGCAGCGGCTTTTTAGACACCTATTTCAAATACAACGAAAAATATTACATACAGGAAAGTGATGCAGATTTGTTTTGTTCGCTGACTTTTCTTATTGCAGCAACAGCAGGACTTTTGCATTTGTTGTTCACTTTTTTTACCGGCAGAGCAAAGTTTGAAACTAAAAGTATCTGGTGGGGTATTTTACTTGGAATACCTAACTATGCTTCACTCTATTTTTTGTTCAAAGCACTGAGAATGGAAGGCTTTGAAAGTTCGGTTGTCTTCCCGCTTAATAACATGGGAATTGTTGCTGCAAGTGCCCTTTCTGCATTTTTTATCTTTCGTGAGAAACTAAGTCCGCTTAACTGGGCGGGTATTGCGCTGGCAATTGTATCTATTGCCATGATTGCGTGGGCTTAATATTATTTTAACGAATTATCTTACATTTGCGTAATTCACTGAGATGCAAATAGCTATTTGATGAAAATTCTACGATTGTCGTTTGTTTTTCTACTACTTGCATGGTGCTGCCAGACTTCATTCGCGCAGCAAAAGCAGCGTAGTTTTGTTTCTAAACCATTTGAAAATAAAGTATTTGTTGAAGAGCGCGGTCAGTTTGCACAGCGTGCAGGCGACCGCAAAATGGTATTCTCAGAGCCCATCAAGTATGCCGTTGAAAACCCTGAGTTCTTTGCTTATTTTACTCAATCAGGGATTACTTTTCAGTTGCCAGAATACGATCAAATTGAAGAGAAACGCAATAAAGATAGTGGCGAGAGGATAGAAGAGGAACGGTTTGAACTGAAGTGGGAAGCTATCGGTTTAAAATTCCTGAATGCAAACGATGAAGCAGAAATATCAGTTGAAAATAAAGCGCATGAATATTATAACTACGCCTGTTTTGTTGACAGCGCTCAATACAATTTTGTTCCTGCTTACAAGAAATTAGTTTACAAAAACCTTTATCCCGGAGTAGATGCTGAATTTGAGCTTCCAAAAGAAGGAGGAATAAAATACAGGTTCATTGTACAGCCAGGTGTGGTTATTCCTGAGATAGCTTTTGAATTGAAAGGTGCAGATAATCTGTTTTTAGATGAAAACGGAAACCTTAATTTCAGCAATAAAAATGGTGAATTAAAAGATCATGCGCCTAATGCATTTACTGCTGTTTCGCATTCAGCGATTGCTGTGAAATACAGTGTTGAAGGCAATACAGTAAAGTTTGACTTTGAGCAGGATGGTATTTCTTCATCTGAAGGAATTGTAATTGACCCCTGGATTACTGCCACAACCTTTCCTGCTGCCAACCGTGCGTTTGACATACAGGAAGATGGCGCAGGCAACGTGTTTGTGCATGGCAGCACCACCAATTATCAGGTACAGAAGTATAATGCTGCCGGAGTTTTGCAATGGACGTATGCAACCGCTTCTGTTTTTCAGGGAGACATTGCAGTGGATAATCCCGGTAATATTTATATCGTTGGAGGCTACTCTGCAGGCAAGCGTCAAAAGCTTGATCCGAGCGGGGTCCAGCTATGGGCATTTGCCGGTTTGGTGGAAGAATGGAGGCTTGCTTTCGATTATTCTAAAACGGTGCTTACCATAGGAGGTTATTTTAATACAGCTCCAGGTGATAATCTGGGAAGATGGGATACCAACACAGGCGCAGTAAGCAATCAGATGGTTTATGGTGAAGAAACCCGAGGTATAGCTACCGATTGCAATGGTGATATGTATTCACTGCACGTAACATTTGGTATAGGCACTGCCAATGCTCCAACTAATTTATTGCGTAAAACCAATGCTAATTTCACACCGGCACTTTCTGTTCAAAGCGGGCTTCTACTCTCCGAAGCAGAACCGGCAGGAATAGGGTATGCACCCAATCCAACCTATGGGCCTAATATTTTTCAGGGTACAAATGCGCTGGTGGTTAGTGGTCCGTACCTTTATATTTATGATGGTGCTTCGATAAGAAGATTTAATAAAACAACGCTTGCTTTTCAGAACAGTGTTGCGGTACCCGGTGGCGCACGTATGATGTGCAGCGGTATTGCAGTTGATTACTGCGGAAATGTTTTTGCCGGTACACAAAACGGAATGGTGATGTTTGATTCGTTGCTGGTTTATCAGTCAACCACTCCTGCACCTGGTGTTATTTACGATATTATCCTCAGCTCAACCGGTGAGTTCTTAGTATGCGGTGATGGTTTTCTTGCTTCGGTAAATATTGCCTGCACAGCCCCTGCAGCATTGATAGCCACTACCAACACCACCTGTGACGGAACAGGAACGGTAACCATTACACCAACAGGAGGCATTGGTCCTTATACCTATTTGTGGAGTCCGGGAGGCGAAACAACATCTGGGCTTAACAACCTGCCCGCAGGAACTTATACTTACACGGTAAACGATGCCTTTTGCCGTACCTATTCGGGAACAGCAACCATCAGCGCCAACCCTGTAACAACATTCAGTGCAGCCAGCGGAGTGGGGAATGATGTATTGGTAAACGGTGTTTGTACTAACGTAGCCGCACAGTTTACGGATAACTCCACCGCTTCATCGGGAAGCATAACAACGTGGGACTGGGATTTTGGTGACGGAGCAACCGACAACACCCAAAATCCTTCACACACTTTTACTGCTTCCGGAACGTACAATATAGAACTGATAACCGTTACCGATGAAGGCTGCACCGATACCACCATTGTTCCCGTTACGGTGCATCCCTTGCCGGTGGCAAGTTTTACTGCTACTGATGAATGCCTGAACGTTGCCAATGTGTTTACTGATGCTTCTACTGTTTCTTCGGGTGCCATTGCTGCATGGGATTGGGATTTTGGCGACAGCAATACTTCTATTACGCAAAGCCCAACCAACACCTACAGTGCTGACGGAACCTATACAGCAACCCTCAACGTTACATCTGACCAGGGCTGTAACAATGCATTAGCGTTTACCGATAACGTAGTGGTTTATACCTTGCCCGTGGCTGATTTTACAACTACTGATTTTTGTCCCAACGTGCAGGGCAGTTTTACCAATCAAAGCACGGTTACTTCCGGAACTGTTAGCGGCTGGACATGGGATTTTGATGATGCCTCACCAAATAGTAATCTGCAACATCCTGCGCATACGTATGCTACGTCTACCACCTACAATGTTAACCTTGCGGTAGCTACCACTAACGGCTGCACACACGATACCACCAAAGCCGTTTTTGTAAATCCAACTCCTGTCGCAGAGTTCTCGGCAACGGATGTATGCGTTACACAAGCCAATGTGTTTGCCGATCTTTCATCGGTTGTCAATCCTTCCGTAATTACTGACTGGGCATGGGATATACTGGACAACGGCAGCACCGAATACACCACACAAAATGCTTCCCACACCTTTCCTGATGATGGAACATTTGATGTCTTACTTTCTGTTATTTCAACGGGTGGCTGCACCGATGATACCTTGTTAACCGTAACCGTTTTTCCAGGTGCAGTGGCAGATTTTACAGCAACGAACGAGTGTCTGAATGTGCCCAATGTGTTCACCGACCAGAGCACCGTAACATCGGGAAGCATTGCATCGTGGGACTGGAGTTTTGGTGATGCTGGAACCGACAACACCCAAAACCCCACGCATACATACGTTGCTGACGGCACCCGCACCGTAACGCTTACCGTTGCATCCGACAACGGCTGCACCAGCACTTTTTCTGCACCTGTAATTGTGTATCCTTTGCCTGCTGCTGATTTTACAAGCACTGCCGTTTGCGAAGGTCTGGGAACAAATTTTACCAACCATAGCACCGTAACCTCAGGAGGTATATTAACATGGAACTGGAATTTTGGTGATGCTACCATTGCCGCTGCGCAAAGTCCTGCACATACTTATCTGGCAGCTGGCAGCTATACTGTTCAGTTAAACATTGTTTCGGACCAGGGTTGTCAGGACAGTGTTATAAAACCCGTAACAGTGCATCCCTTGCCGGTGGTTGATTTTGCAGTAGTGCCCGATGCAGGCTGCATGCCGCTTGCAGTTGCGCTCAATGATCTGAGCAGCATTGCCACTGGCAACAACGTTGCATGGGACTGGAAAATTGAAAACATCTTTTCTTCTTCGCAGCACAACACAACTTACATTCTGGAAAATGCCGGTCTGTACGATGTTACCTTAACCGTAACTTCCGACAACGGTTGCAGTACCACCCTTAACCGCAGCGATTTAATTACCGTGCATCCCAAGCCCTTTCCTGAGTTTGCTTTTACACCAGCGGTTACTGAAATTCTGTATCCCGAAATTACCTTCACTGACCTTTCGGGTGGCAGTCCTGTGCAATGGAACTGGCAGTTTGGAACGGGTGATGTTTCTTCTGTGCAAAACCCTGTTTACAGTTATGCCGATACCGGAATATTTACCGTACAGCTGGAAGTGCTTAACCAATTCGGTTGCGCTGATACTATAGAACATACACTGGTTATTCTGCCCTCGTTTACCATTTATGTGCCCAATGCGTTTACGCCTGACGGCAACGGACTAAACGATGTATTTATGCCAGAAGGCATTGGCTGGAGCGATTACGAGCTGCGCATTTTCAGCCGCTGGGGGCAACAGGTATTCGAAAGTTTTGACCCCGCTGTAGGGTGGGATGGTACCATACGTGCCAAGGGCGAAGCCCCGTCAGATGTATATGTGTGGCGCATTTTTGTGCGCGATAACCATAAGCGTGAACAGGATTTTATCGGGCATGTTACGTTGGTGAGGTAGGTTTGTTCCCAAGCGGCTAAGCAGGGGTAAAAAATGGAAACTTATAATCTAAACCGCGCAGAGCGCAAGCCTCTTTTTTGCAAATTGCAAGGTGCCTTTTAGTTTCTCCAAACAACTTTTTAACTTCGCACATCAGTAAAAAGACTTATTACAACATAATTTAGACTTTTCGCAACATCATTTAGACTTTTCACAACATCATTTAGACTTATTGCAACATCATTTAGACTTTTTGTAACATCACTAAGATTTTTCGCAACATCATTTAGTATTCTCTCAACATCATACACCCAACAATTTTCCGCCCAATCAGCTTCGGCAAAGAAGTATTTTATCCAAAGTCGTATGACGAAAATTCATTTATCATGGACTGGACCATGGAAGCAGGAGGCATGGTTCCTCCGCATTTACATAAATACAGTGACGAACATTTTACCGTTACCAAAGGCGAAGTGCTGTTTACCGTAAACGGTGAAAAAATTACAAAAAACGTAGGCGACACCTTATTAGTGCCAAAAGGAACACCCCATTCCATTAAAAATCCGGGAAAAGGACAAATAGGGCTGACCGTAAAATACTCGCCCTGTGCCGATGTGCACCGCATGTTTCAGATCGTTGCTGCCCTTGACGAAACCAATCCCGGAAGCATAATGAATATGGTAAAGTATTTCTACCTCAGTCCGCGCCTTGGATTAAAAGATTTCTCTACCCCACAGCCTGCATTTGCAATGACTATTATGAGCGGCATTGTTACCCTAATCGGCAAACTCTCGGGCTGGGATAAACTGATAGATAAATTTAAATGAAAGCTGTTATACATACCGTTTACGGTCCGCCCGAAGTGCTTCAGCTAAAAGAAGTACCCCAACCAACACCCAAAGACAACGAGGTTTTAATAAAAGTATACGCTACCACCGTAAACCGCACCGACTGCGGTTTCCGCAGTGCCGAGTATTTTATCTCGCGCTTTTTCAGCGGACTATTTAAACCCAATAATCAAATACTGGGAAATGAATTTGCAGGAGTTATAGAAGGCACAGGCAAAGCCGTAACCCAATTTGCTGTTGGCGACAAGGTATTTGGCTATAACGACCTAATCTTTGGTGCCCATGCCGAATACATGACCTTAGCCGAAACCGGAGCTATAGCCACCATGCCCGCAGGTTTTACCTTTCAGGAAGCCGCGCCATTGGTTGAAGGCAGCCATTATGCCTTGTGCGATATACGGGCAGCAAAAGTTGAAAAAGGACAAAATGTAATGGTTTACGGGGCTACAGGCGCTATAGGTTCGGCAGCCGTGCAATTGTTAAAACACATGGGTGCCCGGGTTACAGCCGTTGGCAACACAAAAAATGTTGAGCTCATAAAATCATTAGGCGCTGACGAAGTAATAGATTATACCCAACAGGATTTTACTAAAACCAATCAGGTATTTGATTTCATATTTGATGCTGTTGGCAAAAGCTCGTTCGGACAATGCAAACCGTTGCTCACCAAAAAGGGGATATACATATCAACCGAGCTTGGCAAAAACGGTGAAAATATCTGGTTAGCATTAATAACTCCTTTAGTTGGCGGAAAGAGATTATTGTTTCCCATACCAAGCATCAGCAAAGAAGATGTTCTGTTTCTTAAAAACTTAGCCGAAACCGGAAAGTATAAACCCGTTATTGACCGTCACTATAAATTAGAACAAATTGTGGAAGCCACCAAGTATGTGGAGAGTGGACAGAAAACGGGGAATGTGGTAATTACCCTGGAATAGGAATAAATCAAGCAATTACAGGATATTAGTATTCAATTACTTAATTAATGTTTTATCTTATAATAAACATTATGTTAACTAAGCGCACAAGCCAACCGAAGCTGCCCTCACAGTTAACGCCTACTAGATTAACGAGAAACAACACTCCTAATAAGGGTAATCAAAAATCGCTACGGAAATTACTAAGACAACTAAGGCGATTAGCGAAAAAATATAGCAGCATTTTTCAAAGAAAAGATAAACGGGTCGAAGGGTTATTAAATCTTCAAAAGAGTTATCCTTATCGTGGTCGTATTCTTTTATTTTCGACATCAAACTTTTATTTATCTCACCCAGCATTGCTATCTCGCCATATAAAAAGATTGTGCCACATAGGATACTTACCAGAAATCCGAGTATTGGGGTTATAAATAAGCAATACTCTAAATAAGTTTCAGATTTTACAGATTTAAGGGTAGTAACTATTGCAAGAATAGTTCCATTCAGCAGGATAATATTTTTAACCCAATCTCTTTTTGCCTCATTAAAATAAGTGGCGTATTTATTATAGAGATTAACTAATTCTAAAATCCCGTTTTCTGACATTTTGGTTTAATTAAAATCCGCTTCCCACAGCCCCTACACTTTTATTTTATCGGTTCTACTACTCCTTTACTTTTACAACAGGAAGTTGTAAAATCGGAGCAGTAACCGAACGTTTGAGCCGCTCTGCTTTCAATCGCTGAAAAAGCGAACGTTTAAAATCGGTGTGAAAATACACCTTTACTTTTAAACTTTGAAAGCAGAGCGGCTCAAACTTAAAATAAAAACCAAACTTAGTTAGACATAATGTGTCGTTATAGTCAAAAAATCAGTAGGTATAATTTGTCTTTTAAAGGTATGATGTTTTTCCCTATAACGCGACTTTATGTTAAGTAACTTAACAAATGAAAAGGGAGAAATGTTTTAGCCTATCTCCCTTTTCTGTTTTTATTGAAACTACTACTTACCGATTAAGGCTTTTATCTCAGCATACTTCGCTTCGTTTCCATTACGGAAATACAATTCTTTTAAAGAGATAAGCGTGTTTTTATCTTTCGCATCCAGTTGGTGAGCTTTCTCTAAATACGGCAATGCTTTTTGTAAAAGCGCCTCTGCTCTTTTAGTTTCTATGTCATAAAGTTTATCGTCTTTTATATCGCCTGCGGTTTTCAAAATATCACCACCTTCGTTAAAGTGCAATGCTCCAAGGTTATAAATTGCATTAAAATACTCCGGGCTTAATTCAATAGCTTTTAAATAAGCTGTCTCCGCCTTTTTTCTTAGCGCCTGGTATTCTTCCTTTGACGGCTTTTTTGTGACATCGTCCGGTGACGAAAGTTTGTCGTAAATACTTCCCAGCGCAAAATGCAACTGGTGGTTATTAGGGTCTTTTGAAATAGCCAGTTGAAGATTCGCCTCTGCTTCTTTGTCCTTTCCGGTTGATAAGTAATAATTCAGTTCTTCAATAATCAAAGCAGCATCATCAGGGTATTTTGCTCTTCCCTTTTTAATCACTTCCATCATGGCTTCATCATTCTTCTCTGTTTTAAGTATCTGCGCCATGTTTGTATACGGGCGTCCTGCACGGTAACCTTTATCAATCATTACCTGGAAATACTTCTTTGCTTTCTCATAGTCTTTCATGTCAAAAGCAGCTATCGCAGCAAGACTTGTTGCGTTGGTATCCAGAAATCCGTAATAAGGCATTGCTGCTTTGTCGGCTTCAACAATTGCAGGCAAAGCGTTTATCTGCAATACTTTTTCAAAGTATTCTACAGCTTTCAGGTTGTTCTTATTCTCGTTGTATTCTTTGATACCCATATTATAAAATTGGTTATCAGCTACGTACAACCTTGCCAATATCTCTTTAAAGTATTCCTTTTTAGCATCCAGTTCCAGTGTTTTGATATAGGATTCTGTGGCTAAAGTCAGGGGCTCAACAACAATAGATTTAGCTTTTGCGCTGCTATCCTGATAAATAGCATGGTAAATCAAACCTCTGTAATAAAAGGTCTTGGCGCTCAACATTGTTTTCTCGTTGGTGGTTGCCGGCTCTATATAGTCAACAGCTTCACGCAGATCATTTGCATCTTTGTATTGATTATATGAAGTAAAATAATTGTATGCGCTGGTTACCTTTCCGGCTTGTGCCATTGCAGCTGAGCCACCTATCAGTATAGCCGCTGCTGTTGTTAATAATGATTTCATTCCTTTAATAATTGATTTATAATTAGTTATTATTCTTCACCTGGAGTTTCAGTTGATGCATCTTCAGCACCTTCATCTGTGCCTTCATCTCCATCAGCTTCGTCTGTTTCATCCACTTCATCAGGTGTTTCATCAGGAGGCAATTCGGTCCCTTCAATAGCTGTACGTTCTTCTTCTTTGTCTGCATTTACCTTTGCAACTGCAGCAATCTTATCACCTTCTTTCAGGTTAATCAAACGAACACCTTGTGTTGCTCTTCCCATTACCCTCAAATCTTCAACTGCAATTCTAATCGTTAACCCCGATTTATTGATAATCATCAAATCGTTTTCGTTGGTAACATCTTTAATCGCAATCAGTTTTCCGGTTTTGTCAGTTACTTTCAATGCTCTTACACCTTTTCCTCCTCGGTTTGTAATTCTGTATTCATCAATATCCGAGCGTTTTCCGTAGCCTTTTTCACTCACTGTTAAAATGGTTGTCTGCGGGTCGTCTACACAAACCATTCCAATCACACTATCCTTCTTCTCAGTCATGCGGATACCTCTTACTCCTGAAGCATTTCTGCCCATTGGTCTTACTTTGGCTTCAGGGAAGTGAATAGCACGACCTGATTTAATTGCCAAAACTATGTGAGATTTTCCGCTGGTCATTTTCACTTCCAGCAATTCATCACCTTCACGGATGGTAATTGCATTGATACCGTTTGTGCGCGGACGAGAATATGCTTCAAGCGTAGTTTTCTTAATCACACCATTCTTAGTACACATGATGATGTAATTGTTATTGATATACTCCTCGTCTTTAAGGTCTTTCACGTTAATGAAAGCTACCACCTTATCATCAGCCGGAATATTGATTACGTTTTGAATAGCTCTTCCTTTGCTTTGCTTGGTTCCTTCCGGAATTTCGTAAACACGCATCCAGAAGCAACGACCCTGTTGGGTAAAGAACAGCATATAATTGTGCATTGAAGCCACAAACATGTGCTCTAAAAAGTCCTCATCACGTGTGGTGCTGCCTTTTGAACCTTTTCCGCCTCTGCCTTGTGTTTTAAATTCACTTAGCACGGTGCGTTTGATATAACCCATATGTGAAATGGTAATTACCACATCCTCGTCAGCAATCATATCTTCAATTCTCAGGTCTTCACCTGAATAAACGATTTGGCTTCTGCGCTCGTCACCATATTTAGCTTTCATCTCCAACAACTCGTCTTTGATGATTTGCATCCTCATCGTTTCGCTGGCAAGAATTTCTTTGCATAAATTAATGAATTTCATCAACTCATCGTATTCGGCTTTCAGTTTATCTCTTTCCAATCCTGTTAATGCACGTAAACGCATTTCAAGAATTGCACGAGCCTGAATTTCAGATAATCCAAAGCTCGTCATCAGTCCTTCTCTCGCTTCATCAGGTGTTGCAGAATCGCGGATTAATTTGATAACGGCATCTAAGTGGTCAAGGGCAATCAGTAAACCTTCCAGAATGTGTGCTCTTTTCTCAGCCTGTGCCAGTTCAAATTTTGTTCTGCGCACAACAACTTCGTGACGATGTGCCACAAAATGATGGATCATATCTTTCAGGTTTAATACCATCGGACGGCCACCAACCAAAGCAATGTTATTTACTGAAAATGAGCTTTGTAAACCTGTATACTTAAATAGATTATTTAAAACTACATTTGGAATAGCATCTCTCTTTAATTCGTAAACAACACGCATACCGTTACGGTCGCTTTCATCCCGGATATCAGAAATGCCTTCCAGTTTTTTATCGTTGATAAGATCAGCAGTTTGCTTAATCATCAGCGCCTTGTTGGTCTGATATGGAATTTCGTGCGCAATGATTACTTCCTTTCCGTTAGGCAGTTGCTCAAACGAAGTTTGGGCACGCATCACCACTTTTCCTTTCCCGGTCTCTAAGGCATTCTTAACACCTTCGTAACCGTAAATAATTCCGCCTGTTGGAAAGTCAGGAGCTTTTACATGTTTCAGTAACTCCTCCATTGTAATCTCCTTGTTATCAATATAGGCAAGAATACCATCCACCACTTCCGAAAGATTGTGAGGAGCCATATTGGTAGCCATACCCACCGCAATTCCGGCAGCTCCGTTAATCAAAAGATTAGGAATTTTTGCAGGAAGAACTGTTGGCTCTTTCAGCGTATCATCAAAGTTATTCTGGAAATCAACAGTTTCCTTGTCAATATCCGCAAGTAATTCTTCTGCTATCTTTTTCAGTCTTGCTTCAGTGTAACGCATCGCTGCAGGACTGTCACCATCAACCGAACCAAAGTTACCTTGTCCGTCAACTAATGGATAACGTAAACTCCACTCTTGTGCCATACGCACCATGGTGTCATAAACCGAAGTATCACCATGCGGGTGATACTTACCAAGCACCTCCCCTACTATTCTCGCAGACTTCTTATGCGGACGATTTGACAGGACACCTAAATCCAACATACCAAACAACACTCTGCGGTGAACAGGTTTTAAACCGTCTCTTATATCCGGTAAAGCTCTTGAAACAATTACCGACATTGAATAATCAATGTAAGCACTTTTCATTTCCTCCTCAATATTTATTCTGATAATTTTTTCGCCTTCTGCCATTTTTTTCGTTTATAAATTTATTTGCACACTATTTGATTAGTCTTTTTTGAAACAGCCCCGAAAGTAGTTAAATATAGTTCACGAAAAGGCGTTATTTTATTAACAATTTTCGGTTGGTAATTAACAATCAGAAACAAAACGGAAGTATATTTGTCAACTATTTTTGAGTGGCTTTAAAATATAACTATTATTGGCGCAGTTACGTTTGAAAGTTCATCTGAAATCTTGCTAGTTCTTTAACAGAAAATATATATAGAATCTAAAAAATTATGGAAGCTAAATTCTCACAACAGGTAAAAGATGTAATCAGCTACAGCCGCGAGGAAGCATTACGTTTAGGTCACGATTACATAGGCACCGAGCACCTTATGCTCGGACTAATCCGCGATGGCGAAGGCAGAGCAATCAATGTGCTTCTTTCATTAGGAGTTGATTTGGTTGAACTGCGCAGAAAGATTGAAGGTTCAGTGAAAACTGGCAGCAGTTTAGTTGCTAAAAAACAAACACCTGATAACATTCCTTTGGTAAAACAAGCTGAAAAAGCGCTGAAGATAACCTACCTTGAAGCTAAAACATTTAAAACAGATGTTATAGGAACAGAACATTTGTTGCTTTCTATTTTGAAAGATGAAGAAAGCGTTGTAACAAAGGTTTTAGAAAATTACAAGGTGGATTACGACACGGTGAGAGCAGCATTGGGTGAAGTTACAAGCGCACCACCAAAAGCAGAACACGGAACACCTGCTGATGATGACGATGAAGCAGACAGCGGTACATTTGGTGCAAGTACCCGCAAACCTACCGACAGCAAATCAAAAACTCCGGTTCTTGACAATTTTGGTCGTGATTTAACTAAAGCTGCTGAAGACGATAAATTGGACCCTATTGTAGGTCGTGAGAAAGAGATTGAGCGTGTATCGCAGATTTTGAGCCGCAGAAAAAAGAACAACCCTATTTTAATTGGCGAGCCTGGAGTTGGTAAATCAGCCATTGCAGAAGGTCTGGCATTAAGAATTGTGAAACGTAAAGTTTCTCGTGTACTTTTTAACAAACGAGTAATCACATTGGATTTAGCTTCTCTTGTTGCGGGAACAAAATACCGCGGACAATTTGAAGAGCGCATGAAAGCGGTGATGAATGAATTGGAAAAATCGCCTGATGTTATTCTGTTCATTGACGAGATACACACCATTATTGGTGCGGGTGGAGCTTCCGGTTCATTAGATGCTTCCAACATGTTTAAACCTGCACTTGCACGTGGCGAAATTCAGTGTATCGGAGCAACTACCTTAGATGAGTACCGTCAGTACATTGAAAAGGACGGTGCTTTGGACAGACGTTTCCAGAAAGTAATTATTGAGCCTACTACCGTTGATGAAACTATTCAGATTTTGAATAACATCAAATCAAAATACGAAGATCACCACAATGTAATTTATACTGATGATGCTATTAAAGCCTGTGTAACATTAACAGCACGCTATCTGAGCGACCGCCATCTTCCCGACAAAGCAATTGATGCATTGGATGAATCGGGGTCACGTGTTCACATCACCAACATAAAAGTTCCGGCAAATATTATTGAGTTGGAAAAGAAAGTTGAGGATATAAAAGAATTGAAAAATAAAGTTGTCCGCAGCCAGAAATATGAAGAAGCTGCTAACCTGCGCGATTCAGAACGCAAATTATTAGATGAATTAGAAGTTGAAAAGAAAAAGTGGGAAGAAGAAACCAAAAGTAACCGCGAAACTGTTTCGGAAGATAATGTTGCTGAAGTTGTGGCAATGATGACCGGTGTTCCTGTTCAGCGTATTGCACAAAATGAGGGCAGCCGTTTGATGGGAATGTATGAGGCTATAAAAGATAAAGTAATCGGTCAGGACGAAGCTATACGCAAAGTTGTAAAAGCCATTCAGCGCAACAGAGCAGGATTAAAAGACCCTAACAAACCAATTGGTTCGTTTATTTTTCTTGGCCCGACAGGTGTTGGAAAAACGCAGTTGGCAAAAGTGCTTTCAAACTATTTGTTTGATAATGACGATGCGCTTATCAGAATAGATATGAGTGAATACATGGAGAAATTCTCTGTGTCTCGATTGATTGGTGCACCTCCGGGTTATATCGGTTACGAAGAAGGCGGTCAGCTGACAGAAAAAGTAAGACGTAAGCCTTATGCCGTTATTCTGTTAGATGAGATTGAAAAAGCACATCCTGATGTTTTCAATTTATTGCTGCAAGCATTGGATGATGGACAAATGACAGATAGCCTTGGTCGTAAAATTGATTTCAAGAATACCATCATTATTATGACTTCTAACATTGGAACACGTCAGTTGAAAGAGTTTGGTCAGGGCGTTGGTTTTGCAACAAGTGCAAGAACTTCAACAGTTACTGAAGATGCAAAAGCCATGATTGAAAAATCATTAAAAAAAGCGTTTGCTCCCGAATTCTTAAATCGTATTGATGATGTGTTGGTTTTTAATCCTCTTGCAAAAGAAGACATTCATAAAATCATCGAAATTGAATTAAAAAGTCTTTACAAACGCCTGCATGAATTAGGTTATGAAATAAAGATTACTGACAAAGCAAAGGACTATATTGCTGACAAAGGCTATGACGCCAACTTTGGCGCCCGCCCATTGAAACGTGCTATTCAGAGATACCTTGAAGACCCTATGGCAGAACAAATTATAGGTGCAAATGTGAACGAAGGTGATATTATTAATGTTGATTTGGATTCTAAGAAAGAAGAAATCATCATCAATATTATTAAAGCCAACGAAAAAGAAAAAGAGAAGAAGCCTAAAAAATCTTCCAGTAAAGAGTAAATTATCTCAATGCAATGTTAAGGGGAAATTAATCCAATGATTTTGGGTTGGTTTCCCCTTCTTCTTATCCTCTTTTTATAGCGCGTTGTCGATTTTAATTCAGGTATAATAGCACTCGCTTGTAGTTGAAGTAACTTGCAACTTAAATTGGTGTTCAACCTCCAATTCTATTTTCATGTTAAAGAACAAATTTCTATTAGTTATAATTGCTGCAGCAACTGCCGGTTTAGGATATTACATTGGCAGATATACCGGTAAAGAAAAAGGTAAGGAAGATGTAATTGCTGAGAAGCAACACGAGCTAAAAGAGATACACGAAAGCGGTTATAAATTTATTAGTCCCTTGCTTGAGTGCCAGGATTTAGCTTCTTCCAATAGAAGCTCAATGATAATTCTTGAGAAAAAATTAAAGAATTATATCAGCGAGGTAAAATCAGAGAAAAGAGCAACGCACGTTTCTGTATATTTTCGTGATTTAAGTAACGGGCCATGGATTGGAATTGGTGAAAACGAACTTTTTTCACCGGCAAGTCTTTTGAAAGTTCCTATTATGATTGCTGCTCTTAAGAAAGAAGAACAGTCACCCGGATTTATTAATAAACAGATAAAATATTTACACCATACAACAGACACAACTAATCCCAATATTTTGGATTCTCTTATTAAAACCGGCAACTCTTATTCTATAGAAAATCTTATTTACCGCATGATTGCTTTTTCTGACAACGAAGCGAAGAATATGATACTTGAAAATCTGGATAATGAAACACTGGATAAAGCCTATTCTGACTTAGGTATTGACATCCCCGGGTTAAGATCGCCTGATGATTTTATGACGGTAAAAGATTATTCATCCTTTTTCAGAATACTTTACAATGCTACCTATCTTAATAAGAAAATGTCGGAAAAGGCATTGGAATACCTTAGTCATTCCAATTTCAGTAAGGGGTTATTAGGAAAACTTCCTGCTGATGTTGTTGTTGCACATAAATTTGGAGAACGGGGACTTGCCGACAGCAATACAAAACAATTACACGATTGCGGTATCATCTACAAGTCAGGCAGACCTTATGTACTTAGTGTAATGACGCGCGGTACCGACTTTGATGAACTTGCTTCTGTAATTTCAGAAGTGTCTTTGATGGTTTACGAAAACTATTAAGCCTCAACTCCAAGGTTAAGAAATCTTAAATTCTATAGACTTGATACAAATCAATGTCAATTGTTTTACATTTGTTGCCTAATTATAAAATCAATTTACATGAAAAAACTATTACTTTTTATTGCTGTATTTTATTCTGCTGTTATAGCAAACGCTCAGGAAGCGGGTGGATTGCCTGCAACATTGGTTATTAATGAAGTGGATTATGATCAGGTTTCGGCTGATACTGCTGAATTTATTGAATTGAAAAATGTCAGCTTAAACGCCATTAATCTTAGTACTATTCAAATCTATTTATACAATGGAGCAACTACCGTTGTTTATGACACGATATTTTTGCCTTCCTATCAACTGCAACCAGGTGCTTACTATGTAATTTGCGGTAACTCGGGCGGTGTTGCCAACTGCAATCTGGTTGTGCCTACATTATCAAATATTATTGAAAATGGATCTCCTGATGCTATGGCAATAGGATCTTCTCTTTCCCCAGGTGTGTTTGCTGACGCACTCAGTTATGAGGGAGATTGTGCTTCGCCTTGGATAGAAACAGCAGGAGTGTTGACTGCAAATGCAGACAATAACGATGACATAAGAATTGGTCTGTCACGCTATCCTGATGGAACTGACACTCAGAATAACAGTGTTGATTTCACACAAAGATGTATTACACCGGGTGCTACTAATGTTGCTGATAATAGCAACTGCGGTGGTTTGCCAATCGGAATTTCTACTGTTACTAAAACAGAAACTATCTTATTCCCAAATCCTGCAAATGATTTTGTGACTATCTCAACAGGATTAAACAGCGGTGATGTATCGGTTTTGGTTTACGATTTTACAGGCAAGCTGATAGAAAACAAACAATTTAAAAATGCAGCATCAAGTGTTCAATACACTACTTCACATCTTGCTGATGGTGTTTATATCCTTAGCATTACTATAGCTGATAAAACAGTTACTAAAAAGCTGACTGTTTTGAACCGTTAGTAGTTTCTTTATGTTTTTGATTAAAAGACCTCCGTTTGATAGAAACGGAGGTCTTTTTTTGCCCTTTTTTTCCATTATACTATATCCCAACCTTAGGAGGTGCATTCATTTTTTCGTGAACCCGTCTCCCAACCTTAGGAGGTGCATTCATTTTTTCGTGAACCCGTCTCCCAACCTTGGGAGGTGCATTCATTTTTTTGTGAACCCGTCTCCCAACCTTGGGAGGCGCATTCATTTTTTTGTGAACCCGTCTCCCAACCTTGGGAGGCGCATTCATTTTTTCGTGAACCCGTCTCCCAACCTTGGGAGGCCTATTCATTTTTCCATGAACCAGTATACCAAGAGTTTAGAGATTAAAAAAAACAAAGGGCCAACCTATTGGTTAGCCCTTTGCTTAATAAGTAAACTACGTTTTGTTTATTTAATCACCAGTTTTTCGGTGCTTATGTTTCCGGCACTTAACAGTTGCAAGGTATAAATTCCTTTAGCCAGGTTTGTGGATGCAACCATCATACGGTTGTTTCCCGCTTTCAGATTTTCATTACGCTCATAAACTGTTTTACCGGCAACATCAGAAATGCGCACCAGTACGTTTTCGTTTTCTTTAAGCGAAATGTTTATTCCAAAATCTCCCGCTGTAGGGTTTGGATAAACCGAAAACGTTTCAACGTTAGTTTCTTCAAAGCCAGGAGTTACCGAACATGGGTTTACGCCAGGATTCGCTATATATGTCATGTTATCAAAGTTGATGTAGCATACATAGTTTACACTATCCACAAAGGGATTACGGTTGCTCTGTAAAGAATCCAGAAAGTCGTTACGTGCAATTTCCCACGCATCCGGTGGATCTTGCCAGTGCCATGCTTTCAAAACATCCTGATCTTGTCCGTACTGAATAAGTGATGAAATATAATCAGGCAAGCCCCAGTTTAAAGTTGATGTATTATAGGAAGTAGCCATATAAAAAATGGCGCGGGCTGCATCACCTTTATGCTGGTCACGCGGCTCCCATACGCTTTCACCATTTGCATTAGTACCGAATTGCCCATCCATGTAGGTATAGGTAGCATTTACCACTTCACCTAAAGGATAGTTTGAACGATGAACGTTAGCTGTATTTTGGTTTACAGGAAACAGGTTATGAAAGTCTGAATATTCAGGTCCGTTTTGGTCAGGGTAAGTTGGCATCCAGCTGTGGCAATAAGTATGCTCACGGCTCATTACCGACCAGTCAAATGGTTCGTCATACACGTATTTCTCACTGGTATAAACATCAGTTACTACCTTTTGTCCGTTAGTAGTATCACGCGAAGCAAAAAGTTTAATCATTGTTTCTTCATAATCGCTGTAATACAAAGCAAAATGAGGATTAATCAGGGTTGTTAAATCCGAAATAAAAGTAGTTGCCTGTGTATTGATACCTGAATACGTGCTGCCGATATTAGCTCCTGTTGTGGTTACATTTCCTGTAAGTGGGCTTGTTGTTTTGTAATTGGTATAAGTTCCTGAACCGTTGTAGCTGAAAACCGCAAAATAATATTGTGTGTTTGCAACAATAAAGTTAGGCGCGAATGAAGTGTGATTAGCGCTGAAAACGACTTTTGCATCACCAATATTATCACCTGCTGAATAGTTTGTACCGTCAACAGGAACTTCGGTAACAGCGCTACCTGTTTTTCTTAATACAAGGTAACCTGCAGCAGCAGGTGAAGCTGCCTGAAACGAGCCATTGAAACGAAACGAGCGAACATTGCCGAATGTTAAGTTAGCCGGTTGCTGGCTTGGTTCGTTTGCAAGAAAATCGCCATAACCAAAGAGATTAACAATAAAAGGATTTTCGTTGCTGTCGTCATTAACTATGCTAAGCTGTGCAGTTCTTGTTCCGGCTTGTGTAGGCGAAAAGTTGATTATTAAATCCCCTTGTGAACCTGCATTGGTGCTTGAAGGTGTTGTAGTAACTGTAAATTCAGAAGCATTTGCGCCTGTAATAGTAGTTGAAGAGATATTTAAAACATTAACAGTTCCCAGATTATAAACCGTTAATGTAAGATCTGCTGAACCACCGTTAGAAGCTCCTACACTGGCAGCTCCACCATTAACAACCGGATTAGCACCCTGAGCAAGTGCAATTTCCTGAGCAGGACCTGCAGCAGGTTCTGCAATATTAATATCATCCAGCGCAACGTTTGCACCACTTACCTTATTGGTAAAGTAAAAACGAATGTAGCGGCTAGAAGGATTTGGGTTGTCTGTATATTGAACCCAGCTGCTTACG
Organism: Bacteroidota bacterium; assembly: GCA_947479755.1. Taxonomy (GTDB): domain Bacteria; phylum Bacteroidota; class Bacteroidia; order SXHM01; family SXHM01; genus SXHM01. The sequence continues at coordinate 68,342 of CANKAM010000012.1, forward strand.
TCAAGAGCAGCATCAACAAACTGTCGCAGGGTTGTCCAGGTAGTTCCGTTGACACTTTCCTGAATAGTAAATGTTCCCTGAAATGGATTTCCGGTTGTTGAACCTTTAATATAATACGTTACTGCCCCTGGCTCATCGGCAACATTTACCATCACATAATCTGCTGTATTATTCAGTTTAAAACTTGAAGGTGCTGAATAGGCTGCACTGCTGGTATAATAATCTACACCCGAGATTGTCCAACCCGGTGGAGTTGCCCCATCAGAACTCCATGATGTTGGAAGGTTTGCCTGGCCAAATGAGGCGAGGGCGCAATGTGCTGTAAATAGCAAGCTTAATAGTTTTTTCATTGTAATTAGTTAAAAAGAAATTGTTAGTGAAGTATTATAGCGTGTTCCCATTCCCACATAAACTCCGGCTGCTGTGGAATTAAAACTGTTATTTATTGTAGAAAACTGATTATTCAAGGCATCTGAAACATATAGTTTATTGAACACATTTAAAACACTGATCCTTAAATCAAATCTTATTTTCTGCCATTTAAATCCATAACCGGCATGCATATCCAATAATCCATAACTTGGTATTTGCCATGATTGTTTGCCGGCTGTGCCTTTATCAACTGATAAATCAGTGGGGTTAAAGTTAGAGTAATTTTGTCCGAAATAAGTAAACTGCGGCTTGAAATAAAGATTTTTTATTGGCTCATATCTTACACTTCCTGCAAAACTAAGTTGAGCTGCATCCCCTACCCTTACTCCTTTTGCATCAAAAGGAACATTGCCAATAATCTGGCTATTGTTATCTAAAATAATTGCAGTATCGCTTGATGTCCATACCCAATTACCAATTGAAGCCATACCTTCAGCTGTGAGGTTTTGTAATATATTCCATGCAGCATCAATTTCAATCCCCATATGTCGGGCATTCATTCCATTTACATTGGCGCTATAAGTATCACCTGCTGAATCAACAAATGTTACAGGCGAATCTAATGGGCGGTTATTCCATAAAGTGTAATAGGCATTAAGATTAACTGCAAGACGAGAAGAATGGAGGTTATAACCAAATTCCACAGCTTTTACTATTTCGTTTTTAATTTCAAGGTATGGATGATTGTTCTGGTCAAACACATTGTTAAATCGTGGGGCACGACTCAAATATCCAAGGTTGATATAGATGTTTTGTTTCTCGCTCAGATTATAATTTGCACCAGCCTTAACCGTGTAGCCCGGTATCCATTTTTGAGCAGTTGTATTTGCTTTTGCTTCTTTAGAATCAACGGTATAAGAAGCTCCTTTATAAACGATAGTATCATTGAAATCCAATGCTTCGCTTATTGTTGTATCAGACAGAACCAAATCCTTTTTATTAAAATAATCAATACGCTGATAACCTGAGTAAGCACCGCTAACATTTATAAATGCTGTCCAGTTGCCTGCATGGTATTCTGCCAAAGCAAATAAGCCACCCCATTTCACAGTGCCGTCATAATGATAAGAGATGAAATCTCCTTCGCGCTTAACATTGTTAGGAGCTTTTGTTGCGTCATAACTATCTAAATAAAGATCACCTCCTAATAAATCATAAACAGTGCGGTAGTGATTTCCTCTATAGTAACGCATATCCACACCACCTGAAATGTCAAACTTGCGAAGTTTGTAATTCATGGTTAACAGACCTCCGTACCACTGATGATTGTTAATGGAACTTCCTAAAATTGTTGTTGACCTTCTTTCACCATTGAATACATTATTAGAACCATAAGCATTGGCATTATAGGCAGACTGAAAATTGTATTGTCCGTTACTGTCAATAAGCAAAGCTGTTCCCTGATAACCTGTTCCACCTCCATTACCATAGGATGCATAAGCAATTGTAGAAACATAAAATTTATCACTCACGGTCCAGAAATCTTTTAGCATGATAACAGGCTTGTGGAAATAATTTACCCGTTCATTTACTACTTCTGATTTAGCTGAAAGGCTATCGCCATCGCGATAACGAATAAGGTTTCCCCAATGCTGATTGTAGCGAATTCCGTAGCTGACCGTGCCTGTTGTATCCACACCAAGAGAGGCAGCATAGTCTTTATCGTATTTTGAAATGGTATTGCGAAAAGCCCTTTGTCCATGGCTTTGCGGAGCGCCAAAACCTGACAGGCTTATAAGGTGTTTGCCTAATTGCTTTTCAACTTTAAGATAATAGAACCAGGCGTTGGTATAATTTTTATCAACCCAGCCGGTTGAGCTTTTAAATGAACCTGCTGCTGTTACTCCCCAACCACCTTTAAGTCTGCCGGTTGTTAGTGATAGTATGGTGCGTAGTGAATTCGCACTTCCTACTTCCTGTTTAATTATAATTCCTTTTTTAGCATCAATGCCTTTAGTGATGATATTAATGGTTCCGCCCACCGCAGGTATGGCAAGTTTGGATGCCCCAAGTCCTCGCTGAACCTGCATGTTGCGCGTTATATTATCCAGACCAAACCAGTTGCTCCAATACACCTGACCGTTTTCCATATCGTTTTGCGGAACACCATCTAACATTACTGCAACATTACGTTGACTAAATCCACGGATAGAAATACGAGCATCACCATCTCCCCCGCCCTGCTGGGTTGCATATACACCGGGAGTGGTATTGAGTATCATGGGTAAATCCTGCGCTCCTAATTGCTCTTGTATTTTTACCGGAGAAATGTTTGAGAAGGCAACCGGAGTTTCACGTGACTTAGCAATATCGGCAACCACCTGTACTTCCTGTAACTGAACAGTGCTAAGTTCAAAATCAAGTAATACCGTATTCCCTTTGATGCTTATTTTTTTTTCTTGCTCAAGGTAACCAACATAAGTAACCTTAACGGTGTAATCACCATCAGCAAGTTGAACAGCATATTTTCCGTCAAAGTCTGTTACAAGGCCTTTGCCTTCGGCATAAACTATGTTAGCTCCAATAAGTGTTTCGCCTGTAATGGCATCTTTGGCAACACCTTTAAGCCAGCCTTGCTGCGCAAAAAGAGATGAAGCAAGAAGTAAGAAGCAAGAGACAAGAAACGAGAAACGACTCATTGTGTTAATTTGATGGAACGCAGATTTTTATGATTATTAAGATTAACGCTGATATAAATCTTAATCAATCATAAGGATCATAAAAATCTGCGTTCTATTCCTTTAGCGGATAGTAACTTTCTTAACTGCAGTGCCGCCTTCGGTATGGATTACTGCAATGTAAAGTCCTGAAGCAACCTGAGGAATTAATACACGAACAGATTTTCTGTTGTCTCCATTAACGGATGACACCAATTGTCCGGCAACATTCCATAATTCAACTTTGCTGATATTCTCAGAAGATTTTACAAAGAAGTTATCTGAAGCAGGATTTGGATAAACAGATGTTTTTGCACTCAGTTCATTTTCGCTGATTGCGTTTGCATTGCAGGCGCAATCATGATCTCCAAGGTTAGTGAATGTGTTCATGGCAAGGGAATCCCATTGAACAGACACATCCCATGAATTCAATCCCGGGTTTACAGTTGTTCCGGTAGTTACATCTGCTTTTCTGATAAGCGTCTGGTCTTTTGTCCAATAAGAGTTTTGTCCGTCAGTGTAAGGCACAACGTTAGTCCAGCCACCGTTAGGTGATGTTCCACCGTTTCCATTTAACGGGCGCTCACCAATAACAGCAAAAATGTCAACATTCATCCAGTTACTTCCGCTTTTCTTTTGCAAAGAGAAAGCATCATCGCCATTAAATGAAAGACAGTTGCTGCCTTCTGTATTTGGAAGTGCTGCATCGCTGTCATAAACCGGTGAGTAAAAACCACCATTAACTGAGTTAGCTATACTAAGAAGGTCTGAAAAAAGCATAGTATCAGCTCCTGTAGCGTTAGGATTTCTTTTATCAAGAAATGCTACATAAGTGCCGTAAGCAGGAACACTTCCTGAAATGCTCTGTACATAGCGAATATCTAAGTCAGATGTTGTAGAACCATTGTCCCAACGCACAATGCGGTAGGCTCCGTCTAATGAAATGGCAGAACCTGTTGGGTTATAAATTTCAAGTGCTTTGTTATTAAAACTGCCTTCTACATATTCTGAAAAGAACAGTTCGTTGCAGGCAACAATACCACTTTGGGCAAAAACAGAAAGTGATGCAGGGATTAAAAATGCTGAGAGTAAAAACTTTTTCATTGAATTATATTTTTTGAATTAGGCTGCAAATGTATAAGAAAACATATTGTAACAAGATTACCATTCTGTTAATTGAAGAAAAGCCCTGTTTATTGTTAGCTTTGCGCCCTCAAAAAAATAAACCGTGAACCTTCTTTCCATTGAAAATCTTAGTAAATCATACACCGAAAAGGTGTTGTTCAGCAACATAAGTTTCGGTCTGGAGAAAGGACAGAAGGTAGCATTTGTTGCCAAGAACGGAACAGGTAAATCTACGTTGCTACGCATTATTGCAGGCAAAGAAAAAGCAGATAGCGGCAACTGTATTTTGCGTGGCGGAACCCGCGTTGGCTTTTTGGATCAGCAACCTGTTTTTGATCTCACTAAAACAGTGATTGAAGCCGTTTTTGATTCAACAGGTGAACTGATGAACGCGGTAAAGGAATATGAAATTGCCTTAAACCACCCCGAAAACGAAAAAGCATTGCAACAGGCGTTTGATAAGATGGACAGTTTGCATGCATGGGATTATGAACAAAGGGTTCACCAAATTCTTTCGGTGTTTAAAATCACCAACCTTGAACAAAAGGTGTCGGAACTTTCGGGCGGACAGAAAAAAAGAATTGCATTAGTAAAGCTGTTGGTGGAAGAGCCCGATATGCTTATAATGGATGAGCCTACCAACCATCTGGACATTGAAATGATTGAGTGGCTGGAAGAATACCTGAGTAAAGAAAACATTACCTTATTTATGGTTACGCACGATCGCTGGTTTCTGGAAGTGGTGTGCAACGAAATTATGGAATTGGATGGTGGAGAGATTTACCGCTACAAAGGAAACTACTCTTACTTTCTGGAAAAGAAAGCTGCCCGCGAAGAAAACGACAGCACTAATAAAGACCGTGCCCGTCAGTTTTTGAAAAAAGAACTGGAATGGATTCGCAAACAACCGAGAGCACGCGGAACAAAATCAAAATCAAGAGTTGATGCTTTTCATGATTTGACCGAGCAAACCGGAAAGAAAAAGAAGGATGAGAAATTAGAACTGGAAATAAAGTTAGAACGACTTGGAGGGAAAATCCTGGAACTTTATCACATCAATAAATCGTTTGGTGATAAGATGGTGATGAAGGATTTCAGCTACAAATTCCGCCAGGGCGAAAAGCTGAGTATCATCGGTAAGAATGGGGTTGGTAAAAGCACGTTCCTGAATATTATTACGGGTAAAGAGCAGCCCGATACAGGTAAAGTTATTGTGGGCGAAACGGTTCAGTTCGGCTATTACACGCAAGACGGAATGAAGCTGAACGAGAACATGCGCATGATTGAGGTTATCAAGGAAATTGGCGACCATATTCCCTTGGCAAAGGGTAAAACCATGAGTGCATCACAGTTGCTTGAGAAATTTCTGTTTCCCACATCTTCGCATTTTACACCTGTTGGCAAACTGAGCGGTGGTGAAAAGCGCAGACTGTATTTGCTCACCATTTTGATTAAAAATCCCAACTTCCTTATTCTGGATGAGCCTACCAACGACCTTGATATTATGACCTTGCAGGTGCTGGAAGATTTTCTGGAGCAGTTTGCCGGTTGCCTCATCGTTGTTTCGCACGACCGCTACTTTATGGACAAACTCACCCACCACACCTTTGTTTTTGAAGGCGAGGGAATAGTGAGGGATTTTAACGGGAACTACTCACAGTATCGCGAGGAAGTAGAAAACAAAAAGCTTGCACCGCAAAAAGCGCTTGTTAAACCTCCGCAAGTAATATTAAAGGAAGAAAAGGCGGCTGAAAAAGCGGCAGAGAAACCCGTTGAAAAAACGAAACCCAAAGAAAAACAACGCATGGGTTTTAACGAGAAATGGGAATTCTCCTTATTAGAGAAAGAACTGCCTGAGTTAGAGAAAAAGAAGGAAGAACTGGTTGAAAAACTAAACTCAGGCATTACCGACAGTGATGAACTGATGAAGGTTTCGGCAGAACTGACCGAGGTAGTTGCAGCATTGGATTCTAAAACCAACCGTTGGTTGGAGCTTTCAGAGTTTTCTGCTTAAACTATTTCTTTCTTAACCACTCCTCTCCTATCCCTTTTTCGGGTTCGGCTCCCAGATTTTTAATCTCATATCCTTTAGGATAACTGAGAATTGGGTCGCGTTTGGTGCGCAACACCGGATTTTTGCGCAAAGGGATAAGTCGAGTAAATATATTTCTGAATTGCATTATTCCATTTACACACAGCTTTAATATAGCCGGAGGTTTTGGATACTGAAACGCATTGAGCAATGCATCGTCCATAAAACAAAACAGCACATACTTAACCGCGGGGAACATAAACTTGGGCACATACCAACCCATAAAAAGGTTAAGCGTTGCATCGGCTACCTTGCGGCTGCCTTCGGTAAAACCAAGATGCCTGGCTTCGTATTCTTCATTAAACTTTTTCAGTTCGGCAAAGCTGGCGGGAATATCTTTTATGTTCATCCTCCCTCCTACTTCGCGCCAAAAAATATACGAAGTATCTAATTCTTTTTGTCCAGATTTACGATAGCCAAAACGCTGGTTCCAGCGGTAAGGTTCAACTACAAAGGTGGAAAGCACATACAGAAAATCATCGTTAGTGATGTTAAAGTGGCCGTGAATGCGGTTTATACGGCTGATGGCTTGCCGGCCCCGCTCGCTGTCGTAACCATGCTCCATCATTTCACTCAGAATTAAATCGGTATCATCATAGCGTTTTTGCGGACGTTTTTCAAACTCGTGCGTAGCAGCCAGCAGCTGCCCTATTGCAGGAACTGCAAACGTGCGAAACAAGGCAAACTCTAACGAACGGGCGGTATCCCATACAAAATCATAGTTGGCAATCAGGCGAACAATCTCCAGCGTATCCTTTTCAGGGTCTAAGTGTTCTAACTTTTTGAGTACTTGTTGTTCGCGCATGATTTTACCGCAAAGAACGCAAAGTTTTTATTATTGCTAAGGCGCAAAGAGCGGAAAAATTGGCTGTCGCTTTGCGAACTTTACGTTTTTCACTTTGCGTTCTTTGCGGTAAAAAAACAGCTTCTTTATTTTATTTACTTTCGCTGCCAAATGGCACTAAGCAAACAAAATATCTCTGAAACGCTTGAAAACTTTGTGCGCAGCAACATACTGGCGCAGGGCGTAGCATTTGACAGCAGCAGCAACTTATCCAAAACCGGAGTTGATTCGTATTCCGTAATTGAAATCATCCTGTTTATTGAGCGTCAGTTTGGTGTTGTAATCCCTGATACTATGCTTATCCCTGCTAATCTCAGCAGCATTGATGCGATGAGCGAATGTGTTTTTCAACTGCTCAGCACTAAATAAAATCCTGAATGGAATCGGGGTTCTCTCATAAAATTTCAGGCGCAGATAAGTTTCAGTTACTGCTTGACAGACATATCCGGCTTAATCAACCAACAGGAAATATTATTCAGTTAAGCATTGAAGTAAA
>CANKAM010000013.1 GCA_947479755.1 Bacteroidota bacterium
CAGTGAACCAAATCACTTTATCGCCTTTCAGATATTTCAGAAGTGTTGTTGTCATTTTGTTAAACAGATTTCAATTATCCTTTCAATGAATTTTTCAAATTCATTACAGCAGTTTTAAATTTATTTCCGCGGTCTTCGTAGCTTGTAAAAAGGTCGTAACTGGCGCAAGCTGGAGAAAGCAACACGGTATCACCTTTCAATGCAAGACTGTTGGATTGACGAACTGCTTCATCGGCATCAGCTGCAGCAACAATCAAATCCACATCACTCATAAAAGTTTTGAAAACTTTTCGGTTTTCTTTTCCGAGACAGATAATCACTTTCACTTTGTCGCGTACAATTTCTTTCAGCATGGAGTAATCGCTGCGATCATCAACACCGCCAACAATCCAGATAAGAGAACGGTCAATGCTTTCCAGTGAATACCAGGAGAGGTCAACCGTAGTTGCTTTTGAATCGTTGATGTAATCAACTCCATTTATTTCTGTTATGAATTCAAGACGATGCTCCGTGCTTTCAATGTCATTCAAACTTTCACGAATGATGTCATTTCTCAGTTCAAGCAACTTGTTGTACTCGTCAATCCTTTTTGCAGCTTCATTCCTGATTATGGTTTCGCGGTTTTTTTGGTTTTCTTGCATGGTTTTCAGGTTTGGTTGGTTGTGGTTTATATTAGAGTTGCTGAACGGCTTTTTTAAACTGACGTCCACGGTCTTCATAATTTTCGAAGAGATCAAAACTTGCGCAGGCAGGAGCAAGCAGAACGGTATCGCCTTTTTTGCCGAGGCGGTAAGATGCTTTTACAGCTTCGGATGCGCTGGTTGTGTCAACAATAGTTTGCACCACATTTTTAAAAGTGTCGTGAATTTTTTTGTTGTCAACACCAAGACAAACAATCGCTTTTACTTTAAGGCGAACAAGGTCCATTACCATCTCATAATTGTTGCCTTTGTCAACACCACCCATAATCCATATGATAGGTGTGTTAATACTTTCCAGAGCATACCAGGCAGAGTTGATGTTGGTTGCTTTTGAGTCATTGATGAATTCAATTCCATGAACTTTAGATACTTTTTCAAGACGGTGTTCTACATTTTGAAAATCGCTCAGACTTTCGCGGATGCTTTCTTTGCGCAGGTCAAGCAGTCGTCCTACAATGCCTGCTGCCATGGTGTTGTAGATGTTGTGTTTTCCCTGTAATGCTAGTTCGTGTATTGACATAATGAAGGTTTGGTTATTGATGGTTAGGTTTAAATTCTCGTTTTCTAAGTAAGCTCCGGGCACTTTTTTTTCTTTGATACTGAAAGGAAAGGGCTGCGCCTGAAGTTTTTTTTTTGATACCTGTGCGGCTATAATTTCGTCATCATAACAATAGATGAATGCATCATCAGGTTGTTGATTTTGTGTAATTCTGAATTTTGAATCAACGTATTTCTCCATCTTGTAATCGTAGCTGTCAAGGTGGTCTTCAGTGATATTCAGTAATACAGCAATATTGATTCTTGACTGATACATATCGTCTAACTGGTAGTTGCTCAGTTCCAAAACACAATACTCAAAATCTCTGTCTGCTAATTGCAGCGCCAGACTTTTTCCAACATTTCCGGCAAGACAAACATCCACACCTGCTTTTTTCAGAATGTGATAGGTGAGAAGTGTAGTAGTTGTTTTTCCATTAGTTCCGGTGATGCCGATAATTGTTGCTTTTGTATAGCGCAGTGCAAATTCTATTTCCGAAACCATTGAGATTTTTCGGTTTCTCAGTTCTTTAATCAATGGAGCTTTTTCAGGAATACCCGGACTTTTGATCACTTCCGAAGCATTCAGAATTAATTCTTCTGTGTGCTTTTCTTCTTCCCAGTTTATGCCATGATGATTTAAAACGTCCTTATATTTCTGTTGAATTTTTCCTTTGTCAGAAACAAAAACATCAAAACCTATTTTCTGAGCAAGCACAGCTGCGCCTGTTCCGCTTTCTCCTGCACCGAGTATGACTATTCTGTTGTTCATTATCTCAGTTTCAGCGTTACGATGGTTACTACAGCCAGCATTATTCCTACAATCCAGAAGCGTGTTACAATTTTTGATTCGTGGTAACCCAGTTTCTGGTAATGGTGATGCAGCGGAGCCATTTTGAAAATTCTTCTTCCTTCACCGTATTTTTTCTTAGTGTATTTAAACCAACTCACCTGCATCATTACACTCAAGTTTTCTATCAGGAAAATCCCACATAAAACAGGAATGAGTAATTCCTTTCTGATACAAAGCGCAAACACAGCGATGATTCCGCCCAGAGAAAGACTTCCTGTATCGCCCATGAACACTTGCGCAGGAAAAGAATTGTACCACAGAAAACCGATGCAGGCACCAACAAATGCAGAGATGAAAACCACCAGCTCGCCCGTACTGGGGATATACATGATGTTGAGATAATCAGCAAAAACACTGTTACCCGAAACGTATGCGAAGATGGCAAGTGCAACTCCAATAATTGCGGAAGTTCCGGTGGCTAGTCCGTCCAATCCATCCGTCATGTTGGCACCGTTCGAGACTGCTGTAACAATGAGTATTACAATCGGAATAAAAATCAGCCATGCCCAATCCATGTAGTTCTCTCCCATGAATTTTGCAAGTGATGAGTAATTAAACTCATTGTTTTTGAAAAATGGAATAGTTGTTTTTAATGATTTTTCAGGAGCTGAATAAGTTGGAACTTTCTGCATCAGTTCACCTTCCTGAGTCAATGACGCATAGCTTGCTGATTTTTCGCTCACTATTTTTTCCTTGATTACAACATTTTGATTGAAATACAGTGTTGCACCTACAATCAGCCCGATTCCAATCTGTCCGATTATCTTAAAACGCCCGGCAAGACCTTCTTTATTCTTTTTAAAAACTTTGATGTAATCATCTAAGAAGCCAATTGCGCCTAGCCATATTGTGCTGATAATCATCAGCAGGATATACACATTGTCTAATCGAGCGAACAATAAAGTCGGAATCAGAATTGCAGACAGAATAATTAAGCCGCCCATGGTTGGGGTTCCTTTTTTCTGCAATTGTCCTTCTAATCCAAGGTCGCGAACTATTTCTCCAACTTGTTTCAGTTGCAGGTATTGGATAATTCTTTTGCCAAATACCATGGAGATAACAAGCGAGAAAATGATGGACATAGCCGCGCGAAACGAAATGTATTTAAACACTCCCGCTCCCGGAAAATCAAACACTTTATCTAAATATTCAAAAAGGTAATACAGCATTTTAAATCGCTTGTTTTAAACTTTCAGTTAAAATTTTCATATCATCAAACGGATGTTTTACTCCGCATATTTCCTGGTATTTCTCGTGTCCTTTTCCCGCTAACAAAATGATATCTCCTGGTTTTGCCATGATGCAGGCAGTGCGGATTGCTTCTTTTCTGTCAGTGATAGAAACCGTTTTGCGAGCATCAGACGGGTCAACACCTTTTTTCATTTCATCAATAATATCTTCGGCTTTTTCGGAACGAGGATTATCAGAAGTAAGAATCACTTTATCGCTCATCGTACATGCAATTTTTGCCATCAGCGGACGTTTTGCACGATCTCTGTCCCCACCGCAACCAACAATCGTAATGAGTGTTTCATTGCCTGTGCGGATATCGCGAATGCTTCTTAAAACATTTTCCAAAGCATCGGGAGTGTGAGCATAATCAACAACTCCAATAATATTGTTTCCTGTTTTTATATATTGAAATCGACCTTCAACTGCCTCCAATGCACTTATACCTGTGAGGACATCTAATTTATTCTCGCCCAGCAAAACTGCCGTTGCATATACAGCCAGCAGGTTGTAAGCATTAAATGAACCAATGAGTCGGGTTAGAACTTCTTTGTTATCAATGTTCATCAATAAACCACTCAATTGATTTTCTATGATTTTTCCTTTGAAATCAGCAAGTCCTTTTAAACCGTAGGTCCACTTTTTTGCTTTGGAATTCTGAACCATTATTTTTCCATTCTTATCATCTGCATTTACCACTGCAAAAGCATTTGAAGGAAGTCCGGAAAACAAATCCTGTTTGGCTTTCAGGTAATTATCAAATGTTTTGTGGTAGTCTAAATGGTCGTGTGTGATATTGGTGAAAACTGCTCCTGCAAAGCGTAAACCTGATATTCTGTTTTGGTCAATAGCATGAGAACTTACTTCCATGAAACAGTATTTGCAATCTGCTTCCACCATCTGGCTCAACAAACTGTTTAGGTTTATGGCATCAGGTGTAGTATGTGTTGCAGGCAGACTAACGGTGTTGATTTTGTTTACAACAGTTGAAAGCAAACCTGCTTTAAACCCGAAATTCTGATACAAACGATAAAGTAAAGTGGCAACTGTTGTTTTTCCGTTTGTTCCGGTAACGCCTACCAACTTTAGCTTTTCAGAAGGGTTGTCATAAAAGTTGGAAGCAATAATTCCAAGTGCATAAGATGGATTTTTAACCTTTACATAAGTTACTTTTTTATCGCGCTCCTCAGGAAGTGTTTCGCAAACAACCGCGATAGCGCCATTCTCAACAGCCTGTTTGATGAAGAGATGGCCATCAATATTGCTTCCCTTTACCGCTACAAAAAGTGAATAATTTTTTGCCTGACGCGAATCAGTAGTCAGCATCGTTATGGCAATGTTTGTTGATCCTGAAACATCCTCCAGTCCTGCTTTATACAATATGTCTTTAAGCAACTTCATTACGATAACTTCAGTATTATTTCACGTTGTAGCGTTATTGCTGTTCCTGCGTTGATACTTTGTTGAACAACTGTTCCTCGCCCTTCAATTATTACGCGCAAGCCAAGATTTTCCAGAATGTAGATTGCATCGCGTGCGCCCATACCGAGCACTTTCGGAACAATTCCATTGGTTTCTGCACTTTCTTTCAGTTCAATTTTGTTGCCTTTGTTTTCAGCGGTAACCCAACGAGAAGTGTTTAATGTAGCGTTGTTAAGCGGAACATTTAATTTCTGAAGTGAGGTAACCAGATCATTCTTGTTTCCACGCTGTGCATAAGGAATTTTGTTTTCAGCAAGAATTTCAGTTGCCTCTAATTCTTTATGAATATCAAGGCGGCTGGAATAAACCTTATCAGCAATTTCTTTGAAAATAGGTCCGGCAACAAGGTTTCCGTAATAAACAGAATTGGAAGGAGCATTCACGATTACAATGCAGGAATACTTTGGATTGTCTGCCGGAAAGTAACCTACAAATGATGCCTGATAAGTTATTTTCTGACCTTTGTAAATTCCTTCTTTTGCTATTTGTGCTGTTCCGGTTTTGCCTGCGATTTTAAAGTCGGCATGTTTCAAATTCTTAGCAGTGCCGCTGTCCACAACACCTTCCATCATTCGTTTAACTTTATCAATTGTCTCTTGCGAACATATTTTTGGATTGATGATTTGCGTTTGAAATTCTTTCTCAACTATTCCGTTTTTTGTAATCTCTTTCACAAATTTTGGCTTCACCATGTTCCCATTATTTGCAACGGCATTGTAGAAAGTCAAAATTTGCATGGGTGTCATCAGCAACTCGTAACCAATAGACATCCAGGGCAATGAAACTCCGCTCCAGTCTTTGTCTTTAGGGTTTTTTATTTTCGGTTTTCCTTCACCAGGAATTTCTAAGTCCAGCGGATTTTGTAGGTTCATTGCATAAATTCTATCAATGAATTTTTGCGGATTTTTAGAATAGTATTTATCCACCATTCTTGAAATTCCAATGTTGGATGAAACCTCAAATGTTTCATGCAGTGTGATTTTTCCGTGACCACCTTTATCGTGATTAGAATCTTTCATCGGCTGCCCGTAGAAATAAATCACGCCTTTTTCTGTGTCAACTATTTCACTGGTGGAAGCTCCGTCTTCAAGCAATGCAATAACCGAAGCGAGTTTAAAAGTTGAACCGGGTTCGGTAGCTTCACCGATTGCATAGTTGTAATACTCACCGTATTCTTCTGAGTTCTTGCTTTTGCTCAGGTTTGCGATCGCTCGGATTTCACCGGTTTCTACTTCCATTAAAATGGTGCAACCGTGGTCGGCACCATGTTTTTGAAGTTGAGTGAGCAATGCATGTTCTGCCACATCCTGAATGTTGATGTCAATGGTGGTAACCAAATCCATTCCATCTTGTGGCTCTATTTCATTGTCATCGTTGAGCGGTTTCCAAACACCGCCAGCAATTTTTTGCATTAATCTTTTTCCGCCAACTCCCGTGAGGTAACTGTTGTAAGCGCCTTCCAAACCGATAGGCTGAATGCCCGGTCTTTCATAGCCAATGGTTCTAGCAGCAAGCTCACGGAAAGGTCTGGAGCGTTTGCTTTGCTGAAGTGTAATTAATCCGCCTTTGTATTTTCCATTTTTAAAAATGGGGAACTTCTTTAGTTTTTGTAAGTCAACGTAGCTCACGTTTCTTTGGATAAGTAAATAGCTGTTATTTTTTTTCCTTGCTTCAGTCAATTCTGCTTTATATGATGCTTTTGACTTATCGTTAAAAAGTTGATAAAGACAAAGTGCGAGAGAATCAAGGTTGGCATAAAAAATTTTGTCTGTTATCGGATCTGCGCAAACATCCATGCGCACTTCATAAATTGGAAATGAGGTGGCTAACAAACTACCGTCTGTTGCAAAAATATTTCCGCGTGCAGCTTCAATTTCGCGGTATTCGGTAGTCAAGGCTTCTGCTTTCGCTCTCCATTTTTCGCCCTGAATAAATTGCACGTTAACCACCTGTGCGATAATGGCAATGCCGAATACGCACATCATTGCATACAAAAGATACACACGCCACAATATGTCTTTCTTAGTTTCCACTATTTAGTATTCAATTCTTCTTTTGTAACAACAATCTTTTTGGGCGGAACAACCGATTCTTTCAAACCTGTTTCTGCTATTGCCTTCGCCACTTCACTTTGTTTTGATTTAAACATCAACTCCGATTTTGTGTTGATGTATTCAGAACGTAATTCTTTTAACTCGTTGCTGATTGCATTCATCTTGAAAACATTCTTTTCAGAGTAGTAGCGAATGGAGATGTAGAAAATACCAATCAGAGAAATGAAAAGCAGGAAAGGAAGCATATCAGCAACATTTTCTTTTGCCATAAAACTGCCATCAAGAAAGCGCATAACCTTTTTCGCAGAAGGCGCATTTGCCGAAGCTTTATCCTTAATTTCAGGAATTGGCTCTGCAGGAATTTCTATATCTTCTTTAATCTTATTCATTATGCAACTTCGCGTTTCAATGGATTTACACGTTCAGCAATTCGTAATACAGCACTGCGTGAGCGGCTATTTTCGGCTAATTCCTTTTCCGAAGCAGTTATAGGTTTAGAGTTCAATGCACGAAAGGGCAATTGCTGATTTCCGAAAAAATCTTTTTCAAGTTCACCTTCTATGTTTCCTTTCTTAATCAGTTTTTTTACCAATCCGTCTTCCAGCGAGTGGTAAGACATAACAACCAACCTTCCACCTTCACGAATGATGTCGGTACATTGAGAAAGAAACTCTTCCAGTGCTTCGGTTTCTTTGTTTACTTCAATGCGTAGTGCCTGATAAATTTTTGCGAGGAACTTGTTTTCTTTTCCGCGCGGAGCTAAAGGCATTACCAGTTTTTTAAGATTCTCCGTAGTTTTTATTTCTTTTTGTGCCCGCTTTTCTTCTATGGTTTTTGCAAGCTTCCAGGCTTCTTTCAAATCACCGTATTCAGCAAATATTTTCTTCAGTTGTTCGGTCGAATAGGTATTCAGAATAAATGCAGCAGTTAACGGAGAGGTAGTATCCATGCGCATATCCAGCGGTCCTTCAAAGCGGGTAGAGAAACCTCTTTCTGGTGTATCAAACTGGTGGGAAGAGACTCCGAGGTCGGCAAGAATGCCGTCAACCGGTAAGGCATTATGGTATTTCAAAAAATTCCGGGCGAACCTGAAATTTTGTTGTATCAGCATAAATCGGTTATCATTTATGTTGTTAGCGGCTGCGTCCGCATCCTGGTCAAATGCGTAGAGTTTGCCTGTTGTCAGTCTTTTCAAAATTTCCTTCGAGTGCCCGCCACCACCGAATGTTACATCAACGTAGGTTCCTTCCGGTTTTATGTTTAGCCCCTCAAGGCATTCGTTTAACATAACCGGTTTGTGATAATCTGTCATCCCAAACCTGTTAGCTGTTGGTGTTTTGCTTGCCCATTACTTTGCCGGCAAGCGCTGCAAATTTGTCTGCATCCAACTGCTGCACTTTTTGTGCTTCGTTGTCTGTATTCCATAATTCCATGAAACCACCGAGTGATTTCAAAACAATGTCTTTGTCAATCTGTGCGTGTTGCAAGAGTATTTTAGGAAGTAGTATTCTATTGCTGGCATCAATCTCCAGTTCAGTGGCTCCGTTGATGAAGAAGCGGATGAAATCAAGATTCTCCCTTTCGTAGGTATTGATTTCATTGAGCGCTTTCATTTTTTCGTCCCACACATTTTTAGGATACAACTCCAGACATTTTTCATATACGCTGCGCTTAAGCACTATGGTGGTAGTGCCTTTCGGGAACTGCCTCAACAGTCCAGAAGGCAGTATTAATCTGCCTTTTGCATCCATCTTACATCTGTAATCACCTGTTATGAGCGACATGTCTTTTATTAGAAAGTCCAAAAATAGAGTAAAGTTTTCACAATTCCCCACTTTTCGCCACAAAATGTTGAAAACTTTTAAATTTCGATGTATTTTCAATATTTTGTCAATACTACAACGCTTGCTAATAAAGGAAAATATGAGTTATTAAGAGTGTGGGGAATTGTGGATGTAAAATTCAACAAAATTGAAAAATTGACATCTTTTCAACCGAAAAGACTTGATATCACTTTTAGTAGTCGGGGTTTTTCGTAGGCTTTAATTCCTATTTTTGCCAACATTGATTTTTTAAGCGCAGATGGATTACGAGATAAAGAAAGAAGGAAGGTTTCAATACGTTGAATGTGGTGCTGGACCCGTAATTGTGGTGCTGCACGGACTTTTTGGTGCATTGAGTAATTTTAAAGATGTGTTGGATTATTTCTCGGGAAAGTACAGAGTTGTAATTCCTATTATGCCGATTTATGACTTGCCGGTGGCGGAAACCAATGTGCAGGCGCTGGCAGATTTTATCCGAGATTTTATTGACTACAAAGGCTATGAAAAGGTAACTCTGCTTGGCAATTCATTAGGAGGACACGTTTCGTTGGTTTATGTGCAGCATTATCCTGCAAAGGTTCATTCGGTGATACTTACCGGAAGTTCGGGGCTTTACGAAAATGCTTTTGGCGGAACGTTTCCGCGCAGGGGTGATTATAATTTCATCAAAGAAAAAGTAGAGCTTACTTTTTACGACCCTGCCACTGCTACTTCAGAATTAGTGGATGAAGTGTTTGCTATTATCAAGGATAAAGAAAAAGTAATTCGTACCCTGGCACTTGCCAAATCAGCAATCCGCCACAACATGGCGGCAGAGCTGAAAAATTTCAATGTTCCGTTTTGCCTGATTTGGGGACGCAACGATATTGTTACTCCTCCCGATGTTGCTGAAGAATTTCATAAGTTGCTTCCGCAATCTGATTTATTCTGGATTGATAAATGCGGACATGCTGCGATGATGGAGCGGCCGCAGGAGTTCAATGAGATATTGAGTAAGTGGCTGGATAAGTTATTTGCTTAGAAGAGAAGCAAGAATAAGGACACAAGACTAATTTCCTAACAGTATGCTGATAAAAAGTGCGCGTTTTGCTGTCAGCAGTCCTGAAGTAAAAAATTGCCCGAAACCTGTTTTTCCTGAATACGCTTTTATAGGGCGCAGCAACGTTGGTAAATCTTCGTTGATTAATATGCTGGTGCAACATAAGGGCATGGCAAAAACTTCTTCCACACCCGGAAAAACGCAGCTCATTAATCATTTTATAGTGAATGATAACTGGTATCTGGTGGATTTGCCAGGTTACGGCTATGCAAAAACCAGCAAAGCAAAATCTGAAGCTTTCGGACAGATGATAGCTGATTATATTGCACATCGCGAAAACCTGCTTAATGTTTTTGTATTGATTGATTCGCGTTTGCCCATGCAGAAAGCTGACGAAAGTTTTTTTATGTGGTTGGGCGAAAATCATGTTCCATTTTCTATTGTATTTACCAAAGCAGATAAATCAGGAAGCTCAACACTGAACTCCAATCTGGCTAATTATAGAAAGAAACTGCTCGACTACTGGGAAGAGCTTCCTCCGATTTTTATTACCTCAGTTATTAACCAATCCGGGCGGGAGGAATTGCTTAATTCAATTGAGGAGATGAATAAGGATTTTAAAGCCTATTAAACAAAAAAGCCCCTCGTTTCAGAGAGGCTTTTCTTAATCAATTTCTTTTTATCGTATCAATGTTATATTTCCTTTGTCAAGGGTTTCTTTATCCTGAAAGATCGCTATATCATTTCCTGAAGCTAATTTTGCTTTCAGCGTGTAGAAGTAAGTTCCGCCAGGAGCTGGTGAGCCGGCTTGTGTTTTTCCATCCCATGCAATTTCAGGTGCTGTGGTTTCGTAAATCTGAGTTCCCCAACGGTTGAAAACGCGGAAAGTAAATTCACTTACAGCGCTGTTGCGGATTTTAAATACATCATTGAAGCCATCACCGTTTGGAGTAAATACGTTAGGAACAATCAAACCTTCTACAACATTAATAGGTGTGTAAGCAGTATCCAAGCAACCGTCAGGGCTTGTAGCAACCATCATCACATTGTATGTTCCGAGGTCGCTATAAGTATGATAAGGATTTTGATTCACAGAAGTTACGCCATCATTAAAATCCCACGCCCATGAAATAGTGTTAGTACTTGAATCGTGGAATGAAATCAAATCGTTTATGAACACGTCATTAGGGTTATTGTAATTATAAGTCCCGTTTGGATTTGGGTTTGGATACTCATAAGTTGTACCAAAAATAGCTGAAGGAAGAGAAAGGATATCAACCAAGAAATTTCCAACCAATGAAGGACATGCAACATATCCATTTTGGTTATCAATTGTTTCAATTACATAAACATTACCCCACCCCATATCATTCCAGATAATGGTTGCTGAATTAGCTGTAGTGCTGATAATCTCACCTGTTGGAACACCGTTTACGGTATCAACATAAAATTCGTATGTGCCATTTGTGTTAGGAATAATGGAATAAGTAGTTACCACATCAGCGCAGATTATGCTATCGCCAAACAGTGGAGGTGCAGGAGGAATTTGATAAGAAAGTGTGAAAGGCTCTGGAGAAAAAGAGTTTACTGCATTTTTCCTTACAAAGGTTAATGTAGGTGGGTCGTTAGGATCTGTTGTAGTAGTTACAGATGCAGTAATTCCGATATTTTCCCATTGGTTGTCTGTTATGTTATCCCACTCAACAATTCCATTATATGCCCCTTGATCATCTGTAAAAGCTGCATCATAAGAAAGAGCAAGATCGGCATTGTCACTTCCTACAGGGTGATTGATTTTATACCAATAATTATCGTTTACATAACATGTAGGTATATCATGGTCAGAAACAGGTTTAGTATAATCATTCGGATCGTTAGGGTCATCAGTTCCAGGATCTGCGTTAACCAAACGAACAGTGAATGTATTGGGCAATGAAGTAGTTGGTCTTATAACTGCTGGCCTGTATCTTGGAGTATTTTGAGTTGAACCAACAGGGAAAAGATAATCAGCATTGTTCTGGGTTTTGCGTGAAAGACTTCCCGACTCAAGGCTGCTTACAAAACCTGTTGAACGGGTAATGGCGCCAGCGTTAGTGTTCTCAACGTGCATGGTATATTGATCAGTCCATAATTCGCGGTCGTTCAAAATAAGTGTGTTGGTTACATATTGGTCTGTAAACTGAATTTCTTTTCTGTCAGTTCCTGCCAATTCAAGATCATAAAAATAAGATGGAACAATACCAGTTATACCTTGAATAGGACCATCAAGCAGTACTCTTCCTGTTCCTGCAAAGAAAACGTTGTTGTTTCTCCAATTACCGGCAACTTGAAAAAGTCCGTTGCTTCCCGGAAGCGGGCTTCCATTTCCGCCTAATTGTGCACCGTTAACAATATCACCATTGATGTCCATAGTGCCAAGGTTAACAATAGTGCCCGCCAGATTATCAACATGTCCATCTACAAGCACAGTTGCTCCATTTACATAGAACATAGCGCCATCGTTTGTCAGAAGTGCTTGCTGTGAAAATGTTGGTAATGAAAAGGAAAAAACACTCGCGGTGACTAAACTAATTCCTTTGATTGCTTTGGTAAAGCTTTTAACTATCATATTATATTATTGGTCGGTTATTTCATTGTGGTAAAGCCTACAAATATAAACTAACCTGATTCAGAATTCCAAATTTAATTGTAATTATTCTGAAAACTAGCTATTTGTAGCTTTAAATCAGGGCTTTTTTTGAAGTATTTCCAGTTTTTCGGCAAAATGTTCGCAAAAATCTTTCAGGTCGGCAGCCATTTTATCTTCGGATATGGAACGTTTCAATGTATCTGACATAGAAAGCAAAGTTTGATGAAAAAATTTCTTCATCTCATCCACCTGCATGTCTTTGGTCCAGAGATCAATTTTCAGAGTCGATTCTGTTGCCGGATCCCACACAGAAATCATAATTGCTTTACAGCTTACCTCTCTTTCCATGTCAGAATCTTCGGCAACCCAGGTTATTTTTTCAGGGAGTTTGTTGTCGTCAAGGGTGATGTTGAATTTTATTTCGGATGTTGTCATAACGTGATAAATTAAAATGCTTTTACTTCTTTGGTTTATATTTTGAGGCTGCCAGAATTTTCTGTGCATCTTTTTCAGCCATCAGTTGTGCTATCGTTAATTGAGAATTTTCGGACATGTATTTTTTTACAATCATCCAGCCGGTAAATTCGCCAATGCGGGCAGGTGATTCGCGGGGAAGCCCGGGAGTAAAAGGACCTTCGCTGGTGTATTTATTCAACACATTATGGTCTGTTGAGTAAAGTAATTTGTTTTCCAACAGATGTCCCCATACAAATGACTCGTTGGTTTTGCACCATTCCAGTTGTGAGTTTTTATAAGCAATAATAAGGCTGTCGTGTGTTTCAGGAAGCAGGGCATCCAACAGGTAAAGAATTTTTCCGTTGAAAATCATGTTGTCTAACAGCGTTTTTTGTTCTTCTTTGTTTTCAAATTTATTCAGCGCCCAGCCTTTTAACGCAGTTGCAGGAAGACTTGCTTTATTCATATTGCGCACCACATACTTTGGCCAAGCGAGCATCTCGTAGTAAATGCTTTTTTCGCCAAGAAAAAATTCAAGTCCTATGGCAAGTGTGCTGTCGTGTGTAAAAACTGCATAGTTGAATCCCGAAAAATCGGCAACAACTGTTGGCGGATTGCTGTCAGGAAAATGATGTTTGTAGCGTTTGAATGCATTGGTTAAATCTTTTTCAAGGAAAGAAAGCTCGGGATAAATCTTTTGTGTTTCCTTATAGATTTCGCTGATATCGGGATTGGTGACAAAGTTTTTTAAACCTACCGACAATGCAGTGTCGTTCATACTTTGCATATTAATTATGTCACGACAATACACTTCAAAAAAAGCACCGTATTTTTTTCGCAGTGCAGGAATTTCTTGCAACAGGCTGTCAGGATTTTTTTCAAATACATCTTTATCCAACCGCTGAATTTTTACTTCAAAAGGAATTTCAGAAATATCTATATCAATGCGCGGATCGTTGTTGCAGGATTTGCAGCCTCCTATCAACATTATTATTGTAATAACTTTAAGTGCTTGAAAAAATCGCATTATAAAAAATACCTAATATTGCTCTTGAAAATTAAAACGCAAAACTATGAAAAAGAGTATATCGACATTTTTAATATTATTTAGTGTACTAACTGTAATGGCGCAGGAAGGCGAGAAACAGCCTAAATTCCGTTTCGGGTTAAAAGTATCACCATCGGTGGCTTGGTTGGGTCTGGACAAAACCAGATTTAATGATTTGGATGTGGAGAACGGAGGAGCAAAAATTAAATTCGGTTACGGGCTCATCACTGAATTTATACTGGCCAAAAATTATTCGTTTCTTACCGGTGTTGAGGTAAATTATTTTGGCGGAAGCATTAATTATAAAGATGTCAATAAGGTAAATTACCAATTAAACGACAGCACTGCTTTATTCCTTTCATCGCGTACATTTAAGCAGCAATACATTACAATTCCGTTGGCTTTGAAATTAAAAACCAACGAAATCGGTTACATGACTTATTTCGGGCAAATCGGGGTTGATTTATCTTTTCAGATAAAAGGCAGAGCAAATGATGCCGGAACATTATACTACAAAGCCAATCCCGATACCACAGCTTTTTCCGTTCAGGGAGCGGAGTATAGCGAGGAGGATGTTAATGTTTATAAACAAACTGGAATTTTTGGCTTTATGCGTGTTGCTTTAAATGTGGGTGCAGGAGTTGAATGGAACATTGCGGGAAACACATCGCTTTTGTTTGCTTTAAACTATAATAACGGGTTCACAAATTTTTTTAATAAAGACACTAAAGACGAAAATAAACTATTGGACAATAACAACCATGCTACAGCTAAAACATTGGATCAAAAAGCGAGTTCTAACTATGTTGCTTTAACGGTTGGGGTATTGTTTTAGCAAATGAGATATAGTGTATTATTCTTTTTACTTTCAATAATCTTATTCCATAAAAATACGAAGGCTCAAACTGAAATGCAGGAAAAAAAAGGCAGAGTAACTGGCATTGGCGGAATATTTTTTAAAACAGTTGACCCTAAAAAAACCAAAGAGTGGTACTCAAAAAATTTCGGCATGAAAACCGATGACTACGGAACCATGTTTGAATTTCGTACTTCAGAAAATCCGGAACAGAAAGCTTATTTACAATGGAGTCCGTTTTCTGAAAAGACCAACTACTTTGAGCCTTCGCAAAAGGAGTTTATGATTAACTACCGCGTTGAAAATATGGAAGCGTTGGTAGAAGAATTAAAAGCTAATGGAGTAACCGTACTTGATTCAATTCAAACTTTTGACTACGGTAAATTTGTCCACATCCTTGACCCCGAAAACAATAAAATAGAATTGTGGGAACCGATAGATAATGAGTTTGACAAAACGGAAGAGGGGAAGACATCGAAGTAATTTCTATTTTACATATTCCATTACCTTAGCGCGGCTTTTCAAAAAATGCAATGAAGGTTTGGAGA
This sequence comes from Bacteroidota bacterium, assembly GCA_947479755.1. GTDB lineage: Bacteria > Bacteroidota > Bacteroidia > SXHM01 > SXHM01 > SXHM01. The sequence continues at coordinate 15,257 of CANKAM010000013.1, forward strand.
TTTTTTAAACGTCTTTTTCTTGGATTACTTATTTTCATTGTTCTGCTTATAGCAGCGGGAATGACCTATCTTATTATGGTCTCTAAAATTGACGAGCCTGTTGTAAAAGACACTGCAATTTTAAAAACAGAGCGCACACAATTAGCCACCAATTTTTACTCACTCGGCAACAACCGTCTTAAAAAAGCTGAGTCGGGTTTATGGGAAATGTACCTGGAAGGCGATGGCTTTGAACGAGGAGTAGCACACGGAAAACTTGCAAAAGAATTAGTACAACAGCAGGAAAGCTATTTTGTGGCTTCCATCAAAAAAATAATTCCATCTGAGTTTTATCTGCATTTTTTGAAATATTTTATTGGTTGGTTTAACCGTGATTTGCCCAATTACGTGAACGAAGAATATAAGCAGGAGATTTTTGGTGTTTCGCAATCAGCATCTGAGGAGTTTGATTACATCGGCAGCAATTACCAACGCATGTTGAATTATCATGCTGCCCATGATATTGGACATGCGTTGCAGGACAAAAATATGGTGGTGGGCTGCAGTTCTTTTGCCGTTTGGAATGGCGATGCGGAAGACAGCATTTTAACCATCGGACGTAACTTTGATTTTTATGTGGGAGATGATTTTGCGAAAGACAAAATCGTTTGCTTTTATAATCCCGACAGTGGCTATAAGTTTATGACCATCACCTGGGCAGGCTTTACTGGTGGAGTTTCCGGGATGAACATGGAAGGTTTAACAGTAACGATTAATGCTGCAAAATCACAACCGCCTTTAGCTTCAGCAACTCCTATTTCATTGGTGGCACGTGAAATTCTGCAATATGCGACAACAATTGAAGAAGCATTTGTCATTGCAAAAAAGCGCCAAATCTTTGTTTCGGAATCCATTTTGATCGGCTCTGCAAAAGATAATCGCGCTGCGTTGATTGAAAAATCACCTACAAAAACTGTTTTATTTAAGCCTGAAGGAAACCGTTTAATTTGTACCAATCATTTTCAATCACCTGATTTTGCTTCTGACGAATTGAATCAGAAACAAATAAGAGAAAGCGCTTCGGCATATCGCTACAAACGCATGGAAGAATTGCTGAATGAATCACCCGAAATGGATGTGCAGGAAGCAGCGGATATTCTGCGCGACCGCTCCGGACTTGGCGATTCAGATATCGGAATGGGTAACGAGAAAGCAGTAAATCAGCTACTCGCACACCACAGTGTTATTTTTCAACCAACAAAAAAACTCGTGTGGGTTTCTTCTGCGCCTTTTCAGTTGGGCGATTATGTGTGTTATAATTTAGACAGTGTATTTTCGGTGTTTCCTAAACTGAATGAAATAAAAGAACTGACTGTTGATTCGCTGTTAATATGGGAAGATGATTTTGTGGATTCTAAATCATTTGAGGACTTTTTATTTTTTAAAGACATAAAAAATCAGATGCAGGAAGGATTGCGCATGGATGAGTTTACCATGAATTATGATGCAACCTATGCCTTTGAAAAATCAAATCCTGAATATTATCTTACCTATTGGCTGCTTGGTGATTACTACTCAAAAAACAAACAACCGCATGAAGCGGAGATATGCTATGAAATTGCATTAACCAAGGAAATTGCGACAGAACCAGAGAAAGCGATAATAGAAAATAGCTTGAAGGAAATCCGAGAAGAAGATTAACCAAAGAGGCGCTGAGAGAGAAAGATGTTACCGGAAATAGAAACCAAATCATTTATTGAAATAAAATCCTTCCAGGAAAAACTTCTGCAGCAACAACTTGCGTATATTTCAAGGAATTCAAAATACTATCAGCGAATTTTTGAGCAAAACAAAATAGATGTGTCCAGAATAAAAACGTTAGAAGACCTTCAGGAAATACCGATTACAACAAAAGATGATTTGCAGCAATACAATGATGATTTTATCTGCGTTCCTAAAAATAAAATAATTGATTATGTAACTACATCCGGCACATTGGGCGACCCGGTAACTTTTGCCATGACGGAAAAAGATTTAGAACGTTTGGCATATAACGAAGCTATTTCGTTTGCTTGTGCAGGTGGTTCTGAAAATGAAGTCTATCAATTAATGACCACTATTGACAGGCGTTTTATGGCAGGCCTTGCTTATTTTCTGGGCGCCCGAAAATTAGGTGCGGGAATAATTCGTGTTGGCGCTGGTATGCCCGAATTGCAATGGGATACAATTAAAAAAATGTCGCCAACTGCATTGATAACTGTTCCGTCATTTATTCTCAAACTAATTGACTTTGCTGAGAAAAATAATATTGATAACCGCAGCACTTCCATAAAAAAAGCCATCTGCATTGGCGAACCCATCCGCAATTCAGACTTTACTCTGAATACACTCGGAGAAAAAATAAAAGAAAAATGGGATATTGAATTATTCAGCACCTATGCCTCTACCGAAATGGCAACTGCTTTCACCGAATGTGAAGCGGGGAGGGGAGGACATCACCATCCCGAATTAATTATTGTTGAATTTTTAGATGACAATGACAAACCCATAAAAGAAGGAGAAGCCGGTGAAGTAACCATTACAACGCTAGGTGTGGAAGGTACGCCCTTGCTGCGTTTTAAAACAGGAGATATCTGTTTTCATTTTACCGAAAAATGCTCGTGCGGAAGAAATACGATGAGGCTTGGTCCTGTTATTGGCCGCAAAAAACAGATGATAAAATACAAAGGCACCACGCTTTATCCGCCAGCTTTGTATGATATTCTCAATAATATTGAGCAGGTTGAAAATTATGTAGTGGAAGTTTTTACCAATGAAATAGGAACGGACGAAATTCTGATTCATCTTGCTGCGAAAGAGAAGTCAGAAACACTTATAAAAAATATCAGCGACCATTTTCGTGCAAAATTAAGGGTGACACCAACTATAAAATTTGTTACTTCTGCGGAAATTAACATCATGCAAAATCCTGAAATGAGCCGCAAGCCTGTCAAGTTTATTGATAAACGTGAATAATTTTTATTTGCTGAATTATTTCATGTAAGTTTGCACTCCGAAATGTCAACGCAGCCACGGTTAATATTAGACAGCAAAAGTTTCGGCCTCACCATTAACCGTCTTTGCTGCCAGTTAATAGAAAATCACAACGACTTTAAACAATCTGCCATCATTGGTTTGCAGCCGCGCGGAATATTTCTGGCGCAGCGAATTCACAAGTTGATTGCCGAAAAAACGGGTAATAAAAATATCCCTTGCGGAAATCTTGACATCACTTTTTACCGCGATGATTTCCGCAGAGGCGAGCAGCACCTGGCAAAGCCAACCGAAATTGATTTTGTAATTGAGGATAAAAAAGTAATTCTGGTGGACGATGTGCTTTTTACCGGAAGAACAATCCGTGCAGGCTTAGATGCCATGATGGCTTTCGGCAGGCCGCAGTTGGTGGAATTGCTAGTGCTGATTGACCGCAGATACAGTCGCCACCTTCCCATCATGCCTAATTATGTTGGAAAAACAGTGGACACCATTTCAACCGAAAAAGTATCGGTAGAATGGAAAGAAACAGACGGAGAAGACAAAGTATTACTTTTTCAAAAATGAGCAATAAACTATGAGTCAACTGAGTGTTCAACATCTTCTTGGAATAAAATACATCACCAAAAAGGATATTGAACTCATTTTTTCTCAGGCTGATCAGTTTAAAGAAGTCATCAACCGTCCGATTAAAAAGGTTCCTTCACTCCGCGATATTACGATTGCTAATATTTTTTTCGAAAACTCGACCCGTACTCGACTTTCATTTGAGCTTGCCGAGAAAAGATTGTCAGCCGATGTGGTGAACTTTGCTGCATCATCTTCATCAGTCAGCAAGGGCGAAACACTGATTGATACGGTTAATAATATCCTTGCAATGAAAGTAGATATTGTGGTAATGCGCCATCCGAAACCGGGTGCACCTCTTTTCCTTTCAAAACATGTAAAAGCACAAATTGTGAATGCAGGTGATGGAGCACACGAGCACCCAACTCAAGGCTTGCTGGATGCTTTTTCAATCCGGGAAAAATTAGGAGACCTGAAAGGTGTGAAAGTTGCCATTGTCGGTGATATTCTTCACTCGCGGGTGGCAATTTCAAATATCTATTGCCTGCAAAAAATGGGAGCAGAAGTGATGGTTTGCGGACCAACAACACTTATTCCCAAATACATCAGTGCATTAAATGTAAAAGTAGAACACGATATGAAAAAAGCCCTGCAGTGGTGTGATGTTGCGAATATGCTGCGCATCCAGTTGGAAAGGCAGGATATTCAATATTTTCCTTCTCTGCGAGAATATGTGATGATGTATGGATTGAATAAACAGATTTTGGACTCGCTGAAAAAAGAAATCATCATTATGCACCCAGGGCCAATCAACCGTGGAGTGGAGATAACAAGCGATGTTGCAGACTCAAAACACTCTGTGATCCTTCAGCAGGTTGAAAACGGTGTGGCAATCCGTATGGCGGTTCTGTATCTTCTGGCATCTTAAATTATTTTTTCTGAAAAAATGTTTTTTTACTTTGGTAAATAAATTTTTCTACTTTTGCTTTTAAACAAAATGCCCCTATGAGCAACAACAGCTACACAATTGAAAAAAAAGAAAAATATGCCCAAATCAATCTCAAAGACGAGAAATTGGATAGTCATATTTCTCCTTCATTGAAATCGGAACTGGTAGTTTTGAATTCTGAAGGTTTTAAAAATATTATTATTGACCTGACCGACACCCGCTATTGCGATTCTTCGGGGTTGAGCGCAATTTTGGTTGCGAACCGTCTTTGCAAAAATTCAGGTGGAACCTTTGTTCTCACCTGCTTGCAGCGTTCTGTAATGAAATTGATTTCAATTTCACAGTTGGACACCATCTTAAATATAGCGCCTACAGTAAGCGAAGCTGTTGATCTTCTTTTTATGGAAGAAATTGAACGCGATAGCGATAAACAAGCATAAACTTTAACTTTAAATTTTATTAAAACCACTAACAATTAATTATGAAAAAAACGCTACTCTCATTAATTTCAATTACCGCATTTGCAGCAAGCAGTTTTGCGCAGGTATGTACGCCTGATCCCAATGCAACAGGATTGCTTTACCCAATGACTCCAGACAGCACTACCAATGTATGGCAAGACTACACTCAGACAGTTACTATTTCCGTTCCTACTGATACTACAGTTTCTGTTATTACAGTATATGTTGACAGCATTCAGCTTGACTCGGTAAGAGGACTTCCTAACGGATTAACATATGGTTGTAACAGCAGTTTAGGTAATTGCACTTACCTTGGCGGAACTGAAGGATGTTTTATTATTTCAGGCAATGTAAATGATTCGGCAGGAACCTACCCTATTACATTTGATGTTGTCATCTATGGCGTATTAGATAGCACCGGTACAGGCGGAGATCCACTTGTTCTCCCTTATTCAATTGAGGTGTATAATTTATTTGTTGGCGAGCCTTTGGGAGTTCAAACACTAAGCACATCTAAATTTGATGTAATCCAAAACGTTCCAAACCCTTTCAATGGAAGCACAATTATTAAGTTTAACAACCCAGTTGCAGAAACTGTTAATTTTTATGTTTATGACATGATTGGAAGACAGGTTCACAACAGCAAAATCAATGCTGTAACGGGAGTTAATACTATAAACTATACTTCTGAAAAGCTGGCACCGGGTGCATACTTCTATACTATTGCAAACGGCAAGAACAGCATTACCAAGCGTATGATTGTTACTGGCAAGTAAAAATCAATTTATATTAATGAGAAAGCCGCTTCTGTCTTTACAGAGCGGCTTTCTTGTTTTTATTAAAATATTAAGTGTTAAAATTCCAACATTTTTCATACAAGATAAGATAATTTCTATATTTGCACAGTTAATTAAAAACTCAAATAAATTAAAAACCTTAAAACAAAGCAAATGATGAAAAAATTACTCTCTATTTTAATGATTGGTACTTGCGCAATTTTTGCTGCTCAAAATGCCAATGCACAAGCTTGCACCCCTGATCCTCAGTTTGCAGGAGACCCTGGAATTTATCCTGACAGTGCAATGGGCTATCTTCCTGCTGCATGCTCTGGTGATCCTTATGCAGAAACAATTACTGTTGTTTTGCCTACTGACACAACTGTTAATTTCCCAGGAGTTGGTGTTGTTACCTTGGTAATGAATTACATTAAAGTTGACTCTGCTAAAGTTATTGTTGCAGCTGGTGATACTTCAGGCGTTCCTGCAGATATTGGATTTACATTTGAATGTTCTCCATCAAACTGTCAGTTTCCTGGCGGAGCAAGCGGATGTCTTCAATTGAATGGTAGCCCAACTTCAGCAGATGAAGGAACATGGCCATTAATTGTTTATGTTACTGCAAACGTAACACACCCGCTTCTTGGTACTTTTGATGCTCCTCAGTCAATTATTGCTAACTACATTATCACAATTGAAAATTGTGGTGCTGTTGAAACTCTGAATAATTCTAAATTTGAAGTAGGTCAGAACATTCCTAATCCTGCGAATGGTTCAACTACTATCAATTTCACATCACCTGCTCCATCAAGTGTTGACTTCAAAGTTTACAACATGCTTGGAATGGTTGTGAAAAACAACAAAATTGATGCAGTTAGCGGTTTGAACAAAATTAACTTCAACACTAATGAGCTAGCTCAAGGTGTTTATGTTTATTCAATCACTAACGGAAACACTACTATCACAAAAAGAATGGTTGTTTCAGGTAAATAATCTGATAATAATCATTATAAAAAATGCCTCGCAGATTTGCGGGGCATTTTTTTGTCAGAAAATTCTTATTTTTGCACGCATACAAATACTAAAAAACAAAAAAAATGAAAAAATTCTTACTCTTTATCACCTTATTATCCATTAACATCAGTGCATTTGCGCAAGCTAATCCATTTACCCCCGCATTAGGAGCATTGCCTAATTACACTGTTGGGTCTGCTTACTCAACAAATATTGCAATGTCAGCTATACCATCAAGTTTAACTGTCAACACTGCAGACTTAGCAGCTTCTGTTCCAGCTCTTCAGCAATTTATTTCTTTTCTGCCAGCAACTCTTGACATTACGATTACCAGTGTTACTTTTAATGTAACCGGTCTTTTGTCAGGTCTTGATGCAACTTGCAACCCTTCAGGATGCACCTATAATGCTGGTGCTTCCGGATCAATTGATATTTCTGGAACTACAACTGATGCAGCGGGAACAGACACATTAAGAATAAGATCACTTACAACAGGAAGTACCGTTGTAACTATTCCTGTTATTGGAGATTTGCCAGTAAATTTTCCTGGAACAGTTCAAGGTCAGGCTGTACCTGAATTACCTACCCTTTTCGATGGAGGTCCTTACACTTTGCATACTACTAATGCAGTTGAGCAACTAGAAGCGACTTCATTTGATGTAATCCAAAATATCCCAAATCCGTTCACAGGAAATACCACAATCAAGTTTTCTACTCCAATTGCAGGAAATGTTGATTTTACAGTATTTGACATGATTGGCAAACGCGTTTATTCAGAAAAAATACAGGCACAAGCTAAAACCAATTCTATTGTTTTCAGTTCTGAAAAAATTAATGCAGGAACTTATTTCTATTCTTTAAGTAACGGTACAAAAACAATCACCAAAAAGATGATTGTTGCCGGAAAATAAATGAGTTTAAAGCTGACCATACTCGGTTGTGGTTCTGCTACACCAACAATTGACCGAAATCCTACCGCTCAAGTACTGCAAGTGCTTGAGCGTTTTTTTTTGATAGACTGTGGAGAAGGAACGCAATTACAAATGAGGCGAAATAAAATCCGTCCTCGCCATTTTGATCATATCTTCATCAGCCACCTGCATGGCGACCATTATCTTGGTTTGTTCGGGTTGCTTTCAAGCCTGCATTTATACAGCAGAAATAAACCAATGTATGTATTTTGTCCGCCTAAACTAAAAGAGATAATAGACCTGCAACTCACAGCCTCAGGCACCCGATTGAGTTACGAATTACACTTTCACGAATTAGTAGAAAACGGAGAACAATTAATTATAGAAACCAATGAAGCAGCGGTTTATTCATTTCCTATGAATCATCGCATTCCCTGCTGGGGCTTTAAGTTTGTTGAAAAGCCCCGTCCAAAGAGCATGAAAGGGGAGAAGATTCGTGAATACAATATCTCGTTTTCTAAAATTGATGAAATCAGAAATGGAAACAATTTCGTTAACGAGAATGGGAAAATAATTCCGAATGATGAATTAACTTTTCCAGCAAAAGAAACCAGAACGTATGCTTTTTGTTCCGATACAATTTATGATGAAAGTATAATTCCGTATGTGAAAGGTGTTGATTTGCTTTATCACGAGGCAACCTTTGCACACGAATTACTGGACAAGGCTACAAACAGGTATCATACAACAGCATTGCAGGCAGCAACATTTGCGCTAAAAGCTGAAGCAAAAACATTGATTATCGGACATTATTCTTCACGCTATGGCGAGGTATCTGCATTGCTTAATGAAGCCAGAACGGTGTTTGAAAACACAATCGCTGCCAGCGATAATCTGGTGATTGAAATTTCTTAAAACTTTTCATTGTATTGTGTAAGATTGAGGCTATATTTGTGCATTATTTAAAATCATTCTAAATAATTTATTAATGAATAAGATTAACGTTTTTCTTGCCGATGGAAATTACCTTGTAAGAGAAGGACTGAAGTCTATTTTATCGGTTGATAAAACTGTTTCTGTTGCAGGCGAAGCCAATGACAGCGAGGAATTACATTCTCAGGTAAAGAAGAAAAAAATTGACCTGTTGGTAATTGATTTCAGTTCACAGAATTTTGAGTTAAAAGACATACAAAAAGCCTTACTTACAAATCCTGATTTGAAAGTGCTTGCAATCACAACATATTACAGCCAGAGTTCGGTTCTTAAAGCTATAGAAAGCGGAGTTACTGGCTATATTTTGAAAGACTGCGGCAAAGAAGAAGTGATTGATGCTATTAAAGCCACAGGAAAAGGAACCAATTTTTTCTGCGGAAAAATTATTGAATCAATTGTAAAAGAAAATACCTCCTACATTGATGTAAACAAAGTAGCTAGTTGCTGCGAACCTGTGAACCTGAGTAACAGAGAAATTGAAATCGTAAAACTGATTGCTCAAGGTTTTACCAACAAAGAAATTGCAGATAAATTATTTCTCAGCAATCACACCATTATCACGCACCGCAAAAATATAATGGCAAAAATTGGCGTAAAAAACACTGCAGGAATTGTGGTGTATGCAGTTAAAGAAAGTCTTGTTCTTCCTGCCTGATTTCTTTGAATTATTTTCTCCTTCTGATTTTCGTTTTGCTTGTGTTTGTTCCCGTTATGGGACACATACGTAATCGCCCGGGAACTCCGCGTTGGCTGAATATTTTGTTGCTTGTTATTCTTATGGCAACTGTTTTCTCAGCAATTCTTTTTGGACTTATCTTTAAATAAAAAAGGGGCTTTAAGCCCCTTTTTTATTTATGCAATTGTCCAGGTATTGCCGCCTTTGAGCAACTTATTCAAATCGCCCTTGCCGGATTTTGCAATTGTGGTTGTTATCTGATCAACCAATGCATCTTCATAGCAGTAACGCGCTTCGGTATAGAATACTCCAAACGGACGTGGTAAATGTCCTTCCGTTGAAGGGTTGTCAAAAAAGCGGCTAAGTAATCCTGCTTTTACGCGATCAGTTTCATCGTGTATCCACAAATCGCTGGCAGCAGTGCCGTCTGTCAAGTCAACAATCACAGGTTTAAATCCGTCAAGTTTTATTCCTTTTGTTTTTCCTTCTCCGAAAATTAATGGTTTCCCTTGTTCTAAGAAAAGAGTTTCAACTGCTTTGGTTTCTTTATCGGTATAAATAAAGAAAGCACCATCATTAAACACGTTGCAGTTCTGATAAATCTCAACCATTGAAGTTCCTTTATGGTCGTTGGCTCTTTTAATCACCTCACGTAAATGTGTTGGATCTCTGTCCATAGTTCGGGCAATAAAAGTAGAATCTGCACCAAGGCAAAGTGCCAAAGGATTGAATGGGTGGTCAATTGAACCCATCGGTGAAGATTTGGTGATTTTCCCTTCTTCAGAGGCAGGTGAATATTGTCCTTTTGTTAAACCATAAATCTGGTTATTGAAAAGCAGAATATTTACGTTGAAATTTTTTCTAAGAATATGAATCAGGTGATTTCCACCAATAGATAAAGCATCACCGTCACCGGTAACAATCCAAACACTAAGTTCTGGTCTTGCAGCTTTCAGTCCGCTGGCAATGGCAGTAGCGCGACCGTGAATACTGTGCATCCCAAATGTTTCCATGTAATATGGAAAACGTGAAGAACATCCGATACCGGAAACAAAAACAAGATTTTCGCGCTTTATTCCCAACTCAGGAACAACTTTTTGAACTTGTTTTAAAATAGAGTAATCTCCGCAACCTGGGCACCAACGCACATCCTGATCGGTTTCAAGGTCTTTTGCTGTATAAGGTTTTTCGATAGTTTCTGACATAATTTTAAATTATTTTTTCAGCGTTTCAACAATTTTTTCTTTTATCTCTGCGGCACTAAATGGCATACCTTTTATTTTATTGAAAGGAACGGCAGGTACTAAATATTTGTCGCGCAAAACTTTTACAAGTTGGCCGTTGTTCATTTCAGGAACAATGATATTCTCAAAATTATAGAGTATTTCTCCTAAATTTTTAGGCAGCGGATTTAAATACTTAATGTGAGCATGTGAAACATCATAACCCTCTTCAATGGCTTCGCGCACGGCAGCTTTGATGGAACCATAGGTTGAACCCCAACCAACAATCAGCAATTTGCCTTTTTCTTTCCCGTTATCAATCTGTTGCAGTGGAATTGAATCTGCAATATTTTCCACTTTTTTAGCTCTGGTTTTTACCATGTGCTCGTGGTTGTCAGGATCATAAGAAATATTTCCGGTAATATCTTCTTTCTCAATTCCTCCAACACGGTGCTCCAGTCCCTTTGTTCCGGGAATAGCCCATTTGCGCACTAATTTTTCATCACGTTTATAAGGCATGTATTTTTCATCACCTTCATTTCTTGGTTCTGCAAAAACAGCTTTAATAGTTGGTAGAGAATCGGCAGTAGGGAATTTCCAAGGCTCAGAACCGTTAGCAATATATCCATCAGACATAAAGAAAACAGGTGTCATGTGTTCAACTGCAATTCTGCAAGCTTCAAAAACAGTAGTAAAACAGTCGGAAGGTGAATAGGCAGCAACTACCGGAACAGGGGCTTCACCATTTCTTCCATAAAGTGCCTGAAGCAAATCTGATTGTTCAGTTTTTGTTGGTAAGCCTGTTGAAGGTCCTCCGCGTTGAATATTGATAATTACTAAAGGTATTTCGAGCATCAGAGCAAGTCCAATGGCTTCGCCTTTCAACGCAATTCCGGGACCTGAAGAAGCTGTAACAGCCAAAGCTCCTCCAAAAGAAGCACCAATGGTAGAGCCAATAGCAGCAATTTCGTCCTCTGCCTGAAAAGTTTTTACACCAAAATTTTTGTAGCGTGCAAGTTCATGCAAAATGTCAGTTGCTGGAGTTATAGGATATGTTCCGTAGAATAATGTTAACCCTGAGCGTTCTGCTGCAGCAATCAATCCAATCGCAGCAGCTTGGTTACCCATGATGTTGCGGTATTCACCTTTTTCAAGCTGTGCTTTTTCAACCTGAAAACGGGTTGTAAAAGTTTCGCTTGTATCACCAAAGTGATAACCTGCTTTCAACGTTTTTATGTTGGCATCCATTACCGCAGGATTTTTCTTGAATTTATCCTGAATGTATTTGATGGTATTATCCATATCACGGTTGAACATCCAAAGTATAAAGCCCAACACAAACATGTTTTTTGTGCGGTCAATTTCTTTGATACCCAATCCTGATTCTTTCAAACATTCTTTGGTAAGTTTAGTAACATCAACTTCGTGAACTTTATATTTCTCGAGAGAGTTATCTTTTAACGGATTTACACTGGCAGGATATTTTGCAAGTCCAAGGTTTTTAGGGTCGAAGCCATCGCTATTGGCAATGATAATTCCGCCTGTTTTTAACTGTTTTAAATTAGCCTTCAAAGCAGCTGCGTTCATCACTACAAGCACATCACAAATGTCGCCCGGAGTAAAAATTTCGATACTGCTGAAGCGCAATTGAAAACCCGAAACACCTGCCAGAGTGCCTTGCGGGGCGCGTATCTCAGCCGGGAAGTTAGGGAATGTGCTCAGATCGTTTCCGAACAAAGCAGTTGTGTTGGTGAATTGTGTTCCTGCAAGTTGAATTCCGTCACCGGAATCGCCTGCAAAAAGAATGGTAATGTCTTTTGTTACTTCTGTTGTTTTGCTCATCGTATGTTGAAAAAATTTGCCAAAAATAATTTTTTTTGCTGCTTGTTATTCAATATTTATTGCTTCTACAGCAATAATTTCGGGAACAGCCCTTTTTACTGCTTCTTCAATCCCGGCTTTTAAGGTCATTGTACTCATGTGGCAACTGCTACAGGCGCCTAATAATTTCACCTTTGCAATATAGTTGTCGGTTACTTCTACTAATTCCATGTCACCACCATCAGCTTCCAAAAAAGGACGCATGGTTTGCAACGCACTTTCAATTTTGGATAATAAAATTTTGTCGTTTATCATTTTGAATTAACTGCGTGCAATTTCCACCTTTTCAGTAGGAGCCATTGTTGCATTTCTTATAGCTACCTGTTGTGCAACATTTTTTGCCATATCCATCAGAGCTTTTGCGATTGGTGAATTTTCCTGCAAAACAGCAGGCCTTCCGGCATCTCCGGCTTCGCGTACACTTTGCACTAAAGGTATTTGTCCGAGCAATGGAATATTGAGTTGTTCTGCCAATTTTTTTGCACCATCTTTTCCAAAGATGTAGTATTTGTTTTCAGGTAATTCTTCGGGAGTAAACCAAGCCATGTTTTCTATCAATCCAAGAACGGGAACATTAATAGCCGGCATCTGAAACATTGCTATTCCCTTACGTGCATCAGCTAAAGCTACATCCTGAGGTGTGCTTACAACTACTGCACCTGCAAGCGGAACAGCCTGAATAAGCGAAAGATGAATATCACCTGTTCCGGGCGGAAGATCAATAATCATATAATCCAGTTCACCCCAATCGGCATCGAAGAACATTTGCGTCAGGGCTTTGGTAGCCATAGGTCCGCGCCACGCAACTGCCTGATTTGTTTCAGCAAAAAATCCAATGGAAAGAATTTTTACACCATAGCTTTCAACCGGAACCATCATGCTTTTTTCTCCAACTTTCCTTACTCCGGGTTTTTCGTTCTGCACATCAAACATGATCGGGACAGATGGTCCGTAAATATCGGCATCCAGTATTCCCACTTTTGCACCTTGCATTGTGAGTGCCACCGCAAGATTAGCGGCAATGGTTGATTTGCCAACACCACCTTTTCCGGAAGCAACAGCAATAAAATTTCTAACTCCTGCAATGGATGCTTTGCTGCTTTGTTTTGTGGTTACGTTGGAAGTCATGTGCGCATTTACAATCGCTTCTTTATCCACAAAATGCTTGATTGCATTTACGCAGGCGTTGTGAATCAATTCTTTTAAAGGGCAGGCAGGAGTAGTGAGTACAACCGAAAAACTGACGTTCTTGCCATCAATTTCTATATCCTTAATCATGTTGAGCGTAACAAGGTCTTTCCCTAAATCGGGATCAATAACGTTGCTCAACGCGTCTAAAACTTTTTCTTTTGTTATTTCCATTTTTTCTAAAAAAACTCAGCGAAATTAGTAATTCTGCATTAATTTGGAATGTTTCTAAACAACTAATTTGAAATCTATATTTTCAGCTATTATTGCACTATGACTAACAAGGAAATAGCGGGAATGTTTAAGCTGGCAGGAAAGCTGACCGAGCTACATGACGGCAATGAGTTTAAGGTAAAGTCTTTTATGGGAAATGCCTTTAAAATTGAGCGTTTGCCGTTGCCGTTGGAAAATATGAGCGTGGAAGAAATTGCGAAAATTGAAGGCATCGGAAAAGGAACAGTTGCAAAAATCAATGAAATATTTTCTACTGGAACGATTAAAGACCTTGACGAATTGATCGTACAAACACCCGTTGGCGTTTTAGGAATTCTTTCAGTTAAAGGGCTTGGGCCAAAAAAAGCACGCACTATTTGGAAAGAACTTGAAGTAGAATCTGTTGGTGAATTGCTTTATGCCTGTCATGAAAATCGTTTAATAACACTGAAAGGTTTTGGCGAAAAAACACAGGAAGAAGTCATAAAAAGTATTGAGTTTATTCAGGCAAATTCTTCTAAATTTCTGTATGCGAAATTAGAACCTGTCGCGCTGCAATTGTTGGAAATATTAGAGAAGTCAGGAATTGTGCAGCAAGTTTCTTTGACGGGTGAAATCAGAAGAAGGAATACAGAACTAGAAAAAATTGAATTTGTAGCAGCGGTTTCAGACAAAGATACGTTGTTGAGTTTGCTTGAGCCTTTGAAACAACATGAATCTATATTTTCAATTTCAGAAGAAAGCATTTCTTTTAAACTGACTAATTCAATTCCTGTTGAAATTTTCACATGCAGCAATTCTGATTTCTACTCTACTTTATTTAAAACTACTTCAACTCCTGAACATATTGAATTGCTTGGCAATCCTAAACGAAGTTCTGTCTCTTCCGAAGAAGAAATATACAAAAATGCAGGCTGGAATTTTATTATACCCGAATTGCGTGAAGGGAAATTTGAAAAACAATTAAATGAACAAAACAAGCTAAACGATATTGTTCAACTCAACGACTTGCGTGGAGTTTTGCATAACCACACCACATACAGTGATGGCGTAAATACGCTGGAGCAAATGGCGTATTACTGCAAAAAATTGGGTTATGAATATCTGGGAATCAGTGATCATTCTCAGTATGCCGTTTATGCAAAAGGTTTGAAGCCCGAACAAATTACCCAGCAACACAAAGAGATTGATGAACTGAATGAAAAATTAAAACCATTCAAAATTTTCAAAAGTATAGAAGCAGATATATTGCCCGATGGCTCATTGGATTATAATGATGAAATTCTTGCTTCCTTTGATTTTGTTGTTGCCTCCATTCATTCGGCAATGAAAATGGATGAAGTCAAAGCCACTGCAAGATTAATCCGTGCTATAGAAAACCCGCATACAACTATTCTCGGTCATCCGACAGGCAGACTTTTATTGTCGCGCCCCGGCTACCCGATTGACCACAAAAAAATTATTAATGCTTGCGCAGCAAACAAAGTAGTAATTGAACTGAATGCTAATCCGAATCGCTTGGATATTGATTGGACATGGATTCCCTATTGCATGGAAAAAGGTGTAATGATTTCCATCAATCCCGATGCCCATAAAATGGAAGGCTATCACGATATGCATTACGGAACATTGGCTGCACGTAAAGGTGGATTGACCAAGCAAATGACCTTTAATGCTCTTTCGCTGGAAGAAATTGAAAAATGGTTTTTAAAAAAGAAAAAATAAAGTCATGATTATCAATTCACTTGTATCGTGGCTCATGAAAAAGCGGATGCACCAAATCGAGCTTTTTATGAAATATCCGCATGATGTGCAGGCTGAGTGGCTGATGAAATTAATTAATGCAGCACAAAATACGGAGTGGGGAAAAAGCTACGATTACAAAAGTATTCGCAACCGCGAAACATTCCGCAAGCGTGTACCGGTGCAGGATTATGAGAGTATAAAACCTTTTGTTCAGCGACTGATGGCAGGTGAACAAAATCTGTTGTGGAACACCGAAATAAAATGGTTCGCCAAATCATCGGGCACTACAAGTGATAAAAGCAAGTTCATTCCTGTTAGCTTGGAGTCGTTGGAACAATGTCACTACAGAGGAGGTAAAGACATGCTTTCCCTTTATTGCAGTAATTATCCTGAAACGGAATTATTCAGCGGCAAAGGTTTGGCAATGGGCGGAAGTCACAGTGTTATTTCCGTAGATAATGAATCATATTACGGTGATGTATCCGCTATCATCATGCAGAATTTACCTTACTGGGCTGAGTTTATCCGTACACCCAATCTGGAGATTGCACTGATGAACGAGTGGGAAGAAAAAATAAAAAAAATGGCAGATGCCACCATGAGCGAGAATGTAACCAGTCTTTCAGGTGTGCCTTCATGGACATTGGTTTTATTGCGTTACATTCTTGAAAAAACCGGTAAGAAAAACATTCACGAAGTATGGCCTAACCTTGAAGTTTTTTTTCATGGTGCTGTAAGTTTTACGCCTTATCGTGAACAGTTTAAAGCAATCATTCCTTCTTCAAAAATGCATTATCTGGAAACCTACACGGCATCAGAAGGTTTCTTTGGAATACAAGATCAAAAGAATTCGCAGGAATTACTGTTGATGCTGGATTACGGAATTTATTACGAGTTTATGCCGATGGAAGAAGAAGGCAAAGAAGACCCGGAAACTCTCTCTCTTTCTGAAGTAAAAATAGGCGTTAACTACGCGCTAATAATTTCTACCAATGCAGGTTTGTGGCGCTACAAAATTGGTGACACGGTTCAATTTACTTCGCTCAATCCGTATCGAATAAAAATTTCAGGTCGTACCAAGCATTTTATCAATGCCTTTGGTGAGGAATTGATTATTGATAATGCAGATAAGGCATTGAAAGTTGCTTGTGAGAAATCGGATGCAGTAATAAAGGAATATACTGCTGCACCTGTCTATTTCACCGGAAATGAAACAGGAGCACACGAGTGGCTGATTGAATTTGAAAAAGCGCCGGATAATTTGGATTACTTTACTGAAGCACTTGACAACGCTCTGAAGTCATTGAATTCAGACTATGAAGCCAAGCGTTATAAAAACATGGCATTACGAATGCCGCTTGTAAAACCAATGCCGCAGGGCACTTTTTACAATTGGTTAAAATCCAAAAATAAACTGGGAGGTCAGTATAAAGTTCCGCGGCTGAGCAATGAACGAAAATATGTTGAAGAGATTATTTCTTTAACAAACGGAAACGAAATTCATTCCACAAAAAGCTGATTTTTTCTCCAACTGATTTTGTTTCTAATTCTAAATTCATCATTGTGAAAACGGCAGGGTTTAAAGCCTTTTTATATATGCGTGCAGGGAAAGAGTATTTGGCATAAGGCATTTTCTTTATGCTCAGCAAAGGCTGTAATTCTTTCTTTATTTTTTCAAATTCTTTCCGGTTGTGGCTGTAATATTCTTCATCGCGTTTGGGCATTACATCCATTCCAATGTGAGTAGTGAGATGTAAATTATCAAACAACTTACACTTCTGTGCATGAGCAAAAAGATTGTGCATCAATGTTGCTTCCACAAAAGGAATTCCGACACAGATTTCACCAAGAATAAATTTTGGAAACAGTTCGCGCTTAAAAACAAAGCAATCAAAGCCCGGATGCGATTTTCCGATGTCGGAATAAATAAAAGGTAAGTCATTTACACTATTATAAATCTTCGGAATCCTACGCCTGTTAATGATGAATGAATCATAACCTTGTTCAATAATTTTTGCAACAGTTTCATAAAACTGCGGCAAAACAATAATGTCAGTATTGGTGTAAATAAAATATTCAGAAGTTGATGATTGATATAATCGCTGAAGAATATCTTTTATTAACGGAAGTTTTTTCTTTCCGTTGATTTCAATTGCGTTTTCAAGATTTGTTGTTTTCTGAAAATGATCAGGAACAATTTCAGCATCTTCCGCATACTGTGAAGAAAATAATTTCACACCAACTCCACCTGCAAACTCTTTTGCTTTCCGTATTGCCTCAAATACAATGGGCTGCGCAACAAAAAGCTCTGAGCCTTCTTTTGCTTTTACAGGATTAATAATATGAGCTATAGAGAGCAATTTAATTTTGCTTAGTGAAACTTAGTGTTCTTAGTGCATTAGTGGTAAAATTCATTTCGCCCGAAAGTAGAAAAATAAATTCTTTCCTTTGTGCGAATAAAATGAATACTATGTTTCTTATCGGAAAAAAATCACTTACGCTTGACGAAATAAAACACCTGCAGGAAAGCGGTGAAAAAATAGGCTTACACAAAAATGCAATTGCTGAAATTGAAAAATCGCGAAGATACTTAGACAAAAAAATTGCGTCCTCAGTTGAATCGGTGTATGGGGTTACCACAGGTTTTGGCTCACTTTACGACAAAAAAATTTCACCAAAAGATCTAGGGACATTGCAGGAGAACCTGGTGATGTCGCATGCCTGCGGAACGGGGGATGAAGTCCCTGCAGAAATTTCAAAACTGATATTATTACTGAAAATTGTTTCGCTTTCGTTGGGTAAATCAGGAGTACAATTAGTAACCGTTCAGCGCTTGGTTGATTTTTACAACAACGATATACTGCCTGTGATATATGAGCAGGGGTCATTAGGAGCATCGGGTGATTTAGCACCACTTGCGCACCTTTCATTGCCATTGATTGGTAAAGGCGAAGTGTATTTTAAAGGCAAAAAAATCTCCACCGAAAAATTGTATTCAGAGTTGAAATGGAAACCCATCATACTGAAATCTAAAGAAGGATTGGCATTGTTGAACGGCACACAATTTATGGCAGCCTTTGGTGTTGCTTGTGCAATTAATGCTGAGAAACTTTGGAACTGGGCAAATACGATTAGCGCCCTTTCATTGGATGCTTTTGATGGAAGATTAGAACCGTTTGATAAACTTGCTCAGGATGTTCGTCCGCACAAAGGGCAAATTGATACTGCTGCTGAAATCAGAAAAATTCTGAACGGAAGTCAGTTGATTAACCAATTTAAAAAGCATATTCAGGATCCGTATTCATTTCGTTGTATTCCACAGGTGCATGGGGCTTCCAAAGATGTGATTGATTATGCAAAGCAGGTTTTTTCGGTAGAGATAAATTCGGTTACTGATAATCCAACCATTTTTCCTGATGAAGATAAAATCATTTCAGCAGGTAATTTTCACGGACAAAATTTAGCACTTGCACACGATTTTCTTGCCATCGCTTTGGCTGAATTGGGAAGCATTTCAGAGCGCAGAACGTTTCAATTAATTTCAGGTTCGCGCAATCTTCCGAGTTATCTTATTGTTAATGCAGGTATCAATTCAGGACTGATGATTCCGCAATACACCGCAGCATCTATTGTAAGCCGCAACAAACAATTGTGCACACCATCTTCCGTTGATTCCATTCCATCATCCAACGGGCAGGAAGACCATGTGAGCATGGGAGCAAATGCTGCCGTGAAAGGTTATAAAGTGATGAAAAGCACTTACACTATTCTCGCTATTGAATTACTGACTGCAGCTCAGGCTATGGATTTCCGCAGGCCTAAGAAAACATCTCCCGTTCTTGAAAAAGTATTTTCTGCCTACCGCAAAAAAGTGAAATTCATGAACAATGACAGAGTATTGCGTGATGATATTATTGCTTCGGAAAAGTTTTTGAAGGAGTATAAATAGCTATTGCGGGTCGTCAGCCATAAGCGCAAACTGAACAAGATTAGCACCCATCTTCAGCGCTTTGTCTCTTGCATCGGGTGAGTCGCCATGAACTTCAGGGCTTTCCCAACCATCACCTAAATCGGTTTCAACAGAGTAGTAGCAAACCAAGCGACCTTCGTAAATCAATCCAAAACCTTGTGCAGCTTTATCATCGTGCTCGTGAACTTTCGGCAAGCCGTTTTTGAAATCAAATTTCTGGTGATAGACAGGATGTGAGAAAGGCAGTTCTATCAACTCCAGTTCCGGAAACACTTTTTTCATCTGAGGGCGAATAAATTTATCCATCCCGTAGTTGTCGTCAATATGCAGGAAACCACCAGCAATTAGGTAATTGCGAAGGTTCTGCGCTTCCTGATCAGAGAAAACAACATTGCCATGACCTGTCATGTGCACAAAAGGATAATTGAAAATTTCAGGGCTTCCTGCATCTACTACTGCCTGCTCTGGGTTGATATTGGTTCCAAGGTTTTCGTTACAGAATTTAATCAGGTTAGGAAGGGAAGTGGCAAGGTTAGCATACCAATCACCACCGCCATTGTATTTTAAAAGTGCAATCTGAAAAGAGGGCGCAGGAGCAAAAGAGGTTAAGGCAAAAAATAAAATTACAACTGCTATCTTTTTCATTTTATCCGTTCAATATATTTACGGTGTGGCACGCCACAACACCTGCTGTTTCTGTTCTTAATCTGCTTTCTCCAAGGCTTACTGAAGTATATCCGTTCTCGCTTGCTAACTTCACTTCTGCATCAGAAAAGTCACCTTCAGCGCCAATCAAAATTAAGATATTATTATGGTTGCTGATGCAATCTTTCAGATTTTGTTTTTCACCATCGCGGCAATGCGCAATAAATTTTGCTTCTGCATTTTGTGATTTGATGAACTTTTTGAAGTCAACCATTTCGTTCACTTTCGGCAGAAATGCTTTTACGCTCTGTTTCATGGCAGAGATAACAATTTTTTCAGCACGCTCCAATTTAACAACCCTACGTTCTGATTTTTCACAGTTGAGAAACGTGATCTCATCAATTCCTATTTCGGTGGCTTTTTCCAGAAACCATTCTGTGCGGTCGAAGTTTTTGGTGGGCGCTATTGCAATGTGCAGGTAGAAATTCCGCTTGCCGTAGTTTTCTTTTTTCTCTATAATCTCAAATCCACATTGGTTGGGATTTGCATTACTGACCTTTGCTTTGTAGAAACCACCTTTCCCGTCAACAATAATTAAATCATCTCCTTCTTTCATGCGCAGCACACGAACAGCGTGACCGGATTCTTCTTTGTCAAGAATAGTTTGTCCGTTTAATAGTTCAGGGCAATAAAAGAGGTTCATTATTTCTCAAAAATAAAAAAACCTTCCCGTTTTATGAGAAGGTTTTTTCGGTTTACTATTTGCAATTAAGCATTAACAGTAGTTTTAGGAGCTGCAGCAAGAATTTCTTCGTTGGCAGCGCTTGCATATTTGCTGAAGTTTTTCACGAATGATTCGGCAAGACTGTTTGCTTTTGTATCATAAGCAGCTTTGTCTTTCCATGTGTTGCGCGGGTTCAGTATTTCTGCATCCACATTAGGACAAGATTTAGGCATTGCCAAACCAAACACTGCATGGTTTTCAAATTCTACTTTATCCAGTTCGCCTTTCAACGCAGCAGTAATCATGGAGCGGGTGAATTTCAGTTTTATACGTTCGCCTGTTCCGTAGCTTCCGCCTGACCAACCTGTGTTGATGAGCCAAACATTTACTTTATTTTTTTTCAGTTTCTCGCCTAAAAGTTCAGCGTATTTTGTTGGATGCAACGGTAAAAATGCTGCACCAAAGCAAGCTGAGAATGTCAGTTGTGGTTCAGTAACACCTACTTCAGTTCCTGCAACTTTTGCAGTGTAGCCCGAAATAAAATGATACATCGCCTGACCAACCGTTAGCTTTGAAATAGGGGGCAACACACCAAAGGCATCTGCCGTGAGGAAGAAAATGTTTTTTGGAATTCCACCTACCGATGGCTTCACTGCGTTCGCGATAAAATCAATCGGGTAGCTTACGCGCGTGTTCTCGGTTTTGGTGATGTTTTTGTAATCAACAGTTGAAGTGTTGTCGTAAAATTCGATGTTCTCTAACAACGAACCGAATTTAACGGCATCAAAAATCTGAGGTTCTTTTTCGCGGGAGAGGTCAACGCATTTTGCATAGCAGCCGCCTTCAAAGTTGAAGACTTCTTTTTCGGCCCAGCCATGTTCGTCATCGCCAATCAATCCTCTTTCAGGGTCTGCCGACAAAGTTGTTTTTCCTGTTCCTGACAAGCCAAAGAAAACAGCAGTGTCACCTTCTTTGCCAATGTTGGCAGAGCAGTGCATGGACAATACATTTTTATCGTGGGGCAACACAAAGTTGAGCACCGAGAAAATTCCTTTTTTGATTTCGCCCGTGTAGGCAGTTCCTCCGATGAGGATTACTTTTTTGGTAAAATTGAGAACCGCAAAATTTTCCTGACGCGTTCCGTCAGTTTTTGGATTTGCGTGAAAACCCGGAGCGCAGATGATAGTCCACTCGGGAGCAAAGTTTTGTATCTCGTCAAACGTTGGGCGCAAGAACAGATTGCTTGCAAACAGGTTTGCCCAAGGTGTTTCAGTTACCACACGCACATTCAAGCGGTAAGCAGGGTCGGCACAGGCATAGCTGTCGCGCACATATACTTCTTTGCCTTGCAGGTAAGAAGTTACTTTATCATAAAGATGGTCGAAATTTTCTGGAGTAAATTTGATGTTGATATCGCCCCACCACACCGAGTTTTCGGTAATGGCATCAGCAACAATAAATTTATCTTTTGGTGAACGGCCGGTGAATTTTCCGGTGTCAACCGCCAGGGCACCTGTATCGGTTAACATGCCTTGACCCGTTACGATGGTTTCTTCCACCAGTTCAGCAGGGTTCAGGTTCCAGTAAGCTACTGCAACATTCTTTAATCCGAGGCTTGCAACGGTAGCGTCTTTACTCTTAATTCCGTATTCGTTCATTCTTAATTTATTGATTGATACTCTTTATGCTTTTTGCCCTAAAAGGGGAGCAAATGTAAATCAATTTCGGACAAATAAACAAGAAATTAAGGGGTGATTAAAATCAAGAATTTTCACTTCCTCACCGCGCTCACCGCCACCACCACCCAACCTGCCATAAACAGCAGTCCGCCAATGGGGGTAACAGGCCCAAGGAAAGAAATATTGACTAAACCCGTAACGGGTTTAGTAGAGAGAAAATAAACCGAACCCGAGAAGCAAATAATACCCGCCACAAACAACCACCCTGCGGTGCGCAACAATTTACTGTTGTTATGTTGTTGCCACAGTGCAATAAAAAGCAACGCCAGCGTATGATAAAACTGGTAGCGCACTGCTGTTTCGTAGCTAACCAGTGCATCGGGCGGCAGGTAGGGTTTTAAAGAGTGTGCGCCTAACGCGCCAATAGCTACAACCAAGGCGCCTGATATGCCGGCAATGAAGAGGAAGGGGTTTTTCATGGAGGCGAAATTAATTGATGGAACGCTGATTATTGTGATTATTATGATTTGAGCAGATTTTAAATCATAATTTACCATAACCATCATAATAATCTGCGTTCTATTACCTTTGACACGTGAAAAAAATTCTTCTCATTGGTGCCGGGCGTTCTTCGGTAAGTCTTATCAATTACCTCTTGCAGAATGCCGCTTCGCATGATTGGCAGATACGTGTTGGTGATATTTCAATAGAACATGCACAGGAAAAAGTGCATGGGCATACTCATGCATCCGCTTTTATTTTTGATATTAAAAATGAGGAGCAGCGCGCCAAAGAAATCAGCGAAAGCGATATTGTTATCTCCCTGCTTCCCCCGTTTTTGCATGCGCTGGCGGCAAAAGATTGTTTGCACTACAAGAAGAGTTTGGTTACCGCATCCTATGTAACCGAAGACATGCAGGCAATGGACAAAGAGGTGCGCGAAGCCGGAATTCTTTTCCTCAACGAAATTGGTTTGGACCCGGGCCTGGACCATCTTTCGGCCATGAAGATATTAGACGAGATACGCGGTGAAGGCGCAAAAATGATTGGCTTTGAATCATTCTGTGGTGGGTTGGTGGCACCCGAAAACGACAACAATCCCTGGAACTATAAATTTACATGGAACCCACGCAATGTAGTGCTGGCAGGGCAGGGCGGGGCGGTGAAGTTTATTCAGGAAGGCATGTATAAATACATTCCCTACCAAAAGGTTTTTCGCAGAACAGAGATAATTGAAATAGAAAATTATGGTCGCTTTGAAGGCTATGCCAACCGCGATTCATTAAAATATCGCAGCGTTTACGGGTTGGAGAATATTCCTACCATCTATCGCGGAACGCTGCGCAGGGTAGGGTTTTGTCGTGCATGGGATGTGTTTGTGCAGTTGGGCGCAACCGATGATTCATACATCATGGAAGGCAGTGAGAACATGACGCACCGCCAGTTCATCAATTCCTTCCTTGCCTATAATCTGCATGACTCAGTGGAGATAAAACTCATGCACTACCTGCACATTGACCAGGACAGCGAGTTGATGGATAAACTCAGATGGCTCGGCATCTTCGACACTACCAAAGTAGGCCTGAAAGATGCAACGCCCGCCCAGATATTGCAAAGCATTTTAGAAAAGAAATGGAGCCTTGACGAAGGCGACAGGGATATGATTGTGATGTGGCACAAGTTCAATTTCGAGTTGAATGGCAAACAACATCAGCGCGAGAGTTCGCTAGTTGTGTTGGGCGATGATGCACACCACACCGCCATGGCAAAAACAGTTGGTCTGCCCTTGGGCATTGCAACCAAACTAATTCTGGAAGGCAAAATAAACCTGACGGGTGTTGTTATTCCTATTCATAAACAGATTTATGAGCCGGTGCTGCAGGAGTTGAAGCAATACGGTATAAACTTTAAAGAGAAAACAACAGTATAAATTCACCGCAGAGGCGCAAAGACGCAGAGAAAGTAAAGTTAAATCTTAGCGCCTCAGCGTCTCTGCGGTAAAATAAACACCATGAAAATAGCCATCTTCCCCGGTTCATTCGACCCCATCACCAAAGGTCATCAGGATATTATTCTGCGTGCACTTCCGCTCTTTGACAAGATCATTGTTGCGGTGGGAAAAAACACCAGCAAGAAATACATGTACTCGCAGGAGCAACGTGTTAAATGTATTAAAGCCGTGTTTGCCAGACACAAAAAAGTAAGTGTTGATTCGTTTGACGGGCTTACGGTTGACTACTGCAAAAAGGTAAAAGCAAATTACATTCTCCGCGGGTTGCGCACTGCTGCCGACTTTGAGTTTGAGCGCAGCATCGGACAAATAAATAAAGCCATGCAGCCCGGTATTGAAACCATCTTTCTTCTTACTTCTCCTGAACTCAGCGCAATAAATTCAACAATTGTGCGTGATATAGTTATAAACCATGGCGATGCCAGCCAGTTTGTTCCTAAAGAAGTAAACCTGAAAGCGAAGTAGATGCGCGCAACTATTTTCTATTTTCTATTTTCTATCATCTCTTTTCTATCCTTTGCCGGCCAATCCCTCATTCAAGGTACTGCACCCGACTACAAAGGCAAGTTTGCCCGTCTCTATGTCTATGACGATTACCTTACCTACACCGAGAAAGAACTGAGCGAAACCCGCGTTGGTCTTGACGGCAAGTTTGAGCTTTGGTTCACCATTGCCGAAACGCAATATGCCTTTATCCGCATCGACAATGAGATCATGGATATTTATGTGGAGAAAGACAAGAAGTACAAGCTTGATTTTCCTCCGCCCACCAAGAACAAGGGTGCTACCAATCCGCTGAGTGAGCGCAACTACCGCAAGCTCCGTATGCTGGATGCCGACAGCACCTCGCTTAACCTTGCCATCCTGAAGTTCAACAAACTGTATGACGATTTTCTGGTTGATAACCAGGAGGCGCTCGTGCGCAGAGGTATGAACGATAAGAAGCTGCTGCACGACCGCCTTGCTACGTTCCGCGATAATGTGGGTGAGGAGTTTTCGTTTTCTTCCAGTGATTATTTGCGGGCGCATATTCTTTATTCCATTGCGCAGCTGGAGCAGACCACCATGACCAGTGATGAAAAACTCTTTACAGACTACCTTGAAAAGCCTTTGCTGGAAAAGAATTATGAATACATGCGTTTCTTCCACCAGTATTTTGAACGGTATTTACAGCTATTTCGACTTACAGAAAAGGGCAGAGGTTTGTTGGATGCCATTAATAACTTCAGCGTACTTGAGAAAGTAAACGATGTATTGAATGCCGATGAAAAACTGCGCAACAAAATTACCCGCGAGGCGGTGCTGATTGACGGCATCATTCAACTTTATAACAATCCCGATTTCAAAAAGGATAAGATGGTAAAGGTGCTGGATGCGCTTACTCAGCAGGCCTCAACTCCTTACCTGAAAACGGCTGCTGCTAACGCCAAGGCGTTACTCACCCGCAACCAGCCGGGCACCATGGCTCCCGAGTTTGAAATCCGCAGTCATAATAATCTGCTGACAAGGCTTAAGGATTTTGAGGGCAAATATGTTTACCTCCAGTTTACTGATGTCAGTTGTTTGCAGTGCAATTCAGAAACCAAAACAGTTGCCGACCTGCAAAAGAAGTATGGCGACAAGGTTCAGTTTGTGACCATCACCATCAACAATGATTTTGAAGAAACCCGCGACTTTGTAAAACGCAACAGCTATAACTGGACCTTTCTTATTGCCGGTGACAACCACAAAGCGCTGGAAGATTACAACGTAAAATCAGTGCCCGAGTATTTCTTTATTGGTCCAACGGGTAAGTTTGTGCAATCGCCCGCCACCCGCCCCGACAGGGGAATTGACAGGACTTTCTTTGATTTGAAGTAGGCAACAAGCCACATAGTCAAGTAGGGAAG
The DNA here is from genome assembly GCA_947479755.1 of Bacteroidota bacterium. GTDB lineage: Bacteria > Bacteroidota > Bacteroidia > SXHM01 > SXHM01 > SXHM01. The sequence continues at coordinate 41,785 of CANKAM010000013.1, forward strand.
TAGCCAATTAGCAAACAAGCTATCTGCCTATTCTGCTATTTCCCTATTTACCTGCTTGGCTATTTGGCTGATTTCTGAACACCCAAATCTTTTGCCCGGTAAAGTTCAGCACGGCACTCATGCCGGTAGCACCTACAAAAGCAATCAGGTATTTGTTGGGAAGGTCAATAATGTGACTGTAATTATGCAGCACAAAAAGAAGAAAGGTATTGGTAGCCACATTCACCAGCATAGAAGTGCCGTACAGCAGCATAAACTTGGCAAAGCGTGAGTGGTTCTTGTCGCGCTTGCGCCAGGTCCACAGCTTGTTAAGGTTATAGGTAACAAAGGTGCCGCACATAAACGAAATGGTTTTTGAAACCACTTCGGGGGCAATCATCTCTTTAAAAGTTTCGGGAAAAGAGTTGAGCAGCACATAGTAAATAGCCATATCCACAAACACGGCAAGAAAACCAATCAAGCCGAACTTGATGATTTGCTTCTTGAACTCGGATATGTTTTTTACCTGCTTATACACGGAGGTTGCAAACATAGAAATAAAAACCCTCAGCAGTGCAACAGTGCTGAGGGTTTTTGGTTTGGCTAATCTGCTCTTCTACCAGTTCACCCTCGCGCTCACCTCATCGCTCCAGGGACCGCTTTTAGTATCGTCAACCGTGTTTTTCCAGCGGGTGGTTATGGTAAGCAGTTTGCCTCCATCGGTATCGGCAAGCAGAATAGTATAACGGGCTTTGCCGCTTAGCAAAGGACCAATCCAGCTGGCAGCAGGGCCGGGAGTAGGCGAGGGGCTACCCGGAGTAGGAGGGGCAGGTGTACCCGAAGCAACCTCAGCTACTTTATATTTATATTCCACCACATCGCAGTCAGCATGTTTGCTGGGGCGTGTGCTGTCGGCAATTACACGGTTCTCCACCATGATGCGGAAACCGTTTTGCGAGTTAAGTATAACATTAGGCTTGGTGGTGATGGCAGGACGGGGACTGCCTGCTGTACGTTCGTGCAGGTTCAGTGTGTTGCGGTCACCGGTGGTGAGTGCACTTTTAGGTGTATCGTCATAGATATCGCGCAGCAATTCTTCTATATCAGCGCGCAGAATATTTTTGTTGTCGATAATGGTTTTGGTAGCCGTGTTGGTGTTTTGGCTCTGAGGATACAGCGTATCCCAACTCATTTTATAGGTACTGAGCTGTGCCATATTTGATGCCGAAATAAGAAACCGTGCTAAATTGGCGGGGTCAGTAAGGTAAGCATATACAATACCGAAATAATCATTGAAGTCTGCGTCTTTGGGTGGAAAAATTCCTTGTGCCATGTTGTTTGTTTTTTAGAGTTTGTATTTAGTGAATTGATTGATTTTAATGATGCTGTTTATTTTGTCCTTAGTGCTCTGCTCTTGCTCACGAGTGCTCGTCTTGTTGTGGCGAGCGCTCTTCTAACCTTCGCGAGTGCTCGTCTGACTGTCACGAGTGCTCTGCTTGTTGTGGCGAGGGCTCTTCTAACCTTCGCGAGTGCTCGTCTGACTGTCACGAGTGCTCTGCTTGTTGTGGCGAGGGCTCTTCTAACCTTCGCGAGTGCTCCTCTAACCTTCGCGAGTGCTCTGCATTATTCAAAGAACGATAGAACTAAAAACTGAAGCTAAATTATCCTGGTTATTACCCTTTTGGAAATTTATGTAACAAATGCCCGGAATTATGCAGTAAATAACCTGTTAAGTGCAGTAAACGGAAAACGTCTTCAGGGCTTGCGGTAAATGCTTTCTGCCATTTCCACCAGCTGGCGGTAGCTTCTGCTGACGGTGATATCAACGTCAAGCTTAGGACTGAGAATAAGTGTATTACCATCTCTGCCTTCCAGGTAATGGATATTGATTATGTAACTGTCGTGCACCCGAAGAAAGCCGAATTTAAACAGCCATTCATCATAATATTTAAGGCAGTTGCGTACCAGCAGCTTTTCATACTTCAGTTGCCCGCTTTCTGCTGTCTTATAGATGAAGACATATTCGCCATAGGCTGTTATGGCTGTAATTTCGTTGGTTTTTTGTAACGTGAGGTACTTGCCGCTATGCACATCAATTTTTTCAGGAGAGGGCAGCGGCCAGTTAAGCCTGCCGGTTTGGGTATCGGTAAAGGGCAAAAAGCGCCTCACATCGTTTCCCGATGCCGGTATTTCTGATAAGGTGTTTCCCCGCTCCTGCATAAAGCGAAAAAAGGTTTTGGTTAAGTATTCTGCAGATGCAACGCTTTTTGTTATTCCATAAAAAAGATTTCTTCCAATCCTTGCTTGGTGTTGCAAAATTGATTTCTTTTGTGCGCCTTCTAATCAAATCAACCTAAAACCTAACACCATGCAAAAACTACTTCTCTTGCCTCTTGCCTCTTGCTTCTTGTTTCTTGCTTCTCGGGCCCAGGCTCCCGAAAAAATGAATTACCAGGGTGTAGCCCGCGACCTGAGCGGCAACGTAATTGCTAGTCAGCCGATAGGCCTGCAGGTAATACTGCACAGCGGCTCAGGCAGCGGGCCTGTAGTTTATCAGGAAACACAAACAGCAACTACCAACGCATTCGGTTTATTTAATGTTCAGATAGGTGCAGGCACCGTTCAGTCAGGAACCTTTGCAGGCATTAACTGGGGCGGAAACTCCTATTATGTAGAAGTAGCAATGGATGCTACAGGCGGAACATCGTACACCAGCATGGGCAATCAGCAGCTGATTTCAGTACCCTATGCTTTGTATGCCAAAACAGCCGGAACCAGCGGCCCTCAGGGCCCAACAGGCCCGGCAGGTGCAACGGGATCTACAGGTGCTGCCGGTGCAACAGGGAGTGTGGGCGCAACAGGTGCTGCCGGTGTAACAGGCCCAACAGGCGTGGGAGTTGTCGGAGCAACCGGACCTACCGGTGCTGCCAACGCCAGCGGAACGGTGGACTATGTAGCCAAATTTACGCCTGACGGAACCACCCTTGGTAACTCAGTAATCTTTGATGATGGATCGTATGTTGGAATAGGTACCAACTCCCCGGCTGCTGCATTGCACGTGGAGCATGTTGCCGGTGCCGGTATCCTTAACAGATCTACTGCCGGTTTCAGCTCAATAGATATTGATGCTTCCAATGGTGATGCTGCCTTGCGTTTTGCACGTGCAGGAGTTAATCAATGGAATACCCGTAACCGCCCGGCCGATGATTATTATGAGATCTTTGAACTGGGTGGCGGAGGTAGCAGGTTTATTATACAGGATGGTACCGGAAATGTTGGTATTGCAAACAGCTCGCCTGCCAGCAAGCTGTCCGTTACAGGCGGTGCCGATTTCAGCAGCAATGTGGGTATAGGAACTACAGCACCTGCGCAACTCTTTCAGCTGAACGGAACCACTTCCATGGGTGCCGACCTTGCCAATGCAGTTTTCTACGGAAATATCAGTGGGCAATCGGTAGCTGTCAACATTACCGGTAACTCAACCGGAACCCCCGCAGGAACAGCCATTACAAGAACACTGATAGGCGCACACAACCCAACTCCTCCTGGAATAACACAAGGTTCAGACTACTACTATGCAGTGTGGGGCCATGCTTACTCAGGCGGTTCAAGCGCACATGGTCTTATTGCCTCTTACGGAGCCGATCCCAATAACTCAACTAACTCAGCCTTTCTTGCCAATTCAATCTATGCAGCTTATTTTAATGGTAATGTTGGTGTCGGAACCAGTAACCCAAAGAGCATTCTTGACGTGAATGGTGCGCTGGGAACCAAAATATCAACACAAACGGGCTCTGCCGATGTTACCCTTGATAACACTGCCACCGTTTGGTATTTTACCGGAACGGCCAACGTGCTACTTCCTGCCGCCAATACCTGCACCAACAGGCGCTATATGATTGCAAACCGCAGTGCGTCTGTACGCACCATTTCTGCCTTCATAAGCCTCTCAGGCGTTTCAAGCACCAGCATAGCAGGCAATGTAAGCATTGAGATTATTTCGGATGGTACCAACTGGTTAAGGCTGGATTAAATTCTCACTACCTCCTAACCCCTGACAGGATTCTTTATCCTTTCAGGGGTTTTATTTTCCGCAACACTTGCTTGGCGTTCTATCCTTATTTCGGGTCATTTATCGAATACCCGTAACCCCCGGCCAACACTTCCGTTTCATGTCAGGCGCATAAAATCTGCGCGTTAATTTTTCATGAAGCGAAGCCTACTCCTGTTTATTATCTCCTTTATCATCAGCGTTCAGGCGTTTGCGCTTTCCAGTTTTCCGCCCGATATGCTGGCAAACAAAACCTTTGCAGAGCGTTACTTTTACCTTGACCTGATTTACGTAAAGTTTATGCCTGTCGAAGACAGCATCCGCTTTTTTGCCCGTGCCGAAGAAATACGTCAGTTGGGCAAACAAACCAACGACCGCGACCTGGAACTGGAAGCCGACCTGCTTGAACTGAACTTCATAACCCAAAACACATTTAACAACAGCAAACAATGCGTAAACGGACTAAACAGATTGTTTGCTATTGCCGAAAAAGAAAACAACACCATACTGCTTGCCCGCCTCCACAACCTTGCCGCTGATTTCTACTGGAGAACCAATTACGAAAAAGCCTTTGAGCACTATCATGCCGAGTATGAAATTATAAAAGACATGAGCGTTGATGAATACCCCGCCAAGCAGAAGTCAATCTATGAACTGGGTAACAGCTATTGGTTTTTCCGCGATTATGAAAATGCCATGGGCTACATGACCGAGGCTGCCGGCACTGATATTTTCAGCGATAATCTTTACTACACCCTGCAGTCAACCAACACCGTGGGTTTGTGTCATCAACAATTAGGCAATCTTGACTCGGCCGATTATTATTTCCACCGCGCCAATTCCATAGCCGTTACCGTTGGCAACGATGCCTGGGATGGCATTACCTCCGGCAACATCGGTTATGATTTATACCAGCGTCAGCAATATGATAATGCCTTGCCCCTGCTGCAAAAAGACCTTGATTTAAGCGTAAAGCGCTCAGACTATGGCTGTGCCAGCGGAAGCCTTATTATTATTGCCGAAATAAATCTTGCAAAAGGTGATATTGCCCTTGCCGAAAAACAGGCAAAGCAGGCGCGTGAATGGGTGCATAACACAGGCGAATACGGCAGATTAAAAACCCTGTATGCGCTGATAAGCAGGATAAATCAGGAGAAAGGTAATGAAGCAGTTGCCTCGGTTTATCGCGACTCATCGCTAATGGTAAAAGACAGCCTTGAAGCTAAACTGGAAGCACTTTATGCACTGCGTGTGCAACAAAAAACAGCTTTACAAAAAGAACGCGAAGCCGCTGAGAGCAGCGAAAAAGCAATCGCTTTCTTTACCGCCTTTTTGGCGGTTATTGCAATAGCACTAATTGTTTTCTCTGTAATCCGGCTTGTACTTCAGTTGAAGAACAACAATACCGTTGGTGCTTAATTATCAGCTGATCCTCTCCAAAACGGTGTCAACCAATTTCTCAATCGCCTTCTTATAATCTTTGCTGAACTGCAAGGTAACGCGGTTGCCTATAATAGCGCAAACCGTTGCGCAATTATGTCCAAGCGCAGAGCCTAAGCCAAACAGGGCAGAGGTCTCCATTTCAAAGTTGGTAATGCGTTGTCCGTTATAATTGAATGAAGTCAGTTGTTCGTTCAGGCTCTTCATGGAGGCATTCAGTCGCAGCTCACGCCCCTGCGGAGCATAGAAACCCGGAGCGGTGGCAGTAATGCCTTTGTACATTCCCTTTTCCAGTTGACTGATAAGTTTTGCCGAGCCTTCAAAAAGATAAGGTCTCGGCAGATTGCTTTTCCAGTTGGTGTGTTGAATAAAGGCATCAACCAGCGCCTCATTTTCATCTGTATTTGCAACATCGTAATAATTCAGCAGCCCGTCAAAACCCAACCCGTGTGTGGATAGCAGAAAGCCGTCTACAGGAATATCGGCTTGCAGAGAGCCCGAAGTTCCTATGCGGATAATGTTGAGCGCAGTATGTTCTTTTTTAGCAACGCGTTCCTTCAAATCAATGTTTACGGCAGCGTCCAGTTCATTCACAACTATATCAATGTTGTCTGTGCCTATGCCGGTTGAAAGCGCGGTTATTTTTTTACTCCCAATATAACCCGTGTGGGTAACAAACTCGCGGTTCTGCATTTTAAACTCCACCTTATCAAAGCGATTTGAAATAGCGGCAACCCTTTCCTGGTCACCAACTACAAGTATCGTCTCAGCAATATTTTCGTGCAGAAGGTGAAGGTGATAAACACTGCCATCAGGGTTAAGAATTAATTCTGTTTCCGCTATTTTGTTCATATTACAGTATAATGTGTTAAATTCGCGCCTCAAAATTCAAAGCTAACCAAAAACATGAGCGAGCACAATAGAATACTAGTTCCGGTTGATTACTCACCACAATCTCTGATTGCACTTGAACAGGCTGCAAACTTAGCCAAAGTCTTCAATGCAGAATTGACTATCCTCAAAATAGCAGAAACCAGCAGCGTGACCAGTTTCTTATCCTCAAAGCATATGGATGAGTTTTCTGCAGCACTTGAAGTGCAGCTGAAAGATTTTACTGCAGATCAGGTGAAAAAGTATGGTGTTGCAATGACTCCTCTATTGAAAAAAGGAAAAGTATATGAAGCGGTTGTTGAAACTGCCGAAGAAATAAAAGCAACCTTTATTGTAATGGGAACCAGCGGCAGCGAAAGCGGAATGAAACGCTTTATTGGTTCTAATGCATTGCGCGTAGTTCGCGAATCTAAAATTCCGGTTATAACAATCAAAGGTTTAAGTCACCGCAAAGGCTGTCAGAATATTATTCTGCCGCTTGATTTAACAAAAGAAACCAAAGAAAAAGTAGGCAAAGCATTGGAATTTGCAAAACGTTTTGGTTCTACTATTCGTGTGGTATCGGTATTGTTTACCAGTGACGAGTTTATTGTAAACCGTCTTACCCGTCAGCTTGACCAGGTTAAAAAATTCATTGAAAAAGCAGGTGTTGAGTGCAGTGCCGAGATTATTAAAAGCACCAAAGGCAACGAATCGCTGGCGGAGGTAATTATTGATTACGGCAATAAAGCAAAAGGTGATCTGGTAATTATCATGACCCAGCAGGAGAATGATTACACCGAGTATTTTATCGGCTCATCAGCACAGGGAATCATTAACCATTCTGATATTCCTGTGTTGAGCATCATTCCTCAGCCTTCAAAAGACACAACGGTTTTCACACCGTACTAATTTTTTAAAAGCACGTTGTTGCTTGGTGTTATTTTTTGCCGTATCTTTAAGTGCGAAAAAACACTACTGCTATGAGCTTTAAAATCACACAAATTCTCACTCCTGTTGATTTCTCTGAAACCTCACAGGAAGCCTTGGAACACGCCATCTTTATGGCTAAAATATTTAAGGCAAAATTGTTTTTTGTTCACGTAATTGAGCCCTCAAGCTACCAGTTTGAGATGAGCGAAATGGTTACGCTCAATGATAAAATCAAGAAGCTGGCCTACGATAAATTAGATGAACTGGCAGCAGCTGTTCATGTAGAACATGGCATTTACAAGCCCGAAATTTTAATTGAGTCAGGCAATATTTCTACTCAGATTGTAGAGGCTGCAGATAAAATAAAAGCAAGCATTATTGTAATGGGAACGCATGGCGTTTCAGGCTTTGCTGAGTTTTTTATCGGAAGCAATGCTTACAAAGTAGTTACCCAGGCAGCATGTCCGGTACTTACGGTGCAAAGGCATGCATCAAAAAGTGGTTTCCGTAATATTGTGTTGCCAATTGACGGGTCTCATGCATCGCGTCAGAAGGTGAAATATGCCGTTGAATTTGCAAAACATTATGGCTCAGTAGTGCATGTGGTAGAACTTATTCCTGATAAGGAACCGGGAACGCTTCATAAATTTGAAGTGATAAAAAAACAGGTAAACGAGTATTTAGATGCTGCAGAAATTCCTAAAAAGAATAAGTTACTTGTTGGCGAAAACTTTGCAAAACTGGCAATGAAATATGCCAACGACAACGATGCTGATTTAATTATGATTATGACCGAACAGGATGAAAGCCTTACCGGTTTTATCATGGGACCTTCGGCACAGCAGATTGTAAATCATTCGCAGGTGCCGGTGCTGAGTATTACCCCTGAGGAAACGTATATTCCGATTGGAGGAATGTAATTTCTGTTAAAGCCTGATTCCAATCATCAGTACATCGTCCACCTGATCCAGTTTGCCTTTCCAGCTTTCGAACGTATTTACTAATGCTGTTTTCTGATCTTTCATTTCAAGCAGATGTATTTTCAGAAGCAATTCACGTAGCTGACTGTATTTAAATTTCTTTCCATCTGCTCCACCAAACTGGTCAGCAAAACCATCAGTAAAAATATAGATACAATCATTCGGCTGAATTTTTTCTGAATGGTTGGCAAAGGGTTGTAATTCATCTTTACTATAAACACCAACCGGAAACCGGTCGGCTTTTACTTCAATCAATTCGTTGTTACGAATAATGTATAGAGGATTTTTTGCGCCTGCATATTCCAGCATGGAAGTGCTTTTGTCGAAGCTGATAAGTGCTATATCCATCCCGTCTTTGGTATCGCTGCTTGCATTGCCTTGTTTAAGCGAGTTGATGATTCCGTTGCGCAGCGCATTAAGAATTTCACTCGGCTGCGTTATTCCTTTTTCAGAAACAATTTCGTTCAGCAATGTGCTGCCAAGCATTGCCATAAAAGCACCCGGAACTCCATGTCCTGTGCAGTCGGCAGAAGCAACAATGATTTTATCATTGCGTTTTGTGAACCAATAGAAGTCACCGCTTACAATATCTTTTGGATGATAATAAATAAATGAATTTTGAAAATGCGTTTCAAACAAGCCGGGTGCAGCCAGCACCGCATCTTGTATTCTGCGGGTATAAATGATGCTATCGGTAATGTCTTTGTTTTTTGCTTCAATAATTTCTTTTTGCGCAACAATTTCCGCTGTGCGCTCTATCACTTGTTTCTCTAACTGAACATTTATCTGGTCGGTCAGGCGGTTCATTTCCTGCAACTGTTTCAGTGTTTCGGCCTGTGCTTTTTCTTTCTCTTCCTGCAACTCGCGGAAACGTTTTACCATAGAGAACGACAGAAAAATAACTTCCATTCCGTTACCCAGTTTCAAACTGTTTTCGGTAAGAAAATTATTGGGAATAAGGCTGAGGTTGTTGAGAATAAAAACAATTGCGCCAATAGTTAGAAATATAAATGCAATTGTAAAAAGTCGCGTTACCGGAGCTCCTTTTTTATGACGAAGCCAGACAGTATAAAGAAAAATAAGTGTTGCTAAAAGACTAAAAATATTTACCAGCGGAAACACTAGTTCATAGATAAATCCATTGAACATACTCATGCCAAAAAACAAAAATGCCAGTATAATGATGATGTTATAAACGTAGGTAGTCAGTTTTGGAAAATGCGTTGCTGTATCTAAGAACTCTTTAGCGTAGTTGGTAACAAAAAACAAAGTCATACTGGCACTAAATAGCACAATATGACTCGCCATCCACGGATTGTTGGGAAAGAAATATTGTGCTGAGAGTCCATCAAGTGAGAATTGCAGCAAAGCAATACTAAGCACATAAAATACGTAGTAAAAAAATACGCGTTGCCGCATAACCCAGAAGAAATAGAAATAGAGCAGGAAAACAAACAGCAACATGCCATAATAAATGCCCATAAAATATTGTTCGGCATAATCACGTTCACGAAACTTCTCTGTTGTGCTTATTTCTAAAGGCAGGTTTATTACTTCACCATCGCTGCCCAACAACATATAAAACTGACTTTCCATTCCCGGGTAAAGTCTGATTTGAAAAACAGTGTTACGGTGCGGCACATCTTTTTCTTCAAACGGAATTCCGTCACCTGAAATTTTTATTGTATAGACGCCATTTGTATCAGGCAAATAAAGCTGGGCAAGATTGGTAATCGGTCGTGCCGTTCGAATGAAGAAATTTTTAGCTGCATTGCCTTCATAACGTATGTTAAACTTTACCCAATAGTTGGAATTGGTAAATTGAAGATTGGTATTGTCAAGAGTAATGGGTGAAAAAGAAAAACTGTCTGGATTATTTTTCAGTTCGTCAAACGTGAGTTTGTGTGACTTGTCTTCGAGAATCCATGCACTTTTTGCAATGGAGCGACAGCCTTCAAAATCATGATTAATAACAACAACAGGGTTTTCCTGCGCAAGCAGAAAAAGAGAAAAGATAATTAAAAGAGTTGTTAACGTAAATCTGTGCACCATAAAACCTATCATTGAACGTAAACCGTTGGATTAGGTTTATTATTTCGAACGCGGGTGGAATTGTATAATGGCATCTCTCAGATAGCTTCGGTCAAGATGCGTGTAAATCTCAGTGGTGGTAATGCTTTCGTGTCCCAGCATTTCCTGTACGGCACGTAAATCCGCACCGCCTTCAACCAGGTGCGTTGCAAAAGAATGGCGGAAGGTATGCGGACTGATACTCTTTTTTATTCCCGCTTTTTCAGCTAATGTTTTCAAAAACAGAAAAACATACACCCGGGAAAATTTTGTACCCCGTTTATTCAGAAACAAAATGTCTTCGCTACCTTTTTTAATCTGAATGTGGCAGCGTACATTATCCATATAAGTTTTTACCTGCTTGGCAGCCATACCTCCCAGCGGAACAAGCCTTTCTTTATTGCCTTTTCCGAGTACACGGATAAAACCAATATCAAAATGAATGGAACTTATTTTCAAATTTACCAGCTCCGAAACACGCAGGCCCGAACCATACAACACTTCAAGCATGGCCTTGTTGCGCTCGCCTTCAGGTTTGCTTAAATCAATCGTGTTTATCAGTAATTCTATTTCTTCAATGTTGAGTGTATCGGGTAGTTTACGACCTGTCTTTGGTGATTCAAGCAGTTCAGTCGGGTTGTCTTTAATCAGGTCTTCAATTAAAAGATACTTGTAAAATGCTTTCATGCCCGAGATGATGCGTGCCTGACTAGTGGCACTCATTCCGATATCGTTTATCTCACCGATAAATTCGCGCAGTTGTTTTAAGGTAATTTTTTCGGGTGGAAGTTCCCAGCCTTTTGTCTCGCCAAAACCATAAAGCTGGGTAACATCGCGCACATAACTTTCAACCGTATTGGGCGACATGGAGCGTTCCAGTTTCAGGTAATTCTTAAATCCGCTGATAGCCGCTTTCCAATCCATACCTGCGAAATTAAAAACATTTACTCGAAACGGCTGAGTCAACGCTAATTCGTAATATATTTGCACCTCATTCCCAACCCCTTATTATCATGAAATACATTTTTTCGCTTATCGCGCTCTTGATTTCGATTGAATCATTCAGCGTTACTCCCGACCCTGATGCACCTTATCTGGTAAGCTACAACCTTGTAAAATCGCATACAAAGCAAACGCTTAATGCGATGTGGAAAGACAAAAAAGTTCCCAAAATTGCACTACCTGTTCACTATGGTGTTGATATCTACGAAATCATTTACCGTGTAAAATGGATTGACGGAACATGGAGAAATGCATCCGGAATTTATTTTGTTCCTAATACAGAAAAAGAAGTTCCGTATATGATGTTTGGTCACGGCACTCAAATTCAAAAAGGAAGAGATATTTCGGATGGCGATTCACAACAGTTTATTTGTCTGGCACACGCTACAGATGGCTACGCAGCTATGTTTCCCGATTACTACGGAATAGGAAAAGGCGAAGGAAAACATTTGTATCAGCATGCATGGAGTGAGGCACACGCTTTTATTTACATGCTGTATGCAATAGATGAATTGAACAAAAAATTGAGCGTAGAACACAACGGTCAGTTGTTTCTTACCGGCTATTCACAAGGTGGACATGCTTCCTTTGCCGCTCACAAATATTTGCAGGAATTGAATGACCCGCGCTTTCAGGTTACTGCTTCTTCACCTATGTCGGGAGCGTATGATATGACCGGTGAGCAGGAGAAATATATGTTTCAGGAATATCCCCGTCCTTTCTATCTTCCGTATCTTATTTTGTCTTATCAGGAAGCTTATAAAATTCTTCCAACTGCTGATATTTACACTGCATTCAGACCGCCTTTTGATTCATTGTTCCAACCTTTCTTTGAGCATAATGATAACCGTACGCTGGATGAACTAAATCGTCTGATGCCAAAAATTCCGAAAGATGTAATGACCGACACTATGATTAATGAATACCTGAACAATCCTCAGTTTGCATTTAAAAAGCGTTTGCAGGAAAATAATCTTACCGATTGGGTTCCAACAGCTCCTGTTCAGCTTTGCTTTTGCGAAGGCGACCGTGAGGTGAACTATAAAAACTCAATAGTTGCCTATGAAAAAATGACGGCATTGGGAGCAAAACATGTTAAGCTCAATAACCTGAGCCCGTATTTAGATCATAATACTTGTGCCGGTTTTGCAGTGTTGGCTACTAAATATTATTTCGACCGTTTTAAGAAACACGGCAAAAACCCTAAGATGAAAGAAATGCCGCCATTTAAAAAATGGGTGCGCAACATCATCATGAAAAAAGTAGAAAAGGAATACAAAGCGAACGGAAGCGATCATTCGTATTTGTAGATTTTAATCCACTCCAAAATAATAAGCGGTCTTACCTTCGGTTAGGCCACTTTTTACTTTTTCATCAGTCTTAGCGAAAGGTCATTGACTAAACGCTTACTGTAAACAATTGGTAAGCAACATGCATTTCGGTTAAATTAAAAGACAACTTAATCAAATGAAACCAACAATGAGTTAAATGTTGCCACCACTTAATCAAATGCTATTCAACTATTGGTTAACAGTTAGCACCACTTAATCGAATTGCACCCAACTATGGGTTAAGTTACGCCACGACTTAACCAAGTTGCACTCAACTATTAGTTAAGTGTTAGCACCACATAACCAAATTGCACTCAACTATTGATTAAGTGTTAGCACCACATAACCAAAGTGCACTCAACTATTGGTTAAGTGTTAGCACCACATAACCAAATTGCACCCAACTATTGGTTAAGTGTTAGCACCACATAACCCAATTGCACTCAACTATTAACCAAGTGCTAGCCAACTATTAATCATGTGGCGGGTAACTATGAGTTAAGTGGTGATAGCTATTAACCAAATGCTGACCAACTATGAATTAAGGTGCGCCACGACTTAACCCAATTGAAATTTTTCTTAATTTTTTAACAGTTGTTGTTGTTTGAATACTAGTTAGTTGGGAGTAAATTGTCAGCGTTTAAGACGAAAGAAGGTTTAACCTCGTATGGGGTGGATTGCCTATTCAATCACAACCGCAACCCCGATATGGTCGCTTAATGATTTATCGGTGTTCCATGTTTCACACCGAAATTTGTGTCCGTAATAATAAGAATCCGAAACAACAATATGGTCAATGTTTTGAGGAATTTTTGCCGTTAAATTGCGCATACATTCGTTTTTAAAAAGTGCGTTTAGCTTTTTTCGACCCTCTTTTGTGAAGTAATAATTGTCTGAGAAGGACATATTCAAATCACCTGCTATACACAGGCGAGTTAATGCTGCCATTCGTTCAATATCTTTTAATTGTTGGTCAAGATCTTCATCAAAACTCCTTTGACGGTTGCCATAAATACCTATAACTGTTCCGTAAACTGCCAACTCTCCAAATGGTGTTTCAAATTGAACACAAATGCTTGTATCATTTCTGAATGTTTCAAAAGCTTTAACGGGTTTGTATTTTGAATAAATGCTAACCCTGCGTTCTCCTTCTTTATAGTAAGTTGCCGGTAGCTTTGCCGAATGAAAAAAATGATAGTCTTCTCCCAAATCAATAAACTCCGTTGTTTCGGTAAGCACTAAAATATCAGGATTGATTTTTTTAATGCAATCAATAATAGCCGGAATTCGTTTGCTTGTTTTTTGCGGGCGCTCGAGGTTCCAGGTGGCGATGGTCATGATTATTTTTTGTTCAGTCCGATAAAATAAGTCCACTAAATTATAAATTTTCCCTGACCTCTGTCAGGTTGAAAACTCTTGCTTTTTGTTCAAAACTGAATTAAATCTACGGTTCAATTGTTTCTATAATTGCACATCCCATTTTTCGGGAAACCAAACTAAACTTTAACGGAAATTATCCGCAAGGTCAACCAAACCTTAATAAACTTGTCGTCTTATGTCAACAGAAACATTAACCGAAACCACATTGAAAACAACCACAGCCACACCATCAGCACCTAAACCCGAACAAAAAAAATACACCTACGAAGAAGCACTGAAAAGCTCGGTGGATTATTTCAAAGGTGATGAGCTGGCGGCACAGGTATGGTTGAATAAATATGCACTCAAAGATTCATACGGTAACATTTATGAACTGAACCCCGACCACATGCACCGCAGACTTGCAAAAGAGATTGCCCGTGTGGAAGCAAAATATCCGAAAGCCTACTGCGAAGACGAAATTTATCAGGTGCTGAAAAACTTTAAATTCATTGTTCCCCAGGGTGGTCCTATGACCGGTATCGGAAATGATTTTCAGATTGTTTCGCTTTCTAATTGCTTTGTAATTGGTAATAATGGTGCATCTGATTCCTACGGTTCTATTATGAAGATAGACCAGGAACAAGTGCAACTGATGAAACGCAGAGGAGGTGTTGGTCACGACCTTACCAACCTGCGCCCAACCGGTGCGCCTGTGTTGAACAGCGCTTTGACTTCAACAGGCGTTGTTCCGTTTATGGAGCGTTATTCCAACTCAACCCGTGAAGTAGCACAGGACGGAAGAAGAGGTGCGCTCATGCTCAGCATCTCTATCAAACACCCCGATGCCGAAAAATTTATTGACGCTAAAATGGATGGCACCAAAGTAACAGGTGCTAACGTGTCGGTAAAAATTGACGATGATTTTATGAGGGCAGCTATTAACAAAACACCGTATGTGCAGCAGTTTCCCGTTGATGCAAAAACACCGAAAGTAAAACAGGAAATTGATGCAACAGCATTGTGGAATAAAATCGTTCACAACGCATGGAAATCAGCAGAACCGGGAATTTTGTTCTGGGATACTGTTATCCGCGAATCAATTCCTGACTGTTATTCTGATTTGGGTTTCAAAACCGTTTCTACAAATCCATGCGGTGAAATTCCATTATGTCCTTATGATAGCTGCCGCCTGATAGCACTCAATCTTTACAGTTATGTTGATGAGCCGTTTACTAAAGACGCAAAGTTCAACTACCCGCTCTTTAAACAACATACCCGCATGGCACAGCGCATGATGGATGATATCATTGATTTGGAACTGGAAAAAATTGATGCCATCCTTCTTAAAATTGAGAAAGACCCTGAAGAAAAAGAAATTAAAGCGGTTGAATACAACCTCTGGAAAAATATACAAACGAAATGCATTGAAGGTCGCAGAACAGGCGTTGGCGTTACTGCCGAAGGCGATATGCTGGCAGCCTTAAACATCCGCTACGGTTCTGATGAATCAATAAAAACCTGCGAGAAAGTTCACAAAACATTAGCATTGGAAGCATACCGTTCCAGCGTTGATATGGCGCACGCACGCGGTGCTTTCCCTATTTATGATTCAGAGCGCGAAAAAAATAATCCGATGATTCAGCGCATCAAACATGCAGATCCTTTGCTGTATGAAGACATGCTGAAATGGGGAAGAAGAAACATTGCATTGCTTACCGTTGCTCCTACAGGCAGCGTGAGTTTAATGACACAAACCACTTCAGGAATTGAGCCGGTGTTTATGCCTGCTTACAAACGCAGACGCAAAGTAAATCCCAACGACAAGAATGTTACCGTTAGCTTTATTGATGAGGTAGGTGATTCGTGGGAAGAGTATCACGTGTTTCACCACAAACTGATTGTGTGGTTGCAGGCAAACGGCTACGATGTGGACAAAGTAAAATTGTTGGACGATACAGAACTGAATAAACTGATTGAGAAATCACCTTTCCATAAAGCATCTGCTAATGATGTGGATTGGGTAAGCAAAGTAAAATTGCAGGGAGCAGTTCAGAAATGGGTTGACCACAGCATCAGCGTTACGGTGAATGTTCCCAACAATGTTACCGAAGAATTAGTAGGACAGATTTATCAGACAGGGTGGGAGAGTGGCTGCAAAGGAATTACCGTTTACCGCGATGGTTCGCGCAGCGGTGTTCTGGTAAGCAACGAAAAGAAACATGAAAAGAACTCAGACATTCAAGACGACATCATTGAATCAAGAGCACCCAAACGCCCTACAGAATTAGGTGCAGAAATCGTACGCTTCCAGAACAATCACGATAAATGGATTGCAGTTGTGGGCTTGCTGAATGGAAAACCCTATGAGATTTTTACCGGAAAGGCAGAGGAGTCATTTGTCATTCCAAACTGGGTTGAAAAAGGTGTTGTTATTAAAGTTAAAAACGGCAACGGCAAAACCCGTTACGATTTCAGCTACACCGACAAAGAAGGTTACGTCACTACTATTGGAGGTCTGTCTCGTTCATTTGATAAAGAGTACTGGAACTATGCGAAATTGATTTCAGGAATTCTGCGTCACGGAATGCCATTGCCTTTTGTGGTAGATGTGGTGAACAATCTTAACCTGAATGATGAAACATTGACCACCTGGAAAAACGGTGTGGCACGTGCTTTAAAGAAATTCATTCCTGACGGAACAAAACCGGTTGAGAATATGTGTCCGAATTGTTCACAGCCATCTTTAGTTTATGAAGAGGGTTGCCTGAACTGCAAAAGCTGCGGACACAGTAAGTGCGGGTAGAATAACGTCATGCTGAACTTGTTTCAGCATCTCAACAATTAAGACCCTGAAACAAGTTCAGGGTGACGGAGACTACTTCACCTTCACTCCCTCCGCCACTCTGGTCTTGCGTTCTTCTTTCACAAGAACGCTTTTGTCAATAAGCAGCGCAGCATTGCTTCCGTAAACGATGCTGTATTTCTTATCGTCATAATTTACAATAGCCATGCGTGATCCTCCACTGTTCACACGGTCGAGGTAACCCAACTGAAAAATATTTTTCTTTCCGGTATAATCTTTTGCAGGGACAAAAGGGAGAAATTTAGTATCACCTCTTTCAAATTGAATCATCATCGCATCGCTGGTGTTGGCAGCAGAAAACACACCCGGTGTTTTGCGTTTGATGATTATTTCTTCCACGTTTTTACCGTTTTCAATGCGCACTTTTCCTTCTGCTACTTTTATTTCTTCGTCTTTTATTTCGCGCAGCAACACAATGGCTTCGGAGTTATAGTATTGTATTTTTTTAAGGTCAACACCTTTGGCTTCCAGTTTCTCTTTGGTTTCTTTGGTGAAGAAAACTTTTTGTGAGCACGAAGAAAGGGCAACGGCTATTATCAATAACAGGAATGAGTCTTTCATAAAAAGTTGAAATAGTTTTCTGCTGTTTGGCAAGAACTGTGCCATTGGCTTTACAAAACCCCCATCGGCACTTTTGTTCCTCTGCCGCCACCGCATTTTCTTACATGATTGGAAGATGCACAGGAAGAAGCAACAAAGGCGATGATGATGATGGCAATTAGCTTACGCATGATAGATGTCTTTATTATAGTAACGGAAATGAACTGCTATTATTGTGCCGAAGTCAGTATTTTTTTAACCAACGGAAAAATAATCTTCTCCCATTCCGCATATTCTTTGCCTGAAGGATGAAGTCCGTCAGCGGCAACCAGAGTTGCATCACCTTTTACCTGTTGAGAGATTTCAAAAATATCGGCAAACAATAAATTTTTTGCTGCAGCTTCTTCTTCTATAATTTGATTGAATTCAGCTAATCCTTTGGTAATATCTCTTCCGCGACTGTACTTTGGTCCTTCTGGAGTAGCCGAAAAATCAGGAATGGTTACCAATAAAAGGTGTTGTTTGTTCTTTAATTCCTTCTGCATTTCAGAAATAATAAAGCGTAGATTTTCTCTGAACTTTTCAGGTGTTACATCTTGTACCCAATCGTTCACACCAATTAATAGCGTTGCAAAGTCGGGCTTCGAATTACGGTAAACCGGCAATTCATTATCTATTACCTGTTGTGTAGTCCAGCCTGTTACAGATGGATTACAGACTATTTCCAAATGAATTTCTTGCTGTTTTAAATGTTCAACAAGAATGTTCGACCAGCGTTCGTTTTCATTTACACCTTCGCCAATGGTGTATGAATCACCAATAGCTGCGTAACGTATTTTACTTTGTGCTGACAAGTTTAGCGTTGTAAAAATTAGAGACAGCGAAAGTAAGAGGTACAGCGTTTTGTTCATTCTTTTGTGAGGTGATAGGAAGAGAAAGTTTTCATGTTTTTTCAACAGGTATAATTATTGAACCTTAACAGAATAAATTTGAACCAAAATTATAAATTCACCATGGGCATTTACATCAACAACAGAATTGATTTTCTTGTAAAGTTTTTCTGTTTGCTGTTTATCATTACTGCTATTGCACTCACTGCAAAATCGCAGACAACAAAGGTAGTCAGCAATCGCAAATCATCGTTGGTTCTTAAACCGGACCTTGCCTGCACCATAAATATTGACGGCAAAAAAGTTGCCGACATGAAAGCCGACAGCACCAAAAGTTTTATTCTTCTTTTTGGAGAACATACTATTGATGCAACCATGACTGGCGGAAAAGAAAAGTGGACACAGAAAGTTACCATTGACAGTCCCGACCGCAAACAAGTGGAAATTAATTTTCTCGGAAAGGATAAGTTTATGACCTACCTCCGTTCAGGAAATGTGGATATGATGAAAGCAATCATGAAAAAATTCCCGGAAGTGGTAAATGCACAAACCGAAACAGACTGGGCTCCTTTAATTATTGCTTTGCAAATGAATAAACCTGTTCTCGCAAAACTATTACTTGAAAATGGTGCTGATGTAAATTCTACAACAGAACCAACTCCGCTTTATACCGCTATCATGTCTGGCAATTCAGATATTGCTTTGCAGTTGATTGAAAAGGGCGCTGCCATCCATTTTGCCAATGGTGATGGCTGGACTGCCTTACATGCCGCCAGTTATCAGGGTAAAGAAGATGTTGTAAAAGTGTTGATTGAAAAAGGTGCTGTCGTTAACCTTATGAGTAATACAGGTGATACGCCTCTTTCCCTTGCCAACAAACAAGGCAAAACATCTGTTGCCCTGCTCTTACAGGCAAATTCTGCGAAAGAGTAATGCCGTAACCCTGAACTTGTTTCAGGGTCTTAGATGCTGAAACAAGTTCAGCATGACGCTTCCCAAAGTCATTTTGTCAGTTATTTTCGCTTGGCACAGCTATTGAGTTGCGGCAGGCTGTCACCCTGAGCGTAGTCGAAGGGCTTTATTTTTATAGGATATTCTAAACGTATTTAATAAATCATCATGTCAGAAACAGCCACTGAAAAAAACACAACCAAAGGAAAAATAAACGTTCAGACCGAGAACATTTTCCCTATCATCAAAAAATTCCTTTACAGCGACCATGAAATATTTTTACGCGAATTAGTTTCTAACGCTGTTGATGCCGTTCAGAAATTAAAAACGCTCAAAACGCTTGGAAAATTCACTGAAGAAGAAACCAATTGGCAGGTAGAAGTTATTCATGACGAAAAAGCAAAAACCATTACCATTAAAGACAATGGTATAGGCATGAGCGAAGAAGAAGTAGAAAAATACATTAATCAGGTTGCCTTTTCAGGTGCCGAGGAGTTTCTGAAAAAATACAAAGACAAGGCGAAAGAAAACACCATCATCGGGCATTTTGGTTTGGGTTTTTACTCTTCATTCATGGTTTCGAAAGAAGTGGAGATCAATACCAAGTCTTACATGAAAACCAAACCCGCAATTAAATGGGTTTGTGACGGAAGTCCTGAATACACGCTTTCTAAAAGTGATAAAAAAGACAGAGGAACAGAGATCATTCTTCACCTCGCTGATGACTCCTTAGAGTTCAATGATAAAAACAGGATCGAAACCGTTCTCAATAAATACTGCAAGTTTCTTCCCGTTCACATTAAATTCGGAACAAAAGAAATAACCGAAAAAGTTGGCGAAGGAGAAAATGCAAAAGACGAGAAGAAAACCGTTGATAACATCATCAATAACCCAACTCCGGCATGGACGAAAAAGCCTGTTGATTTAAAAGATGAAGATTACAACACGTTCTATCGCGAACTTTATCCTTACACGTTTGAAGATCCGTTGTTCAACATTCACCTGAATGTTGATTACCCGTTTAACCTTACAGGCATTCTGTATTTCCCGCGTTTGAAACAGAACATGGAAGTGCAGAAAAACAAAATTCAGTTGTACAGCAATCAGGTTTTTGTAACCGATTCGGTGGAAGGAATTGTTCCTGAATTCTTAACCTTGTTACATGGCGTTTTAGACTCGCCTGATATTCCGTTGAACGTTTCGCGCAGCTATTTACAAAGCGACAGCAACGTGAAAAAAATCAGCAGTCACATCACTAAAAAGGTTGCCGATAAATTAGAAGACCTTTTCAAAAAAGACAGAGCAGACTTCGAGAAAAAATGGGATGATATTCGTGTGTTCATCCAATACGGAATGCTCACCGATGAGAAGTTTTACGAGCGTGCTGCTAAGTTTTATTTATTCAAAAATACAGAAGGAAAATGCTTCACGTTTGATGAATACAAAGAGCACATAACCGCTGCACAAACGGATAAGGAAAAACAACTGATTTACCTCTATACTTCAGATAAGACAGGTCAGCACACCTTTGTTGCTTCGGCAAAAGACAGAGGTTATGATGTGCTGGAAATGGACGGACAATTAGATAGCCATTTTATCAATCTGGTTGAGCGTAAATTTGAAAACTCACACTTCACCCGTGTGGATGGTGATACTATTGACAAGCTGATAAAGAAAGAGGGAGCACAGGTTTCTAAACTGAGCAAAGAACAGGAAGATGCATTAAAACCTGTTTTTGAATCACAAGTTGCGAAAGAGAAATTTACAGTGATGTTTGAAAGCCTGACTGAGAAAGACAATCCTATTATCATTACGCAAAATGAATTCATGCGCAGAATGATGGAGATGCAGAAAATGCAGCCCGGAGGTTTTATGGGCAATATGCCTGAGATGTATAATCTCGTGGTGAATTCAAATCATCCGCTTGTTTCAAAAATTCTGGAAGAGAAGGATGAGCAAAAGAAAAACCAGACTGCAAAGCAGTTGGCTGATCTAGCATTGCTCTCACAAAACCTTTTGAAAGGTGAGGAGTTGGCAGCGTTCATCAAACGTTCGTTGGAGATAATAAAATAAGGCCTAGTCGTCATTGCGAGGGTTTTCACCCGAAGCAATCTCGCTTCAAAATGAGATTGCTACGCTACGCTCGCAATGACGATTTAATATTGCCCCGCTGAAAGCATAACCAGCGTACAGGCTTCCAAAGCCTCAATGCCTTTATCTTCTGCCATCTTTTCAAATTCAGGGTTTTCAGTTCCCGGATTAAAGATGATACGTTTGGGTTTCAGCGATAAAATATAATCGTAGTAAGGTTGCTGGTTCTTCGGGTTTACATACAATGTAACGGTGTCAATATTTTCAATTGCAGGTTGTCCTGTTTGTATTTTCAATCCAAGAACTTCTGCTTCTCTTTGCCCAACAGGAACAACTTCATGTCCATAACGCAACAATTTTTCAACAGCAAGATAAGCGTATCGTGCAGGGTTATCAGTTGCTCCAAGAACTAATGTTTTTTTCATAGCACAATTATAACAGTACAGAAACTAAAATGTTTTGTTTCTCTGACTTGCCAAATTTCGTATTTTTCGCAACATAGTTTTAGAGTAACGATGACAGAAATAAAACATACCGAAGCCTTTGACCTTGCTTTCAGGTTTGTAACCGAAACCAACCTGAATATTTTCCTAACGGGAAAAGCAGGAACCGGGAAGACTACCTTTCTCAAATACCTGCGTCAAAACAGTTTCAAGAAAATGGTGGTGGCTGCGCCTACAGGTGTTGCTGCGATTAATGCCGGTGGCGTTACGCTGCATTCATTGTTTCAATTGCCGTTTGCTCCTTTTGTTCCTTCCAAAAATGCGAGTGATGGAATAAACAGTCATTCGCTGCTTTCACAAATCCGTTATAACAAAGAAAAGCTTAATCTTTTCCGCAATCTTGAATTGCTGGTGATTGACGAAACCAGTATGGTTGCATCACACACCGTTGATGCCATTGATGCTATTCTGAGAAGCATCCGCAGAAGAAGTCAGTTGCCCTTTGGAGGCGTGCAGGTCTTATTTATTGGCGATTTACATCAGCTTCCTCCCGTGGTGAAAAATCATGAATGGGATTTTCTCAGGAACTATTATCCTTCCATCTTTTTCTTCGATAGTATTGTGTTGCGTGAACATGTTCCGGTGATGGTTGAGTTGAAAGAAATCTTCCGTCAGCAGGATAATACTTTTATTGAAGTGCTCAACGGAATAAGAAACAACAATCTTTCACAACCAAATTATGAGTTGCTGAATTCACGCCTCAAAAGAAATTTTGTTCCCGCTGATGACGAAGGCTACATCACGCTTACAACGCACAACAATCAGGCAGATACCATCAACAAAAAGAAATTAGATACACTGAAAGAGCGCTCAAAAATATACGAGGCAAAAATCTACCGCGATTTTCCCGAACATATTTTTCCCGCTGAAAGTGAACTGGAACTCAAAGTCGGAGCACAGGTAATGTTTTTGAAAAATGATGTGGAAGACAAGAAGTATTACAACGGTAAAATCGGAGTTGTTACTGCGCTTTCTGACAACGGAATAAAAGTGCGTTGCAAAGGCGAACACTATGATATTGATGTAAAAAAATACGAATGGAAAAACACCAACTACTCACTCAACCCTGATACACGTGAGATTGTGGAAAACGAACTGGGCAGTTTTGAACAATATCCGTTGCGCCTTGCATGGGCAATCACCATTCACAAAAGTCAGGGACTGACCTTTGATAAATTAGTTATTGATGCCGAAAATGCTTTTGCAAACGGACAGGTGTATGTTGCGTTAAGCCGCTGCACTTCACTGGAAGGCCTGGTCTTGACTTCATCAGTCAATCAAAGTTTTTTTGGTGCTCATCAAAGTCTGAAAGAATGGCAAGGCAAAAACCAGGACGATAAAATTTTACCTCAGAAGTTTAATGAAGCACGCGCGAAATATATCCTGTATGAGCTGCAAAGCATCTTTGCGTTCTATCGTTGGTATTATGAGTTAAAAGATTTTAGTGAAGAACTGAATGACAACCGCGAAGAATTTTCGGAAGCAAGTTTAGATTGGCTGAAAGAGTTAGCTGAAAGTCAGGAAAAGATCCAGTCCGTTGCTGATAAGTTTAAAGAACAGATAACCACTCTCTCAAAAGAAAATTCAAACGCTGAAGAAAATGAGGCATTACAGAAAAGAACAAAAGATGCTGCCAATTATTTTTCTTCTGAAATTCAAAAATGGAAAGAGAAGTTTTACGCACATCCGTTCTCTACAGACAAGAAAAAAGTTGCCCGTTATATTGATACTTCTTTAAATGAAGTTGCATTTATACTTCATGAAATTCTGCACCGTGTAAACCATTGCAAAAATGGTTTTAACCTGAACGAATATTTAAAGTCAGGTAAAAAGGTTGAAACCGCATCAAACAAAATCCAAAGTTCGTATGCACAAAATCAGGACCAGGAAGTTGTTATTGACGGAACTTCAAACGAAGAATTGTACAGCAGGCTTGCAGGGCTGAGAAAGGAAATAGTTGGCAAAACAAATCTTCCACTTTACATGGTGTTCAGTAGTCAGGCAATCCAGAATATATGCACTTATTTACCGCAAAATAAAGAGTCACTGCTGAAAATAAAAGGGTTTGGTAAAGTAAAAGTTGCTCAATATGGTGATGAGGTGATACAACTTGTCCGCGACTATTGTGAGGAATACAATCTTCAACCCAAAGAAATTTTTCCTGCTAAACGTGAGCGTAAACCAAAGGAACAAAAAATACCAACAGTTGAAGAAACTGTTAATCACTTCAGGAATGGTAAGAGCATAGCAGATATTGCAGCAGAAAGAAAATTAGCTGTCGGAACTATTGAAGGCCATTTGGCTCAAGCTATAAAACTTGGCTCTATTGAGATTGAACAACTAATTCCGATGGAAGAAGTAAAAGAGATTGCTCAGCTCTTTCCTGCGGTTATTGAACAGGAATACGCCCAACTGAATGCTGTTAAAGAAAAAGTTTCTGCCGATGTTTCCTTCGGCAAACTGAAAATGGTTTTAGCTTGGATTCAGCGAACCGATAAAAACTGAAAACTATTTCAGGTTTGGATCAGCAAGTGCCTTAGTTGCTTTCTCGTTGGCAGGATCAAGTTCCAAAACTTTTTTCCAATTCTCTTTTGATTTTGGATAGTCTTTAGTCACCAGATAGTAATAACCCAGATAAGAATACGCTTCAATTAATTCCTTTTTATTTTTCTCAACATCTGTTAATCCTACTGTAATTAGCTGCTCGTAAAAAGGCTTTGCAAGTCCCTGTTTGGTGTCGAGATCAGCTTGTGAATTACAACGTGCTCTGTAAGCATAACCATAAATAGAAGTAGGTTGTATTTGAATTAGTTTTGCGAAAATAGAATCAGCTTTTACATAGTCTTTAAGGTTGTAATAGCATTGCCCCAGTTTTAAATAATCATTAGCCGTAGCTTTTGCTGTGTCAAGATTTATTTTTTTGTCATAGTAGATAATTGCTTTCGGATAATTTTTTTGTTTCATGTAACTTGCAGCAATATCTGAATAGAAGTCAGTCCGTGTGGTGTCTATTTCAAGAGCTTTCAACAGATTATCCACACCAAGCGAATCATTATTTTTGATTTGATTTTTACCAAGGTATTCATAGTCTGAAGCAAGGAAAGGTTTTCCGGCAGCCAGAGCTTTTGCAAAATATTTATTCATATACAATAGTCCGTTTGTATAATCACCGGTTTCGTAATAACTGTAACCCAAAATGCGGTAAACATTAATGTAGCTAGTATCTCTGCTCAAAACTTTAGGGCCTTCTTCACATACTGATTTATAGTGTTTTGAAACAAATTCAAACTCGCAAAATCTTACTTGTGCGCTCAGGTCATTATTCAATTGAAGGTATTTTTTATAATCACTTGCAGCACGCTCTGATTGTCCTGCACGGAAACGAAGCTCAGCACGCTCGCGGAAAGCAGGAGCAAATGAAGAATCAATTTCAATCGCCTTGTTGTAATAGTCAAGTGCAAGTGTATAATTCTTCGCACGGCTGTATAGTTTTCCTTCGCGCAAAATGGCTTTGGTAAATTTTTTGTCTAGACCCAATGCTTTTTCATAATTCACAATGGCATTGTTACCATCGTTTTGTTCTAAATATGCATCACCAATCAGCATGAAAACTGTAGGATTTTTAGGTTCTAATTTTGCAGCCTGATTAAGTAAAGTAATTGCTTCAGAAATATTTTTCTTTTCAGAGTTGATATAGACTTCAGCAATCTCCATCAGAATTTCAGCGCTTTTGTTTTGCGAAAGCGTTTTTGCTTTGGTGAAATTTTCAGTTGCTCCGGCAACATTCCCGTTGATGTATTCTATTTTCCCCAACCCGATATAATTAATAGGGCTGTTTGCATTCACGCTAATTCCTTTTTGGTACATAACTTTTGCCTGAACAGCATTATCATTTTGGAAATAATTCTCTCCATAATAATAATATGCACTGCTATTTGTTGGTTCAGAAACAATCAATTGTTCAAATGCTTTTGCAGCGCTTTCAAACTGCTCATTTTCTGTCAGTCGTTTTGCATCATTCAGTGTTTGAGCAGTAACAATTCCGGAAAAAAGCACTCCGGCAGCAATTATCAGGTTCGCGTTTTTCATTGTATTCATCGTATTTATATTCGCTTTAATTAATTTCAATCATTCTAACCGGTGCAATTGCGGGAACTAATCCCATCTTCAAAATTATCAATTGCCCCTTTGTTCCGGCAACAAAGGATACAAAACCCTTGCCAAGTCCTGCACGGGTTTGACGGTTAATCATATAAACGTCTCTGCAAAAAGGATAATCTTTGGTTTTTATGTATGCCTGGTAAGGTTTATAAAAGCGTTCTGAATCACCTTCTTTGCTGATGCCAACCACTTTTATTTTTTTCAAGAAACTTATGCTGGTGCTGTCAGCATTGTCGCTTATCCAATTTACGCTGACTACACCCAAAGCTCCTTTGTTTTTGCTCACATAGTCAATAACTTCTGCATTTGATTTTACAGCAAAAGCGTTGGTTGGTAGTTTATCTTTCTTTGAAAACTCTGCAATATAGCGTGCATTTGCAGAATTAGGATTGTCAAAAATAATATTCAGTTTGCCAAGCGTTGAGTTAGGATTTACCTGCTTCCATGTTGAGTCGGTTCCGTTCAAAATTTTTTCAACTTGATTAAAAAGCAGGCTGGTATCAGGGTTTTCATTGTTCACCACAAATGCAATGGCATCTTCAGCAATTTTGGTTTCTATCGGGTAAATATTCTGCGCTTTGAACGATTGTTTTTCTCCCTCATTCAATGCTCTGTTCATCACCACTACCTTAACAGAGTCATCCTTCAGTGATTTCAATGCTTCCGTTTCGGGAAGGTAACGTGCATGCACAGTTGCATTTTCATACAATGATTCAAATGTATAGATCTCAGTGTCAAAGAGCAGCGAATACGACTCGTCAATTGCAATATTAACTTCACCTGAAGTTGGTGTATCGGTCGGTTCAGCTTTCTTTCCTGCTTTGTCACAAGAATACAAGCCAATAATTAAGGAAAGAACTACTATTACTAAGTAGCTGATTTTATTCTTCATTGTTTTTTTTCATTTTCTGAATAATCACAATACTTCTGAAAACAGAGTATCCTAGAAAAATTCCGCCAACTAACTTACGGTTATCGGGAAGCATATTTGACAAAAAATCGGTGAAAAGAAATACAACTCCGATGCCTGCATAAATCAGCGTCATCAGAATGTTAAAGTATAGCATTGGATTTCCTTTCATCTGTATTTATCTTTCCCCTAAAAACAACGGGACGAAAAACATGTCAGAAATAATCAAACACATTTTTCGTCCCGGTAAAAATTCTTATCAATAATTATCTCAGCTCAAATTTCATTGGCATGTAAAATTGCACCTGAACTTCTTTTCCGTTTTGTTTTCCGGCTGACCATTTCGGCATCATTTTCACAACGCGTAATGCTTCTTTTTCTAATCCAGGGCCTCCCGAAACACCACGCATTACTTTCACGTCATTAATGTTTCCTTGTTTATCAACGATAAACGAAACATAAACTGTCCCTTCAATACCATTCTCTTTTTCCATCATCGGATACTTGGTGTTCTTTTGAATGAATTTCAAACGCTCTTCTTCACCTCCTGGGAAACCAGGCATTTGTTCTACGAACGTAAAAATCTCTTCTTTCACTTCTTCAACCACAGCGTTTCCGTTTCCTTCATCAGGAATAATAATTTCATCGTCATCTCCGTTTCCTTCCTGAGTTACGGTGCTGATTTGAGTTTCTACTTCCTGAATGGGTGGTGGTGGCTCATCAATTACCGGTTCATCAACAACTACCGGAGCCACAAATTTTACCGTTTCCATTACCGGTGGTGGCGGTGGTGGCGGTGGCGGTGGTGGTGCCGTTTCATCAATTGGTGGAGGTGTTAAATCAATTTGTGTTACATCAGTATTTACAGCTACATCTTCAATTGCATCGTTAAATAGCTGCAAAATTTTTGGCACCAGTGCAATCACCAATGCTGCTGAAACTGTAATTAATAACGCCAGCAAAACTGTGCGCGTATATTCTCTTCTGATGAAATAAGCACCGTAAATTTTATTACGGTTTTCGAAAACGATATCGTTGCGAACATCCGATACTACGTTTCCCCATTCGTTTCCTGAATTTCCCGCCATTGTTTTATTATTTAGGGTTAGTGGTTGTAGTTGTTCCTTCTGCTGCCTGTAAAAGTTCGTACTCGGTTGGTATCATATCAACTACTGCATATTTTCCAATCATGGAAATATTCAGTTCATCAACCAAATCAATTACGTTTTTATACGTAGCCTTGTCATCTGCTTTTATCAAAACCGTAACGGCTTCTTTTTTGCTTTTCTCAGCAATTACTAAGCGTTTGTAGGTGCTATCAGCAATTTCTTTAGCCTTTAATTTTTCTTCCAGTTTAAAAATTTCTTTACGTACCGGATCATTGCGGTCAAGTAAAATTTTACGCAAACCGTCTTTTGAAAAATCTGTTTTTACTAACTGTGTCGGTGGTTCGCCTTTCGGATTATTAGGAGGATAAAATTCTCCCGGATAATAGTAGATAGCATCGTCTTTTGATAAAATAAAAGTCAATGCATTATTAATCTTTGGTGGTTTGGTATTCTCATCTTTAGGGTCAGCCGGATAATTTATTTCCATAGCCTTAGGCTTGCTGAACGTAGAGGTAAGAACGAAAAAGGTGAGCAGCAGAAAAGCCAAATCCACCATGGGTGTCATGTCTATCTTCGTAGATGCTTTTTTGGCACGTTTCTTATCGTGCTTACCGTGGCCACCGCCACCATCACCGGTATTTACTTCTGCCATTTTATTTTAAATTTTTTATTGGGTTACCGCTGCTACCTCATCTTGTTCAAGATTGGTAATCAGGTTAAACCTGTAAATTTCTAATTTTTTAAAAACTTCAATCACTCCTTTAACAGAAACGTAAGGTGTTTGAGCATCAGCTTTGATTGCGAAACGCAGTCTTTCATATTTAAAATCACGTCCCAGACTTTCAGCTTTATCTTTTTCTGCTTTAGCATGTT
Source organism: Bacteroidota bacterium (assembly GCA_947479755.1). GTDB lineage: Bacteria > Bacteroidota > Bacteroidia > SXHM01 > SXHM01 > SXHM01. The sequence goes on from CANKAM010000013.1 coordinate 70,694, forward strand.
TCGCGGCTTCCAGTTGCCCGAATTGTATCCAGTGACCCAATTGTGGGTTCAATGAATCAAGCGGAATACCTGAAGATTTATACTTGCCGCGTGCCACATCGTCCAGCATAATATATTGTTTCAGGTTTTGCATAGAAACACCAAAGGTGGTCATGCCTGCAAACTTCTTCTTTTCTGCATCAGTAAACTGCACATTGTATTGCGCCCCCATTTTTTCAAGGGTTTTTACTCTTACCTGTGGGTTGGCTATATTGAAGAATGGTTTGCCATCTGGGTCAACCGTGATCATCATTACGTTATCAGGCAACAATTTATCAGAATTGGAGGAAGGTGTATCAACTACAACCGGCTCATCAACACGCACCGAAGCGGTAAGCATAAAGAAGGTAACTAAAAGAAAAGCAAGGTCAACCATGGGAGTCATGTCCAGACCTGGACTGCTACTCGGTAATTTTACTTTAGGCATACTTCTTAGTTATATAGTATTAGTTCAGCCTTTGTTTCTTTCATTAAAGCTTTAATAAACGGCTTTCTGAAATATGGATGCCTATGCGGCTAAAATTCCATAAACAAAGAATAATAAAAATTATTTATGTGCATTTACAGATTGAACAATGCTGAAACCTGCTTCGTCCATGCTGTAAGTTAAACTGTCAATTTTTGAAGTGAAGATATTATACATGATAATACCTATTACAGAACCAATGATACCAAATGCTGTATTAATAAGAGCTTCAGAGATACCAGTTGCAAGAGCAGTAGTGTCAGGAGCTCCTGCTTGTGAAAGAGCAGCAAATGAACGAATCATCCCGATAACTGTTCCGATAAGACCCCAAAGCGTTGCGATAGTAGCACAGGTAGAAATGATAACCATGTTTTTAGAAAGCATTGGAAGTTCCAGTGAAGTTGCTTCTTCCAGTTCTTTCTGTACGGCAGCCACTTTACTTTCTTTATCTAATCCGGGTTCGTTTTTAATGTTTTTGTATTTCTCAACTCCGGCACGGATAACGTTAGCTAAAGACCCTTCTTGTTTATCGCAGGCAGCAATAGCTTCGTCCAATTTGTCAGCTTCCAGAGAAGTTTTCACGCTTTTAATGAATTGTGCTGAGTTGCCTTTTCCGCTTGAACGCTGAATAGTAAATAAACGCTCCAAAGAGAAAATAATAATGATAACGTTAATGGCAAGAAGAATAGGAACAATGAAACCACCTTTATACATCATACCTTGCAGGTTGCCTGGCAGCGGGTGTCCTTCTGCATCAAAGTTAGATGCGCTTCCTAAGATAAACTGCCATATTGCCCATCCTATAACAAGTGCAAGTAATATGCACAGGAATGCTGCTACTGATGACAAGCCATTGAATTTCGATTTTTGTGTGCTCATAATTAATTTACAATTTGGGGTTAATGATTAATGATTTGTTTTTGGATAGTTTAATTGATGTAACGTAATACTTTTCGATTTATTGTTTCCGCCCTTTTTCTTTTTAAGCGGGCGTCAAAAATATAAAATTCCAATAAGATTCGTAATTAGTTTACAAAAACTTCATAAACGGTTAGAATTTATTTAAGTATAAGTGTAATGCTACTAAAATAAATTAAGCCACTAATTTCACAGAAATCAATTCGTGTAATTAGTGGCTTAATATAGAGTGGAGTTAAGCGGAGAGAGAGGGATTCGAACCC
>CANKAM010000014.1 GCA_947479755.1 Bacteroidota bacterium
AGCCAAACCTAAATACGTTTGCGCGTATTTTACTTTTAAATCGCGTTTGGCGAGTGTTAGAATTAATGCTCTGTGCTGCACTACTTTTTTAAAATAATCCGCTAACGAATCCTGTTCGGAACTGATAATTCTGGTAGGCAGGATTTTGATTTCTTCCATGTGGCAAAATTAGCATTTATAAAGGCACTTCAGATACCGTAAAAATGGTATCTGAATAAGTGCAATCAGTACTATTACAAACATAATTTTTTCTCGTTTGTTATAAATAGAGCACGCTTATTCACCATTTTAAGAATATAGCTTAGTTTTGCCACTTAAACACAACCATAATTTTAATCATGAAAAAAGTAGTAGTCATTGACGGAACCCGCACCCCATTTCTGAAAAGCGGAACAGAGTATATGGATTTATTGTCCTACCAGTTGGGGCAATTTGCTATTTCGGGATTGCTGAAAAAAACAGGGATTGACCCAAAATCGGTTGATCGTATAATTATGGGAACCGTAATTTCCAATGTAAAAACCAGCAATGTGGCGCGTGAGGCTGCTTTAACTGCCGGAATTCCTTATACAACTCCTTGCAGCACCGTTAGTCAGGCTTGCATTTCGGCTAATCAGGCAATTTCAAGTGCGGTGGAGCAAATTCAGGCCGGCCAAGCCGATATCATAATTGCAGGCGGAACTGAATGTACTTCCGATGCTCCTATTTTGTTTAATAAACCCATGCGTAAAAAATTGTTCAATGCACAAAAACTGAAAGGCTTTGGTGATACGATGAAGTTCATTTTCTCATTACGTCTTAAAGATTTTGTTCCTGATGCACCGGCAATTGCCGAATATACTACAGGCAAAACTATGGGAGTTGACTGCGATATTCTTGCAGCTAAGTTTTCAGTTGCCCGAGAAGAACAGGATAAATTTGCTTTGCGCTCACATACGCTTGCGCAAAAAGCAGTTGATGATGGGATTCTTGCACAGGAAATCACTGAAGTTGCTTTGCCTCCAAAATTTGCTGCTATAAAACAAGATAATGGAATTCGTGTTGGCAAACTGGAGAAACTTGCTTCTTTAAGTCCTGCTTTTGTTAAACCACATGGAACATTGACTGCTGCCAATTCATCTTTTCTTACGGATGGCGCTGCGGTTGTGTTAATAATGAGCGAAGACAAAGCAAAAGAACTTGGACTGAAACCCAAAGCATATATCCATAACTACACGTTCACCGGTTCTGATTTAAAAGAAGAACTTTTATTGGGTCCTGCTTATGCCATTTCAAAAGTATTGAAACGTGCCAACCTTGAACTGAAAGACATGGACGTTGTTGAATTGCACGAAGCATTTGCGGGACAGGTTCTGGCAAATATTAAATGTCTTGCTTCGGATGAATTTGCGAAAGAAAAACTAGGCAGAGATAAAGCAGTTGGCCAAGTGAACATGGACAAACTCAACGTTCATGGTGGTTCACTGGCTATCGGACATCCGTTTGGAGCAACAGGAGCACGTTTGGTTACAACAGTTGCCAACCGTCTGCAACGCGAAAACGGGAAATACGGCATATTGGCCGCTTGCGCTGCCGGTGCTCACGGACATGCAATGATTTTGGAACGTTACCAAAATTAAGTTTGCAGTTGGTAGTAGCAGTTGGCAGTTTGCGACACTTTTATAACAGCACAAAATAAAAGATAGAATGGGTTCATTTAAAGACCTTATTGCTTACAAAAAATCATTTGAACTCGCTATGGATATTTTTGTCCTTTCAAAAAAATTTCCACAGGAGGAAAAGTATTCTCTTACTGACCAGATAAGACGCTCGTCACGCTCAGTTTCTGCATGTATAGCTGAGTCTTATAGAAAAAGAAGATACGAAGCACATTTTATCAGCAAACTTACTGATGCAGATATGGAAAACAGCGAAACTGAAGTATGGCTTGACTTTGCATTAAGATGTGGCTACATTTCTGACCTTGAAAATCAAAATTTAATTTTAAGAGTCAACGAAGTTGGCAAACTCATTAATTATATGATAGCAAATCCTGAAAAATTTATGTCAAGCAATACTACGCGCAAGGTTGCCAACTAAATACTACAAACTACCGACTTGATTTATCTGCCAACTACAAACTACCAACCACCAACTGATTTATATGAAAAACCAATACGCAGAAATTGAAAAACGTGGCGACATCGCCATTCTCTGGCTTGATCAACAAGGTGAGAAAATAAACAAGATTTCTCCCGAACTGATTGATGTTTTTACCAAACTATTTGAAGAAGTGGATAATGACCCTTCCGTGAAAGCTGCCATCTTGATCAGCCGCAAAAAAGATTTTATTGCCGGTGCTGATATTGAAGCATTTCAGAAAGTGAAAAAGCCGGGCGACTTTGCGCCTGTTACCCGCAAGGGGCACGAAGGCTTAGCCAAAATTGCTAACTCTAAAAAGCCGGTCGTAGCTGCTATTCACGGAGCTTGTTTGGGTGCAGGATTGGAAATTGCATTGGCTTGTCACGCACGTATTTGTGCGGATGAAGGAACAAATCTTGCGCTTCCTGAGGTGCAGTTGGGCTTACTTCCGGGTGGTGGCGGAACACAGCGTTTGCCACGCTTGGTAGGCATTCAAAAAGCATTGGACATGATGCTTACCGGCAAAACCATTTATGCACGCCCTGCCCTAAAAATGGGTTTGGTTGACCGCATGACTCAAAAATCAGAATTGCTGAATGGCGCTATTGCATTGGCTCAGGAACTGATCAAACGTCCGTTGGTTCGCAAGCGCAAAAAGACGTTAGTGGATAGATTATTAGAAGATAATCCTATCGGGCGCAACCTTATTTTCAAGAAAGCAAAAGAGATGGTTGACCGCCAGACTCAGGGCAACTATCCTGCGCCTTACAAGATTTTAGAGTGTGTGCAGATTGGCATGAACCAAGGCGAGAAAGCAGGCTATGAGGCCGAAGTAATCAAGTTTGAGCAACTCGTTCTTTCACCCGAAAGTGCGCAGTTGATTAATATTTTCTTTGCCATGACCGAGATGAAAAAGAATCCGATGGCGGATAAAGTAAAACCGTTTAACCGTGTTGCTATGCTGGGTGCGGGCTTTATGGGCGCAGGCATTGCCGAGGTTACGGCAGTGAAAGGCGTTCCTGTAATTCTTAAAGATTTGAAAGACGAATATGTTGCCAACGGCAAAAAAACTATCTGGGATAATCTTTACAAAAAAGTAAAACGCAAAGCCATGAGCCGCACCGATGCTGACAGCATTATCGGGCGTGTTTGGGGACAAACGGATTTCACGGGCTTCGCGCATTGCGATATTGTTATTGAAGCTGTTTTGGAAGATATTAAGGTAAAGCAAAACGTGCTTGCTGATGTGGAAGCAAACACAAAGGACACCTGCATTTTCGCGTCCAACACTTCATCGCTGCCTATTACGCAGATTGCAAAACATGCAAAACGTCCCGAGAATGTGATTGGTATGCACTACTTCTCCCCTGTTCCTAAAATGCCGCTTTTGGAAATTATTGTTACCGACAAAACTGCGGATTGGGTTACTGCAACCTGTCTGGAACTGGGCATAAAACAAGGCAAAACCTGTATCGTTGTAAAAGATGGTCCGGGTTTTTATACCACGCGCATTCTTGCTCCTTATAGTAATGAAGCATTGTTACTTCTTGACGAAGGCGCAGATGCTTTGCAAATAGACAAAGCGTTGAAAAAATTTGGTTTCCCGGTAGGACCCATTACGCTGATGGACGAAGTGGGCATTGATGTTGGCGCACATATTATGAAGGGCGAGCTGACCACCGAATTTGCTATGAAACGCGAAGGCGCGAAAATATCACAAGGTATTGCACGCCTGTACGATGCCGGTTTCAAAGGCCGCAAAAACAAGAAAGGCTTTTATAAATACGATGAGAAAGGCAAAAAACTGAGCGGACAAATTGACCCCGAAATGTATAACCACTTTGGCGGACCTAACCGCAAAAAGTTTGACGACCTGGAGATACAACAACGCATGGCCATGCTGATGGTAAACGAAGCCGCGCAATGTTTGCAGGAAGGCATTCTTGCTTCACCACGCGATGGTGATATTGGCGCTATCTTCGGGTTGGGCTTTGCACCGTTCACTGGCGGGCCGTTCCGTTACCTTGATACTTTGGGCGCACAAAAGGCTGTTGACATAATGAATGCTTTAAAAGACAAACACGGGCTGCGCTTTAAACCTGCTGATATTATTGTGGAGAAAGCGAAGAGCGGGAAGAAGTTTTATGACTAATCTTTAGTTTTTATCGTGCATTTTGTTGACCAACTTGGTCGAAAAATTAACATTGAGTTATATTCTCAATTAAGAATAATTTCCCTCGTGCCCTCCCAAACCGAATTGCTTTTTGATTTAGGTTTGGACGGAGAAGTGGTGGGCATCACCAAATTCTGCATTCACCCGAAAGAGAAAGTAGTGCAAAAGGAAAAAGTAGGCGGCACCAAAAACCTGAACATCGAAAAAATAATAGCGCTGAAGCCAACGCTGATAATTGCCAACAAAGAAGAAAACGAAAAGGAACAAATAGAAGAATTAGCAAAGCATTTCCCTGTCTGGATAAGCGATGTAATCGATTTACACAGCGCATTGGAAATGATTACTGCCGTTGGAAAAATGACCGGAAGAGAAAAAGTAGCGGAAGAATTAAACCAAAAGATTACAGAAAATTTCTCTGCGCCCTTTGCGCCTCTGCGGTTAAAAAAGGTCGCTTACTTCATCTGGCAAAACCCCATGATGGTTGCAGGCAACAAAACTTTTATCAACGATATGATGCAACGCTGCGGCTTTAAAAATTGCTTTCAAAACCTGAAAGGACATTATCCTGAAATAAGCTTAGCGCAGTTGCAGCAGGCAAATCCCGAGGTGATACTACTTTCGTCAGAGCCTTTTCCTTTTAAAGAAAAGCATATTGAAGCATTCAGCAAAATTTGTCCGCAGGCAAAAATTATGTTGGTTGATGGCGAACTGTTTTCATGGTATGGCTCGCGGCTATTGCACGCTCCCTCCTATTTCCAAAAACTGGCCGCAAGTTTGCAGCCTTAAAAGCCCTGCAAAATTTTGTAGGTTTGTTTCCTGTGAAGCTCGGCACCAAAAAATTACTTATTTACCTGCTATCAGCCTTGCTGTTGTTGACGGCTTCGCAGCTGTTTAACAAAGGTTCGTGGTTTCATCCCTCACTTGAAAAACAGGCTGCGCAGTTTCAAAACAAATTGCTTGAAAAAGAAACACTGCTTGATAAAAAACTGGACGAGCTTGTAAAACAAACTCAACACAGCAACGATTACAACAGCTTTACAAGTCTTGGCTTTGGTGATTTATTTGCCGAAGAAGGCATGTTGTTCCTCACTTATGAAAACGATGAACTCAAATTCTGGAGCAATAACTCAATTGCCGCAATTGATAAACTAACAACGCGCAGAAATTACGAGACTCCCCTGCAGAAGCTAAGTAACGGCTGGTACCTGAGCAAAACACAAAAAGCGGGAAACAAAACCTACATCGGTTTGCTGCTCATCAAAAACGAATACCCGTTTGAGAATAACTATTTAAAAAACGAATTCAACAAATGCCTCGATGTTGAAGACGAACTGGAAATAACTCCAGAACTAACAAAGGAACCCCTTGAAATAAAAACAAAAAACGGCACCTACCTTTTGTCTGTTGACAAAGGAAAAGAAGTGTCCCACATTGATGTTCACCAGGTAACAAGTATTATCTTATTCATTGCGGGATTATTTTTTCTGCTGCTTTTCTTTTACACGATTTTCAACTTCTCTTCAAGCGCAAAACTTGTTTTTTTCTCGTTGGCTGTTTTGCTTATACGTGCTGCAATGCTGTATTTTCAGTATCCGGCAGCGCTTTATTCGCTTCCGCTTTTTGATCCCGCGTATCATGCCTCTTCTGCCATGTTTCCTTCGCTCGGAGATTTTTTGCTGAACATTTTTACCATTGCCGGACTTACTTTTTATATCACCAACAAAATAACTTTCAGCACTTCAGCTAAAGGAATTGCAAGTTCTTCTATGTTGCTGCTATTTGCGCTTAGTCTGCATTTTCCCATCGCTTATTTATTCGAGCGTTTGATTGTGGATTCAGATATTGATTTCACCATCAACAATCTTTTTACGTTGAATTTTTTCAGTTATGCAGGCTTGTTAATTACAGGCTTGATGTTGCTTACATGGTTTTTTATTTTCAACAATGTTGTTGAATTTATTTCAGGAAATAGTCTCAGACAAAAGCTCAGCTCCTACACTATTGCAGTCTTAGCTTTTATTGTAATTGCCCTGCTTACAGGCAAAGCAGACTGGAGCGGCATAGGAATTACAGCAATGATTTGTGGCGGAATCATTATAATCAAAGAGCAGGAAAAAGTTTCACGTTCATTTTTTTCAGCCGCTGCATTGCTACTTGGGTTTTCGGTGTATGCAGCTTATTCATTGGCAAATTTTCACAAAGAAAAGGTAGAAATAAAAGCGCGCTTCTATGCCGAAAAGCTTGCTGCCGAGCGCGACCCTGTTGCCGAATATGTATTTTCAGAAGTTGCAGAAGAAATCAAAAACGACCGTGTAATAAAAAACTTCATCACGCTTTTGCCGCAAAAACAAGACGAGTTTTTTTCGCGCGTTGAACAAAAATTCCTGAACGATTATTTGCAAAAATATGAAGTACGGATAATCGTATTTAACACAAATGACACCCTCATTGCTTCAAACAACAAGCTAACACGAACAGCTGATTTTTACAAATCGCTTGAAACTTCATCCAAGCCAACTTCCGGTAAATCATTAGTTTATTCTTACGAAACAACCAATGAAATCAACTACCTCGGAAAAATCATTTTCTCAAACAATAGCAGAGACTCTGTTCAAAAACAAACAACCGTCTTTATTGAGTTTGAAGAAAAGTCTTCAAAAAACGAATTAGGCTTCCCCGAGTTATTGCTCGACAAAAATGTAGACGATGATAAGAGCTTAGAAGATTACTCTTTTGCAGTTTACCGCGATGGAAAAATTGTTTCTGCAAATGGCGATTTCAGTTACAGTGCAGACGAACCTGCCGTGCAATTGCACAACGAAAAATTTGAGTTCCGCTCTTCGGGCAACTGGAGGCATCTGTTTTATAAGCCCAACCCCGATACCTTGATTCTGTTAAGCCGTCCGCAGCTTACAACATTTCAAAAACTAACGGGCGTTTCGTTTCTTTTCCTTTTATATTCCTGTTTTCTTCTGGTAACACTTGCGGGATATTCACTGATAAATTTCAAAAAACCCGAAACCGGAAACTTCCGTTACCGCATTAATATTTCAATCATTTCTATTCTTACTATTTTTCTTTTACTGATTGGTTTTGCCACCATCTATTATGTAGAAACAGAATACCGCCACAAGAACAGTGAAGCCATCAGCGAAAAAATCCGTTCGGTGTTAATTGAACTGGAAAACAAATCATCTAAAACCGAAGATTTTTACGGCAACACCGAGCAATTGAGTTATACGATGAACAAATTTTCAAAAGTATTTTTCACCGATATTAATCTGTACGATACCAAAGGAGAACTCATTGTTTCAACACGCCCGCGCCTGTTTGACATCGGACTTACTTCCAAAAAATTAAATCCGGAAGCATCTTTCTCCATGCTGGTGCAAAAGAAAACCTTGTTTGTTCACAACGAAAATATCGGTGCGCTGAGTTTTCTTTCTGCTTACGCACCGCTTACCAACAGCAGTGGAGAAACAGTTGCTTACCTTAACCTGCCTTATTTTGCTAAACAAAGTGGTTTGCAAAAAGAAATTCTAACGCTGCTCTCTGCTTTGGTCAATATCTATGTGTTGCTCATTATTATTGCCGTTGCGGTGGCCATCTTCATCTCCAGAAAAATAACGGAGCCATTTGATGCCATCGGGAAAAATATTCAACAGGTGAAACTCGGAAAAGAAAACAAACCGATTGAATGGAACAGCGATGATGAAATCGGACGGCTTGTTAAAGAGTACAACAACATGATTCAAAAGTTGGGCGAAAGCGCTGAAACACTTGCAAAATCAGAACGTGAATCGGCATGGCGCGAGATGGCGAAACAAGTGGCGCACGAGATAAAAAATCCGTTAACACCGATGAAGCTGAGTGTGCAACACTTACAGCATTCCTACAAAGAACAACGTCCGGGTTGGGATAAAAACATTGAGCGCATGACACAGACAATGATCGAGCAGATTGACACACTCGCGCATATTGCTTCTGAGTTTTCGAACTTCGCAAAAATGCCTAAAGCCAACAATGAAAAAATAAATATTGCAGACACAATTACCAATGTTGTTGCGCTTTACAACGAAACGGAAAATTGCAAAATTGAATTCAATTCTGTGGTCAATAATCTCTTTGTCCTTGCCGACCGCGAGCAATTGCAACGTGTTTTTAATAACCTGATTAAAAACGCAATTCAGTCTGTTCCTGAAACACGCGAAGGAAAGATTTTCATCACTCTTGAAAAGCCGAATAATACTGTTTTAATAAAAATTCAGGATAACGGAACCGGCATCAGCGATGAAATGAAAGACAAAATTTTCACACCCAACTTCACGACCAAAAGCACAGGAATGGGGCTTGGACTGGCAATGGTGAAAAGCATTATTGAAAACTGCGGTGGCGTAATTTGGTTTGAAACAATTGTGGATAAAGGCACTGTATTTTTTATTGCGCTGCCACTTATTCCTTCCGAAAATTAACAATTGCTTAAAGCAATTCCCTTAAATTTGCAGCAATTACAATTCATAATTTCATGTTAGAAACACAAACTGTTGCAGCAGAAAAAAAGCAAACTGGTTATAACGAACTGCCACCATTCCCAAATGGTTGGTATGCTGCATGTTCTTCCGCACAACTAAAAAAAGGACAACTAATTTCAAAAAAATTCTGCGGACACGATATTGTTTTATTCCGCACCGAAGCAGGGGTTCCTGCTGCAGTTGATGCCTATTGTCCGCACATGGGTGCGCATTTTGCGCATGGAGGAACCGTTCAAGGCGAAACAATAAAATGTCCCTTTCATGATTTTTGTTTTGATGTAAAAGGCACATGCACTTCAACAGGCTACGGGACAAAACCACCGCCAAAAGCAGTATTGCGTTCATGGCACTTGCAGGAGAAAAATGGTTTTGTGTTAGTATGGTTTCACAGCGAAGACAAAGCTCCCGACTGGGAAGTCCCTGCAATTGATTTTGAAGGTTGGACACCCGTAATTACAACCGAATGGGAACTGAAAAGTCATCCACAGGAAACAACAGAGAACAGTGTTGACTTAGGTCATCTTTCCATAGTTCATGGCTATAATAAAGTGGAGATGCTTACGGACTTAGAACTTGACAAACATTACCTGAACGCTAAATATGCCATGCACCGCAAAGCAGATTTCTTTGGAAATGCGAAGCATTTATTGCGTGCGGAATTTCACGGACATGCTTATGGCTTGGGCTATTCTTATGTGGAAGTAAGCGTTCCGGAGTATGGTTTGCAGTATCGCAACTTTGTGCAACCCACACCGATTGACGGAGAAAAAATTTTGCTGCGAATCGGTTTGTGCATGAAGCATGTTGAGAATCCGGGGAAAATAAATCCGTTGTTGAGCATTATTCCAAAATCAGTCATTAATAAATTCTTACCAAAAATCTCTTTCCGGGCTTATGCGCATGATGTTTCTCAGGACTTCAAGATATGGGAAAACAAAGTGTATGTAACACAACCTGCACTGGCAAAAGGTGACGGACCAATAGGAAGATACAGACAGTGGGCAAGACAGTTTTATTCGGAAAATCATTTAGCTGAAAATTAGATGCTATTCAAAGAAATTGTAGGACAAGAAGACATAAAAAAGCGCTTGATACAAACGGTGAGAGATAACCGTATCAGTCACGCCCAACTGCTGCTTGGTCCTGCGGGCAGCGGAAATCTGGCGCTTGCTTTTGCATATGCTCAATACATTTTTTGCAGCAATAAAGGTGAACATGATTCATGCGGTGAATGTTCGTCCTGCCTGAAAATGCAGAAGATCGCTCATCCTGATTTTCATTTTGTGTTTCCCGTTTATAAAATAAAAGACGGGCGCGAAACAATAAGTGATGATTTAATTGCTGATATGCGCGAGGCATTAACGCAAAACCCGTATTTAGAACTGGACGAATTCCTTGACAACCATGGAATAGAAAATAAACAGGCGCAGATTTATGTGGGCGAAAGTGCAAGCATTCTGCGCAAACTTTCTTTCAAAGCGTATGAAGGCGAATACCGGATTATAATTATCTGGAAGCCTGAGAAAATGAATGTGCAGGCTGCCAACAAGATTCTGAAAATGATTGAAGAGCCGCCTGAAAGAACATTGTTCATCATGGTTGCAGAAAATACCGACCTGATGCTGGCCACCATTCTTTCGCGCACGCAAATGGTGAAGATCAAAAAGATTAATGATACTTCCATGCAAAAAGCATTGGCTGAAAAGTTTAATCTTTCACCCGAGAATGCTTTAAGGATTACGCACCTTGCAGATGGAAACTTCGGTACAGCAATGAAGATGGCAGCGGAGGGCGATGATTCAACAGATAACACACAACGCTTTCGCGACTGGATGCTGGCGTGTTACAAAAACAATATTCCCGAAATGCTGAGCTGGTCTGAGAAACTGGCATCAACCGATGAGGGCAGGGAAAAGCAAAAAGCATTTTTAGCGTTTTGTCAGAACATGTTTCGCAAGGCGTTAATGCAAACCTATTCAACACCCGAACTGGCAAGAATGACAGAAAACGAAAGAAGCTTCTTTCTGAAATTCTCAACATTTGTAAACGGCAACAATATTATGGAAATTGCTGCCGAACTGGATACTGCCTCTTATCACATTGAGCGCAATGCTTATCCTAAACTGCTTTTCTTTGACCTTTCGCTGAAATTGGGTGTATTACTTCGTGCAAGTCAGCAAGTTTCGGTTAAAGCATAAAAAGCTACATTTGCGTTTCATTTCAGGATTTTCCTGAACGATTAACAATTAACTTATAACAATCAACGAAGAAGATGGGATGTAGCGGATGCAGCACCGGCAGAGGAAGCGGAACACCGGGCGGGTGCAACAATAACGGCAGTTGCGGCACGGGCGGTTGTAATAAACTCAACGTTTTTGATTGGCTTTCAAATATGCAACTGCCTTCGGGGCAGGAGCCATTTCCCTATGTGGAAATACGGTTTAAAAACAGTCGCAAAGAATTTTATAAAAACGAAACGAAACTTCAACTGAATGTAGGTGAAATAGTAGCAGTAGAGGCTTCGCCCGGACATGATATTGGCTCGGTTTCCATCACAGGCGAGTTGGTGCGTTTACAAATGCGGAAGAAAAAATTTGACCCTGAAAAAGACGAAGTAAAAAAGATTTACCGCAAAGCCAACAACAACGATGTTGACAAGTGGAAAGCTGCTATGGCGCAGGAGAAAGACACCATGTATAAAGCGCGGATTATTGCAACAGCACTTGGTCTGAAAATGAAACTGAGTGATGTGGAGTTTCAGGGCGATAAAACAAAAGCCATTTTTTATTACACCGCTGACGACCGTGTAGATTTTCGCGAATTAATAAAACGATTGGCAGATGAATTCCGCATTCGTGTTGAAATGCGCCAGATTGGGGCAAGACAGGAGGCCAGCCGTTTGGGAGGAATTGGTTCATGCGGAAGAGAATTATGTTGCTCTACATGGCTTACCGATTTCAGAACAGTTTCAACCAGTGCAGCAAGGTACCAGCAGCTTTCACTGAACCCTCAAAAATTAGCCGGACAATGCGGCAAACTCAAGTGCTGTTTGAATTATGAATTGGACAGCTACATGGATGCAATAAAAGATTTTCCTGATACTAAACTAAGGTTGGAAACCAATCGCGGTTATGCGATGCATCAGAAAACCGATATTTTCAGAAGAGTAATCTGGTACTCGTTGCCCGATGAAAGAGACACATTTATTCCGCTCAGCATTGAGAAAGTAAAAGAGTTTCAGGAACTGAATAAACAGGGAATCAAGGCTGATATTATGCCTGTAAAACAAGCTGTTTTACAGGAAGAGAAAAAGCCTGATTATGAGAACGTAGTAGGTCAAGACAGTCTTACCCGTTTTGATAGGGACAAAAGCAAACGCAGCAACAACAAGAACTGGAAAAACAAGAAGAAAAAAAGCAATCCTGCTCCGGTTAATGCCCAGCAACAAGGAGAACAAAAATCTCCTTCTCAACAAAAACCGCAGCAACAGCGCCCGCAACAGCAAAGAAGAAGCAACAGACCACCTCGCCCCAATCCACCAAAAGGAGAACAGAATAAGCCTCAGTAAAATGAATAGGATTTTCCTTGGATTGAGTTTACTATTGGTATTTTCTTCTTGTGATTCGAAAAGAATTTTTGAAAAAAATATTGAAATTCCAGACAGTAATTGGGAAGCCTCAGAAAAGGTAAAATTTGAAGTGAATATTGCCGATACCATTTCAGGAAATAATGTTTTGATCAATATCCGTCACGCAGGATTTTATCCTTACAGCAATCTTTTTCTTTTTATCAATACCACTTTCCCCAACGGAAAAATAACCCGTGATACTGTTGAATGTATGCTTGCCGATGACAAAGGAAAATGGTTTGGGAAAGGGCTCGGTGATTTATGGGATGCACGAATTCTCTTCAAAAGAAATGTGCGTTTTTCGCAGAGTGGAACGTATATTTTTGAATACGAACAAGCTATGCGGGTTGAACAATTACCCGGTGTTATGGATGTTGGATTGAGGATTGAAAAACCATAATTCATCCTATTAATTTGATTATCAGAGTTCATCTATTATATTTGCTTGATAATTAACAATCAATCAAACCACAAAAAACAAAAACATGAAAAAACTATTACTTCTTTTTACTGTTGCACTTACGTTTGTTTACTCAAACAGTTTTGCACAAAGTTGCACACCAACTCTTCCCCCGGATGGGATTCACAGCCACATAGTTCCCGATACAATTGTTAACTTGCCACATGCAACAGTAGGTCAGCCCTATAGCACGGACATGCAATTTCGTGTTGGAACAGATACTGCAGTTACTACTCCCATTTCTTGCAATCTTCAAATTAATGACTTTACTTTAACAAGCATTACAGGTATGCCTTCGGGATTTACCTATACAACCAATCCTTCAAATGGAGTTTTTCCAGGAGGGTCTTCAGGCTGTTTGCATGCAGCAGGAACTGCGCCAACTCCTGGTATGGAAGGCACCTACCCTTTAATTGTTAATGTAACTGCCCATTTAAATTGTAATGGTTTTCCTATAACTCAACAACCGGCTTTTAGAGGTTACAAAATTGTTATAGATGCTGATGGAACAGTGGGTGTTTCAACAAATGCAACAGATAAATTTGAATTGGGCCAAAATATTCCTAACCCATCTTCAGATTTAACACGCATAAGTTTTACTTCACCTTTAGCTGAAAAAATGGACTTAAATATTTATAACTCATTAGGTCAGATTGTTTTCAAAAAATTAATTGCTGCTGAAAGAGGTTCAAATGAAGAATTCATCTCAACAGCATCTTTTGCAGATGGAATTTACATTTATACACTTCGTAACTCTTCTAACATACTAACAAAAAGAATGGTTGTAACGAAAAAATAATTTAAGCTTTAGGAAAAAAAGCTGCCAAATCAGGCAGCTTTTTTTTTGAATATACGCGTGAAAAAAATATTCCTATTATTTCTAATTCTTCTTGCTTTTGCATCCTGCTATTCCCAAGAATATCAGTGGGCAAAAGCTGCCGGTTGGATTGGTCAGGATGCTGCTCGTGCAGTTGTTGTTGATGATGACGGGAATGTTTACGTAGCAGGACAATATGGTGGTTACTCACAATTTGACACTATTTTTTGTTACGGCAATGGAACTTATGAAGCATTTTTAGCAAAGTATAATTCTACGGGTGATATACAATGGGTAAAACATGCAGGCGGTCCGAATGAGGATTATGCAACTGGCGTTTGCATTGACACAGCCGGATTTATATACATCACCGGATATTTCCTTGACTCCATATTTTTTGATGATTTAAAATTAGAAAGCTCTGACCTGACTGATATTTTTATTGCAAAATATACTCCTTCGGGTGATTTAGTTTGGGCAAAAAGTGCCGGTGGCAGAGGAGATGACCGTGCTTATGCCCTTACTGCTGACCCACATGGAAATATTGCAATTGCGGGACAATTCAGCGGAACTGCAAACTTTGATTTGAATTTTGTTTCGTCATTGGGTGATTATGATTCTTTTCTTGCAAAATATGGCAACAATGGTATTTGTCAGTGGGTAAAAAAGGGCGGAGGAAGTAATGATGATGCGGCAAAAGGTATCGCGAGCGATGCTGCAGGAAATTTTTTTATCACCGGTTACATCTATGGAAACACGTTGTTTGATACCGTAAACCTGAACACTACTTCGCCAACAAGTACTGATATTTTCATAGCTAAATATCGTCCGTGGGGAGATTTTGTATGGGCTAGAAAATGTGATAGTTATCTTGGTGATAATCCATATGGAATTGCTACTGACTGGCAAGGAAACAGTTACCTCACAGGATATTTTCAAAATGAAACTACATTCGGAAATCACACCATTTATGCAGAAGGCTACAACGATGCCTTTCTTACAAAATACAATCCTGATGGCAATTGTGAATGGGCAAAAGCCATAGGAGGAAACGATTTAGATGTGGGCACTGCTGTTTGTGTGGATGATTATGGCTCTGTTTATCTGACTGGCTTTTTCGACTCTGCAATAGTTTTTCAAGATACAACATACATCGCGGCCGGATATGAAGTTTTTGTTGCAAAATACTGGTGGAACGGTGATGAAATATGGACACAAATAGGTGGTGGTGGTGGAAACGATTTTGGTAACGCTATTGCTGTAAATAAAACGGGAGAACTGGCAGTAGCAGGGTACTACAACCTTTATGGATATTTTGGCGACTATGTTTTACCACTCAGTCAGCAGCAAGATATTTTTGTTTTCAAACTTTCAAATACAGTTGGAATACGTGAAGAAACTAAAAACTCTTTTACCGCTGTTTATCCTAATCCAACTGAAGGCGACTTTATTATTGAGGCTCCTTTTGATAAAAATCAAATATTGAATATTTCTGTTACTAATGCATTAGGCAGAATTATTTTTTCTTCAGTTGAATTACCTCATAACAGTAAAATAAAACTATCTCTAAATACAGTATCCAGCGGAATTTATTTTTTGACTGCTTACAACAGTTCACAATCTTTTACAGGAAAAATTATCCTGAACAGATGAAGATATTTCTTCTTCGCATTCTCCTCCCGGTAGCTATCGCGATTTCATCAATTCTTAATTCCTCATCACAAACTGTACTCACCAATGCCCATGCCCACAATGATTACTGGCATGCACGGCCATTATTTCAGTCATTGGAAAATGGATTTATGAGTGTGGAGGCCGACTGTCATTTGATTGACGGGCGCATGCTAGTGGCACATGAAAAAGCATTTACTAAAAAATGCAGAACTCTTCAGAAACTTTATCTCGAACCGTTAATGCAACGAGCTAAAGAAAATGATTTGAAAAGTGTTTACAAAAAAGGTCCTCCGGAGTTTACCCTCTATATTGATATTAAAGCTGACTGTGAAAACTTTATTCCTGTTCTTGACAGTATTCTTAAAAACTACGATGCTATGCTTACCAAATTTGTTGATGGTAAAAAAAACATTGGTGCTGTTCGCGTGTTGGTTGATTTATGCGGAAACAATAAGTACGTTCTAAGTTCAAATCCGCGCTACCTCTCTTTATCAGGCAACATGGGCGATGCAGACAAAAAACTTGATAACAACATTATGCCTCGCATCAGTTTCTCTTACAACAGTCTATTACAATGGAAAGGAAAAGGTAAAATGCCTCAAGTAGAAAAAGAGAAACTAAAAACCTTTATGCAAAAAGCTCACGCAAATAATTATAGCGTTAGAATATGGGCAGCAGGGAATAAAAGGAAAGTGTGGGAAGAATTAGTAACTTCTGGAGTTGACTGGATTAATGTAGACAGACTAAAAAAGTTCAGAAGATTTATGCAAGAAAAAAATTAAAGCCTCACTCCTATCACCAAAATATCATCCACCTGTTCCAACTCTCCAATCCATGATATCATGGTTTTCTCAAGCAGTTCTTTCTGGCGACTCATTTTAAATTGTTGGTTTTCTGCAAAAAGATTCTTCAAACGCTTATATCCGAATTTCTTCTCATCTTTCCCACCAAACTGGTCAACTATACCATCTGAGAAAATATAGAAACAATCCCCTTTTTCAAAAGGGATAGTAAAGCAGCTATAGTTTCTTCTGCTGGTGTGAATCATTCCGCCAATAGCATTTTTATCACCTTTCAATTCTTTAAATTCACCAACTTCATTAAAGAAATATAACACCCTGTTTGCAGAGGCAAATTGCAGTTCTTTCTTTTTGTAGTCTATGCAACAGAGTGCAATATCCATTCCGTCATGATTTTCATTCAATCCATCGCGCTGCTTTAAGGCAAATTGAACTTCACGGTGCAGGTTATTCAGCATTTCACCGGGGTTGGTAATTTCTTCCACATTGGCAATCTGATTTAATAAATCATTCCCAATCATACTCATGAACGCACCGGGAACCCCATGTCCGGTGCAGTCAACAGCTGCAATAAAAATTTTATCGTCTTTTTTATTGAACCAATAAAAATCACCACTCACAATATCTTTGGGCTGAAAGAAAATAAATGAATCCGGAAGAGATGAACGTATGTCTTCAATAGTGGGGAGAATAGCTTCCTGTATACGTTTTGCATAAGTAATGCTGGATGTAATAACTTGATTTTTATCTTCCAAAACTTCTTTTTGCAGCTCAATTTCTCCTTTAGCTTTATTGATAGCTTTATTTTTTAGTTCTAATTCTGCGTTAACAATTTTATTAGCACGGTAGCGATTATAAATGGTGCCTGCAAGAATGATAATAAGTGCAAGAACTGCAAGAACAAGGTACAAAATCTTACGCTGGTTTGCCTGCGCCTCTTCCTGTTTTTGCTTTTCCACATTCAGCAGTTCAATTTCTTTTTCTTTCTGTTCGGTCTCGTATTTTGTCTGCATTTCGGCAATACTTTTTTCATTCTGAATGCTTTTAAGTGAATCATTGAGATTAGAATAAAGAACCTGATATTCATAAGATTTTTGGTGATTACCCATTTTAGAATAGGTCTCGCCAAAACTTGAATAAATGGATTTTACTATTTCCAACTCGCCATTTTCTTTAGAAATAGCTAGTGCTTTATCAAGAAACTCAATGCTTTGGGTATAATTCCCTTTGAGCTTGTGAATTTTTCCGATTGCATGAAGTGTGGTAGACATTATATCATTAACGCCAATGCTTTCTTGCATTTGCAATGACCGCATATAATATTCCAGGCTTTTATCATAATTGTCCTGCAAAAAATAATATTCACCAATATTATTCAGCGCACTTGGTATACGTTTTTTATCTCCTATTTCTTCTTGAATAGCTAAGGCCTTAGTAGTAGTTTCTAAGGCTTTTTTATAGTTACCTTGCTCAGCATACACACCGGCAATATTTACCAAAGAAAGTGCGATTCCGCTTTTGTCACCTAATTGTTCTTTTATTGCCATTGACTTTTCATAACAATCTAATGCTTTTGTGAAACTGAATTGGTTGTAATAAATATTGCCCATGTTATTCAGTGTACTCGATTGCCCTACTTTATCGCCAATTTCTTCAAATATCTTCAATGAATTAAGATAATTCTCAATTGCTTTTTCATAATTACCTTTCTGCAAATACGCGGTTCCAAAATTGTTAAAACTATTAGCTATTCCTTTCTTGTCATTGATCTCCTTAAAAATCTGAAAAGAGTTTTCATAGTACTCTAACGCCTTATCATAATTTCCTTGGTTCTTATAAACAAGACCTATGTTGTTAAAAGATGTTGCAATGCCTGATTTGTCATTTATTTCCTGCCTTAGTGCAAGCGATTTGAAATAAAATTCCAGTGATTTATCATATACTCCTTGCGACAAATAAATATTCCCAATATTATTCAGTGAAAGTGCTTCACTGTTTTTGTCTCCGGTTTCATGGTCAATTACCAAAGCTTTTTGGTGAAAATCAAGCGCTTCTTTATATTTTCCTTTCAGACGATAAACAGTTCCTATATTATTATAGGCTAAAGAAATTCCTTTGGTAAGGTTATTCTTCTTCGAAAGTTCAACCGCCTCATTGCTATATGCAATAGCCTTATCTGGATTAATGCGTAGGTATTGCTTTGCAAGTTCATTCAACAACTTTATCCGTACAGTATCTTTTTCATTTTGATGTAAAGAGAGAACCTGTTCCAGACTATCAATAGCCGGATTTTGCGCAAACGTATTTGCTGCAATCATCAATAATAAAAAACAAAGAAATTTTTGAAATCTATTTTTCATTCTCTCTTCAAAGATAAGCTAAAGCCTAATTCCCATTACCAAAATATCATCCACCTGTTTGTAATCACCTTTCCAGTCTTCGTGTGCTGAAAGTAATTTTTTGCGTTGTTCGTCCATAGTCAAATCGTTATTACTAATCAACAACTCTTTTAGTTTTCCGGTCATAAATTTCTTTCCTTTTGGTCCACCAAACTGATCGGCATAACCATCTGAGAACAAATAAATACAATCGCTTGTTTTCAACTTCAGTTTATTCGAGGTATAACGGTAGCTAGTGTCAGATGTTCCACTGATAGAGGACTTATCGCCTTCCACTTCCTTAAACTCTCCGTTGCTGATTACATACAATGGTCGCAGTGCTCCCGAAAAATTCACTTCTTTATTTTTTAGATTGATAGAGCAAATCGCTACATCCATTCCCTGTTGCGTTTCAAATTCACGAGCGCTTTGTTTAAATGCAAGTTTGATTCCGAGATTAAGTTCGGTAAGAATTTCAGAAGGTTCTGTTACCTGTTTTTCAATAATAATCTGGTTAAGTAAATCGGTTCCAATCATGCTCATAAATGCACCGGCAACACCATGTCCAGTGCAATCCACAGCAGCTACAAACACATAATCACCGTGGCGAAATAGCCAGTAAAAATCTCCTCCTACAATTTCTTTAGGACGATAGAGAATAAAATGTTCAGGGAAAACTTTATTGATTTCTTCGCCACTGGGCAAAATCGCCATCTGAATATTCCGTGCATAATTTATTCCTTCCGTAATGTGGGCATTTTGCTCTTCAACAATCTCTTTTTGTTCCTGCAGTTCATGTGTACGCTCTTTTACTTTTTCTTCCAGTTCTGCTTTTTCGCGCAATAGTTTTCGTTCGCGCCATTTTACATAAATAACAGTTGACGAAATCAGGAATGTAGCCACCAGTATGTAAAAAAGCCATGTTCTCCAGAATGGCGGAGTAATTACAAAATGTACTTCAACCGGTTGCGACCAGATTTTTTCATCGTTACAGGCGCGGACAATAAATGTGTAATCGCCCGGAGCAAGATTTGAATAATTTGCTTCGCTTATTTTTGTTTCCGGCATCCAGTCTTTGTCCGAACCTTTCAGCATCCATTGGTAAAAAACTTTGTCCGGATTCTTGTGGCTGATAGCACTGAACGTAAAAAATAAATAGTTTTCGTTGTAAGGCAGTTTCATGTTTACCGGCAAACCGGAAACAGAATCAATGCGTTCAGAATATTTTTGTTTGTCAAACTGTTTGAAGAAAAGCAGAATATCATTCACAATCAATTCGGGCACTTTTGTATTTACTTTTTCTTCAGATTGTGTGAAGCGTGTTATACCTTTTGCTGTTCCAAACCAAAGATGTCCATCGCTATCAAACAATGCAGCATTTGAGTTACACTCCAATGATTTAAACCCTTCGCTAAAGCCATAACTGCGAACCAGGATTTTGTTTTCTGAACCAAAACTGATTTTATTTATTCCACGCTGTGTTCCTGCCCAAAGTGTTGCGTTATTATCAAAAACTAATGAGCGAATAACATCAGAACTCAAGCCATCCTTCTGCTTTACTATTGTGAATTTATTTTTGCTTAAAACAAGGAAACCATTCTCTTCGGTGCGAAAGAAAATAGTTCCGTTTTTACTTTGTATAATTGAAAGAACGGGCGATTTATTTTCATCAAATTTTTGAATTCTCTTACCATCATATCTGTAGATCATTCCGTCAAAACCGCCCATCCAGATTTTACCTGAATTATCTTCCATCAGCGAAACAATATTGTTATCGGTAACATCTTCACTGATTTCAATTTTACTGAAACCCGAGCTGTCTGATTTTGCAACTCCGTTTGGGGTGGCAATCCATATTTTCCCTTTTCGGTCACAGATAATATCGTTTATGTTGTTGGATGGTAAACCAACATCTTCTGTGTATTGTGTAACTGTAGTTTTCTTACCCTGCTCTAAAACATAAGCACCTTCAAAATCAGAGGTTCCGAACCAAATTCTGCCAAACCTGTCTTCTGCAATACAACTGATAACGCGCTCGTTCAGCGTTTCATCAATTTCCCACTTGGTAAAATTATCACCGTTGAAAATATAAATTCCACCGCCACGATTTGCCGCAATAATTTTTCCGGTGGATGTTTTAAAAATTTCAGAAGGACTAAATCCGGGTTCAGAAAAATGAACAAAACTGCGGTCTGCTAATTTTGTTAAACCCTTTTTTGTACCCAACCACAGATTATCTTCTCGGTCAACAAATACGCAGTTGACTTTGTTATCAGGTATTCCCACCTTTTCTGTAATGTGCGAAAACGTTTTGCCATCGTATTTGGTAACTCCGTAATCCGAAGCCATCCATAAATTTCCGGATCCATCGTAAGCAAAATCATTCAGCTGAAAACTGAGTAAGCCTTGCTGTTGACCAATATTACTGAACTTTTTACCATCAAAAATGCTGATGCCTGAGGTGGTAGATGCCACCACTTCGCCCTTGCTGTTGATGTCAACATTTGTTATATAATTATCGGCAAGTCCATCATTGGTTTTAAAAAATACAACGCTTTTACCGTCATACCTTCCTATGCCGCCACCATAGGAGCCAAACCACAAGTTGCCGTTTTTATCTTCGCAAATAGAGTAGATAAAATTTCCGGCTGAACCATTATTTAGTTCAAGATTTTCAAATTTCGCTTTTGTAAATTTTGAAACGCCTGAAAACGTTCCGAACCAAAGATTTCCTTTACTGTCTTCAAAAATTGCGCGAACATCATTGGCTGCAAGTCCGTTTGCTTCGGTATAATGCGTAAACTTCTTTCCGTCAAAACTTGCAACTCCGTTATTAGCACACGAAATCCATAAAACTCCTTTGCTGTCCTGCCTAATTGCAAGAACATTTGCAGAGGGTAAACTATCTTTTACGGTCCATGTTTTAAAGTTTTTACCGTCAAAGCGGGCAAGTCCTCCATTGCCGCCAATCCAGATATAGCCCTTTTTATCCTGATAAACTGTGTTTATATGGCTTTGTTCCAGCCCGTCTTCAATTGAAAAATTGCGAAAATTATACTGCTGGGCAACAGCTCCTGAGCCTGAAAAAGCGAAAAGAAG
Organism: Bacteroidota bacterium; assembly: GCA_947479755.1. Lineage (GTDB taxonomy): Bacteria > Bacteroidota > Bacteroidia > SXHM01 > SXHM01 > SXHM01. The sequence continues at coordinate 21,683 of CANKAM010000014.1, forward strand.
AATGAGAAAATATCTCATTGAAAAGTAAGAGGAAAATTGCAAGGTTTTATACAAAGCGAAATCTTTACGAAACTTTATGTATTAAGTTTCTCGTTAAAGCGTTTAGACTGATAAAAAATTAGTCGTTATGTTTTTCAAAAAAAACTACATTTACCATCGTTTTAACGATAGAAAATCATCCTATGTCAAAGATTAATATTTTAGTGGTTGAGGACGAAGCCATTGTATCTAAAGATATACAGAACAGCCTTAAAAAATTAGGCTATAACGTAGTAGCAGCTGTAGATTCAGGCGAAGCTGCCATTGTTGCAGCTGAAGAACACAAACCCGATTTAGTAATGATGGACATTATGCTGAAAGGGGAATTAAGTGGCATTGAGGCAGCAGACCAAATCCGTCAGAAATTTGATGTTCCGGTTATTTACCTTACCGCTTATGCAGATGAAAGTACGCTTGCCAAAGCAAAAGTAACTCAACCCTATGGCTATATTATTAAGCCTTTCAAGGAAATAGATTTGCATACCACTATTGAAATGGCTCTATATAAACATGGCAAAGAAAGTGAGGTGCGCAAAGAACGTGATATGTATTCATCCATTGTGTTGGATAAAAACGCAATCGATTGCATTTTTGTGAAATCAAATTCACGCCTGGTGAAACTGAAAACAGCAGACATCATGTATGTAGAGGCTTTGAAAGATTATGTGATTATTTATGCTGTCGGAGCAAAATACACCGTTCATTCCACCATGAAAGATATGCAATCGAGCCTGATGGACAAAGACTTTATACGTGTTCATAGATCTTATATTGTGCGTATTGACAAAATTGCTGCTATTGACTACCCGAACCTTATTATGGAAGACGATAAAAAAGTAATTCCTATTGGCGGTTCATACAAAGACGATTTAAACAGCAGGCTGAAGTTTGTATAGAGCTGAAAGGCTGCTTACATTTATCCTGTGAAAATTCTCATTCTTCGTTTCAGTTCAATTGGTGATATTATTCTCACATCGCCTGTTGTGCGTTGCCTCAAACAACAATTAAAGAATTCAGAAATTCATTTTCTCACCAAGAAATCTTTCGTTTCTGTAGTGCAGAATAATCCAAACATTGACAAGGTTTTCAGTTTTGAAAAGGATGTGGATGAAATTCTTCCCGAACTGAAAAAAGAAAACTACAATTGGGTAATTGACTTACACCACAACCTGCGTTCCATGCAGATGAAACGCGCATTAGATAAACCATCCAAATCATTCAACAAACTGAACATTGAAAAATGGCTGTTAGTAAATTTGAAAATCAACCGATTACCAAACAAACATATAGTTGAGCGTTATTTTGAAACCGTTGCACACATTGGCGTTAAGAATGATTTAAAAGGGTTGAATTTTTTTATTGATGTAAAAGATGAAATTGACATTTCTTCTTTGCCAAAAGAATTTTCTACTGGTTATATTGCTTTGGTAATTGGTGCAAAACACAACACCAAAAAATTGCCAACTGAGAAAATAATTTCCATTTGCAAAAAAATAAATCGCCCGATAGTTTTGATTGGCGGAAAAGAAGATATGGAAACTGGAGAAAAGATTACTTCACAAATCTCAAATATCTTTAACGCTTGCGGAAAATATAATCTTCAGCAATCTGCTTCATTAATAAAACAGGCTGAAAAAGTAATTACGCACGATACTGGAATGATGCATATTGCGGCTGCATTTCAGAAAAATATTATTTCTATCTGGGGAAATACTGTTCCTGAATTTGGAATGTATCCATACATGCCGGGGAATGAGCTAAACTCCCAAATTGTGGAAGTGGAAAATCTTTCATGCCGTCCTTGCTCAAAAATCGGGTTTGAGAAATGTCCGAAAGGGCATTTTAAATGCATGAATGAAATTGATGAAAACCTGTGTTTATAAATTCTCGCGCAAAGGCGCAAAGACGCGAAGAAAAGATAAATACTTTGCGAACTTTGCGTCTTTGCGAGCAATAAAATAAGCGTGTCATCACTGAAAAAACTTGCGGGACAAGCCGCTATTTACGGGCTTAGCAGCATAATAGGCAGGTTTCTGAATTATCTGCTTGTTCCGCTGCACACAGGTGTTTTCAGCACCGACCAGTTTGGAATTATTACGGAGATGTATGCCTATGTTGCATTTCTGGTGATACTACTTACTTATGGAATGGAAACGGCTTTTTTCCGTTTCTCAACCAAGGAAAATGACAACAAAGAAAAAGTTTACTCAACCATAATTTCTTCGCTTGTTTCCAGCACGTTTTTGTTCATTGCATTATCAGTTGTTTTCCAACATTCGGTTGCCGACTGGCTGCGCTACCCCAACAATAGTGAATACGTTGTTTGGTTTGCCATTATAGTTGGTTTGGATGCACTCTCTTCCATTCCGCTTGCGCGACTGCGACAGGAAAACAAAGCCTTTCGTTTCGCATTTGTGAACCTGAGTAATGTATTTGTAAACATTGCACTCAACCTGTTTTTCATTGGGTATTGTTTGCCTATGCATCAGGCGGGCAACAGCAATATCCTGATTGAAACATTTTATAATCCAGAGATTGGTGTAGGCTATGTTTTTATTGCAAATCTGGTGGCCAGCATTTTCAAATTCCTGTTGCTGCTTCCCGAAATGCTGAAAGCCCGTTATGGTTTCGACAAAGCAATAGTAAAAGAAATGCTGATTTATTCCATGCCTTTACTGATTGCAGGCTTGGCAGGAATTATCAATGAAACGCTTGACCGTATTATGCTCAAACGCATGTTGTTTGATTCGCTGGGCGAAAAAGATACGATGAGCATTATCGGTATTTATGGCGCGAATTATAAGGTTTCCATCATCATCACACTTTTCATTCAGGCGTTTCGTTACGCGGCTGAGCCATTCTTTTTTGCACAGGCAAAGGAAAAAGACCCGCACATACTGTATGCCCGGATAATGAATTATTTTGTAATTGTTTGCGCCACCATTTTTTTAGGGGTGATGCTTTACATAGATATTCTGAAATATTTTATTCCCAATCAAGCTTATTGGGTAGGTCTGAAAGTGGTTCCGATTCTTTTGCTTGCCAATGTTTTTCTCGGTATTTATTATAACCAAAGTGTTTGGTATAAACTTACCGATAAAACCCGGTATGGTGCGTTGCTCGCTATTTTCGGAGCGGCAATAACCGTTACAGTTAATTATCTTTTTATTCCCGAATACAATTACATAGCATCAGCATGGGCAACGCTTGCTTGCTATGGAAGTATGATGGTTGCCTCCTATTTTCTGGGTCAGCATTTTTATCCTGTGCCTTATAATTTGGGTAAAATCTTCGGCTATATTATAGCTGTTGTTTCGCTTTATTTTATCAGCACAAAAATTCCGGATTACGGTGAGTTGGTTCATTACTCGCTGAACAGCCTGTTGATGCTGCTTTTCCTTGCAGGAATTTACATACTAGAACGACCGAAAAAAGTATAATTTTGCGGGCAATTATGAAAGTAAGAATAGTAAACACCTCACAACACGAAGTACCTGCTTATGCAACTGTGGCTTCTGCAGGCATGGATCTGAGAGCAAATCTCAGCGAGCCTGTTGTTTTAAAATCATTGGAAAGAGCATTAATTCCAACCGGTTTATTTATTGAATTGCATGTTGGATACGAAGCACAAATTCGTCCGCGCAGCGGTCTAGCATTTAAAAAAGGAGTAACCGTATTAAATTCACCGGGCACAATTGATGCAGATTACAGAGGCGAAGTGAAAGTGCTTTTGGTTAATCTTTCCAATGAAAATTTTACGGTTGAAAACGGTGAACGCATTGCGCAGATGATAATAGCCGCACACGAAAAAGTGGAGTGGGAACAAGTGGAAACGCTTGAAGAAACCGTAAGAGGTGCAGGTGGTTTCGGGCACACAGGAGTAAAATAAATTTAAGCAGAGAATATGAAAATAATAGTACCGATGGCGGGGATGGGGAAACGGATGCGCCCGCATACATTAACAATTCCAAAGCCTTTGTTGCCTATTGCCGGCAAACCAATTGTTCAGCGCTTGGTGGAAGATATCACCAAAATTGCCAACGAAAAAGTAGATGAAATTGCTTATATCATTGGTGAAAACTTTGGTGCAGAAACTGAGAAAAATCTGAAAGATATTGCTGCAAGTCTTGGCGCAAAAGGAACAATATATTATCAGGATGAAGCGTTGGGAACTGCCCATGCTATTCTATGCGCAGCGCCTTCACTAAACGGAAAAGTGATTGTAGCTTTTGCCGATACTTTATTCAAAGCCGACTTTGTTTTAGAAGCTGAAAAAGATGGGATTATCTGGGTGCAGAAAATTGCTGACCCCCGCGCTTTTGGCGTAGTAAAAGTGGATGTAAATAATATAATTACCGACTTTATTGAAAAGCCGGAAGTTTTTGTTTCTGACCTTGCTATTATCGGTATTTATTATTTCAAAGACGGTGCTTACCTGCGCAGTGAACTGCAGTACCTGATTGATAATGACATCAAGGATAAAGGCGAATATCAGTTGACCAACGCGCTGGAGAACATGAAGAAAAAAGGCACCAAATTTTCTCCCGGTGCAGTTACCGAATGGCTGGATTGCGGAAACAAAGATGCTACCGTTTACACCAACAAACGCATACTTGAATTTAACAAGAATGAAAACCTGGTTTCAGATAAAGCAGTAATTACAGACTCGGTTATTCTGCAACCTTGTTATATAGGTGATAACGTGCAAATTTCTGGTTCGGTAGTTGGTCCTTATGCCTCTATCAGCAAGGGAAGTATAATTAAAGACAGCATTATTAAAAACAGCATTATACAGGCATCTGCAAAAATTAAAAATTCGCATTTAGACAATTCAATGGTGGGTAATAACGTTGAGTTAAATGGCACGGCACATCAGGTTAGTATTGGCGATTTCACCACTGTAAATAATTAAAAAAGATTGCCACTGATTCACAGATTAATAAATGAATCTATTTCTTGAAATCTGTGAATCTGTGGCAACATTAAAGCAACTAATTTGAGGCTTCTCACAAAAATATTCAGCACTACTTTTATCTTTTTACTGGTAACAGTTTCTTCTTTCGCACAAAAGAAAAACAAGAAAGGACTTTCGGAACAGGACAAAGCAAAAGCTGAAAGTATTTTTATTGATGCCACCAAAGAACGCTTGCTGGGCAACCCTGCCAACGCTGTTGAATTATTCAAAGAATGCTTAAAAATTGATGCCAACAATGCTGCTGCAATGTATGAGTTGGGTACAATTTATTTCAACGCGCGCAAAGATGAGGAGGCAATTGTGCTCATCATCAACGCCATAAAAATTGATCCTAAAAATGAGTGGTATCGTATGTTGTTATCCGATATCTATTCGCAGTTAGGCAAAAATGAGGCTGCTGCAAATGTGTTGGAAACGTTAGTGAATGATTACCCTAAAAAGCCTGAGTTTTTATATGAATGGGCTACCGAATTACTGAAAGCCGGCAAGTATGAAGATGGCATAAAAGTGTATAACCGTATTGAAGAAAACTTAGGCATCACCGAAGAGATTTCCATTCAAAAACACAGCATTTACCTGAGTATGAAACAAGGAGAAAAAGCTGCCGAGGAAATAAAAAAACTGATTGCCTATTTTCCTGACAACTCCCGCTACCTGGGCATTCTGGCCGACCTCTATCTTTCGCTAAATAAAAAAGACGAAGCCTTTGCCCTGTATGAAAAAATGGAGAAACTAAATCCTTCTGACCCATTACTTCATCTTTCGTTGGCAAACTATTACCGCGAAAAAGGTGATAAAGAAAAATCATATCAGGAGTTGAAAAAAGCATTTGAAAATCCCGACCTTGATATTGACACCAAAATAAATATTCTGCTCAGTTATTATGTGCTTACCGAGGTGGACAAGGCACTTACTTCGCAGGCATTGGAGCTGACAGAAATTTTAGTGGCTGTGCATCCCAAAGAAGGAAAAGCACATGCCATGCACGCTGATTTTTTATTCCGCGAAGGCAAAATGAAAGCGGCACAGGAGGCGTTTCGTAAAACCATACAATTAGACAACAGCAAATTTTTAGTGTGGAGTTCGCTCCTGCAGGTTGATTATAATTTATCAGACTATGATGGCCTGCTGAAAGAGAGCAACGAGGCGCTGGAGCTTTTTCCAACGCAGGCAATGGTTTATCTTTTCAACGGCATTGCCAATATGCAATTGAAAAAGTACGATGATGCTATCTCCATTTTAAATTCTGGAGTTGTGTATGCAAAAAAAGACAAAGAACTTTCGTCACAATTTTATTCAACCCTGGGAGATGCATACAACTTTCAGAAAAAGCATAAAGAGAGTGATGCCGCTTATGAAAAAGCACTGGAAATTGACCCGGCAAACTCAACCGTTCTGAATAATTATGCCTATTACCTTTCGCTGCGCAAAGAGAATATGGCGCGTGCCGAAGAAATGTCGAAAAAATCAAATGAACTGGAACCTAACAACGCATCGTTTGAAGATACCTACGGCTGGATAATGTATCAGCAAGGTAAATTTACAGAAGCTAAAGAGTGGATTGGAAAAGCACTTAAATCATCTGAAAAACCAAGCGGTGTAGAATACGAGCACTATGGTGATGCCCTTTGGCAATTGGGCGAAAAAGATGCCGCCAAAGAATACTGGAACAAGGCTAAGGTTGTAGGTGGTGGCTCTGATTTGTTGGAGCGCAAACTGGCTGAAGGCAAGTTGGTGGAGTAAGCCTTCCTTAAACTCTAAACACTCCTGTTTAGCCCCAATTTCATCAAAAAACAGCATTTTTCTGCGTTGTCCGCACTATTTTCTGTGTTGTCCGCTCTATTTACTTGGGTGGGAGCAATCACTTCTGTGTTGTCCGCAATTATTTCTGTATTGTCCGCAAAGATAACGTAGCTGTCCGCAAAAATAATAACTATCATTTTTGCGGACAATCAAGTAATTTTAATGGACAACTAAGTAAATTTTACGGACAACTATATAATTTTAGCGGACAACTAAGTAATATCTTCGGACAATTGCATTATATTTGCGGACAACCTAAAAATAAACCTAAACCATGGCAACAACACAACCAAAAGAACGCGAACGCGATTTTTCAATGGAAGATACTCTGCTTATTCAAAAAAGCGAAACGCTGCACACGCACTTTTTAAATTACCTTGCCCGGTTCAGCGCCTTTGACCCCGACCTTAATGCCGCCTATGCCGGCAATTGGCTATCATCTATCAACGAATGTGAAGCCACCGAAACCGATGAAACGGTAATGGATCAACTGCAACACCATTCAGAAGAACTTGAGCAAGCGAAAAAAGCAGGATTTACAATAGCCAGCGAATTGGAACATTATGTAAAAAAAGCATTTCCGGCTAAAAAACGAAAAGCCGAAGAATTTGGATTTACCGAACGCAAAAAAGCACGTGCCACCCAGCTTAACCAATACATGTGGCTACTGGTAATGAAAAAAATTGCTGAAGATTATAGTGCCGAACTTGCTGCAGTGGGAATGCCCGCCATTTTGCTAACCAACCTGGGCACAAAAACCCAAACCATTCTGGAAAAAGAAACCCAACAGGAGTATTTTAAACACCTGCGCATACGCTACTCCAGCCAGCGCGTTGAAAAAATGAACAACCTTTATGAATTTTGCAAAACCGTAAACAGTGCTGCACAATCGGTTTTTTATAACGAACCCGAAGAAAAAGGGCTATTTATTATTTACTGAAAACGTTTTTTTCACTTCTTCATATTATTTTAACACCCAAAATTGTTAGTAACCTGTATTGTCAGGTGGACACAATTTTCTTCAAAATGTTTCTAAAATCCTTTGCCTGCAAGGGAAAAAGAATTTTCGACAAACGACAACTATTTAATATTTGTTGCGTTAAACCCTCGTTCAAAAATAAATACAATCTATAATTTTCATTCTATCAGGAAAGATGTATTTTTATCCTGATTTTACAATAGTTCCAACCCGAAACAAATGGAAAAAATTATACGCCCTATGAATACTATTTTGAAAAGTGCAGCCCTGGTGCTTGCGGTATTCCTTACCACCTTCTCAAGTAACACAGCACAAGCCCAATGTCCGTTGAGCTTTACATCTGTAACAATGACCCCCGTAACCTGCTTTGGCGGGAGTGACGGAAGCATAACCATTGTAGGTAACGGAGGCGTTGCACCTTATGACTTTGGCGTGGTGCAGGTACCTTCTATCTTCCTGACATTCACTGACAATATATTAACACACACCTTTACCGGCTTACCGGCAGGTAATTACATTGTGGTATTTGAATCAGACAATAGTGGTTGCGGAACTACACAAATTTCAACTACCATAACCATAACACAACCAGCAGCAGGCGTAACTACTACAATGTCGTTCACACCTGTTTCGTGCAACGGTGGGGCAAACGGAACTGCAACAGCAACACCTTCAGGTGGAACTCCTGGATATACCTACCTCTGGTCACCAAGCAATCAAACAACACAAACAGCAACAGGCTTGTCAGCAGGTGTTCACAACGTAGTAGTTACCGATGCACTTGGTTGCACAACCAATGGTACCGTTACAGTTACTCAACCTGCCGGAATGAGTCAAAGTTCAGTTGTTACCAACGTTTTGTGTTTCGGGCAATTGAACGGAGCCATTGATTTAACAGTAAGTGGAGGAACATCGCCCTACACCTATCTTTGGTCAAACGGTGCAACAACACAAGATATAAGCGGACTTGCAGCCGGAAGTTATTCAGTTGTTATTACCGATGCAAACGGTTGCACACTTAGTCCACCGGCAATCGTGGTTTCGCAACCAACAATTCTTATCAGTTCCGAAACACACGTGAATGTAAACTGTGCCGGCTCAAACACCGGCTCTATTGATATAACTGTTTCAGGCGGAACATCGCCCTACACCTACCTTTGGAACACGGCACAAACTACTCAGGATTTATCAGGCTTGGCACCCGGCTTTTATTCAGTAAACATTACCGATGCCAACGGTTGTACCTCTACACGAAGCGCAACCATTACACAATTATCGAACCTCAGCGTTTCATCACTTATTACTGATGCAACATGTGGCGCAAGTGATGGAGCAGTTAATGTAACTGTTTCGGGCGGTTCAGGAAACTACACTTATTTATGGTCTCCGGGCGGAGCAACAACAGAAGACATCAGCGGGTTAAATGCCGCAGTTTATACCGTTACTGTTACCGATGTAACATTGGGTTGCACGCAAACATTGGCAAATAATGTTCAGAACTCAGGCAATCCTAATATTACAGGTACAGTAACTAATGCAACAAATTGCAACGCTACTAATGGTGCAATAGATATTACCGTTACAGGCGGTTCAGGCAGTTATTCTTATTTATGGGCACCCAGCGGACAGATTACACAAGACCGCATCAATCTTGCAGTAGGTAGCTATACCGTTACCGTTACTGATAACACTACAGGATGTATTGCCATTGCAACATTTGCAGTATCCTATACTAATGCAATGACACTTTCCGGTGCGGTAACCAACTCTAATTGTAGCAGCAACAGCGGTGCAGTTGATTTAACTGTTACGGGTGGAACTGCTCCTTTAACTTATTTGTGGAGCAACGGAGTAACAACACAAGACATCAGCAGTATTGGTGCCGGAGTATATTCTGTCACCGTAACAGATGCTAATGGTTGCACAGCTAACAGTGTATTTCCTGTAAGCGGTTCAAACGGCATAACAGTTACCTCGGTTGAAACGGATATAACCTGCGCAGGTGCCGGCAACGGAAGTGTTAACCTTACCGTTTCAGGCGGTTCAGGCTCATATACCTATTCATGGTCAAACGGAGCAATAACACAGGATATCAGCAGTCTTTCACCCGGAACTTATACCGTTTCAGTTACAGATGCAGTAAGTCTTTGTTCTTCATTTTTATCATTTACCATTACACAGCCTGCTGGATATAATGGATTTGTAGATATTATTCATGTAACCTGCAATGGCGGCAGCAACGGAAGTATAGACCTTACACTTGGTGGGGCAACTCCTCCTTATACCTATTTATGGTCACCCGGTGGACAAACCACACAAGACATCAGCGGACTAGGTGTAGGCACCAACTCGGTAACTATTACAGATGCCAACGGTTGCACAGCAGGTGCCGGATTTACAATTACACAACCAGCTGCAATCGCTTTAACCGAAACACATGTAAATGTAAGCTGTGCAAGCGGAGCCAATGGTTCTGTTAACCTCAGCGTTTCAGGTGGAACTGCACCTTATACTTATGGTTGGAGCAACGGTGCAACAACACAAGACATCAGTGGGCTTTCAGCAGGATTTTACAATGTTACCGTTACAGATGCCAACGGTTGCTCATCAAGCCTTAATGTTAACATCACTGAAGTTTCAAACCTTACCATTAATATAGTAAGTGTTGTAAACTCACAATGTAATGCAAACACGGGATCAATAGATATAACCATTACAGGCGGTTCAGGAAACTATACTTATTCATGGACTCCGGGCTCATTAACCACTCAGGATTTAACAGGTCTTGCTCCCGGAATTTATACTGTAACCGTTACAGATATTACCCTGGGTTGCGTTCAATCAACAGCAATCAATGTATCAGAAACAGGCGCACCAAATGTTTCTGGGGTTGTAACTCCTGCTACTGATTGTGCTGCTACCAACGGTGCAATTGATGTTACCGTTTCAGGTGGTTCAGGCAACTACTCTTATTTATGGTCGCCAAGCGGGCAAACCACACAAGACCGCACAGCACTTGCTCCCGGAGCATATACTGTAACTGTAACGGATGTTATAACAGGATGCTCGGGTCTTACAAGCTTCACAGTTACTGCAGGAAGCGGAATTACGCTTACAGCCGGCATAACCAATTCAAGTTGCAGCACCAGCACAGGTGCCGTTGATTTAAGTGTAAGCGGTGGAACTGCACCTTATACTTACTTATGGACAAACGGAGCAACAACACAAGACATTAGCGGATTACCGGGTGCTATATACGGAGTAACTGTTACCGATGCAAACGGTTGCACAGCTAACTCATTCTTCACAGTAAGCGAAACCTCAGCATTTACACTTTCAGTTGCAATAACTAATATTAACTGCGCAGGCGGAATTAATGGTGCTATTAACCTCACCGTTTCAGGTGGTTCAGGAAACTATACCTATACATGGAGCAACGGAGCAACTACTCAGGATTTATCTGCTATTCCTGCAGGTTCCTATTCAGTAAGTGTTACCGATGTAACAACAGGCTGTACTTCGTTTGCAATTTATACCGTTACCGAACCAACAACCATTACACTTTCTGCTAACGCAACCAACATTCCTTGTAACGGAAGCGGAACAGGTTCTATTGACCTTACTGTAAGCGGTGGAAGTCCAATCTATACCTATTCATGGTCTACCGGAGCAACCACACAGGATATCAGCGGACTTGCATTAGGAACCTATATCCTGACGTTCTCTGATGCCAATGGTTGCGGTGGCGTTTACTCTTATACCATTGCTCAGCCAACTTCAATTACTATTACCGAAACACATACAAACGTAACCTGTAACGGGCTTAACAACGGAGCTATTAATATCACTGTTTCAGGTGGAACTGCTCCTTATGCTTATCTATGGGCACCAAGCGGACAAACTACAGAAGACCGCACCGCTCTTGCACCTAATACCTATACGGTAACAGTTACAGACATCAACGGATGTAATTCAAATTTATCGGTTACTATTACTCAACCCGCTGTACTTTCTGCATCAGAAACACATACGAATATCAACTGTTTCGGAGCAAACAACGGAGCTATTGATGTAACAGTAAGCGGTGGCACTGGTCCTTTCACCTATTTATGGACACCAAGCGGACAAACCACACAAGACCGCACAGGTCTTGCTCCGGGTACTTATTCAGTGGCTATTACGGATGCAAACGGTTGTACAACAGCAATCAATAATGTTGTAATCACTCAGCCGCTTTCAGCACTTTCAGTAAATATTTCGTCAAGCAGTAACGTAAGTTGTTTCGGATTATGTAATGGTTCAGCAACAGTTAGCGCAAGCGGTGGAAGCGGTGGCTATACTTACCTATGGACACCGAGTGGACAAACAACACAAACTGCAACAGGTTTGTGTCCTAATATTTACAACGTTGCAGTAACGGATGCAAGCGGTTGCACAGCTTCAGCAACGGTAACTATTATTGAACCGGGTGACCTGGTTGCCTCTGCAACAGGAACCGATGCAAGCTGCAATGGCGTTTGTGACGGAACGGCAATAGCTACACAAGTAGGTGGAACAAGTCCGTTTACTTATTTCTGGCTGCCTTCAGGACCTGCAACCAACACCGTAAATAATCTTTGTGCCGGAACTTTCCAAGTTGTGGTAACCGACTTTAACGGTTGTGACGACACAGCTTCGGTTACAATCAACGAGCCTGCTCCTATTACTTATACTTCAAGTGCTACTCCTGTTCTTTGTAACGGTCAGTGTAACGGAACTGCAACAGTTACCCCTAGTGGTGGTTTTGTTCCTTACACTTATCTATGGAGTGACGGGCAAACAACACAAACTGCTATCAATCTTTGCTTGGGTATTATGACCTGCACTATTACGGATGCAAACGGTTGCGAAACAATTGCAACAGTTGCTGTTCCAAGTAACTCGGCTATTGTAATCGATGTTACTTCAAGCGAACCAACCTGCAACGGAAGTTGCGATGGTTTCATAAACACAAGCATTTCAGGCGGGTCAGCACCATACACTTACTTATGGACACCGGGCGGTGAAACCACCAACTCCATCAACAACCTTTGTGCAGATACCTACACCATTACTGTTACCGATGCAAACGGTTGTCAGCAAGTGGCGGTAGTTATTCTTGGCGAACCTTCACCAATTGTAATTACACCAACTACATCACCTGCAAGTTGCAATGGTGTTTGTGATGCTTCGGCAAGTATTTCGGTTTCGGGCGGAACTCCTGGTTATACTTACTTATGGTCTCCGGGCGGTGAAACAACAACTTCATTAAGCAATATCTGCGCAGGCTTCTATACAGTTACTGTTACAGATGGCAATGGTTGTACTCAAACAGCAAACGTTAACGTTTCTGAGCCAACTGCTATTTCACTAACAACCAACGTTACCGATATTTCGTGCAACGGAAACACAGACGGCTCAGTTGACCTGACTGTTTCAGGCGGGACTCCGGGTTACACTTACCTGTGGGATAACGGGCAAACTACTCAGGATTTGAGCAATCTTATTCCGGGAACATACTCAGTAACTGTTACCGATGCTAATGGTTGTACAGCTACCACCTCAGTAACTATCGTTGAGCCGGGAATAGTAGATATGACTTACACTTCAACTCCTGCTACTTGCGGACAGTGTGATGGAACAGCTACTTTATCAGTTATCGGTGGAACTGCACCTTACACCTACTTATGGGGAACAGGCGCTACTACTGCAACAGCAACTAACCTGTGCGCAGGTGTTTATCCTGTTTTTGTTACGGATGCTAACGGTTGCACAGGAAGCTTTGCAGTTGCTATCAGCAACACTGGCGGACCAACTTCAGTTACAGTTACAACAACCGATGCAAGCTGCTTTGGCTCATGTGATGGTTCTGCCACGGTTACAGGCGTAACAGGAGGAATTGCACCTTACGATTACCTGTGGGTACCGGGAGGAGCAACTACTACTTCAGTTTCAGGATTATGCGCAGGAACTTATTTTGTGCAGGTTTCCGATACCAACAACTGTACGCTTACAGAAACAGTTACTATTGCTGAGCCTTTACAAATTCAGGCAAACGAAGTTGTTGTTACTGCTGATTGCGGAGTTTGCAACGGAAGCATAACACTTGCTCCTTCATCCGGACAAGCACCCTACACCTTCTTGTGGGGTGGTGGCGAAACAACAAATTCAATAACCGGACTTTGTGCTGGAGTTTACACGGTTGACATTACAGATGCCAACGGTTGCGTTGAATCACTGGCATTCCCTGTAAACAATGTTCCTAATTCAAGCATTTCAGTTTCATCAACACCTGCAACATGCAGCGGAAGTTGTGATGGTACAGCTACTGTTACTGTAACGCTTGGCACTGCTCCTTTCACTTACTTGTGGAGCGATGGACAAACCACTGATATTGCTACTAATCTTTGTGCGGGAGTTTATACCGTTCAGGTTACCGATGCTTCAAGTTGCATTGCAACGGATATAGTGATTGTGAATGAGCCTTCATTGTTAGCGCTTAGCCTTCCCGTTGTTTCTAACATAACCTGCAACGGAGCATGCGATGGCACAACTACTATCATTCCTTCAGGCGGAGTGTTACCATATTCTTACCTGTGGAACGATGGACAAACTACTGCAACTGCAGTAACACTTTGCCCCGGAACGTATAGTGTAGTTGTTACCGATGCTAACGGTTGCACTTCTGCATGGACTGACATTCCGGTTACAGAACCTACACCTATTGTTTTGTCAACTTCATGGACAGATGCTTTGTGCTTTAGCGTTTGCGATGGAACGGCAACTGTTGCCGCAACAGGCGGCACCGGTGCTTACACCTATTTATGGACTCCCGGTAACCAAACCGATGCAACGGCAGACAGTCTTTGCGCTGGAACATACATTGTTCAGGTTACGGATGCCAACGGATGCGTTCAGGGAACTTCAGTATTAATTGGTGAGCCTACCGAAATCACACTTACAACAGACATGCTGCCTGCAAGTTGCAACGGTGTTTGCGATGCATCTGCTTGGGTAGTTGCTACAGGTGGCACTCCTTCGTTAGTTACAGGATACACCTATTCATGGAATCCAACTTCTCAAATTGGTGATACTGCTACTGCATTGTGTGCAGGTATTTATACTGTTACCGTTACCGACTCTCTTGGTTGCGTGCAAACAGCTACAATAAACGTTGCTGAACCTGCACCTGTTACCATGACATTTGCGGTGAATAACGTTACCTGCTTTGGTTTCTGCAATGCTGATGTAACTGCAACCCCTGCGGGCGGAACTGCACCTTACACGTATCAGTGGCTGAACACTACAGGACTGGAAACAATAGACTTTGTTGATAGCCTTTGTCCGGGCGAATACTACTTGTTAGTAACCGATGCTAATGGTTGCACAGGTCAGGATACAGTAATTGTAACAGAACCAACTTTACTTGTATTTGATGCTACAGTAATTAATAATGTAAGCTGCGGTGGACTATGCGATGGTTCTGCTACAGCAACAGCAAGTGGTGGAACACCGGCATACTCTTACTTGTGGTCTCCATCAGGTCAAACTACCGAAACTGCAATTAATCTGTGTGCAGGAACCTACACGGTAACCGTTACAGATGCCAACGGTTGCGACACAACACAAACTATTGTAATCACTGAGCCTCCTATCCTTACACTTTACCCGACTACAACCAATGCAAGTTGCGGTGGTGTGTGTGACGGAACAGCAACTGCTAACGTTGGTGGTGGAACGCTTCCTTACCAATATGCATGGAGTGACGGACAAACCGACAGCACCGCTGTAGCTCTTTGTGCAGGAAATTATTCAGTGCTTGTAACCGATGGAAACGGTTGTACCATTTCTGTTAACGTTATCATTCTTGAACCACCAATCCTAACTTCTTCTATAACTGATTTCAGTGAAATACTTTGCGCTGGAAACTGCGATGCGTATGCAACAGTTAGCGTATTGGGTGGTGTTCCTCCATACTCTTATCTGTGGAATAACGGACAAACGGATAGCACTGCAATTAATCTTTGTATCGGAACCTATAGTGTTGTTATTACCGATGCAATCGGTTGTAATACTACTTCCACAGTTATCATCAGCGACCAGAATGCGTTGGCAACTGCAATTCCGTTGTTCAACAATGTAAGCTGCTTTGGCCAATGCGATGGAACTGCAACTGCAATTGCAACAGGCGGTGTTGAGCCTTACAGCTTTGTATGGGATAACGGACAAAGTGCTGCAATGGCAACCAATCTTTGCCCGGGCACTTATACAGTAACTGTAACCGATGCTGCAAACTGCGTTTCAATTTCAACAATTACCATTACCGAACCTGAACTGCTTACTGCTTCTGCTACAGGTGTTGATGCAAGCTGCGGAGGTAATTGCGATGGTACAGCTACCGTAACACCTGCCGGTGGAACTCAAGCTTACTCTTACCTCTGGGTTCCCGGTGGACAAACAACAGCAACAGCAACCGGACTTTGCGCAGACTCTTACACCGTTACCGTAACCGATGCGAATGGTTGTGATACCACAGCAACTGTTACCATCAGCGAGCCTCCGATTATTGTAGTCTCTGCTTCTGTAACTGCACCTACATGCACTAATACTGACAACGGAGCAATTGACCTTTCTGTATCAGGCGGTGTTCCGGGATATACCTACGATTGGGATAACGGAGCAACTACCGAAGACCTGACCAACCTGCTTCCCGGAGTTTATACCGTAACAGTAACCGACAACACAGGTTGCTCTAAAACACTCATTGTAACAGTGGTTGAGCAGATAGTAATTGATGCAAATGCAGGTCCCGATATTACAATTTGTATTGGTGATCAGGTTCAGTTGCAGGCAACAGGCGGAAGCGGTTATCTGTGGACTCCTGCTTCAGGATTAAATTACAACAACATCGACAATCCGGTTGCAACCATCACTACTACTACAACCTACATTGTTCAGGTTACCAACTTCAGTTGCGTGGATTATGACACAGTAACTGTTACCGTTAACCCTCTTCCTGTAATTGATGCGGGTGCTGGTGCTGAAATTCTTTCAGGAACTACCGTTCAGTTAGAAGCTGCCGGTGCAGGTACCAACGGAACGTATTCATGGTCGCCAAGCGATGGGTTGGATAATGCAAACATCTACAACCCGATTGCATCACCAACAATAACAACTATCTACTTTGTAACCGGAACAGATGAAAACGGATGCTCTGCGGTTGATTCGTTAACCATTGAAGTATCTCCCGGAATTGTTTTCCCTGATGGTATAACACCAAATGATGACGGTATTAATGATACCTGGATTATTGACTTTATCAATAATTTCCCGGAAGCAGTGGTAATGGTTTACAACCGTTGGGGACAAGAACTCTTCTATTCTAAAGGCTACGGAACAGCTTGGGATGGAAGATACAAAGGAAAAGACCTTCCTGTGGGAACATACTATTATGTAATAGACCTGCACAATGGAACAACTGAACCTTATACCGGACCTATAACAATAGCGAGATAAATAAAATTAACCACTAAGTGCACTCAGAACACTTAGAATTACTTGGTGAGCTCAGTGCTCTTAGTGGTAAAAAAATAATAGTGGTAAAAAATAAAAATCCAGAACTATGAAAAAGCTATACACCCTTCTTACAGTAATTGTTTGCACTGTTTCAGGCCTCAAAGCCCAGCAAGTGCCGCAGTATGCACAATACATGCTGAACAATTATATCCTCAATCCTGCCGTCTCGGGCACCGAGGATTTCTACGAAGTAAAATCGAACAACCGCTACCAGTGGGTAGGTGTTACCGATGCTCCCCGCACGTATGTGCTGAGTGTGCACGGTCCGCACCGCAAGCATAACATGGGTTTTGGCGGAGCGGTGTACAGTGATGTTACCGGCCCTACCAGCCGCACGGGTGCATACCTTTCGTATGCCTATCATGTAAAACTTTCACAGAAACTGAAGCTCTCTTTCGGTCTTGGATTTGGTGTAATGCAATTTAAAATCGATGGCTCAAAAGTTACGCTGAAAGAAGGTAACGACCCTGCAATGAGCAACGGAGTAATGAGTGTTATTGCTCCTGATGCAACTTTCGGCATTCAACTCTACACCAAAAAATTCTACTTCGGAGTTTCAATGCCGCAACTAATTGGCAACAAGTTGAAATTCTTTGACAATGTATCCGATGCACAAAGCCGCCTCGCCCGCCACCTGCTCATCATGGGTGGTTATACCTTTAACCTGGGTGACAACTGGACATTGCAACCATCCTTCCTTTTAAAATACGTTAGCCCGGTTCCTATGCAGATTGACCTTGGTCTTAAAATCGGTTACCGCGATGTGGTTTGGGCAGGAAGTGCTTTCCGTATCAAAGATGCAGTTTCAGTAATGGCAGGTTTCAACATCGGCAAAAACATTATTCTCGGCTATGCTTACGACTTCCCAATGTCAAGCCTAAAAAACTACAGCAGCGGAAGCCACGAAGTAATGATAGGCGCTCGCTTTGCAAAAATCCGTCACAACGATGATGTACCGGCTGAAAGCCCGGTGGAGACTCCAACAAGCAAAGAAAAATAAATTAAACTTATTATATTTAAAAACAGCCCCGCCCAAAATGCGGGGCTGTTTTTTTAAATACTTTTGCACCCAAATACCACCTATGTCCGACCAACCTGCCCTCTACTGCAACAGCCTCACCTCCTACTCTCGCTATCAAACCCGTGCAGTAAAAGTGGGCAACGTATTAATAGGTGGCGGCAACCCCATTGTGGTGCAAAGCATGACCACCACCGATACCATGGACACGCTCAAAACCGTGGAACAAAGCATCCGCATGATAGAAGCAGGTTGTCAGTTAGTTCGCATCACCGCACCCAGCATTAAAGAAGCCGAAAACCTGCTCAACATAAAAAACGAATTGCGCAAGCGCGGTTACACTGCCCCGCTGGTTGCCGATATACACTTTACCCCCAATGCAGCCGAAGTGGCCGCACGCATAGTAGAAAAAGTGCGCGTAAATCCCGGCAACTATGCCGACCGCAAGAAGTTTGAAGTCCATGAATACAATGACCTCAGCTACGAAGCCGAGTTAGAACGCATCCGTGAACGCTTTACCCCTTTGGTAAAAATTTGCAAAGAACACGGCACTGCCATGCGTATCGGAACTAACCACGGTTCCCTTTGCGATAGAATAATGAGCCGCTATGGCGATACCCCGCTAGGCATGGTAGAATCAGCCTTGGAGTTTGTCCGCATCTGCGAAGAAAATGATTTCCATGAAATCGTGCTTTCCATGAAAGCCAGTAACACGCTGGTAATGGTACAAGCCTACCGCCTCCTCATTAAAAAGATGCAGGAAGAAGGCATGAATTATCCGCTCCATCTTGGCGTTACCGAAGCAGGCGAAGGCGAAGACGGCAGAATAAAATCAGCTGTAGGAATAGGAACATTACTCGAAGACGGCATTGGCGATACCGTGCGCGTTTCCTTAACCGAAGATCCGGAGTTTGAAATACCCGTTGCAAAAGCATTGGTTGAACGCTACAATACAAGAGCAGAAAAGCAATCACCAATTCCTGCAATTGACAACTATCCTGTAAACCCTTACGAGCACAACCGCAGAAACACCCGCGAAGTGCAGAATGTCGGAGGACATAAAGTTCCTGTAGTTATTGCTTCATTGAATAATAAATCAGAAATCAGCGCAGCAAACTTTTTCAGCCTCGGTTATAATTATTCTGCAACTCTTAATAAATGGAACATTGCCGACCAGGCCTGTGATTACATCTACACAAGAAACACTCCCGTTAATTTCAAAACTCCCGGAACATTGGGAATTATTTATGATTATAAAACGTGGTGCCTCACCCCCAACCCCTCTCCGAGGGAGAGGGGGGCAGAGAGAATATTTCCATTGCTGAGTGCAGAAGAATATTTATCCCTAGTGGAAAAATCCTCTGTTCTCAATTTTGTTTCAGTCAATATCACTCAACTCTCTCCATCTTTTATTGAAAAAATAAAAGCCGATGCAACTGCTGTCCTTATTATAACAACCGCCAACGAGCATGGCATGGCAGAACAGCGCAGCATGTTTGCAACCTTAATGAACAGCAATTGCCAAACTCCTGTCATCATAAAAAGAGCCTATGAAGACTTAGACGAAAACAGTTTTCAACTTCATGCCTCCACCGATACAGGCGCATTATTGATTGATGGCTTAGGCGATGGCATACTAATAGAGACCAACAGCATTGCTTCCAAAATAACCAACGCAACCGCCTTTGGAATTCTGCAAGCAGCTCGCACCCGCATCTCAAAAACAGAATACATCTCTTGTCCTTCCTGCGGAAGAACATTGTTTGATTTACAGGAAACCACTGCAAAAATCCGCAACCGCACAAGTCATCTAAAAGGAATAAAAATAGGCATCATGGGCTGCATTGTAAACGGTCCGGGCGAAATGGCCGATGCAGATTATGGTTATGTAGGTACAGGTGTAGGGAAAATAACACTCTATAAAGGCAAAGAAGTTGTAAAACGAAATGTTGCTTCCGAAAACGCGTTAGACGAACTGATAGACCTTATTCGCCAACATGGTGATTGGGTAGAAGCAGAACCTGTAGGACAGGAATAAAAAATCAGGCTTCCTTTCTTGACATTCCCTGACTTAAAAAGTCAGCAAAAAAAAGTCCGATGAAAACTCCATACAACACAACCGAGAAAAGATCTGAACCGATTTCCAAACTGCCGGAAATAGCTGAATAACCAAGACCACCTACTCCACCCAAAAAGCATCCTAAAAACATTAACAGAGACCGGAGTTTCATAATAATTAATTTTAAGGGTTAATAACTGATGAGTTAAATCCACCCTAAAGTTAATTAAAAATTATTTTTAAATCAAAATTAAATACGAGAGTTGTAAACAGGATAATGTTGATTTCGCTATTCTTCTTTATCTGCGCCACCCTCTTTCCCCATTGAATCTTTAGGCGCATTTTTATCACGCTTCTTGCCTTTATACCATAGCACTTTGGGTTCAAACAAATCGGGCTGGTATTCACGCTGAACAAACTGCTTTTGCTTGGAGCGCGAAGCAAAGGGACTTTCTTCAGCGCGGTTATAACTTGCCCGTTGTCTTCTGTTCTTGCTGGAAGAACCAAAGAAATCTTTGCTTTGTTTATTGCTTCCCGATCGACTTGCAAGTAAAAAATAATCCTGACTGCCTGCCCTGTTTTGCTTGCGGTAAGGCGATGAAAAATGGTCAGCCTCTTTCTGTGCCCGTGTCTTCATAGACTTGGAAGCAAAGGCATCCATATCGCGGTATTTATTTTTACTGCTAGAAAATGTTCCGAAAAAATTGCGCTCGGTGTCAGCGCTTCTTTTCTTGTTGCTTGTGGCAAAATAATTTTTCATGGTTGCATTATTGCCGTAACTATTTGTCCGCATTGCAAAGAATTCTTTTTCGCGGTAATTGCTGCTCTTCTTCTCCTTGAAAGCAAACCACTTATTTACATCACGCTGACTTATTTTGGGCTTGGTAATAAACGTGGAAGGGCAACCCGATGGTCGGCTGCACGCAGCAAACACAGTTGCCGCAACAATCAAAAACAAAAGTGTTTTAAAGATTTTCATCCTTGCAAATAGTGTAGTTTTGCCTCCCAATTCATACAAATATACATGGAAGCCCCGAAAGAACTGTTTCAAAACATAATTGAAGAATTTATACCCTTTCACAAGGTAATTGGTTTTAAACTGATTGATGTCCGCGAAAATTTTGTTTCGCTCCTTATTCCATATAAACCCGAATTGATTGGCGACCCGCGCAGACGCAGTATTCACGGAGGTGTTATTGCCACAGCCATGGATGCCGTTGGCGGTGCTGCAGGAATAACCACCCTGAAACATTATGACGACAAACTTTCTACCATTGACTTACGTGTCGATTACCTCTCACCTGGCTTGGCAAAAGATTTAATTTGTGAAGGCACCATTGTAAAAAGCGGGAATAAAGTAATCTTTACAAGAATGATTGCTTATCACGACATCCCTGAAAATATTATTGCCGAAGGGCGCGGTGTTTACAGTGTTTCGCGTGTAAGCCACACCAAGGGTTAACCGTTTGAACGGATAGCTTCCACAGGGTCAAGTCGTGATGCAATCCATGCAGGCACAATACCTGAAACCAATCCTATTCCGGCTGAAATACCCAATCCAAGAAAAACATTTTTCAGCGACAAGGAAATGTCTAAGTCTAGAATATTGCTTCCGGCAAGGCTTAGAAAAAATACAATAAGCAAACCTGCTGAACCTCCTATTATGCAAAGGAAAATTGCTTCAAATAAAAACTGCAACAGAATAAAATAATTCTTTGCGCCCAATGACTTTTGTATTCCAATAATATGTGTTCGTTCTTTTACCGAAACGAACATGATATTGGCAATTCCAAAGCCGCCAACAAGAATAGAAAACAAGCCAATCAACCAACCGGCACCATTAATAACGGCAAACAAACCTTCCATGCTGTTGCTGAGCAAACTTGTTTCATTCAAAGCAAAATTATCGTCTGCCAAAGGCTTTTGTTTCCGCACCGAGCGCATGATTCCCCGCAACTCATCTTTTAACTCTTCGTTACTTACTCCTTCTCTTCCTTTCACCTGAATCATAGGATTAAAACGCTCTTTTCTTAGATCAACCAAACTACGAGCATACACTGCCGGAATCACTACCTGATTATCTGTTGAATTACCAAAAAGGCTCTCGCCTTCTTTGTCAAACACGCCAATCACATCAATCTTTCTGCCCATTGTTTTTATAGTTTTTCCAATAGGGTTTGCTTCACCAAAAAGCCCCTCTGCCACCTGACTTCCGATAATGGCAACATTTCTTCCGCCTGCCGATTCAAAAGGTGTAAAGTATCTGCCTTCCATTAACTCAAAGGTTTTTATTTTTTGCCAATCGTGCGACACACAAACAATACTTACGTTTTCAAGATTGCTGCTACCGTATTCCACTGTTTTCTGCATGTGTGCCATAAAAGCCAGCGCTTCAGCATTTTTGCTACGCTCCTGCACTTCGTGCAACTCTTTCAAAGTGGGAACAGGGCGTTGCCAGTATTTCCACCAGGGGTAGCCCTGTCCGAAAGTCCATGGCCATTTCTGAATAAAAATAACATCATCACCCAACGATTCAACACTGCCGCGAACTTGTTTTTCCATAGAGTCAACCATGGTGAAAACTGAAATAATAGCCAGAATGCCAATGGTAATTCCAAGCAGTGAAAGAACAGTGCGCAGTTTATTCACCACCAATGCGCCTACTGCCATTGCAATACTCTCATTCACTAACTTCAGGTAAAGCCTCAAAACAGGTTTGTTTAAAACTTGAAAATAATTTTTAAAAAATCGTTTACAAATGTAGGTTTTAAATCTAGAATTATATCTACTTTTGATACGCCTGAAAAACGGCACTTCCCCGGATTTTTTTTTGATAATTGATTAAATGAGCGACTTGAAAAAAATTAAGAATGCCTTGATTTCTGTTTACTACAAGGATAATATTGAACCTATAATTTTAAAACTGCGTGAGCTTGGTGTGAATATTTATTCAACAGGTGGGACACAAAAATTCATTGAAGACCTTGGTGAAACGGTTATTCCGGTTGAAGAACTTACCTCCTACCCTTCTATATTAGGAGGAAGAGTAAAAACGTTGCATCCGAAAATTTTTGGCGGAATACTTGGCAGACGTGAATTACAATCTGATATATTGCAGCTTGAGGAATACGAAATTCCTGAAATTGATTTAGTGATTGTTGACCTTTATCCGTTTGAAGCAACAGTTGCTTCAGGCGCTGCTGAGCAAGATATTATTGAGAAAATTGACATTGGCGGCATTTCGCTTATCCGCGCTGCTGCTAAGAATTTTAAAGATGTGCTGATTGTTTCTTCACGTGATGAATATCCCGCATTACTTGAATTACTGAATGAGAAAAATGGTTCAACAACTTTGGAAGAACGCAAGGAACATGCATTGAATGCGTTTCACATTTCATCGAACTATGATAGCGCCATTTTCAATTATTTCAATCAGGGCAAGAAAAATATTTTCAAGCAAAGCATTGCACAGGCACAAATACTGAGATACGGTGAAAACCCACATCAACAAGGCATCTTCTATGGAAAGATGGAAGACCTGTTTGATAAACTTCACGGGAAAGAATTATCTTACAACAACCTGTTGGATGTTGATGCAGCAGTAGCGCTGATTGCAGAATTTACTGAGCCAACTTTCGCAATTTTAAAACACAATAACGCTTGCGGAATTGCGAGCAGAACTAATTTAACAGATGCGTGGAAAGCTGCTCTGGCAGCAGATCCTGTTTCAGCATTTGGCGGCATTCTCATCACCAACCGTGAAGTGGATGAAGCAACAGCAACGGAAATTAATAACCTCTTTTTTGAAGTGATAATTGCACCTTCCTATTCTGCGGCTTCACTTGAAATCCTGAAACAGAAAAAGAACAGAATTATTCTGATTCAGAAACCTGTTGAGTTTTCCAAGAAACAATTCCGCACATTGCTGAACGGAGTGATTGAACAGGATAAAGACCTGAAAACAGAAACCACTGCCGATATGAAAACGGCAACAACAAAAGCGCCAACTGCAAACGAATTCACCGACATGGAGTTTGCCAACAAGATTGTGAAGCATACAAAAAGCAACACCATCGTTCTGGCAAAAAACAAACAACTATTAGCAAGTGGAGTTGGACAAACTTCGCGAGTAGATGCATTGAGACAAGCTATTGCCAAAGCAACATCATTTGGTTTTGACCTCAACGGTTCGGTGATGGGCTCTGATGCATTTTTTCCCTTTCCTGATTGCGTGGAAATAGCACACAACTCAGGAGTTACAGCAGTGCTGCAACCCGGAGGCTCCGTAAAAGATCAGGAGTCAATTGATTATTGCAACAACAACGGAATGGCAATGGTAATGACAGGAACAAGACATTTTAAACACTAAAATATTTCAACTTAAAATTCATGGGACTTTTTAATTTTTTAACACAGGAAATTGCGATTGACCTTGGAACGGCCAACACATTAATCATTCACAATGATAAAGTGGTGGTAGATGAACCTTCTATTGTTGCGATTGACAGACGCACCGAAAAGGTGATGGCTGTTGGTAAGAAAGCGATGCAGATGCATGGCAAAACACACGAAAATATTAAAACCATTCGTCCGTTGCGCGATGGTGTAATTGCAGATTTCCAGGCTGCGGAACACATGATTCGCGAAATGATAAAAATGGTGAATCAGGGAAAAAGCTCACTGTTTCAGCCTTCATTAAAAATGGTTATTTGCATTCCTTCAGGTATTACCGAGGTGGAAAAACGTGCGGTGCGCGACTCGGCAGAACACGCTGGCGGGAAAGAAGTTTACCTCATTCAGGAGCCGATGGCTGCTGCAATCGGTATTGGTATTGATGTGGAAGAGCCGATGGGAAATATGATTATTGACATTGGTGGCGGAACGAGTGAAATTGCGGTTATTGCGCTGGGCGGTATTGTTTGCGACCGTTCTATCCGCACGGCAGGTGATGATTTAACTGCTGATATTGAAGATTATATCCGCAGACAACACAATGTTTTAATAGGTGAACGCACCGCAGAAAAAATAAAAATTGAAGTGGGTTCTGCATTGGTGGAATTGGAAAATCCTCCACCTGATTTAGCTGTTCACGGAAGAGATTTAATGACGGGAAAACCAAAAGAAGTAAAAATTACCTACCAGGAAATCGCGCAAGCATTAGATAAATCCCTCATCAAAATTGAGACTGCGGTAATGAATGCATTGGAGATGACTCCTCCTGAACTTTCGGCTGATATTTACAGAACAGGTCTTTACCTTGCAGGTGGCGGTGCATTGTTACGCGGATTGGATTTGCGTATTTCACGCAAAACAGGTTTACCTGTACACATTGCCGAAGACCCGCTGCGCGCGGTTGCGCGTGGCACAGGCATTGCGCTGAAAAATATTGACAAGTTCCCATTCCTCATGAGATAAGTTGCTAATCCGCCTCAGGCGGATGCGAAAAAATGAAAAACATATTTGTATTCATCTGGCGAAATCATTTTGTTTTTCTGTTTCTGCTTTTACAGAGTTTTGCGGTTTACCTGCTGATACAAAACAATAACTACCAACGCGCGGGTTTTATCAATTCAGCAAATACGCTGAGCGGAAACTTCCTGAATATTTACAGCAACATCACCGAATACTTCTCGCTGAAAAAGGCGAACGAAATTCTTGCTGCTGAAAATGCGGAACTGAAAAAGCATCATCCTAATTCATATTTCAGATACGATGTGCAGGTATTCAGTATCAACGATACCGTTTACCGCCAGCAGTACAACTACCGTGCTGCACGGGTGGTTAATAAGTCAGTAAACAAACGCAACAATCACCTTACGCTGAACCGGGGAAGTCTGCACGGTGTTGAACCAGACATGGCGGTGATTACTCCGGTTGGTGTTGTTGGAATAGTGAAAAATGTATCTGAAAATTTTTGCACCGTAATCTCCATGTTGCACGTAAATTCAAAAATAAGTGCGCAGATAAAAAACAACAATTATTTTGGTTCGGTAGTGTGGAACGGCAACAATGCTTCGTTGGTTGACCTGGTTGATATTCCTTCGCATGTGAAGCTGCACAAGGGCGATACGGTGCTCACCACTTCGTTCTCCACCATTTTTCCGGAAGGGATTGTGATTGGAACGATTGAAGAGTTTGAGCTCAAAGCGGGTAATAATTTCTACACCATAAAAGTAAAACCCGGAACAGATTTCCGCAGTGTTACAAATGTATATATAGTGGGCAACCTGCTGAAAAATGAACAACAGCAATTAGAAGAAGTTTCGAGCGATGATTGAAGTGTTAGCAAGAAATGTATTGCGTTTTATTTTCCTCATCATCTTTCAGGTGCTGATTCTTAACAACGTGCAGCTGGGTGGGTTCATCAATCCTTACCTCTACGTTTTCTTCATACTAATGCTGCCGATTGATACTCCGGGATGGCTGCTGCTCCTGCTTGCATTTGTGATGGGTTTAAGCATTGATTTATTTGAAAATACTGCAGGAATGCACACCTCAGCAAGTGTATTTATGGCATTTTGCCGACCCTATTTGCTGAGCATGATTTCGCCACGCGAAGGATTTGACCGCGGAAGCGTTGCTACCATTCAGAAGTTTGGGATTGGATGGATGCTGACCTATGCAGGGATACTAATTCTGCTGCATCACTTTGCGCTTTTCTATTTAGAGATATTTCGGTTCTCTTCGTTTTTCTCAACGCTGCTGCGTGTTATATTGAGTTCTGTGTTTACGCTTGGGTTGGTAATTGTGTCGCAGTATCTTTTCAGCACGGTTAAAAAGAACTAATGGATTTACGCTATTCCGACCGTAAGCTTCTCATCGGTGGCGTGATTGTTATCACGGGAATTATTTTTCTTATCCGCCTGTTTTTTTTGCAGGTGCTTGACGACAGCTACAAACTTTCGGCAGAGAATAATGTGTTGCGCCACATGACCGAATATCCTGCGCGGGGCCTTGTTTACGACCGCAACGGCCAGTTGCTTGTTTACAACGAAGCGTATTATGATTTGATGGTAATTCCAAAACAGGTGGATGATTTAGACACGCTGGATTTCTGCAACACGCTTGGTATTACGGTAGAAGATTTTAAGCAACGGATGCAGAAAATAACGGACTACTCTAAACACAAACCTTCTGTTTTTGAGAAACAATTGTCGTCTGAGTTTTATGCCATGTTGCAGGAGAAGCTGCATCACTACAAAGGATTTTTTACGCAAACCCGCACGCTGCGCAAGTATCCGAGCAGG
Organism: Bacteroidota bacterium; assembly: GCA_947479755.1. GTDB lineage: Bacteria > Bacteroidota > Bacteroidia > SXHM01 > SXHM01 > SXHM01. Next base: position 49,397 of record CANKAM010000014.1, read on the forward strand.
GTGGCTGCACACTTGCTGGGTTATGTTGGTGAGGTTGACGACCGCATTACCAAGGATAATGTGTACTACAAGTCGGGTGATTACATTGGTGTGAGCGGCATTGAGAAATATTACGAAGAATATCTGCGTGGACAAAAAGGCGACAAGGTGATGATGGTGGATGTAAAAAATGTTCCCAAAGGAAGTTTTAAAAACGGTGAGTACGACAAGCTACCCGTTTCGGGGCTTGACCTTATCTCCACTATTGACGGGGAGTTGCAGGCGTATGCCGAAAAGCTGATGCAAAATAAAATCGGCAGCGTGGTGGCGATAGAACCAAGCACGGGAGAGATTTTAGTGCTTGCCACCAGTCCGACTTACGACCCTAATTTGTTAGTGGGCAGAGTGCGTTCAGCAAATTATTCGTTGATGTCTAAAGACGAATTCAAGCCATTGTTTAACCGCGCACTGATGGCGCAGTATCCGCCCGGCTCAACATTTAAGTTGGTTAACAATCTTATCGGGCAACAGGAAAAGGTGGTGTTTCCACAAACAACATACGGTTGCAGAATGGGCTATTCTGCAGGACCAATTCATGTGGGTTGTCACCAGCATCCTTCACCGCTTAATTTATTGCAATCGGTGCAGCACTCGTGCAACGCTTATTACTGCAACGTTTACCGCAATATCCTCGACAGCAAAAAATCGGTGCGCGAAGGATATGATGTGTGGCGCAAACACGTTTTGAGTTTTGGTTTCGGGAAAAAGTTCAACACCGATTTGCCAAGTGAGTTGAAAGGATTAATTCCAACGGGTGATTATTATGATAAGATTTATGGCAAGAGCCGATGGAAATCTTTGACCGTTGTTTCGTTAAGTATAGGACAGGGCGAGTTGGGAACTACTCCGCTGCAATTGGCTAATCTTGTGGCTACGCTTGCCAACCGCGGCTTTTATTATCCGCCCCATCTGGTGAAACAGATTGGCGCTAAAAAAATTGAGAACGAATTTACTACCCGCAACTACACCACTATTGACAGCGGTTATTTTCAACTGGTGATTGACGGTATGGAACAGGTTGTTGAGGCAGGAACGGCAGCACGCTCGAAACTGAAAGGCATTCCGTATTGCGGAAAAACAGGAACGGCACAAAACCCGCATGGTGAGGATCACTCGGTGTTTGTGTGTTTCGCGCCCAAAGACAATCCGAAGATTGCACTGGCGGTATTTGTTGAAAATTCAGGGAAGGGTGGAACTTACGCTGCGCCTATTGCCAGTTTGCTGATTGAAAAATATTTGACCGACAGTTTAAGACGACCATTGGTGGAAGAATTTATTTTGAATGCCAACCTGATGCCAAAGCCGGTTGAGAAACCTGTAAAAAAAGAACCCGTAACAGATTAAATGATTCACTCAATAGAAACGATTAACAGTATAAAGACAGTTCGTCATTGCGAGGGTTTTTCACCCGAAGCAATCTTATTGAGAGATTGCTTCGCTATGGCTCGCAATGACGGGAAAACAAAATGAGAAAACAAACCTCCATATTCGATAACATAGACTGGGTGATGGTTTCCATCTTTCTGGTAATGATTTTTCTGGGCTGGATAAGTATTTATGCTGCCGTGTATAACGAGGAGCACAAAAGCATTCTCGACACTTCGGAAAACTATGGCAAGCAGTTAATCTGGATAGCAAGTTCCATTTTTATTGCTGCGGTTATTCTGCTGATTGACGGAAAGTTTTATACCATTTCGGCCTACCCTGTTTACGGGTTGGTGATGCTGCTGCTTATTCTGGTGTTGGTTTTCGGGCGCGAGGTTTCGGGAAGCAAATCGTGGTTTGAGATAGGCAGCAACTTCAGGATACAGCCGGCTGAGTTCGGGAAATTTGCCACCGCGCTGGTGGTTGCCAAATATCTGAGCACCATGAACATTAAGTTTGAGGACAATAAAACCAAACTGATTACGGCTGCTTTTATTGCCACTCCTGCCCTGCTTATTCTGTTGCAGAACGATACGGGTTCGGCATTGGTTTACGGGGCTTTTTTGTTTGTGCTGTATCGCGAAGGCTTATCGGGAAACTTTTTGATGGCGGGTGTGGCTGTGGTTTTGGTGTTTATTGTTACGCTGCTGTTTGACCCCAAGACGATGATGTGGATTGTGGGCGTAATTGCCTTCCTGATTTTTATTGCGGGCAAACGCAACTGGAAAAATGCGCTGCTTATTGGCGGCACTGCGGTGGTGTTTTCGGGCATGTCATATAGTGTGGGGTATGTGGTTGACAATGTGCTGGAGATACATCAGAAAACGCGTATCAATGTTATGCTGGGCAAGGAAGACGACCCGAAGGGCGTGGGCTACAACGTGAACCAGAGTAAAATTGCCATTGGCTCGGGCGGGTTTACGGGTAAAGGTTTTTTAAATGGCACGCAAACCAAATACAAGTTTGTGCCTGAGCAAAGCACCGACTTTATTTTTTGCACCGTGGGCGAAGAGTGGGGTTTTATGGGCGCCTTTGTGGTGATTGTATTGTTCCTGTTTTTATTAGTGCGCATCATCTATGTAGCCGAGCGACAGAAATCAACCTTTACGCGCATCTATGGCTACGGGGTGGCTTCTATTCTGTTCTTTCACTTTGCGGTAAACATTGCCATGACTATAGGACTTGCTCCCGTTATCGGTATTCCCCTGCCCTTTTTCAGCTACGGGGGTTCATCGCTGTGGGCCTTTACTATTCTGCTGTTTGTGTTTATTAAACTGGATGCGTACAGGATGCAGTTGTTGAGGTGAAGAAGACAATTGAGTGTTATCCGGATACGGAAGTTTAGATGCTGAATTCTATTGGATGTAACACAGGCATCTGTGTTACTATCAAGAAGCCTCTTTAGTATCACACAGGCACGTGTGTTATATTAAATACTGCTATTCTGTCAAACACAGGTTTCTGTGTTATATACAAACATGCTATTTTGTCCGACACACGAGCCTGTGTTGCATTCAATAAGACTATTTAAGGCAACACACGTGCCTGTGTGATACTAAATAATGTTTTTTGACCCAACACACGCGTCTGTGTGACACCCAACCAACATTTTGTATTGAAAAGGCACAAAAAAACCCGCATAAAGCGGGTTTTTTTATTCAATATTCAGAAGTAGTTTAGTAAAACTTAACCCGGTTATCTTTAACCTCCGCTTTGTCTTTCAATGCTTCGTACACTTCGTAATCGGCACGTGAAGCAAGGGTTTGGGCTAATTGTTTTTTAGCGGGAGCAAAATCGGTTACTTCGGGTGCTTCCACTACATTGTCAACATACACTACATACACCCCTGATAAACCTTTTACCGGTTTAGAAACTGTGGCAACTTTCAATGCAGCAATAGTACCCAATACTTCAGGCTCTTTACCCATTCCCGGTATTGAACCTGCGCTGAATACTACGTTTTGTGCCGTTTCAACCGGTGCATTCATTTTACCGGCAAGAGCATCAATAGCAGGGTTTCCTGCAAGCGCGGCTTCAAATTCTTTGATAAACTGTTCTGCTTTCTTTTCTTTACGCACTTCGGCTTCCAGCTCTTCTTTAATGGTTTCAAGTGGTTTAACACCTTTCTCGTATTTCTCTGCCAATACCACTACCACATATTTGTTGCCTACTTCATACACCTCCGATACATCACCTTTTTTAGCTGTGTTATATGCCCACTGGATAATAGGGCGGGGATTATCAAGTCCTGCAACTTTGCCTTCCATTGGTTTAATGTTTGGGGCAATGCGCACATTGTAACCGCCTTCGGTAGCGGCAGCTTCAAATGCTTCGAGCGTGCGGTTTTTAGTAGAAAAATCGCTTGCTTTAGAATAAATGTTCTGGAAGGTTTTGTCGCTTGGCTCGGTCAGGCGCTCCACTGTTGCGATGTTAAGTCTGCGTGTTTCTTTGCTTCTGTCAAGTATCTCAATCAGGTGAATACCAAATTGTGATTCAACAACCGTCATATCCCCTTTTTTACCATTGAAGCAGGCATTGTTAAATTCAGGAACCATAACACCTTCTTTGAACCAGCCAAGGTCGCCACCCTGCGCACCTGAACCGGCATCGGTTGAAAGAACTTTAGCCAGGTCGGCAAAATTGTTTTTTGCTTTTATTACTTTTTTCAGGCTGTCGGCTTTAGCTTTTACAAGCTCCGCATTTCCACCTTCCACTTTCAAAAGAATGTGGCGGGCTTTAACTGAGTCAACAGCCATTTTAGTTCCAAGAAGCTTAGATACTTTCCAGCTTTCTGCTTCCAGATAAGGACCTGCAATGGTTCCAACCGCAGCTTTTTTCAGGGTATCAACAGCAGCAGGAAGTGCTGATTCGGCATACCACATTGCTGCATAAGGCTTATCTGAATTGATGTTTATAAACAAGGTATCGTTATCGGTCAGTTTAAATTCTTCCGTGGTTTTGTCTATCCATTTTTTTGCAGCCTGATTATCGTCATCAGAAGGTTTGATGTCAAAAGCTACATATTTAAGGTCAACGGCTTCGTCCTGTTTGTACTGCTCTTTGTAGTTGTTGGCAGCATAATATGATTTTATCTCTGCATCGGTAACTTTAACACTGGTGTCGGTTGAAGCAGCATAACGCTTAGCCACAAAACGAACGTTTGCCATTTTGTTTTTAGCTGCGTTATCGGCTTTAGCCTCGGCAGTAGTAATATAAAGACCTTTTTTTACAAGCGTGTTGTATTTGGTATAAACCTGTTGTTTTTTAAGGTCGCGTTCAAAAGTTGCCCACTTTTTTTTGTCCTCATCAGGGCTTTCATCACTATTCATTCGCTGAGCTGTGGCAATAACATTAGCAGGATTAAATTCACCTCCTTGGCCGCTGAATGCCTGGCGCACCATCGGTGAGGGATTGGGTCCGAAAAACATATCCGACAATTCCTCATTGCTGACAGTTACTCCAAGTTCTTCGTGCTGGCTTCCCATTACAATTTCCTGAATCTGCTGGTCCCAGGTCTGGTTGCGGATAGCTTCTTTAGTAGCCTCGTCAATATTAGCCTGCTGGTAGCTGGCTTTGTAGTTTTCAATAGCTTCCTGAACTTTCAGTTCAAAATCCTGTCCTTCAATTTTTTCACCGGCAATAATACCAACGTGGGTTTCGCCACGCTGCGAGCTACTGAAAATGGAGCTGGGATCAATAACAAACAGGGCAATACCAAGCCCAACGAATATAAGTGCTAAATAAGTTTTTTCTCTGATTTTTTGTAGAATGGACATCGTTATCTTTTTTTATTTGGGGCTGCGAATATAGAAAATATTGTATTCAGGTGTTAATGTGTTACTTCATATTATGATACACCGCCTGCACATCGTCATCGTCTTCAAAACGTTCAATCAGTGCGTTTATTTCGGCTTGCTGCGCTTCGTTCAACTCAACGGTGGTAGCCGGGAAACGCTGTTTGGTGGTGCTCAGAATAGGAATATGTTTTTCTTCCAGGGCTTTTTGCATTCTGCCCATGTCAACAAAATCGGTGTACAGGAACGTGCCGTCTTCGTCTTTATTAATCTCTTCCAGACCGTGGTCAATCAGGTCCAGTTCCAGTTCTTCAATGTCTTTTCCGGTGTCGTCAATGGTGAAAATACCTTTGCGCTCAAACATAAACGCTACAGAGCCGGTAGTTCCCAGCGCACCATTTGCCCGCGAAAAATACATGCGTATGTTGGCAACTGTGCGTGTGTTATTATCGCTGGCGCACTCAATCAGCATGGCAATACCATAAGGACCATATCCTTCAAAAGTACTTTCTTCAAAGTCTTTTTCCTCTTTGCTGGAAGCGCGTTTTATGGCAGCATCAACTCTGTCCTTCGGCATGTTAATAGCCTTTGCATTTTGCATGGCAGCGCGCAGTCGCGGATTTGAGCCCGGGTCGGCACCTCCCTGTTTTATAGCTATACCTATTTCTTTACCTATTTTGGTAAAGCCTTTCGCCATCTTGTCGAAGCGGGCAAACATGGTGTGTTTGCGTTTTTCAAATACTCTTCCCATTGCTTTAGTGTTTAATGTTTAAAGTCTGATGTTTATTGTTGGGGGCGGCAAAAATAAGAAAGGCTGTGAATTATTCCACTTTTGCCAGCGAACCATCACTATTTACATAACGAAAATGTGCCCAATCTCCTATTCTGCCCTCGTCAAAGCGAATCCCGTAACAAAAGCGGGTAAAACCAAAACCATTATCCATGGTGCAGTAACGGTAGGTCATTAAATCGGGGTTCCAGGCTTTCGTATAGTCAGCAGAAATATCGGGGGTGTGTTTGCAATTATTAAAAACGATAAGGTAGAATATGGTAACAGAATCTTTTCCGGCAAGTAGCTTGGTTTTTTCCTGCCACAGTGCTTTTGCCAGTTCTGCCCAATTGGTATCGACACTGAAATAGGTGGCGGCAACAATACTGTCATCAGAATAAACAGAAACTTTTTGAAGCAGCGTATTATCGCCTTCTCCCGGACAATTGGGTTTGTTTGCGCAGGAGCACAGGAAGCTGATTGTTACAACAAAAAGAAAAAGCTGCTTTATATAAGCCATACTATTTTTGACCAAACCTAAACAAAATTGAGATTTGTTCGCGTTATTTGCGGCATGAAAAATTTAAGTCTTACCATTGACTATATTGAGTACGACTCTATTGATGAGTTAAATGCTGAAGACAAAAGCCTGATGCAATTGGCGCAGGAAGCTGGAAACACAGCATATGCTCCTTACTCCAACTTCAGCGTTGGTGCTGCGGTGTTGCTCGAAAACGGTGTTGTTGTAAAAGGCAGTAATCAGGAAAACGCAGCTTATCCCACAGGCTTGTGTGCCGAGCGGGTGGCTATATTTTCTGCTGCTGCACAAAACCCGGGTGTTGCTTTTAAGACAATAGCCGTAACTGCAAAATCATCTAAAATAGCAGTTGAAAATCCTGTGGGGCCATGTGGCTCCTGCAGACAGGCAATATCAGAATATGAAGTACTATATAATAAGCCAATACGCTTCTTATTAATGGGCGAAAGGGGAAAAGTGCTGGAGATTAAAGATGTGAAGAGCCTTTTACCGCTCCGATTTGAAGGAAAAGATGCTTTTCAATCACATTAAGTTTACTTCTCAAACAATATTATCATCAAAACCAACGTTAAGAAATCTATAAGTTGATACTAATCATGCCTCTGATGGCATAGTAATTGTCAAATACCTTTTACATTTACCCAAAATTTAATCACTATGAAAAACACAAAATCAATTCTGTTTCTTGCATTATTGAATATTGCAGGAGCAACCCTTTTCTCGTCTTGTTTTAAAAACAGGAACAATGCAACGCTTGATGCCAATATTGAGCAGCATAACAAAGATGCAAATGAATACAAAGGTCAGTTAGACCAAACCGACAACGACATCAACAATGCGCTGAGCGATATTCCTGCTTTCGGTAAAAACGAAAGCGGACTGGAAATTTTCTCAAGTCCACTTTGCGGTTGCACCATTGACTCAACCGACATTGCCAACAAAATTCTGTATTTCAACTTTGACGGTGTTACTCCTTGCTTCTCGCCTTCAGTAACCCGTTCAGGACAAATTAAAGTAGAACTTACCAGCGGCAACTACTGGCGCGATGCAGGAGCTGTGCTTACCGAGACCTTCACCAATTACAAAATCACCCGCCTGAGTGACAACAAATCAATCATGTTCAACGGTGTTAAAACGCTGGAGAACATTAACGGTCACGATTGGTTAGGTTTTATCCTCAGCACAACTTCTTTCAGCTACCGCGAGCGTGCTTTTAACATTGATGTAACGTTTGACAACAACCAACATGCTACCTGGAACAGTGCCCGCACAACCGAGTGGAGTTATGTTCAGCAAGTGGGTAATATTCCGGCAAACATTTCTTTTGAAGCAAACGGTGATACCGCTCTTAATGGTTTCAACACTGTTGACTCATGGGGAACCAATCGTTTCGGAAGTCCTTTCACTACTTATTATAACACTCCTATTTTCTCTAACACTTACTGCGGTCTGTGGAGATTTAAATCAGGTGAATTAGTGCATAGTGTTGACAGCAACGAGTTCACGCTTACACTGGGTGTTGACCAAAACGGCAACGTTTCTACTCTTAACTGCGCATATGGCTTTAAAGTGGAATGGACAAACGGCAACAACAGCTACGATGTAGTGTTGAGCTACTAAAACCCGTTTAACGACTAAAAAAGAAAAAGCCCCTTGCCTAAAACGAGGGGCTTTTTCTTTTTTAGTGTTTTAACATTGAATCAAAAACTATTTTTGTGTCTTATTGTTTTGTACTCAATGAAAACTCTGCGCAACGTTTTAATTCTTGTTCTTGTAATTGCAACTCTTGTAATTATAAAAATCAAATTCTTTCCAGGCAATACACCACAGGTAATGCCTCAGCAACAAGGAAAGCCGCAAGCTGTAACGGTTACTGCATACATTGTAAAACCAGAGAAATTAAACAACAAGATTTACATTTCGGGAACATTGCTCTCCAATGAAGAAGTAACGCTGATGCCCGAGATTGCAGGAAAGGTTACACGTATTTATTTCAAAGAAGGAAGCACGGTTAAAAAAGGCGATGTGCTGCTTACTATTAATGATATTGAACTACAGGCGCAACTAAAAAAACTACAGGTGCAGGAAAAACTTGTTGCGGAACAAGAGGCGCGACAAAAAAAATTGTTGGCAATTAACGGAATAAGCCAGGAAGAATATGATGTAATGCTTTCTCAGGTTAATGCAACAGCTGCTGATGTTGAACTGCTGCGCGCACAGATTTCAAAATCACAGATAACAGCCCCCTTTGATGGAAAAATAGGTTTGAAAAATATAAGTGAAGGAAGCTATGTAACGCCCGGAACACCCATAGCAACTATGCAACAAAGCGACCCGATGAAACTTGATTTTTATGTTCCTGAAAAATATGTTTCGCTGGTAAAGGTGAATGGAAAACTTACCTTCACCACTGAAGTGGGAAATGAAAAACACGATGCTGTTGTAATGGCTATTGAACCTAAGGTGGATGCGGCAACACGCACCATTCAGGTTCGTGCAAAAACCGATAACAAAAGCGGCAATTTATTTTCCGGCTCTTTTGTAAGAATTGAATTTTCACTGGAAGAATCAGAAAATGCGCTGATGATACCAACTGAATCAATAATCCCGATTTTGAAAGGACAAAAAGTATTTGTCGCACGCGGAGGAAAAGCAGAAGAAGTAAAAGTAGAAACCGGTTTGCGAAGCGAAAACAAAGTGCAGATCTTAAAAGGATTAACAGTTGGTGACACCGTTATTGCAACAGGAATTATGCAGTTGAAACCGGGAAGTTTATTGAGGATACAATCTATCAACGAATAAGGTGTCATCTCTCTCCACCATAAGTATTCAACGCCCGGTTCTCGCTATTGTGATGAACCTGATCATCCTGTTGTTCGGGTTTATCGGCTATAAATATTTAGGCGTTCGCGAGTATCCTTCTATTGATCCGCCAACCATTACAGTGCGCACCAATTACCCCGGTGCAAATGCTGATGTAATTGAAGCAGAAATAACCGAGCCATTGGAAAAAATGATTAACGGAATTGAAGGTATCCGTTCCATTTCTTCTTCAAGCAATCAGGGCTCCAGCGTTATTACCGTTGAATTTGAGTTAGGTGAAAACCTTGAAGCGGCTGCCAACGATGTGCGCGATAAAGTGGCGCAGGCTGTGCGCAATCTGCCCCGCGATATTGACGGAATGCCTGTTGTTACAAAATCGGATGCAAACTCGGATGCCATTCTTTCCATGACCATTCAAAGCGATTCGCGCTCGCATCTGGAAGTGAGTGACTACGCTGAAAATGTGATTGCCCAACGCCTTCAAACAATTCCCGATGTGAGTAACGTGCAAATATGGGGACAGAAAAGATATTCGATGCGCATCTGGATTGAGCCTGCAAAACTTGCAGCTTACGGACTTACACCAATTGATGTAAAGCTTGCACTTGACCGCGAAAATGTGGAACTGCCATCCGGAAAAGTTGCAGGAGATAACACCGAACTCACGGTAAAAGTTTTAGGGCGTTTAACTAACGAAGAGGAGTTCAACAACCTCATCATCAAAAACGAAAACGACCGACCTGTTCGCCTAAAAGATATTGGCTACGCAGAACTTGGCCCCGAGAATGAAGAAACCATGTTGCGCCAATCGGGAGTTCCTATGATTGGTTTGGGTGTTGTGCCGCAGCCCGGAGCAAATTACATTGACATTGCCGATGAGTTTTATAAACGCTACGAGCAGATAAAAAAAGATTTGCCGGGTGATTACAAAGTAAATATTGCGATGGACAACACAACGTTTGTCAGACTTTCGATTGTTGAGGTAGAAGAGACATTGATGATTGCTATCGGTCTTGTTATCCTGATTATTTTTCTCTTTTTTCGCGACTGGGTTGTTGCTATTCGTCCGCTGATTGACATTCCGGTTTCACTGGTGGGAACTTTCTTTGTGATGTATCTTTTTGGTTTTTCCATTAATGTTTTAACGCTGCTTGCTATTGTATTGGCAACAGGCTTGGTAGTGGATGACGGTATTGTTGTTACCGAAAATATTTTCAAAAAAATTGAACAAGGCATGTCGCCCATGGAAGCTGCTATCAAAGGTTCTAATGAAATATTCTTTGTCATCATTTCAACGTCTGTCACGCTGGCAGCCGTGTTTCTCCCGATTATTTTCTTAGAAGGTTTTGTAGGTAAATTGTTTCAGGAATTCGGAATTGTGCTGGCAACTGCCGTTCTTATTTCTGCTTTTGTTTCGCTTACACTTACGCCTATGCTCAACGCACATTTGCTGCGGAAAGGCAACAAACACAATCGTTTTTATGAAGCAACCGAACCGTTTTTTGTAGGCATGGTTAACAGCTACAGCAATTCGCTGAAAGGCTTTATGACAAAGCGTTGGTTGTCTCTGATAATTTTGGTTGTTGCAGGTGGAATGATTTTCTTCTTCGGCAAAAACATAAAATCAGAACTTGCTCCACTGGACGACCGCAGTTGGTTCCGCATCATGGCTACAGCTCCCGAAGGTTCTTCTTATGAATACACCGATAACTATGTGATGAAGCTCACACAATTCGTGAACGATTCAATTCCTGAGAAAAAAGTTTTACTCACTGTTACTGCCCCCAACTTTACAGGCTCGGGTGCCGTGAACACAGCTTTTGTGCGACTGAAATTAACTGACCCTGACGAGCGCGAACGCTCGCAACAAGAGATTGCAGATTATGTCTCCAAAATCACGCGCGGCTTTCCCGAGGCAAAAACATTTGTGATACAGGAGCAGACCATTTCAGCAGGTGGCGGACCACGCGGTGCGCTGCCCGTGCAGTTTGTTTTGCAGGCTCCTAATTTTCAAAAGTTGCAGGAAAAACTTCCGCTGTTTCTTGCCGAAGTTGCTACCAATCCAACCTTCGGTGGAATTATGGATGTGAATTTGAAATTCAACAAGCCTGAACTGAATATTATTCCTGACCGCGAGAAAGCCAACAACGTGGGTGTTTCGGAATTAGACATTGCGCAAACCTTACAGTTTGCATTGAGCGGACAACGTTTTTCTTACTTCACCATGAACGGAAAACAATATCAGGTTATCGGGCAAATGAGCCGCGAAAACCGTGACGAGCCGCTTGACCTGAAGTCGATTTATGTGCGGAATAACAAAGGTGTGCTGATACAAATGGATAACCTGGTGAACGTGGAAGAACACAGCAGTCCGCCACAGTTGTATCACTACAACCGTTACCAAAGTGCAACCGTTTCGGCAGGTTTGGCACCCGGAAAAACCATTGCTGACGGTATCAACGCCATGCGCGAAATTCAGGCAAAAATTCTTGACGAATCTTTTTCTTCGGCATTGACCGGCCCTTCACGCGACTTTGAAGAAAGCTCTTCTAACATTCTGTTCGCGTTTGTGCTTGCCTTGGTTTTGATTTACCTGATTTTAGCCGCACAATTTGAAAGTTTTATTGACCCGTTCATCATCATGCTCACCGTTCCACTGGCTATTGCAGGTGCGCTGCTTTCGTTGTGGTATTTCAATCAAACGCTGAATATTTTCAGTCAGATCGGGATCATTATGTTGATTGGTCTGGTAACCAAAAACGGAATTATGATTGTGGAGTTTGCCAACCAGTTGAAAGAACAAGGCAAGAGTGTAAAAGAAGCCATTCACGAAGCTGCTGCCGCCCGTTTGCGCCCTATCTTAATGACCAGCATTGCCACAGCATTGGGTGCTTTGCCAATTGCACTCGCTTTAGGTGCAGGCGCTAAAAGCCGCATGAGCATGGGTATTGTGGTAATTGGCGGACTGATGTTTTCGCTCATGCTCACGCTCTATGTTATTCCCGCTATTTACTCCTACCTGTCAAGAGATAAGAAACATGCAGAGGCTTAGTTTTATCCTGATTTTGTTTTTTATTTTTTCAGGAAAAATTTCTGCGCAGGAAAAACTTACGCTTGAAAAAGCGATTGAACTGGCGCTGAAAAACAATCATTCCATTCTTATTTCTCAGGGCGAAAATGAAATTGCCGGAAACGATGTAACCGTTGGCAACGCAGGTATGATGCCGCAGGTAAGCTTTAATGCTTCGGGAACGTATGCCGCCAATAATACCGACCAGAAATTTGCTACCGGAACCGAAGTAAGCCGCAAAGGAGCGGTTTCTACAGGCGTTGCAACGGGTGTTGCGCTCAACTGGACCTTGTTTGACGGCATGAGAATGTTTGCCACTTACGACAGGCTGAAAACCCTGGATGCGATGAGCGAAATCAATCTGAAAATAGCGATTGAAAATACCGTTGCCGAAATCATGAACACCTATTATGCACTGGCAAAACAGAAACAATTGCTGGCCACCATCGCAAACAGTTTAGCCTTGTATGAAGAGCGCGTAAAAATTGCCGAAGCAAAATGGAAAATAGGTTCGGGTTCTAAGTTGGATTACCTGCAGGCGAAGGTGGATATGAATGCGCAGAAATCGAATCAACTGCGACAAAAAAATGTTTTTGCCGAACAAAAAATTGCGCTCAACAAATTGCTGGCACAGCCTGTTGACAAAGATTTTGATGTGGACGAAACCATTGACATCACTTACCAACCCGCTTACAGCGATTTGAAAACTTCGGTGATCAATCAGAATAACAGCTTGCAGTATTTGCAGAAAAATATTTTCGGAAATGAATTTGCGTTGCGCGAAATGCGCTCGCAGCGCTACCCGCGTTTGCTGCTCAATGCCAACTACAATTTTTCGAACACACAAAATCAGGCGGGCATTGTGCTTTCGAATCAAATGCTCGGGTTTAACGGGGGGCTGTTTCTGAGCTGGAATATCTATAACGGCAGCAATGCCTCGCGGCAAATAAAAAATGCGCAGGTGGCAATAAACAATTCGCAACTGCTGTTTGATGAACTTAAATTTTCGGTGGAGAGCAGCGTGCTGCGCGCTTTTAATTCGTTTATAAATGCACAGCAAATCCTGAAACTGGAAGAAGAAAATTATACGCTGGCAAAAGAAAATGCGGATGTGGCATTGGAAAGTTTCCGCCTCGGTGCTATTAATACCTTGCAGGTAAAAGAAGCGCAAAACAGTCTGGATGCCGCCTCGGTGCGCCTGGTTAATGTGCGCTACGAAGCCAAAGTTGCAGAAACGGAGTTGATGCGGTTGAACGGGGCGTTGGTGAAGTAGGAAGGGGGACTATTGAGTTGGTAATTTAAATTCACTCTTTAATTTATTTTGAAGTTCTGTAAATCGAGCAACCTCTCTCTGAATCGAATCATTAAATACAAGTTCAGTAAAGGTTGAATCTTTCTCTATAAGGGTCAATGCACCTGTAAAACTTTGGTATTTTGCATATCTATCTTGTGTCTTTGCAATTATAACCTTCTGCAAATTATCAATTGATATTACAATTTCATGTTCAATCTTACCGCTTTTGTCTGCTTCTTCTTTAGAAATAATAGTTAAAGAATTATTGCTAATAAAAGCAATAGGATATTCCAATCTAGTATCACCTTTTATTGCATATCTTCCAAATTCAATTTTGGAAATGGTATCGATGCCGAAATCGCTAAAAGCTTTTTTTCTTCGTTTTAAATCACTCTCACCTTTAATTACGACAACTATAATACCAATGATAAACATTACAATAATACCTCCTAAACCAAGCCCAGAAACTGGCTCTTCTCCACCCCTGTCATAGCCTTGTGCAAAAGCTAATTGTTCTATATTTAATACGATTAGTAATAATATTGTTTTCTTCATCTTACTTAAACAAGTCACTTATATATTCAAATGTAAAATAAAAAAACCGCCCTAATTCCTCAAGGCGGTTTTTTGATTTTGTATTTCTATCGGTATGGGTTATAATAGCTACTTACCAATGAGTAGCATAGATTCATAAGCAGTTTTTTCAGATATGTTTCTTTTAAAAGCAAATTGGTATCTTTTTTCTTCAATTTTAAAACCATAATATTTGTAACCATCTTGTGTACTTACATACATGTCATTAATTGTATCGAGGAAACTTTTAAAGCCACTGTAATCTTCAGGACCATACCAAGTGAATTCTAAATTGTCTTTGCATTTAATAAATCTATACATGGGAACCGAATAAAGATAATCATAGTCTCCGCCCCACTTTGCGAGACTTATTTGCTCAGTCCCTATAGTACAAAGATTTTCATCATAGCTGATTTTATTATTTAGTTTTTTCATCAAGTCTGCAAATTCTTTTTCATTGCATTCAAATAACTTGATAAAATTTGTAAGATTCCTGTCTAATAATATACCTGAAAAGGAATGTTCTGAATTGATAATATCAAATGGTTTATTGCGAAGTGTCTCCAGACCGTCTTCCTGAGCAAAACTTGCAATTGATGTAAAAATAATAATGACTGATATTAACAGTGTTTTCATAAAAAAAATACTAGCGTGGTTCAAAAACAACATTTCCTAAATAATCCTTTTTGTAAGTCCCTACTACATTGCCGTATTGGTCTTTAACAACTGTATTCCCGAGATAGTCCTTCGAATATGTATATTCAGTATTCCCGTATGGGTCCTTTTGAACCGTGTTCCCAAGATAGTCTCGTGAACGCGTATTTTGAGTGTTTCCATACTGGTCCTTAACTTCTGTTTGTCCTAAATAATTTTTTGATTGTGTTTCAATTACATTTCCATATTCATCCTTCCATACAAAATTTCCGAGATAGTCTTTTGACCCGACTGCAATCACATTGCCATATTGATCTTTGGCAACTGTATTACCCATATAATCCTTAGAATATGTTATTTGTGAATATCCTATTAAGGCAAAAAATATTAGGGTTATTGTGAGAATTAAATGTTTCATGATTTTGGTTTTAGTTGTTAATATTCAACCTTAAAAGTATAAAAATTTCACAACCTCAATTTTTTATTTGTTCCTCCCTCCTAAAAAACCTCACAAAAAAAATTTTGAAAATAATTTTGAAAATAATTTTCTCCTTATTTATATTTGCATCACAGAATAATTCTCACTTCATTATCACGCAGCAAATACTAATTAAATATACAATCCAGTAATACAAACCTCAAATACCTAAAACATCATGGCAACAAATTACGAAACAGGACATGCAGTCAACATCAGCAACTTCAAATTAATGATTGACCGTTGCTCAGTAATCCCCGGTTACAATCCAAGTAACACTGATTTAACAATTGCCAACATGACCCTCCGCTGGCAAACTGCCGACACCGCCCATCAAACCCTCACCTCGGCAGTTCAGAGTTCAAAAAATCCAATCAACTCCCGCGAAATACTTTACAAACCAATTCAAAAACTTACAACAAAAGCACTCAACTATTTCGAGTCTACAAAAGCATCTAAACAAGTAAAAAAAGATGCAAAAGGATTAGCCGATAAACTTCGCGGTTTCAATACTAAAATACCAAAACTCGCTGACGGCACACCCGACCCCAACCACGTTAGCCAAAGTCACCTCAGCTACGTTCAAAAACAAGATACATTCAAACAACTCTTAGACCTTTTCTCCTCAGACCCCAACTACGTTCCCAACGAACCCGAGCTGTCATTGCCAACGCTTCAGGCATTAAACACCAGCATGAAATCAGCAAACGACAACATCGGAACCATCATAGCTCCCGTACTCTCTGCCCGCGTAACCCGCGACAACGCTCTCTATCAGGAAGAAACCGGAATGCTCGACATAGCAGCCGCTTGCAAAGACTATGTAAAAGGTCTCATCGGCTCAAATGCAAATTCCCGCCTCATCACAGGCATCCGCTTCAGACGCCCAAAAAAGAAAAACTAATTAAACAACATTCCTTCCCCTCTCCTCAAAGGAGAGGGGTCAGGGGTGAGGTCAAAAAAGCGCGAGATACATCTCGCGCTTTTTTTTCACCCCTCCTTATTCAAGGAGGGGGCAGGGGGTGGTACAGGAGGGTATGTCCACCATCAATATCACGGTGTCCACTATCAATATCGTGGTGTTCACTGTCATAAAGGCAGTGTTCATTTTCAACAGAACGGTGTCCGCTGTCAAAAAGACGGTGTTCACTATCAACACGATGGTGTTCACCATCAATTTCACGGTGTTCAGTATCATAATAACAGTGTTCACTTTCAATAACTCAATGCCACACATCAATGCCACATCGTAAATCATTGTTCATAAATATCCCTGCCTCAAAATTGAAATTGCCTCGTTTGGAATAACTATTTTCGTTTCACCAATGCAATCCAACAACCTCATCCTGTTCATAGACATGAACAGCTTTTTTGCCACCTGCGAGCAGCAGGTAAATTTTTATTTGCGCAATCGGCCCGTGGCGGTATGCGTGTATCCCGGCAAATACGGTTGTGTAATAGCCCCCAGCATAGAGGCAAAAAAGTTTGGCGTAAAAACAGGTATGCGGTTGAACGAGGCGGTAAAACTTTGTCCCGATTTAATTCCCCTGGAAACACACCCGCCCCGTTACCGCGAGTTTCATGTGGGCATTATGAAAATTCTGCGCAGCTATTGCGAAGAGGTGTATCCCAAAAGCATTGACGAGGCAATGATGGATTTAACAACCTACAAACACGTTTACAAAGACCCGCTGAAACTGGCCCGTGAAATAAAGCAGCGCATCCGCAAAGAAGTGGGCGATTACCTGCAATGCAGCATAGGCATTGCACCCAACGCTTTTCTTGCCAAGCTGGCTACTGATTTGCAAAAGCCCGATGGACTGGTTACTATTTTCCCTGAAAACATTGATGAAGTTTTGTCAAAACTGCAGCTTACCGATTTGCCCGGAATTGCCGGAGGCCTCTCGGCACAACTGATAAAAGCAGGAATAACAACTCCGCTTCAACTGCGCTATGCCTCATCGGATAAATTAAGGGCAGCACTGAAAAGCGTGGTTGGGATTTATTGGCACGACCGTTTGAATTTCAAAGAAGTGGATATTGATTTTCACGAATATAAAACCATGCAGGCCATGCGTCAGGTGTCGGCTTCGCAAAGGCAGAATGTGCAAACGATGGAAAATCTGCTCGTCTCTTTATGTATGATGTTAGAGAAACGCATGGTAGGTCAGGGCGTGTATGCAAAAGACATAACCGTGTTCATTAATTACGAAGACAACAAAGTGTGGAGCGACCACATTCATGCCGGAAGCCCCGTGCAGGAAGGCACAAAAATTCTGGACCTCATTAAAGCGCGCATGAAAAAATTCCGCGAAACACATCATTCCGATGCGTTGATTAACACCCATATTTCGGCAATGGGCGTAACCGTTTCTAAGTTTGTGCCTGCCGATGCGCTGGTGCTGGATTTATTTGAAGACACCGTGAAACAGGATAAGCTGCGCCAAACCGTTTACAACCTGAAAGACAAATTCGGCTACGACAAACTGCTGAAAGCAATTGAACTGAGTGACGATAACATTATGAGCGATGTGATTGGTTTTGGCTCGGTGAAGGATATGTATGACAAGAGCAATCCTACGGTGGTGTAAATGCTGTTGAAAAACACTTTTTCCTTCTATTTGTTGTAGGTAACTAAAATCTATCTTTGCGCAGTTTTTCAAAAATCCCCTACATTAAAATGACACAAGATTCTTTCTTCTACCGCCACACCGGACCCCGCAAAACCGACACCGAAAAAATGTTGGCGGTAATTGGCGTTGACTCCATTGAAACCTTAATCAGCGAAACTGTTCCCGCAGGTATTCGCCTTAAAAAGCCGCTGAATTTACCCGCTCCTATGAGCGAGTACGATTATGCAGCACACATCAACGAGGTGGGCGGAAAGAACAAAGTTTTTAAAACCTATATCGGGCAAGGATATTACAATACTATTATTCCCGCTGCTATTCGCAGAAATGTGTTGGAAAATCCGGGCTGGTACACTGCCTACACACCTTATCAGGCCGAGATTGCGCAGGGAAGATTGGAAGCGCTGCTGAATTTTCAGACCATGGTTTCGGATTTAACAGGCTTGCCGATGGCCAATGCATCATTGCTGGATGAGGCTACTGCCGCTGCCGAAGCGATGATCATGTTTTACAACACCCGCGAAAAAGAAGTGAAGCAACGCGATGCGAAAGCATTTTTTGTTTCGGCAAATATTTTTCCGCAAACCATAGATGTATTGCGCACCCGCAGCAAGCCATTAGGCATTGAATTGATTGTGGGCGATGAACACAATTTCAGTTTTCATGATAATGTGTTTGGTGCTTTGCTTCAATATCCTGCTGCCGATGGTTCGGTAAATGATTACAAAACCTTCACCGAAACTGCACACGCAAAAGGAATTAAAGTAGCAGTTGCTTCTGATTTATTGAGTTTGGTTTTATTAACTCCTCCCGGAGAATGGGGCGCAGATGTAGTGTTGGGGAACAGCCAGCGCTTTGGCGTTCCTATGGGTTATGGTGGTCCGCACGCAGCATTTTTTGCAACCAAAGATGAATTTAAACGCAGCCTGCCGGGAAGGATTATCGGTGTTTCAGTAGATGCAAGCGGTAATCATGCATTGCGTATGGCGTTGCAAACTCGTGAGCAACATATCCGCAGAGATAAAGCAACTTCCAACATTTGCACAGCGCAGGCGTTGTTGGCGGTAATGGCAAGCATGTACACCGTTTACCACGGCCCTGAAGGATTGAAACGCATTGCAGGAAATGTGCATTCATTGACTTCATTGCTTGCTGCGGAACTGCAAAAATTGGGTTACTTCATCGAAAACAAAACATGGTTTGATACCATTACTTTTTCGTTGCCTACGCAAACCAATCCTACAGCCATAAAAGAAGCAGCGGAAAATAATCACATCAATTTCCGTTATGACGAAAATAACAAGCTTGGAATCAGTTTAGATGAAACCACATCGGAACAAGATGTGGCAGCAATTATTGCTTTGCTGGCAGAAGTGGTTGGAAAGACACCGGCAGCGCTTGCTCCCTCAGAAATAAAATCACCTCTTACCGAAGCGATTGCAAGAACAAGCACATTTTTAACGCACCCAGTTTTCAATACCTATCACTCTGAATCAGAAATGATGCGTTACATCAAAAAATTAGAGAATAGAGATTTGTCACTTACCCATTCTATGATTTCATTGGGCTCATGCACAATGAAACTGAATGCCGCAAGTGAGTTGTATCCTATCACCAATCCTTCGTTTGCTGATATGCATCCCTTTGTTCCGGCTTATCAGGCAAAAGGATATCATTTGGTTTTTGATGAACTGGAAAAAGCTTTGTGCGAAATCACAGGGTTTTCAGCGGTTTCACTTCAACCCAATTCCGGTGCGCAAGGCGAATATGCCGGACTGATGGTGATTGCAAAATACCATGAAAGTCGTGGCGATACGCATCGTACCATTTCATTAATTCCGCAATCGGCACACGGAACAAACCCTGCCAGCGCAGTAATGGCGGGCATGGAAGTGGTAGTGGTAAAATGCGATGACAACGGAAACATTGACCTTGCAGATTTAAAAGCAAAAGCAGAACAACACAAAGACAAACTTTCGTGCCTGATGGTTACGTACCCATCTACGCATGGTGTGTTTGAAGAAACTATTATCGAATGTAATAAAATTATCCATGCGAATGGCGGACAGGTTTACATGGATGGCGCGAACATGAATGCACAAGTGGGATTAACTTCTCCCGGAAATATTGGTGCTGACGTTTGTCACCTGAACCTACACAAAACATTTGCTATCCCACATGGCGGTGGCGGTCCCGGCATGGGACCAATCGGAGTTGCGGCTCACCTTGCGCCCTTCCTTCCCGGACACGCGGTAGTAAAAACAGGCGGAAGCCAGGCTATCAATGCTGTTTCGGCAGCGCCTTGGGGAAGCTCACTTATTCTTTTGATTTCTTACGGATACATAAAAATGCTGGGCGGACAAGGCGTTACCGACTCAACAAAAATTGCCATCCTCAGCGCGAATTACATCAAAACAAGATTAGAAAAACATTACCCTGTTTTATATCAGGGCAATAAAGGTCATTGTGCACACGAAATGATTTTGGATTGCCGTGATTTCAAAAAAGATTCACACGTTGAAGCAGGAGATATTGCCAAAAGACTTATGGATTATGGGTTTCACGCACCAACCGTTTCTTTTCCCGTTGCAGGAACATTGATGATTGAGCCAACAGAAAGTGAATCGAAAGAAGAACTTGACCGTTTTTGCGAAGCCATGATCTCCATCAAAAAAGAGATTGATGAAATAGCTTCAGGCAAAGCGGATATCAATGATAACGTTCTAAAAAATTCGCCTCACACAGCAAAAGAAGTAGTGAG
Organism: Bacteroidota bacterium; assembly: GCA_947479755.1. Lineage (GTDB taxonomy): Bacteria > Bacteroidota > Bacteroidia > SXHM01 > SXHM01 > SXHM01. Next base: position 70,245 of record CANKAM010000014.1, read on the forward strand.
TGATAACTGGCAACATTCTTATTCCAGAAACAAAGCAGCTTATCCGTTAAAATGGATTGCCGATAATAAGTTCTGGCCACCAGTAAGCCGGGTTGACAATGCTTATGGCGACAGAAATTTAGTTTGTGCCTGCTTGCCGATTGAAGAATATATGACTGA
>CANKAM010000015.1 GCA_947479755.1 Bacteroidota bacterium
ATCACCAAATGAAGTTATTGCAACAGGTAAATTAATTATTCAATAATTCAAAAAGACTGAAATGAAAAAAAATCTATTTTTATTAGTTACAGGTGTTATCATTTTCAGTGCATTTATACTACCTACAGAAGACTACCGCGATACCTATGTAGGAACATATTTTTGTCGCAGTAAATGTGGGGTGTTAAGTTCTGATTATACGGAACTAAGCTATAGAAACGATACCATTACCGTTTTTATTACAAAAAATAACACGCGGGATTCTGTTCTTAATATTACCATCAGAGGCAAGGTACACGAGCTAAAACTTAAAAACGGAGTTATGGCTTCTAATTTACCAAGCAATCAAAACAGAGGAAGATTTTTTTCAACTGACAGTATCTTTTTCTCTATTTCGCCAGCCCGTATTCCAAACGGTTGTAGCTATAAAGGTAAAAAGCAATAACTTTTATTAGATCTCTGCTGAACGAGATTTTCAATCCCCAAAAAAGCAGAACCCCGTTCTGCTTTTTTATTTTCTAAACAATCCCCCACCTTGCTTGTTTGCTATCTAAACAAACAAAGTAACCATGAGCACCACACCCCACAAAGCCGGCAGCAGCCCTGCGGCAGTACAGTTAGAAGAAGGTAAAACCTATGCATGGTGCGCCTGCGGTCTGTCGGCCAAGCAACCCTTTTGCGATGGATCACACAAAACCACTGATTTAAAGCCCACCGTATTTAAAGCCGAGAAAACCGAAACCGCCTACCTCTGCATGTGCAAGGCAACGGCCAATGGCCCCTTTTGTGACGGTACCCACAAGGCAGCGTAACAAACTACCTGTTTCGTCTTTCATAAAAAACATACATTTGCTCACACGCAAATAAATGTAATTAAACAATGGCCGAAATAGTACGCATGCCCAAACTCAGTGATACCATGTCTGAAGGCGTGGTAGCCAAGTGGCACAAAAAAGTGGGCGACAAAGTTGCCTCAGGCGAAATTATTGCCGACATAGAAACCGACAAAGCCACAATGGAGTTTGAATCTTTTCAAACCGGTGTGTTGTTATACATCGGAGTAGAACAAGGCAAAACCGCACCCGTTGATTCCATACTTGCTATTCTTGGAAAGGAAGGCGAAGATGTGAAAGCACTGATAGAAGGAGACGTTAAGAAGGCGGCAGTAGGCAGCGGCAGCAAGCAGGAAAAAGAAGAGCCTGCAAAAAAAGAAGAACCCGTTGCCGAGGTAAAGAAAGAAGTATTTGAACAAAAAGAACAAAGTCCGCAACCGATTACCGATCACCGGTTACCGAATACCGACTCTACAGACGGCAGAATAAAAGCCTCGCCCCTCGCTAAAAAACTTGCAAAAGAAAAAGGCATAGACCTGAGCCGTTTACAAGGCAGCGGTGATGCAGGGCGAGTAGTTAAGCGCGATGTGTTTGATGTAAACCTGTCAGCATATTCACAGCGTTCGGTGGCAGATGAAAAAGAAAGTTATACCGAAGTAGAGGTTTCGCAAATGCGCAAAACCATTGCCAAGCGTTTGGCCGAAAGCAAATTTACCTCGCCCCATTTTTACCTAACCCTAGAACTGGATATGGATAATGCAGTAGCTGCACGTACTGCTATCAATGCAGTAGCACCTGCAAAAATATCGTTCAACGATATGATACTGAAAGCTGCTGCTGTGGCCCTGAAAGAACATCCAAAAGTAAATGCATCATGGCGCGGTGATAAAATCCGCTACAACAATCATGTGCATATTGGAGTAGCCGTGGCGGTGGAAGAAGGACTATTAGTTCCGGTCATTCGCTTTGCCGATACCAAACCGCTTTCACAGATTGCAACCGAAGTAAAAGCCTTAGCCGAAAAAGCACAAACCAAAAAACTGCAACCTGCCGAGTGGGAAGGCAACACCTTTACCATCTCCAACCTGGGCATGTTCGGCATCGAAGAATTTACAGCCATCATTAATCCGCCTGATGCCTGCATTATGGCAATAGGTGCTGTAAGGCAAACACCAGTTGTAAAAAACAATCAGGTGGTTCCGGGCAATGTAATGAAGGTTACCCTCTCGTGCGACCACCGCGTAGTGGATGGCGCAACGGGTGCAAAATTTCTGCAAACTTTTAAGTTTTTGTTGGAAAATCCGGTCGTGCTGTTGGGTAGAGGAGAAATTTAATCGTCATTGCGAGGGAGGAACGACCGAAGCAATCTCATCAAATGACAGATTGTTTAATCAAAGTGAGATTGCTTCGGGTGAAAAACCCTCGCAATGACGATTAGAAAATTTGCTATTCCAAAAAATCTTTTCTAATATCGGGCTTCCAAATATTTAAACTATGAAAAAAATCTACTCGTTCATTGTTGTATGTTGCCTTGTATTCAGCGCAATTGCACAACCTGTAATTAACGGACAGTTTGACGACATCAGCGAACTGACCACCACCATCACCGTGCCCTTTACCATGCCGGATGGGGTTCACCTGATGACCGATTGCTATCTGCCTATTGCAAAGGATTGCCTCGTTGTTCCCATCAATATTCCCGGCTTCGGAACGTTTGACCTTGAGCTGGTAAAAAGAGGCACGCAGATGATTATTTATGATTCTGTTTTTCATGTGGTGGGCACCGATACAATCGGAGAACCAAATCCGAATCCATATCGCCTGCCAATGGTATTTACCCGCACTCCTTATGACAAAGGAAACGGTAATAATGCCGAAGGCGGTGTTGTTGCCATTATGGGATATGTTTATGCTACACAGGATATGCGCGGACGCTATACTTCAGAAGGTGTTTACCTTCCGCTTATCAGCGACAGCTGGGATAAAAATGATTATCACCCCAACTTTACACACGTGCTGGATGCTACCGATCCAAGTGACCCGAAGAACGGAAACAAACACGAAGACGGTTACAACTCCATCAATTTTATCATCGACAGTTTAAAAAGAACCTATGACCTTGACGGAGACGGCACTTTTGAAACCACCGATTTTATGACCAACGGACGTATTGCCATGTTTGGCGCATCGGCCTTGGGTTATAATCAATATCAGGCAGCTGCAGCCCACAAGATTGACGACACACAACCGGGCCTGAAAAGCCTGATGCCGATTGTTGCCCCCGGTGAGTTTTACAAAAGCACAGGTTTCCAAAATGGTGTGCTGCGTGATCGCCTTGTTACGGGCTGGCTGAAAGGACAAATTTTTACCGGCACCGATGATGACCTGATGGACATTGACAACGAAATGCACAACAGCATTCACAGTTCAAAAGATTATGATTTACCCAAAGATTTATTCATTAACGGAAGAACCAAGCACTATTCACAGAATAAATTTGATGCAGCCGGTCTGGCAATTGACCACTTTGTTTCCATCCGCTATCAGGATGCAGAAACAGGAGATTTAATGCGTGCAGGCTATTATCCCAACTCAGCAGGGCGCCCTGAAATGGACATTACCCGCGCAACGGTTGACATGAACGGTGAAGGATTAAAAAGCAATCCCAATCTTACATACGGGCAGGATATTCAAAGCCGCTATACCAACATGGAAGTTCCCGCTTATCACCTTACCGGATGGTGGGATATTTTTATTGACGGGCAAATTGAGACTTGGGCTAACATGAAAAAATACCTTGACCCAACGAAGAAAAACCGCGACCTTCAGAAATTAGTTATCGGCCCATGGGCACACCAGACAACCGGTGGAGTTACAACAGGCGACCGCACTTACCCTGATAACACCAACGATATCATAGGTATCAACTTCGATGATTTTGGAGATCAAGGAAATATTCCCATTTCAAAAGCTATTACTTCAGAAGTTATCGGATGGTTCCGCTACAACCTCAACTACTCAGCAGAGGAATACCTTGGCGAACCCAAGGCCCGCATACCTGCCAGCAGCACATGGACCGATGTATTGGGCGGCACCCTGCAAATACGCATGCCTGCCGAAGATGTAATACTTACCTACAAACAACTGCTTAACCTGTTGCAGGGTACCGGTGGAATACCGGGATTTAAAGCACAGGTTCGCCAGCCGCTGTTTGGGATAGACGAGGTAGTAACGTTTGATATTCCTGCTTTTGGCAATCCACTAATTGCAGGACTTGATGGTGTTGCCATTGACGGTATTCCATACCGCGATTTCTCTGACCCAACTGATGTTCCCGATGTTCGCTTTTATGTAATCGGACCTAACGATGATCCTGCTAATGCTGAACTTGGTTCGTATTGGTTTGCATCTGATACCTTCCCGCTTCCCGAAGGTCCGGGCCTGGATTTTATTACCCGCAAAAAAATGTATTTGCACCAGGACGGAACATTGAATGAGAATTCACCTGTTGAAGATGAAGGCTACAACATTTATGTACACGACCCCGATGATCCGATTTATGGTGTGGGCGGTTCTAACATGATTGTGCGCACACCCGATGGCGAGCGCACTTCGCAAGGGCAGTTCAATATCAAAGACCCGCGCTATGCACAATATACTATTGACCGTACAGGCGTGCTTCAGTTTATTGCAGAAGAAGTGCAGGATTCACTTTGCGTAATCGGTTTTCCTACTATGACTCTTTACGCGAAAACAAATCCGGGCGGTGCATCGGAAGGCGACCCAACCGATACCGACTTTATGGTGCGTATCGTTGATGTATATCCTGACGGACGCGAATTCTTTGTGATTGAAGGCTGCGTAAATGCACGTGCACGTGATTATGTGCGCAATTTAGTGGAACATCCTGAGATGGACAGCGAATGGCCTTACCCCAATGACCAGACACCTTATACCAATATTGAGGCGGGAAAAATTTATGAGTATGTTTTCTCAATGCCTCCTATTGCTTACACCTTTGGTGACGGACACAAAATTAAAATCCTTGTCAGCAGCAGTATTTTCAGCCGTTTTCAGGTTAATCCAAACCTACCTATTGAGGATGGTGAATTTTTCAGACGCAAACCCGGTGACGGACAAACGTATGTTTATCAGGGCGTAGAAATGGCTCCCCGCATAGCGGTTCAGCGTGTTCACTTTTCGCCTGAACATCCTACCAACATCAGCCTGCCTATTTACACCAACCTGTACACCGATGTTGCGGATGACGATTCACCTCCGCTATTTACCTTGGATGCCTTGGTTTATCCTAACCCTGCACAAACCGATGTTACCGTGTTCATGAACAAAAAATCAAACTACGTAGCACGTGTTATGAATATTGCAGGCGACCTGGTAACAACCTCGCCTCAATTTGCCGAGCAGATAAAATTAGATGTAAACAAACTTTCTGCAGGATTGTATTTTGTAGAAGTTACCGATATGAAAACACAGGATAAAGTGGTGAAGAAGATTAACGTGTTGTAATATTCTTCAGACCAAATAAGAAAGCCCGCGCAAATGCGCGGGCTTTCTTATTTTAAGCTATTAAAGATTTAATGTGTTGCCGGAGCAGTTTCAGCCGTTTTCAGCGAATCACCTGTTGCTATTTCTGCAACCGCAGGCGCTTCATCGGGCATACTTTCAACAAGTGCTTTAAGGTTGTTAAGACCCTGTTCAAAGTCTTTCCCGATTGTACCATCCATCATCAGTCCGAAGTAATGTGCCATAGGATTCATACCCAAATCCATGTCCATTCCCCAAACAACTTTTGTGTTCTCGCCTTCGGGCGCAAAATTGAAGAACCCTGTTCCTTCGCCATACTCCTCTCCGGCCTCACCAAAAAGCATCTTGGCTTTAATGGCCTCGTTAGGTACGCTTTCAGTTATCGTCTGACTTCCCGAGCCCACTTCTTTGTGGTCGCTTTTCCAGGTGTTGGTATTTCCTACACCCGATTCAGGTCCTGTATAATTATTCTGAACATTAGGATCTTTTTTCTGCCACGGATCCCAGGCAGCCCATTTCTGAAGACTGTTTACTTCATTGAAAATTTTTGCAGCCGGTGCATTAATAACAATGCTGCGCTCCACATGCACCTTTGATGGAAGAACCAGCGAAACAAGCAGCGCCAACACTATGATGCCGCCAATTACAAGTAATACTTTTTTTAACATGATATTTAGTTTTTAAGAGTTAATAATTAGGCTTTAGTTATAACGAAAGTATAAAAATTCATTTTAAATCAAAAGTCTGATTCATGAAAAGCGTTCGCATATATTATTTAGTTTTGAAAAAATTATGCGAATGAAAAAGTTTTGTCTCTTGCTTCTTACCTCTTGCTTCCTGTTTCTTTTCGGAAATGCTCAGGAAGTTCTTTTGCATGAAGAAGTAACAGCCGACACCATTACCCCAACATTTGGCCCAAACTACCGCAATTTTCTGCATTCGTTTATGGGCTATGGCGCTACCTTTGGCGGAACCGAAGGCCCGGGAACAGCAATTCGCTATGGCAACTCAGGCAACTTTCTGTTTGGTCTCCGTTATAAATACCGTGTCAGCAATTTCTTCTCATGGGGTACCGATGCCTACTATAGCGGACTGTTTTATGCTATTAAACAAGACTCACTCAAAGCCTTCCCCGATACACTTATAAACGACAAAGAACGCCTCACCTTTCACAGCCTGAGTATAGCACCTTATCTGCGCTTTAACCTTGAAAAGAAACGCGGAAACCGTGTAGGCAATTTCATTGACATTGGCGCTTATGGCGAGTGGACCTTCCGTCTTTCGCAGTTCACCAGAAACAAACTTCCCGATGGAAGAGTGGTGCGTGCTACCGCCACCGGTCTTGATTATTACCATGCTCTGAATTACGGAGCAATGGCGCGACTGGGTTTTAACCGTTGGATATTTTTTGCTTCGTGGCGCTTTTCAGATTTATTCAAAACTTCAAAAACCCACCCTGTCTTGCCACCTGAATTACCCAGACTTACTGTTGGAGTGCAGGTTGGGTTTTATTAAAACCCGTCATTGCGAGGAAGCAACGACCGAAGCAATCTCCTGATTAAACTACTGCATATTATAATGAGATTGCTTCGCTATCGCTCGCAATGACGAAAACTACTTTGCGTTCTTCTTCTCCAACGCAGCTTTCACAAACTTCACAAACAGCGGATGTGGTTTTGCAACCGTACTCTTATACTCAGGATGGTATTGAACACCAATAAACCAGGGATGATTTTTTAACTCAACCATTTCCACTAAGTTGTTATCAGGATTTATTCCCGAAGCAATCATTCCTTTTTTCTCGTATTCTTTCAGAAAGGTGTTATTAAATTCATAGCGGTGGCGGTGGCGCTCACTGATATTCTCTTTCCCGTAAACGACAAAAGCTTTGGTTCCTTTTTTGATTTTGCAGGGATAAGCTCCTAAGCGCATGGTACCACCTTTGGCAGTAATTTTCTTTTGCTCCTGCATCATATCAATCACCTTGTGCTTTGATTTTGGGCTCATCTCCGATGAATGAGCATCTTTAAAACCAAGTACGTTTCGTCCAAACTCAATAACAGCACATTGCATTCCCAAACAAATTCCCAGGAAAGGAATATTGTTTTCGCGGGCATATTTTATGGCAGTTATTTTTCCTTCAATTCCTCTATCGCCAAAACCCGGTGCAACCAAAATTCCTTTCAACTTGCCCAATTTTTCTTCTACATTTCCGGGAGTAATACTTTCTGAATGTATCCATTCTAATTTTACTTTGCACTCATTTGCAACACCTGCATGAATAAACGATTCATTGATGGATTTATAAGCATCTTTCAACTCAATGTATTTACCTACCAAACCTATGCGCACTTCATGAGCGGGGTTCTTGAGTTTATGAACAAAATCAATCCATTGTTTTAAATCCGGCTCTTTTTTCTGAGGAAGATTTAGTTTTGCAAGAGCCACTTTGTCCAATTCTTCTTTCAGCATCAGCAGCGGAACATCATATATACTTTCGGCATCTAACGATTCAACAACTGCATTGATAGTAACGTTGCAGAACAACGCAATTTTTCTGCGCATATCTTTCGGAATATGGCGTTCAGATCGGCAAACCAATATATCAGGCTGAATACCAAATTCTAATAATGACTTAACAGAGTGTTGTGTAGGTTTGGTTTTCAACTCACCGGCAGCAGCAAGATACGGTACCAGCGTTAAGTGAATATCAATCAGGTTTCCATGACCTAACTCCCATTTCAATTGGCGCACCGCTTCAATGTAAGGTTGTGATTCAATGTCACCAACTGTTCCACCAATTTCAGTAATTACAATATCAAACTTGCCTGTTTGTCCAAGCAGTTTAATTCTGCGTTTTATCTCATCGGTTATGTGGGGAATTACCTGAACGGTTTTTCCGAGGTAAGCACCTTCACGCTCTTTATTAATAACGGTCTGGTAAATCCTTCCGGTGGTTACGTTATTATCCTGTGAAGTGGGTACATTCAGAAAACGTTCGTAATGCCCAAGGTCAAGGTCGGTTTCAGCGCCATCGTTGGTTACAAAACATTCACCATGCTCATACGGATTAAGTGTCCCGGGATCAACGTTAATGTAGGGGTCGAGCTTTTGGATGGTTACTTTATAACCTCTTGCCTGCAAAAGTGTTGCAAGCGATGCGGAAATAATTCCTTTCCCCAATGAGGAGGTTACTCCGCCCGTAACGAAGATATATTTAGTAGAAGACATAGTAGTTTGAAATGTTACGGGGTTCAAAGTTATTAAAATAGTTGGGGCGAATAATTAAAAACACTTATTGAAAGTATATTTGTTGCGTGAGCCAAGAAAAGGAACAGCATCTTAAAAATATCATCTCCACCCTGCCCGACAATCCTGGAGTGTACCGTTTTTCCAACGAAGAGGGAACTATTATTTATGTGGGCAAAGCCCGAAACCTGAAGAAAAGGGTAAGCAGTTACTTCAACCGCGAACAATACGAAAACCGTAAAACATGGGTGATGGTGAACAAGGTTGCAGATATTGCATACACCGTTGTTGAAACCGAACTTGATGCCCTTCTTCTTGAAAACAGCCTGATAAAAAAATACCAGCCACGCTATAATATCCGTCTCAAAGACGATAAAAGTTTTCCATGGATTTGTATCCGTGACGAACATTTTCCGCGTGTTTATGCCATGCGCAATCCGGTTAAAGATGGTTCAACTTATTATGGTCCTTATGCAAATGTGAAGATGATGCATGCCGTGCTGGAGCTGGCACGCAGACTTTATCCAATCAGAACATGTAATTTGAATTTGACTGAAGAAAATATAAAGGCAAAAAAATTCAAAGTGTGTCTGGAATACCAGATCGGCAATTGCCTTGGTCCTTGTGAAGGTTTGCAAAGTGAGCAGGAATACAATGAAAATCTGCAACAGGTAAAACACATCATCAAAGGAAATATCCGTTCAGTTTTGGAGCATCTTGAAACGCAGATGAACGATTTTGCTGTGAAATTAGAATTTGAAAAGGCTCAGGTTGTGAAGCACAAACTTGATATGGTGGAAAAGTTCCGCGGTAAGTCAACTGTTGTGAATCCTGCGATTGGCAAGGTGGATGTGTTCAGCATTATGAGCGATGAGAAAAATGCGTACGTAAATTTTATGCGTGTAGTGGATGGAGCCATTGTGCAAACCCACACTATTGAGTTGAATAAACGATTGGATGAAAGCGATGAAGAATTATTATCGTTTGCAATCGGAGAAATTTTTGAACTCTTCGGAAGCGAGATGAAGGAAGCGATTGTGCCGTTCAGCCCCGGAATTGAATTTCCGGGTGTTGAATTTTTTGTTCCTCAACGCGGTGATAAAAAAAGTCTGTTGGATCTTTCGTTGCGTAATGCAAAATATTTCCGTCAGGATAAACTGCGAATACAGGAAAAAATAAATCCTGAGCGACATACACAGCGAATATTGGAGCAAATGAAAGTTGATTTGAGGATGAAGGAATTGCCTGCACACATTGAATGTTTTGACAATTCCAACATACAAGGTGCACACCCTGTTTCGGCAATGGTGGTTTTCAAAAATGCCAAGCCGTCCAAAAAAGATTATCGGCATTTTAACATACGCACAGTGGTAGGTCCTGATGATTTTGCATCCATGGAAGAAGTAATTACCAGACGTTACTCTCGCATGCTGGAAGAAAACCAACACATGCCCCAACTGATAATTATTGATGGCGGCAAAGGACAACTGAGCAGCGCATTGCAAAGTCTTGAAAAATTAGGACTGCGCGGAAAGATCACTGTCATCGGCATTGCAAAAAAACTGGAAGAGATTTATTTCCCTGGAGATTCGCTACCGCTTTATATAGACAAAAAATCAGAAACACTGAAAGTTATTCAACATGCGCGTAATGAAGCGCACCGCTTTGGAATTACTCACCACCGAAATCGCAGAAGCAAAGCAACCGTAAAAACTGAACTGACTGAAATAAAAGGTATCAGCAACATTACCGCACAGAAATTATTGAAAACTTTTGGTTCAGTAAAAAAACTAAAAGAAGTAACGGAAGAAGAAATTTCAAAAGTGATTGGAAAGGCGAAAGGGAAATTGGTAGCCGAACATTTTAAATAGACATTTCGTCACCTTGAACTTGTTTCAGGGTCTTTCTTATAGAGATGCTGAAACGAGTTCAGCATGACGAAACTTACTACTTCCTATGATTTTCAATCTTATCAATAAACCCTCCAAACAAAATCTGCTTCACGCCCTCCTGAGTTAAAAATTCATGTGGAAATCCTAACTCAATTTTGCTCACTTCATTCATTCTGTTGATATGCTCCTGACTTAGTTTTACGTCAACACATTTCAGATTGTCTTTCAATTGTGCAGCATTTCGTGCGCCTACCACAGGAATTACAACACCTTTATGATTCATAACCTATTGCAATGCTACATTTCCTGCTGAACAGCCAATTTCTTCTGCAATCTTAACCACCTCGGCAGCGATAGCCACTGAACGTTCGTTTATTCGTTTGCTTCCTTCTTTTATTCGTTTCGGGTCGTCACTTTTGGCAAGGTATTTTCCTGTTAGAGCGCCTCCTGCAAGGGGAGCCCAAGCTGTAGCAGCCAAGCCCAATTCATTTGCCATAGGCAACAAGTCACGCTCGGCATCGCGGGTAATTAAACTGTATTCAACCTGAATTCCAGCAAAGGCAGTCCACCCTCGCAAATCAGCAATTGCATCGGAGCGCGAAATAATCCATGCCGGAGTGTCTGAAATAGCAATGTGTAAGACTTTTCCTGAACGCACCATATCATCCAAGGGGCGCAATACTTCTTCAATGGGTGTAGTGAAATCCCATGCGTGAACATAAAGCACATCCACATAATCCAAACCCAAACGTTTCAGACTTCCATCTAAAGTTTGAACTAAGTTTTTGCGGTGATTCCCACTGTCGTTTATTCTTCCGATTTTGGTGGCAAGACTGTATTTTGTAGCAACAACCAGTTCATCTCTTCTTCCGCTATCTTTAATAAACTCACCAAGAAATTTTTCGCTCGTTCCTTCAGTATAGCGGTTGGCGGTATCGATAAAATTTCCACCTGCTTCCAGAAAGGCATTAAATATGTTTTGGCTTTCTTGTTTATTGGCTCCGTAGCCCCATTCCTCTCCAAAAGTCATAGTGCCCAGGCAAATTTCAGATACACGTAAGCCTGATTTTCCAAATAGTTTGTAGTTCATAGATTTTTATTTGAACGTCACCCTGAACTTGTTTCAGGGTCTTAAAATGAGATGCTGAAACAAGTCAGCAAGACGGATGGATAGCTAATTAGTTCCACATCAGTTCAGGAAAACGCAATGCCTTGCTTTCCACAAAAGCCAGTTCATCAATTTTCACTTTCATGAATTTGAATAAAGGGAAACGCTTGATAACTCTGCGCACATGGTCTTCGTCTTTTGCATTAAACGCAATCCATAGTTTTGAACGGTCAGCTGCAAGCGAATAGTTGAGAATGATATTTTTTTCCACCAAACGATTTACAACAAAACGCTGTTGCGGAATGAGTGAGATAAATTCTTCCGTCAGTGTTTCGGGAAGAATAATGGTTGCCATAAACTTTTGCATCGTAAACTTTTTTGATGAATGATTGTTTATTAGGTATCGCAAATTTAATTCAATTAATTTGCATTCCATAGATTAAACTTCAATTCATAACAAATGGCAATAACAATTGTTCCAAAAGACAAGCAAGCCAGTGGGCATTTTAACGGTGGCGCTATCATGGAGAAGAAACCTATCGGCTTTCCGCAGGATGGCGGTGGCGTGAAAGCCTATTCCAACCTTTTTTACTGGGCTCACGCATGGAGCGATAAAGGAAGCCTGATTGGCGAACATCCACACAAAGGGTTTGAAATTTTATCATTTGTGCTGGAAGGCGATATTGAACATTACGATAGCAAACTGCGTGGCTGGAAACCCTTGAAGAAAGGCGATGCACAAATTATCCGTGCAGGGCACGGAATTTCACATGCCGAAAAAGTAAATGCAAAATCTGAAATTTTTCAAATCTGGTTTGACCCAAACCTTGAAAAAACTCTGACAAAACCGGCTACCTATAATGATTATCCCGATGCTGAATTTCCTGTTACCAAACAAAACGGAATGAGTATTAAAACATTTAAAGGAGAAAATTCTCCTTTACAAATGGATACCGAAGGTGTCTCCATAAAAGAATTTACGTTGAGTGAAGGGGATCATAAATTACCACTCGACAAGAATTCTGTTTACTCGGTATTTGTTGTGGGCGGAACTGTTCTTGCAGAAAATAATCTAATGAATAAAGGTGATTACTCCATTATCAAAGAACAGGAAACAGTTGAGATTTCTGCCACTCAGGAAAGTAAATTATTTATTATAGAAACGCCTCTTAGTCCAAGTTACAGGACGTATGCAGAGATGTATATGTAGCCTCACCCCAACCCTCTCCGGGGAGAGGGAGCAAAGTGCTATTGAGTTTGGGTTAAATACAGACTTAGTTTTTTCGCAATCTCCTCATACGCTTTCCCGTTCGGGTGCGGGTCGCTGTAATGACTGCGGTATTCTTTTGAATTAATGTCAAAGAGCAACGAGTAATCCACAAAATCAATATTGCTTTTGGCAAGTAGCGCAGCCAACTCACCTGAGCATTTTGAACCCGGACAAAACAGCACTATAAACTTTGAACCCGGAAAATTTTTCTCAAATTCTTTTTTGCTTTCCTTAATTACGGCAGCAGCTAATTTAAAATTATCATCACTTATAGTGAACGGAATTTCCAAATCCAGAATATCAACAATAGCGCTATTGGTAAGAACTTTGTAGAAAAGAGTTTTCCATTTTCTTCCTGTTTTGAAAGTTCCGTCTTGTTGTAATTTCTTTTCATCATCCAAAAAGAAATACGGAAAATTTTCGCCCCAAAGTTTTATTATTCTGCGTGAGCCAATCAAACGATTAAGATGGTTATCAATGAAAAAATAAATCAGAATTCCATGTTTCTGTTTTATTTCTGTGGGTGTTACTTTTTCTCTTGTCTGCAATAACAAATGTTGTGTTCCATAACCTGAAACTCCATAGTTGTAACCTTTATATCCGGGCATTTGTTGTTGCAGAAAATAAGGAAGTGTTTCATTTTCTTTTACTCCATAACCAAAAGCAAAAGAACAGCCCGCAACTGCAATAAATTTATCTTTTGCAATTGTATCAGTTGGAGTTTCTCTTCTTGAAAACGAATCAATTTTATAGTTCTGTTCGTAAATCAAGGTATCGTTTACAAGGTAGCGATGATTGATGATTTTATTCTTGGGAAGGCGGTAAGCAAATATGCTGTCGGGAACAGTTGGCTGGGGTTTCCATTCGGTTACATCTTTAAAAGGCGGTTTGTAAAAATGTTTGAAATAATAGCGTGTTCCGAATTCTGCACAACAGAAAACTATAAACGAAACAAACAGGCCGAAATAGAGTGCAGATAGCTTGGGAAATCTTCTTGCTGAGACAGAGAGCAATAAAAGAATAATAACAGGAAGTAGAAAAAACACATCTGCGATAAGAACAAGAAAGCGCACAAAATAATCTACCTCTCGTTCAGTGGGCAATACAAATTCAAACGCCCATTCGTTCAGCGCAAGAGCTAATAGAAAAAGAATAAACCCGAATATCCGAGCAGAGATTTGCAAGCGATTTTTTCAGGTAAAGATAAGAAGTAACAGAAACTATTTTCCTGCCACTACAATCTTTTCCGTCACATCCAAATTATCAGAAACTAAATGCAGGAAATAAATACCTGAGCTAAGAGAAGAAATATCTATGATTGATTTTTGACCTTCGACTACGCTCAGGGTGACAACAACTTGTCCTAATGTATTTCTGATTTCTGATTTTGAGTTTTTGATTCCGTTTGGCAATTGAATATTCAATAGACTTGAGGCAGGATTAGGATAAATTGAAATTCCTGCTTCCTGTGCTTCGCTGATGCCAACTGAACCCGTAATATTTATGTCATCTATGTAAAGGAAGTTGCCTCCGCCACAAGTGAATTCAAATTTAAAACGGACGTTATCTGACGCTGCAACATTGGTTGGCAGGCTTACTTCTACTTCTTTCCACTGGCTTAGTGATGTAGGATAAAGCGGACCATTTTGTGCAGTAACAGTTCCTAATGCTGCGTTTGAACTTACCCAGCGCGTTGCCCATGTTTCACCGCAATTAGTAGAAACCTGTACACGCAATCTGTCTGTATTATCAGTGGTGCGCTGCGCAAATGCATAATTAAAAGTCATAGTAGGATCGGTTACCATACCCAAATTATAACTTGGGCTTATCAAATCATCAACTTCTCCAACGGTATTTGAATAGTTATTCATTCTTACCGAAGCTGCTCCTGAATATTTATAAGAAGTATTTCTGTCCCACGTGTAAGCCGTTGCATAATTTACAATTGTCCAATCGCTTGAGAAACCGGAAGCAGATTCGAATCCTTCGCTGTAAAACTGTGCATTAAACATAGCATCACCGCTTACGTTTACATAATTGGTGCGAGTGAAACTGTCACTTCCTGTATTGTTGCTTGCAGTAAGTGTTGCACTGTAAGTTCCTGCTGTGTTATAAGTGATAGTTGGATTTTGTTCGGTTGAAGTTGAAGGTGTTCCTCCGGGAAAAGTCCAATCCCATGAAGTAGCATCACCGCCCCATGAAATGTCGTTATAGGTAATGGTTCCACCTTCGCAAACCTGCTGAACAGTTGATGCAAAATCTGCAGTTGGTGCGCATATATCCAAAATCAAATCGTTGGTTCCTGTGGCAGTAAGATTAGAACCTGATATAAGTGTTGAACGGTAATTTGAGAACGTGCTGTTGAAAATATTTTTCTGTCCGTTGGTGAAAGTTATCTGACAATTGTCGTTTGAGTAGTCCATGTAATTCTCAATCATATCAGGCTTGTCAGGATTTTCGTTGGTGCAGGAGTTGATGCTGAAATCACAACCAAAATTTGCATCAGCAGCTTTTGGTGTATCGCTAACACCATCACCACTTCCCTGACAACCACCTGAAAATGTGTGGTCAAGGCCAAGGTAATGACCAATTTCGTGTGTCAGTGTTCTGCCTGTTCCACCACTTGTTCCTATTGTTCCAACTCTGTCAGCACGCACAACAATTCCATCAATTTCAGGACCCCAGTTTACAACATCAGGCAGATAGGCATAACCAAGCGTAATAAATCCGGGCTCGCTTCCTCCTATAGATTCAACAGTCCAGACATTAAAGTATTTGTTGTTGGGCCAGCGGCTTAATCCTTTTACATTATCGTCTGCATCGGTAGTAAGGCTTGAATACACGCGCACAATTCCTTCGGTGCAATTTCCGTTCGGGTCTTTGTTAGCCAAACGAAATTCTATTTCGGAGTTTGCTGAAACGGAAGCAAAAGTGGAACGCAGATTTCCCGCATCGGGATTAGTTAAACTGAAGTCCTGATTTAATTGTGTAATGGCAGATTGTATTTGCGCTTTTGAAATGTTTTCAGAACCATTCTGGTGAATTACGTGAAAAACCACAGGAATTATTCTGGTAGCTGCACGGTTTTCAATCGGGGTTACATCTGCGTGTGCACGCTCCTGACGGTAGGCTTCGCGTTGTTCTGCAATTGCAGGGTTTTCTGTAATCTTTTTAGCATACATAAAATCATTGCCGCAACGTGTTTGTTCCTGAGCAATGGAGATTTGTACTGTGAAGAAAAGTGTAGCAACTACTGCCGTTGAAAAAATGGATTTAAAATTCATGTGATTTAGAAAAATAAAATTTTGCGGACGATGATTGAATTAGTTGTTTTCAGATTCAGGAAATAAATTCCTGAAGCATGGAGTTCGTTTTTATTAATAACAATAGAATGTGCTCCTTTGTTCAGATTTGAATTAATGATGGTTCTCACATTTTTTCCGGTAATGTCGTTTACTGAAAGTTCAACCTGTTCATCAGTATTCAATGTAAAGTTTACAAATACAGTATTATCCGAAGGATTTGGAAACACGCTGAAATCGTTTTCTGAAATTACTTCTTCCACTCCCACAGGACCTGTTAAATTGATATCATCAATGTAAACATTATTACCTCCATCGCTGGTGGCTTCAAACTTAATAAGCACGTTATCCTGTGTTGCAAAGCTGCTCAGGTTAACCGAAATCTCTTCCCACTGGCTCTGCGCAGTTGGGGTAAATGATGAACTGGATGTACCCACTGTTGCAAGGTCTGCGCCCGCTTTGTTGTAACGTGTTTGCCATGTTTTTCCGCAGTTGGTTGAAATCATCACTTTCAATCTGTCTTCGCTGGCAGAGGTGAACTGTGAACCAGGGCGTTGTGCATTCGCCACTTTAAAACGCAATGTTGGCGGTGTGCTGATTGCCGTAAAATCAATAGAAGGAAAAACCAAGGCATCAACTGCGCCTGTTGTGTTTCCTGTGAAGTTGGAGATTTTCATGCACTTTGAACCGGAGTAAGCAGCGTTAGAAACCTGCTGCCAGGTGGTGGTAACATTTCCTTCGTTGAAAATCAGCCACTCGTTGTTGGTGTTATCGCCTTCAAAGCCTTCAAAAAACTGCCAGTTGCTGATGGTAGCGTTTTCGGGACTTACATAAATATAAGAGTTAATGGTTTTTGAATCGTTGCCTTGCGTGTTGGTAACAGTGAGTGAAACATTGTGAAAACCGGGAGTACTGAACTGAATATTTGGCGAAGCACTTGCTGAGCTTGTCGGGTTTCCGGTTGGGAAACTCCAGGCACGTGTATCAATGGTTCCGTTGTATGAATTGTCTGTAAAGTTGACAAGATCACCCTGACAAACCATTGTGTTTTCTGCATAAAAATCGGCAACAGGTGCGCAGGCAACTACAGGTGTTCCATCCGTTCCGGTTGCAATAAGATTTGCAGATGAAACCAAGTCTTCACGGGTTCCGGTAAGCGTTGCATCAAACACATCTTTTTGTCCGAGGGTAAATATATTCATGCACTCGTCATTGGCGTAGTCCATGTAATTTTCAATCATGTCGGGCAGGTCGGGATTATCATTTGTGCATGAGTTTGCAGTAGTATCACAACCAAAACTTGCATCAGCAACAGGAGGTGTGTCATCTATCTGCTCACCGAAGAAACCTCCGGTGCAACCACCCTGAAAGGTGTGAAACAAACCAAGGTAATGTCCTATTTCGTGGGTCAATGTTCTTCCTGTTCCGCCTATTTGCTGGTTCACATTTTCTATGGTTCCTATACAATCGGCACGCACAACAATACCATCGTTGCCACCACCGCCAAAACCGGGAAGTGATGAAAATCCAAGGGTAACTCCTCCTGATGTTCCATCTGATGCGATGGTGCGAACTACCCAGATGTTAAGATATTTGGTATTGTCCCACCAGATCAGGCCTTTTACATTATCACCTGCATTGCTGGTTTGTGCTGAAAAGGTGCGGGTAATTCCTTCGGTGCAATTTCCATCGGGGTCAAGTTGTGCCAAACGGAAATTGATATTAGGATTTGCTGCAACGGGTTTAAAAATATCGCGGGTATTCACGGTATCTGCATTGGTGCGGGTAAAATCTTCATTCAATACGCGTATCTGATCTTCAAGCTGTGCTTTTGAAATATTCTCCGTGCCTCCTTCGTGTATTACGTGAAAAACAACGGGGATATAACGCAAAGGATTGCCGCCTCTTAAACCTGCTTCACGCTCTTCTTTTATTATGCGTGCATTTTCAAAAAGGCGTGAATAGTTTTGTAAAGCTTCGGGGCTTTCCAGTAAATGTTTGGTTACTTTTTCATCGGTTGCGCACCGGTTTACTTGTTGGGCAGTGGTGCTGTTCAGTATGCAAAAAACAGAAAAGGCGAGGGCGGTAATTCGGGTAAAAGAGAAGTGCATTCGTGAGATTTAAAGATATAAATACTGTTACTTACGTTTGGCGGCAATCTTTGTCCGACAAGCGGTTAGCCCCTTTTTTGTTGAGGCGCACGAAGATAGCACTATTCTTAAATCTTGTTAAGAAATGTTAAAAATCATGAGCATATTTGCAGGTATGAAAAAACTACTTTTTATTCTTCTGATTCTCCCTTCGTTTGTTTTCGCGCAAAACAAGGTTCTTTGTCCTACTCCGCCCATGGGCTGGAATAGCTGGAACGTGTTTGCTTCTGACATCAACGAAAAAATTGTGATGGAAATTGCTGATGCCATGGTGAGCACAGGCATGAGCAAGATAGGTTATGAATACATTAACATTGATGATTACTGGCATGCCGACACGCGCGCTGTTGACGGCAAACCATTAGTCGACACCTTGAAATTTCCACATGGCATGAAATACCTTGCCGATTATGTTCACAGCAAAGGTTTGAAACTGGGCATTTATTCCTGCGCAGGAAACATGACCTGCGGCAGAAGATTTGGCGGCTATAATTATGAAGAGATTGATGCAAAAGCCTATGCCGAGTGGGGAATTGATTTATTGAAATACGATTACTGTTATGCTCCCGCTTCACGCAAAGCAGCTGTTGAGCGCTATACCAAAATGGGAACAGCTTTAAAAAATTCGGGCCGCGATATTGTATTCAGTGTGTGCGAATGGGGTGTGCGCAAACCCTGGCTTTGGGGTGCCGAAGCAGGCGGAAGCTACTGGCGCACCACCCCCGATATTTTTGATGTATGGAGTGGCGGAAATCTATGGATGATGAGCGTGATGAAAATTCTGAAACGCCAGCAAGGTTTGGAAAAATATGCAGGGCCCGGCCACTGGAATGACCCCGATATGCTTACCGTTGGCAACTACGGAACGGGCAAAGCCACCTCAGCAAAGGGTCTGTACAAAGGCATGAACGATACCGAATACCAGAGCGAAATGAGTATGTGGTGTATGTTAAACTCACCCTTGCTGGCAAGCTGCGATTTGCGCAGTATGAACGAGGCTACGAGGAACATTCTTACCAACCCCGAGATTATTGCCATCAATCAGGATAAGCTGGGCGAGCAGGCAACGCTAATACATAAAGCCGGAAAAATATGGGTGTACCGTAAAAAGCTGGAAGGCGGAAAATGGGCGGTTGCTGTTTTAAACACTTCGGGAAAAGAAGAAACGTTTGAACTCAACACCAAAATGCTGGACATAGATGGCATCTGGAAAACAGTTGATGTCTGGCAACAGAAAGAAGCAGGACTTCTTTCGCCTGAACCAACAAAGGGACAAACGGGCGAACTGATTGTGCCTGGAAGTATTTCGCTTACGGTGAAGCCACACGAAACGGTGGTGCTGAGGTTAGAGAAGTTTGTGGCGAAGGTGGGGTATTAGGATTCTTTAACCGCAAAGTGCGCAAAGGTTAATAGCTGCCTAAACACAAAGAGCGCAAAGCAATACAACCCTTTGCCTTTTCTTTGCGGTTTTTCTTTGCGTGCTTTGCGGTTAAACTCTTCTTTTTTACTTTTACAGCAAAATCCCATTCCCATGAGCCAAGAAGAAACATCCCACCTCAAGGCAGAAATTGCCCGTCTCAACAAGATTATTAATGTGTTGTTGGAACAAAACGATGCTATTAAGGCAACTTACTCCCAACTGCTTCTTCGTTTTGAGGCAAATAATCCGACTGATAGGAAAACCTATACCCACTTGGGACTAAGCACGTCAGTTCAATCCCAATCGTCAACCCACTTGGGATTAAGCACGCCAACTCAATCCCAACTGCCAACAGACTTGGGAATAAACCAAGCAACACAATCCCAACTGCCAACCGACTTAGGACTAAACACAGCAACTCAATCCCAGCTGCCAACCGACTTGGGAATGAGTAGGCCGCTTCATCCCGAATCGCCAACACCTCTTCCTCTGAAACAAGAAACTATAGTTTTGCCCGAACAGATTGTTCCATCCAACACCCTGTTTGCATCCGTAGCACAGAAACTAGGGGCAGCGGGTTTCACGCGTGTAAAGAGCGGCACGCTCCAAACGGCAGCGCAACTGTTTATTCATTTTCATAACGGGGGCAATGCCGATTATGCAGGTTTGCAACAACTCACCGGCTACTCGGCAGGCGGATTGAGCAAACTCCTGATAACCCTTCGCAAGCGCGGATTTATTCAACGCACCGGCTACGGCAAATATGGCTTAACCGAGAGCGGAAAAACTATTTTAGCCCAAGCATTAACAACATAATATCCTATACCATGCTCACCCAACCAATCCGCGACCTCTACCTCCGCGACCTCAACAAACTGAAAGAAGAAATCGCGCTCTTCAAAAACGAAACAGAACTTTGGCACACGCAAGGCGATGTAAAAAACTCACCCGGAAATCTTGCCCTGCACCTTACCGGAAACATCAAACATTTTATTGGTGCTGTACTCGGAAATAGTGGCTATGTGCGTGAACGCGAAAAAGAATTTGGTGATAAAAACATACCCCGCGAAAAAATAATTGCCGGAATTGATGAAGCAATTGAAGTTTTAAATTCAACACTTTCAAAATTTACTGACGAAGATTTGCAGAAAAATTTTCCAATCGAATTTATGGGTAAACAACACAGCATAGTTGAAATGCTTTTCTTTTTCTTCGGGCATTTAAATTATCACCTGGGTCAGATAAATTATCAGCGAAGGTTACTTTAGCTGCTGACCGTAAGCGATTTCGGCTTACTTTAGCGTCCCCTAAAAAAATCGTGAATATCGGCACTAAACCATTTCTTGCATTTTTCTGTTCATGGATTTTTATCCATTCTGCTCACGCGCAGCAGTTTTCGCAAACTGTGCGTGGCCGCGTAATTGATGCCGAAAGCCATGCAAGTCTGCCCGGAGCTACAGTAGTTATAACCACACTTACGCCCGTTATGGGCACCGCAACTGATATAGACGGGTATTTCCGTTTTGAAAAAGTACCGGTTGGGCGCCAGGATATTAAGGTCAATTACATAGGCTACAAAGAGCAATTTCTTTCTCAGGTATTAGTAGGTTCAGGCAAAGAAATAGTACTGGAAATAATGCTCGAAGAATCAATAAAAAAACTGAACGAAGTAGTTATCAAATCACGTGAAGAAGGAAGTGAAGCGGTAAACGAAATGGCCACGATAAGTTCACGCTCCTTCTCCGTAGAACAAACCGGAAAATTTGCCGCTACAGGTGATGACCCTGCGCGACTGGCTATGTCATTTGCAGGCGTAAGCACGCAAGACGATCTCTTTAATCAAATCGTTATCCGTGGAAATTCTCCCCGCGGCTTATTATGGAAACTGGAAGGAATCGAGATACCGAATCCAAATCATTTGGCACAGGAAGGAGGAAGCGGTGGTACTGTCAGCATGCTGAGTAATAATGTGCTTGGCTCTTCTGATTTTTTAACCTCAGCATTCCCTGCTGAATACGGCAATGCAAGTTCAGGCGTATTTGATCTTCACATGAAAAAGGGCAACAACGAAAAACGTGAATATGCCATCCAACTGGGAACACTTGGTCTGGAAGCAGCTCTTGAAGGTCCTTTTATTAAAGGTAAAAAATCATCTTACCTTATTAATTACCGCTACTCTACCTTATCGGTAATTGAGGCTACGGGTTACAAAATAACAGGTGATATCCGCATCGGTTTCCAGGATTTGAATTATAATTTTTTCTTCCCAACTAAAAAGTTCGGAACATTTACAGTTTATGGCGTGGGAGGCTTAAGCTGGTCAAAAATTGACAAGCAGAAAACCTACAATAAAATACCATATACAGACCGCGGCATAAGCGGTTATAATATGGGGGCAGCAGGGCTTACCCATACCTTTTTCTTCAATGACAAGACCTGGATAAAAACCGTTTTATCTGCATCGGGATACGATGCAAGCTGGCAGCAGGGCAACTGGACTAACAACACTTATGATCAGTATTACCGCTCTGATTTTATTAATAAGTATGCGCGTGCTGCAACTCAGCTCAACACAAAATTTGATGCTAAAAATTCCATTCGCGCAGGAGCTATTTTCAGTTTGCTTTACTATACCAATAGCTGGGAAAATAATTACTACCAAATCTCTGACAAAACAAACGGTAGTAGTTCTTTTACGCAAGCATACGCTCAATGGAAGCACCGCTTTACTGAAAAGCTGGCTTTGATTTCAGGAATGCATTATTCCTATTATGCGTTAAATAAATCTTCTTATTTCGAGCCGCGCCTCGGTCTTGTGTGGGATGCCACCACGCGAAATTCATTCAGTCTGGGCGCAGGTTTGCACAGCCGCCTTGAACCACTTGGTACTTATATGTTGCCCTTTAACTATAAAGGAAATTCCATTACAAATTCAGCGCTAACACTTACCCGCGCCTTTCATGCAGTTGTTGGTCATACCACCAAACTTGCAAAAACACTCACGTTCAAAACAGAGGTATATTTCCAATACCTCTATAATGTGCCAATTGACATAAAAGGCAGTAAATATTACTCTACCATAAACAGTGATGACGAGAACAAACAAACCATAATGCAAAATAATGGTTTTGGAAAAAATTACGGTGTTGAATTTACATTGGACAAACGCCTGGCAGGTAAATGGTATTTGTTGCACACCATTTCATTATACCAATCTAAATACATGCCGCGCAATGGCGAATGGCTTAGCACCCGTTACAACGGAAATTTCATTATCAACTTAACCGCAGGAAAAGATTTTGCTGTCGGCAAAAAGAAAAACGATTTGTTCAGTATCAACATTCGTGCTTTCTGGGGTGGTGGCAATCGCTACATTCCTATTGATCTTTCACAATCACAACAGAAGGGTGATGAAGTAAAAATTTATTCATTAGGTTATGCAGACAGGGGAGCTAATTATTATCGGATTGATGCAGGTGTGAGTTTCCGAAAAAACAAACCTAACTGGGCCTGGATGATAAAAGTAGACATTCAGAATGTGACCAATCATCTGAACGAAATCACCAGAAATTACGACCCCGACAAACAGGCAATTGTCCCCGTTACACATTTAGGAATTCTTCCTGCATTGAAATACAGGGTAGAGTTTTAATTAATCTCTTTCAACAGGCGAAGATGAAACCTGATTAGTTGCATCAATAATTATTTCATATTCCCAGCAATCAACCATAGTAACTGTAATCATCGTATCGCCAGGCATACCCTGAACAGCAACTGTAAACTCAGTATTACCTGAAGCAAATGAACTCCATGCAGAAACCTGCCCCGACTCAATATTGTTGATATTTTCAGTGCTTCCACCGGAAGTTTTTATTTGTACGCTTGCTTTATCTGTACCATTATTTACGATACGGGCTCTTGGGTCTTCATTCTCGCAGGGCTGGTTACAGGCAGAGATGAGCAGGGAAATAATAATTGATGTTAGAAAAAGAAATTGCTTCATTTTAGTGTTTTAAATTTTGGCAAAGGTGCAACTAATTTGAGTTGGGGTGATAAATCCGCTCCGCATTCTTCAGAATTTCTTCTTTGTCAAACGTCATCGGTTTAAATTTTTCTTCAGAGAATAATTTCATCTGGTCAGTGAAGTGCGGACTATCGGGATGAGCTGATGCACCATAAGTATTTATTGAGTTAATTTCAACTCCAGCCTTTGAAAATTTTACCATCTGCATATACCCGTCACCACTGCCGATTTTGAAAATTCCATTTTTCTTGTCATACAATTTCGGGTCGGCAGCGCGTGGTACTTCACGCAAACCACTTGCCGCAAAACTTACCTCTCCACGAATATGCCTTTGCACGTCACCTAACGCAATATCAATAGTGCCGTGTGTTTTCAGAAGAAATTTTTTGGCATACATCAACGCTTCCACCAAATCATTTTCAGGCACAGGTGTTTTTGCAATCATAAAAAAAGCAAATGGTGCGTCTAACTTTTTTGTCAGGTAATTATGCGTCAGCATGGCTAAAGCTGCTTCACGGTTATCTTTAGCACCATCTAAATTCCATTTCCTGATTTTCAATATAGCATCCGCTATTTCGGGATGTTTTTTTTCATCAAGCGAGTACATTTTTTTGAAATGCAATAAATAAGAAGAGGCAGAATCACTATCATACGATTTATCAAATTTGATTCTGTGAAAATCATCCCACGAAAATTTGCCCTTGTGGTTTTCAAACAGATTTTTGAAACGCTCACCGCGATTGTAGGTAAATTTGTGTAAGCCCACAAAATCACCACCCCACTCACACTGCTCACCTGTGCAAAAAAGCGGAGTGTTATTGGCATTGTAGATATATCCGCAATCAGGATTTGTTACAGTGGGCATTTTATCATATGGCACAATATCGGTCCACTTATAGTTGGATGATGTCCCTTCAATTGGTTGCCTCCAATCCAATTTCGGGTCGCGCAAAGGAACATTTCCTCCCGAATGCAAATAAATATTTCCCTCAACATCACCGTAAATAATATTGAAAAGCGGAATGGCTTTCATCTTTACTGCATTCTCAAACTCGGCAAAATTTTTTGCCTTATTCATCTGATACCATTGGTCAGTAGCACGTATATCATTATACGAAGGATAACGAATAGCAAATAAACCCTGCTTGCTTTTATAGGTTGGTCCATATTCGGTGAGGAGCACTTTTTTCTTTACACCGATTACCATTCCTGCAATTTTTACTTTCAGTTTAACATTGCGCACACCAAAGTTGCGCCAATCTCCATCATACTTGTATTGCTTTTTATTTTTCGGATTTATTTCAATTTTATAAATATCGCCAAACGTGTGGTAGTTGGTGGTGTGCGCCCATCCTAAATGTCTGTTCGTTCCTACAAAAATACTGGTGCCTCCCGGAAATAACCCACCAATAATATCCCAGCCTTCTTCGCTTTGCACATGTGCTTCATACCATGCAAAGCGCCCTTCCAGCGGCTGATGCGAATTAATGGCTAGATACGTTTTTCCGTCTTCGGTTTGCGAAGGAGCAATTGCCATAGCATTAGAACCAACATCATTTACCTCATAAAATTCTTTAATCCGATTGTCGCGAATAGACTTGATTGCCATACCCACACCAGCCAACAAGGAGGTTTGCAAAACAGAACCCTTCAGCAAATCCATTTCGGTAATCGGAAACGCTTTTTTGTAAAGCACTTCTTTCGGATGTGCAGCAGCATATGAATTCAATCCCTCCACGAATCCTGACAAAACTTTTTTGTATTCGGGCGAAATTTTGCTTTGATAATCTGCCTCAACAATAGAATCAATATTCAAAAACTGCAAACCAAAATCAAACAACACACCTTCTTTTCCCAACACTCTGCCAAGCATTTTTTTTCCTGCCAGAACATTATACTGAATGTTTTTAAAATCATCTTCGCTGTGCGCCCATGCCAGCCCGTAAGCTGCGTCAGCATCCGTTTTTCCGAAAATATGTGGAACGCCAAACGTATCGCGTGCAATTGTAACATCATGAGGATTTACCTGAGCAAAAAGAATTGCGGAATGCGTTATAAAAAATAATAAGAGAACTGAAAAACGAATCATAAACGAAGTGTGAAAAATTATATTCGGCTAAAATACAGAACCACTAAAGACATGCAGCATATATTCGTATTAAATAATTACTAATCAGATTTCATTTTCATTTGTTATGTTTCTTTACGTTCTTTGTCATTGCAAACGCTTAGTAAATTTATGTCAAGAATTTTAACAGGAATACAAAGTTCAGGAATACCTCATCTGGGAAATATACTCGGTGCTGTGATGCCTGCCATTGAGCTATCAAAAAAATCAGAAAACGAATCATTTTTCTTTATAGCCGATTTACATTCGCTTACTACTATTAAGGATGCGGCTGTGCGGAAACATAATGTGCATTCTGTTGCAGCAACCTGGTTAGCGTTTGGTTTTGATACAGAAAAAAATTATTTCTACCGCCAGAGTGATATTAAAGAAGTTACTGAACTTACCTGGTATCTGAGTTGCTTCACACCTTTCCCAATGCTGGCAAACGCACATTCTTTCAAAGACAAATCCGATAAACTTTCTGACGTTAATGCAGGACTTTTTACCTATCCCGTTTTAATGGCGTGTGATATTTTGTTGTATGACGCAAAGTATGTTCCTGTTGGAAAAGACCAGATGCAGCATCTTGAAATGGCACGCGACATTGCTGAATCATTTAATCATAAATACGGAGAAACATTTGTTGTGCCTGAAGGAAAAGTGGATGAAAACGTGATGATTGTTCCCGGAATTGACGGACAGAAAATGAGTAAATCTTATAACAACTTCATTGATATTTTTCTTTCTGATAAAGAATTAAAGAAAGTGGTGTTATCAATTATTACCGACAGCACACCGCTTGAACAACCCAAAAACCCTGACACCTGTAACGTTTTTGCATTGTATAAGTTAGTGGCTTCACCTCAGCAAACAGAAGAAATGCGCCAGAATTATTTGCGTGGCGGCTATGGTTACGGTCATGCAAAAACTGCTCTTTACGAAGTGATTATTCAGCGTTTTGAAAAAGAACGCAGACAATACAATGAATATATGAGCAACCCTGCCGAGCTTGAAAAGCAATTAAAAGCAGGTGCCGATAAAGCCCGTAAAATTGCGGTAGAAGTGATTGGGAGGGTGAGGGATAAGATTGGATTTTAGGCTGTCACCCTGAGCGTAGTCAAAGGGTCTTTACTTTTCTAAATTCCTCTTCGTAATCTCCAAATGCTGATTAACATGGTGCATTGTGAAATACAACATTTCGCGCACCGTTAGTTTTCCTAAAAGTGGATGCGGCAAAATGTATTCATCCAATTGCTGTTCAGAAAATAAGTTGACTTGTTTGCAAAGTTTTTCAACTTTTGAATTTACCTGTTTGCAGAGTATCTCTTTTTTGTCATAGTCGATTGCAGGCGGAACAAATGCTCCTGTTGCAACACCTCCCTTTGCCAGTTTCTCTTTGTATTTACTAACCAATTCATCATACGATTTGGAAGGGCGGTTTGCTTTACCAAATAACAAACCCGGAATAAACTTAGGAAGCATAAACGCCTGCACCAATGGTGAAACACTTCTAACAATATGGTCTGACTGTTGCCCTGCTGACCATTTGCCATCTTTTGAAAAAGTAAAGTCTCTTTCATTTAGTGATTGAATGTAGGTGGTGAAAGTTTTATGTCTTTCGTTGAGTTGTGTGGAAATTTGTTGTTTGGTCATAAACTTTAGCTAGCCATTTTTAAATTTTTCGCATAGTTAATCGCTTCAAAAGTATTAGTAACATTCAGTTTTTCAATAATCCTTTGACGGTGTGTATTTACAGTATGAACACTTATAAAAAGCTTATCTGCAATTTGCTTACTGATAAAGCCTTTTGCAATAAGGTCAAGAACTTCAATTTCGCGAGATGAAAGAAGTTGGTCTTCGCTTTCTTCATTTGGAAGAACAAATAATTCACCAGTATTAATATTAATTAATCTTGCCCTGAAGGGTGCTTCCATATCCTGATCTGATGAAATATCCATAAAGCAAAGGGCCAACCAAACATTTCCATCCTTATCTAATTCAAGCCCCTGAAATTGTTCCACTACTCTCAACATTTCACCTTTACCGTTTAGTATTCTGTAATCAGTAATCAGTTTATAGTCCTTCCTTTTTTCAGGGCTAAGACTAAAAGCAAGTTTAAGAAAATACGTTCCTGTCTTTATAAGGGTATTGAGGTCTTCCGGATAAACTTTTCGGTCAAAATAGTCTGTTCCTTCTTTATGTGCTTCATCAATATTATAACCTAAAGTAGATTCAAACTTTTTAGATAGAAAAACATGCTCCCGTTTACATAAATCAAAAATGGAGATAGAACTACCTTTAATTACATCCAATTGATTAAGAAAAGACAGGTGTTTATCCAATATAGCATAGTCAAGTGCATCAACATCAAACTGCTGTGTTTCCAGCACAGCAGCATATTTCATCATACTCTTTTGTATTTCTTCTTCCATAGATTAATGATAAATCAGTATTGCAGGGAGTATATACACTACTGAACTTTGCCCAAAGTTAAAACTCTAAAATCTATGCGCACAATTATAAATCATTTAACCGTTGTTTTTCTGTTCTTTTTCCTCATTGGGGAACTACAATCACAAATCATTACACAAACATTGCGGGGCAAAGTGATTGATTCAGAAAATCTAAGTCCCCTCCCATTTACAAATGTTTCATTGCCCGGAACTGATCCCTTACTTGGAACAACAACAGATATAGATGGAAATTTCAGAATAGAAAAAATTCCTGTAGGGAGGCATGAAGTAAAAGCAAGTTTTATAGGATATGAAACAACTGTAATGCGTGAAATCATTTTGAATTCGGCTAAAGAAACTGTAATTGAAATCAAATTGAAAGAATCAATAACATCACTTGGCGAAATTGTAATTAAAGCAACGGATAAAAAAGAATCCGCATTAAATACAATGGCTATTGTAAGTGCCAGACAATTGAGTGTGGAAGAGGCTTCGCGGTATGCAGGAGGTTTTAATGATCCTGCACGCGTTGCTGCTTCTTTTGCCGGTGTTGCGGGCAACATGGGCAACAACGGTATTGTTATCCGAGGAAATGCACCCCGCGCGCTGCTCTGGAGAATGGAGGGAGTAGAGATCCCAAATCCAAATCATTTTGCAGACATTCTTTCTTTCGGAGCAGGCGGACTAACTGCACTCAGCAGCCAGATGCTAGCCAATTCTGATTTTTTTACCGGTGCTTTTCCTGCTGAGTATGGTAATGCTTTGTCGGGTATAATGGATTTACAATTGCGCAGCGGCAATAATCAAAAGCGCGAACATACTCTTCAAATAGGAGGAATTGGACTTGACGCCTCTTCTGAAGGGCCATTCAAAAAAGGGAAACGCTCGTCTTACCTTTTCAATTATCGCTATTCAACTCTGGCATTACTTTCACCAATTCTTCCGGAAGATGCACAGGGAACCCGTTATCAGGATTTGGCCTTTAAGCTTAATTTTCCTACAAAAAAGGCAGGAACATTTTCTTTATGGGGTTTAGGAGCAGACGATGTTTCGCAGGCAGAAGCGGAAACAAACTCAACTCTTTGGACTTATGATCAGGATAAAGAACAGCAGGACAGTCGCCAAAGCATGGGAGCCGTTGGTCTAAATCATAAAATGATTTTGTCTGAAAAATCTTATCTCCATACTGTACTTTCAGCCTCGGGCAATCGTGTGGAAGTTGAAACTAAGCAAATGGATAGTTTGATTCAATTACAACCTTTGGAAAAAATAAAAAACAATAATTGGAAATATACCTTATCAACTTATCTGAATACCAAATTCAGTGCAAGGCATACAAACAGAACTGGAATTATTGTGAATAATCTCAATTACAATGTTCAGCTCAGAAACGCACAGAAAGCTGGCGATTCAGTACTTACCGTTGCTGATGAAAAAGGTAGTGCTTATTTTTTGCAAGGTTATTCCCAATCCAAATTTGACATTTCGCAAAAATTATTTCTAAACATTGGATTTCATTTTCAATACCTGACATTAACCGGAAAATATTCGCTTGAGCCCAGAGCCGGTATGAGTTGGAATATTAATGATAGAAATGCCTTTAGCTTTGGTTATGGATTACATAGCCGCATTGAAATGATTGGCATTTACCTTTCACAACAGCAAAACGGTTCAGGTATTGTTCAACCAAACAAAAATCTTGACTTCGCAAAAGCTCATCATTTTGTTCTTGCTTACGATTTGCAAATTAATGAATTCACACGATTTAAAATTGAACCTTATTACCAGATTCTTTTCAATGTTCCTGTTGTGGAGAACACATCATTTTCACTCACCAATCTGGATCAAAACTGGTTTGTAAACCAAACATTTGCAAACAAAGGAGAAGGAAGAAATATGGGAATTGACTTTACTCTTGAACGATTTGTAAAAAAAGGATTTTACTACCTCTTTACCACATCAATATTTGATTCGCAGTATAAAGGAGGTGATGGGATCTGGCGCTCATCACGATATAACAAAAACTACATTTTTAATCTTACAACCGGTAAGGAGTGGAATATCGGGAGGCAGAAACAACATATTTTCAGTATGAATGTGCGACTTACTTATCAGGGTGGTGATCGCATCAGTCCAGTTGATGAGCAAACGACATTAGCTTTGAAAGAAGTAATATATGACGAAACAAAAGCATTCAGCGAACAAAAACCGAATGCACTGTTGCTGCACTTTACAGTTAATCTTCAACGAAACCGTCCAAAGTTTTCGGGGACATGGTCACTACAAATTTTAAATATTCTGGGGAATAAAGAGTTCTACGGTTATCGCTATAATCATAAAACAGGAACAATTGACCCTTTTAAGGAGGCAATCTTGTTGCCCAATATCAGCTATAAGATTCAGTTTTAAATCTGGTTATGTTAACCTCTTTATCCAGTGGCTGGTTATTTTCTATATGCCCTGCGAATTGCTTTGCAAAAAACGGTGCAATCATCACACCTTTTGTTCCCATGCCGTTAAAAATTCCTATGCGTTTATCTTCAGAATGCAGGCCAATCAATGGTCTGCGGTCTTTTACTGTTGGGCGAATTGCAGCAGCCTGATCAAGGATTTGATAATCACATTTCAAAACCTTTTTCAGTTTTTCAACTAAATCTGTTTTTCCTTTTTCGGTTGGAATAACAGTTAAGTCGTCCCAGTCATAAGTTGCTCCTACTTTAAAAACATCATCGAATTGATGAGCCACATAAATACCTTTTGAAATAATATTTTTAGGCAAGAAATCTTTGATACGAATAGTCAGCATCTCACCTTTTGTCAAAACAAAGGGAAGGTTTTTAAAGAACTTATTTTCAGTTGCAAGACTTCCTTCACAGAAAATTATTTTTTCAGCGGATACATTTTCCCATTCTAATAATTCAACAGAGGTATTCAACTTTTCATAATCCAGTTTTTTTATGCTGAGTAATTTATTAGCGATTAAAAATTTACGGTAGGCACTCAGCAACTTTGGTGTATCCAGCCAACCTGAACTCAACACATTTGCACTGCCCAATTCATCATTTACAATAGTTGTGTATTGTGATTGCTCTTTTGTAGTATCCAGAAAAGCCATAGCCTCACCATTGTGCATTTTCTTCTCCCAAAAAGTGCGTTCATCTTTTGAAGAGAATAATTTCAGAATTGTGTTTTTGTGCAAAGCTTTTACACCAAGCGCATTTTCCATCTCTTTATAAAGCTCTTCAGCAACCGGAATTAGTTCATCTGCCTTCCAGCTTTTGGTCATGCGCTTAAACACAACCGGGTTGTATATACCAAGTGCAATTTCAGATGAATTTGGTTTATCGCGGTGGTCAACAACCAACACTTTTTTACCTTGCTGCATCAGTGTCCACGATAACACTGTTCCTGCTATTCCTTGACCAACTATGATGTAATCGTAATGCAAATTACAACGGAATATTTCCGTGCTTTTTCTTAGGCAACTTTGCAACTTTTGTCTCAAGCATTTTAAACGCCTTGATTAATTTCTCACGCGTTTGCTCAGGAACAATTACTTCATCAACATAGCCTCTTTCTGCCGCACGGTAAGGATTTGCAAAGTGTTCTGTGTATTCCTCTTCTTTCTTTTTCAAATCTTTTTCGCCTTTGAAAATAATTTCCACTGCACCTTTCGGCCCCATCACGGCAATCTCAGCAGAAGGCCATGCGTAGTTCATATCAGCGCCAATATGTTTACTGTTCATCACATCATACGCGCCACCATAAGCTTTGCGGGTGATAACTGTTATGCGTGGCACTGTAGCTTCACTGAATGCATACAGCAATTTTGCTCCGTTGGTAATAATGCCGTGCCACTCCTGGTCGGTGCCGGGAAGAAAGCCGGGAACATCTTCAAACACAAGCAAAGGAATATTAAACGCATCACAGAAACGCACAAAGCGCGCGGCTTTTGCAGATGAATTAATATCCAGAACTCCAGCTAAAAATGCAGGTTGATTTGCAACAACACCAATGCTTTTTCCGGCAAGTCGTGCAAAACCAACCACCATATTTTCTGCAAAGTTTTTATGCAC
Source organism: Bacteroidota bacterium (assembly GCA_947479755.1). GTDB lineage: Bacteria > Bacteroidota > Bacteroidia > SXHM01 > SXHM01 > SXHM01. The sequence continues at coordinate 32,433 of CANKAM010000015.1, forward strand.
CTCAAAAAAAGTTCCCTCATCAATTACGCCATCAATCACCTCGCGCATATCGTAAGGTTGATTTGGGTTTTCCGGAATAATATTATTCAGTTTAGGGCGACTTTCGCTTTCAGGTTTATCATAAGGAATTGATGGTGCTTCTTCTTCGCAATTCTGAGGAATATAGCTCAGCAATTTTTTGATGTAGGTAATACATTCCAATCCATTTGCACAAGAAAAATGCGTTACTCCTGATTTTGTTGAATGTGTTGATGCGCCACCCAATTCTTCACTGGTTACTTCTTCATGTGTAACTGTTTTCACCACATTGGGGCCTGTTACAAACATGTAGGAAGTATTTTCTACCATCAGGATAAAGTCAGTCAAAGCAGGCGAATAAACTGCTCCACCTGCGCATGGGCCCATAATCGCAGAAATCTGAGGAATAACTCCTGAAGCTAATGTGTTGCGATAAAAAATATCCGCATAACCGCCCAACGAAACAACACCTTCCTGAATACGTGCGCCACCTGAATCATTTAGCCCGATAACAGGAGCACCGTTTTGCATTGCCAGATCCATAATGCGACAGATTTTTTCTGCATGTGCTTCAGCCAATGAACCACCAAACACCGTAAAATCCTGCGCAAAAACATAGACCATTCTTCCTGAAATAGTGCCATAGCCTGTAACAACTCCATCACCAAGAAATTTTTGTTTCTCCAATCCAAATTCCTGTGAGCGGTGGGTTACAAACATTCCGATTTCTTCAAACGAACCTTCGTCCAGTAAAAAATGTATGCGCTCACGTGCGGTCAGCTTTCCTTTTTTGTGTTGTGATTTTATGCGCTCTTCACCGCCACCTAATTTGGCTTCGGCAATTTTACCCTCAAGTTCTTTTATTTTCTTTTTCATTTAAAGCGCAGATTTAAACTGGTTTAAAAACCTTACATCATTTTCAAAAAATAAACGCAAATCGTTGATGCGGTATTTCAGCATCGTGATGCGTTCAATTCCCATTCCGAAAGCAAAGCCGGTGTATTTTTTACTGTCAATGCCGCAATTTTCCAAGACATTCGGGTCAACCATTCCGCAACCCAGAATTTCTACCCAGCCTGAATATTTGCAAATGTTACAACCTTTTCCTTCGCAGATAAAACACGAAACATCCATCTCCGCACTTGGCTCGGTGAAAGGAAAATAAGAAGGGCGCAAACGGATTTGGGTTTTCTCACCAAACATTTCACGGGCAAAATAAAGCAGCGTTTGTTTCAGGTCAGCAAACGAAACATTTTCGTCAATATAAAGTCCTTCTACCTGATGAAAAATACAGTGTGCTCGGGCAGAAATTGCTTCATTACGAAAAACTCTGCCAGGCATAATGCTGCGAAAAGGCGGTTTGCCACTTTCCATCAAACGCACCTGCACCGATGAAGTATGTGTGCGTAACGCAATCGAGTTCTTCTTATTGGTAACATCAATGAAAAAGGTGTCCTGCATATCGCGAGCAGGATGCTCTTCAGGGAAATTCAACGCAGAGAAATTATGCCAGTCATCTTCTATTTCCTGTCCGTCCTGAACGGTATATCCAATGCGCGAAAAAATACTGATGATTTCATTTCGAATAATTGAAAGTGGATGGCGTGAACCCGACTCGGCAGGCTCACCTGGAGCTGTCAAATCAAAATCAACGGTGCTTGTGTCAACTGAATTTTCAAGCTTTTCTTTTAATTCATTAAACTTTGTTTCAGCTGCGGTTTTTACTTCGTTCAGTTTTTTACCAACTTCACGCTTTTGTTCGTTGGGAACGGTTTTAAATTCTTCAAAAAGCTCTGTCAGTAAGCCTTTACGAGATAAATATTTTAAACGGAAGTTTTCAAGTTCATCAACCGTTGTAGGTTGCAAACCATTGATTTCTTCCAGTATTGAATTCAGTTTTTTCTGCATAAATTTTTAAAACGAGGCGTAAAGTTGCATAAATTCTTAAATAATCGTGCTTTCGCTTATCTTTGCGCCCGCAAAATATTACAATCATGCTGTTGCACAACCGCGTAGACAAAAGAGAACTTAAAAAACGTTTGATGGAAGAACCCATTAAACGTGTTACGCTTTCGTTTTATCGCTACGTTATCATTGACACACCTAATGAGTATCGCGATGAACTCTACAAGCGCTGGGAATCATTGAATGTGAAAGGAAGAATATACGTAGCGAGGGAAGGGATAAATGCACAGCTTTCTGTTCCGGAAGAACATTTTGAAACGTTCAGAAAAGACATTTACAACGATAAATATTTAACAAACGTTCCTTTTAAAGTTGCAGTGGAAGATGATGGGAAATCATTTTACAAGTTATTACTTAAAGTCCGTAGAAAAATAGTAGCTGACGGTTTGAATGACGATGCATTTGATGTAACGAATGTTGGAAAACACCTGTCGGCAAAGGAATTTAACGAAGCATTGGAGCAGGAAGGAACAGTAGTAGTGGATATGCGCAATCATTATGAAAGCGAAGTTGGAAGATTTGAAAATGCAATTTGTCCCGATGTAGATACTTTTCGTGAGGAACTGGAATGGGTTACTGAAAATCTGAAAGACAAAAAAGACAAAAAAGTACTGTTGTATTGCACCGGAGGTATTCGCTGCGAAAAGGCAAGTGCTTATTTTAAACATGAAGGTTTTAAAGATGTAAACCAGTTGCATGGCGGCATTATTGACTATGCAAGACAAATAAAACAGGAAGGTTTGGAATCAAAATTCAAAGGCAAAAATTTTGTGTTTGATGAACGTTTGGGTGAAAAAATTACGCATGATGTAATCAGCGTTTGTCACCAGTGCGGTGAGCCTTGTGATGAACACACCAATTGCGCGAATGATGATTGCCATTTGCTTTTCATTCAATGTGAAAAATGTAAAGAGAAAATGAAAAACTGCTGCACACCCGAATGCATCAGTATTACTGAATTACCAATAGAAGAACAGCGTAAACTCCGCAAGGGAAGAATAAAGAATGACAGCCTTTCGGTGTATAAAAGCCGCCTGCGCCCCGATTTGAAAAAACTTTTCACCACTAAGACCACATAGACCACTAAGAAAACACTAAGAAAAAAGCTAAGTGAACTTGTGTCCTTAGTGGTAAAAAAATGTTCTCAGCGCTCAATCGCAACAATTTTATTGAAAAATTACAGGAAAAAGAATTTGACCTGCTCGTTATTGGCGGAGGAATAACAGGCGCAGGAATAGCGCTGGATGCAGCCTCGCGCGGCATGTCTGTTGCCTTAGTAGAAAAGCAGGATTTTGCAGCCGGTACATCAAGCCGCAGTACCAAATTAATTCACGGTGGTTTGCGTTACCTTAAACAATTTGAATTTGCGCTGGTAGCAGAAGTAGGTCAAGAACGCGAAATTGTTTACCGCAATGCTCCGCATCTTGTTATTCCCGAAAAAATGTTGCTGCCTATTACAGAAAAAGGTTCGCTGAATATGTTTTCTTCTTCAATCGGAATTTATGTTTACGATGTTCTGGCAGGAGTAGAACGTTCGGAAAGACGAAGAATGTTAACCAAACAGGAAACGATTGCACACGAACCTCTTTTGAAAAGAGAAAAACTGAAAGGTGCAGCACTTTATACCGAATACAGAACGGATGACGCACGACTTACCATTGAAATCCTGAAAACAGCTGCAAACAGAGGCGCAGTTTGTCTCAATTATGTTTCAGCCGAGGAGTTTATTTATAATGAAGGAAAAGTTGCAGGGGCAAAAGTGCACGATGTTATTTCCGGGAAAAGTTTTGAAATAAAAGCAAAGAAAACTGTCAATGCCTGCGGCCCATGGGTTGATAAGCTGCGTGAAAAAGACAATTCACTTAAAGGAAAACGACTGCACCTTACCAAAGGAGTACATATTGTTTTTGAACATAAAAGATTTCCTCTTTCTCAGTCACTTTATTTTGATGTAAGTGATGGCAGAATGATTTTCGCTATTCCGCGCGGAAACGCAACCTACGTTGGCACAACTGATACCAATTACACAGGAGAATTGGAACGACCTTCGGTTACGCAGCAAGATGTAGATTATTTATTGGCAGCTGTAAATGCCATGTTTGAAGGAATTAATCTGACACAAAACGATGTTACTTCAAGCTGGTGCGGCTTGCGACCATTGATACACGAAGACGGAAAATCACCTTCAGAACTTTCACGAAAAGACGAAATTTTTATTTCCGAAAGCGGAGTTATTTCCATTGCAGGTGGTAAGCTAACAGGCTACCGAAAAATGGCAGAAAAAACGGTGAATCATGTTGCGCAGCAGCTAACAGCCGAAACAGGAAAATCGTTCAGCTCCTGCAACACCGACCGCATTATTCTTTCGGGCGGAAATTTTAACAGCCCAAAAGCAATTGCCGGTTTTATCCGTTCACTCAATCATATTGCCCGTACAGTTGATTGCAGCGAAGAAGAAACGCAACTTTTGGTTTATAAATACGGAACTAACACGATACAAATTCTGGAAAAAGCAAAGGAACTTTCCTCTGTTGCCGAGGCTGAAATCTGGTATTCTGTAAACCATGAAATGACAACTTCACTATCTGATTTTCTTATTCGCAGAACCGGTAAACTTTATTTTTCAAGACCTGAGATTACTGCAACCTACAAAGAAATAGCGAAACAGCTGGCAGCTTGTTTAGAACAGGAACAAATTGCGCAAATCAAATCTCTCACTGAGTTCGAAAAAGAGCTTGAATCGGTTCTTAGTTTTCAGCAAATCTTAGTTGAAAATCAGGCGATATAACAAGGCAAATTCTACCAACTTTTGTTGTTAAGCGTCTAGTTTGTAACCATTTTCCCTTCTATTCCATATAAGCCAATCCTTTTATATGGATACACTTCAACTTACACGAAACGGTGAAATGCTTGTTAACCTGCTCTTAGAAAAGAGCATTGACGGCATTTTTATACTTGATGCCGATTTCCGGATTATCGAGTGGAACCGCGCTATGGCAAACATCTCAGGCGAAAGAAAAGAAGATATACTGGAGAAAAATTTGTTCGTTAGCATTCCTTTTTTTGATGCCATTGAGGAAATAAAGTTCATCCGCAAAGCACTTGGTGGTGAAGAGGCGCTTTCAACAGACAGGCCTTATTACTTCCAAAGCAACAACAAAAAAGGTTTTTTTGAAGCTCATTATACTCCCCTTACCAATATTGCCAATCAGGTTACAGGAGTACTTGCCATCTTCAGGGATATTACTCAATTAAGAACCTTTGATGACCAGCTCATCAACCTTACAGATAAGTTGCGCGAAACCATAGGACAAAAAACGCGTGAATTGCTTGACACCAATGACAAACTGAAAAAACAGTTACGGGAACGCAAAATGTTCGGTTATGATATTTTGCTTAAAAACATTGAGCTTACAGATAGCATTGCTTATGCCCGACACATTCAGGAAGCTATTCTCCCTCTCAAAAAAGAAATTGAAATAGCCTTTCCGCAAAGTTTTGTGTTCTTCCGACCTAAAGAAATTGTAAGCGGTGATTTTTACTGGTACAACACCAAAGGCAACAAACATTATATGGCTGCGGTTGACTGCACAGGCCATGGAGTTCCGGGCGCTTTGATTAGTATTCTTGGTTACAATTCACTTAACCAGGCAATCAATGAACACAACATGGTTCATCCTTCTGATATATTGAACTACCTGAACAAAAGTGTAGGCAGTGTTTTTAATCACAGCGAGCGTTCAACTGTGCGTGACGGTATGGATATCTCACTTTGTTGTGTTGATTATACCACTATGACACTTGAATATGCAGGCGCATTTAATCCGCTCTACTATTTCAGCAACGGAGTTTTCAAAAAAATAAAAGGTAATCGTTTTCCAATTGGTTCGTTTCAGGGCGAAGAACTGAAAGAGTTTGTAAACCACGAAATCAATATCAAACCCGGTGATGTGTTCTACATTTTCACCGATGGTTTTGCCGACCAGTTTGGCGGCCCAAAAGAGAAAAAATTCAAACAACGCCAGTTTGTTGAACTGTTGCTCGAAAACTACGATACTCCCATGCATAATCAGGAAAACCTGCTTCGCAAAAACATCTTAGACTGGCAAGGCAACAACGAGCAGGTAGATGATATGCTGGTTATCGGTTTCAGGATTTAGCAGGAAAAAACTCTTCCACCGTTTTCTCCATCTCCCGTTCTTTTTGCGTTCCTATCAGCAACCTGTCCCCATTCTTTAGCTCCAGTTGCAAACCCATATTCCCCGAAACATTACGCGCTTTATCCTTTCCCCACCCGCGAATTCCCCAGCCTCCATATTCATAAATTGGTTTGTATTGGCGCACGTAAGCCTTTTCAATTTCATCCCATTTTTTCACTTTGTAGTTTATCTGAAAAGGAAAAAAACGATAATGCACACCTTCCGCATCAACCTTAGTATCTAACCGCAAGAACAAAAACAAAACAATTAAAAGCACAGGAATTATGCTGAACATAATCAGCCCCTCATTACTTGCCGGGTTATCACCAAACGGCTCACCCAAATAAAACTGTTTGTATAAACCATAAAGGTGTAATCCTGCAACTCCAATAATAATTAGCCATAGCCACCATTGGGTAAAGCGTTGTGTTTCGGTGAAGATTTTCATTGCTTCTTCTTATTTAACTCCTCCATCCTTATTTTAAGCATCTCCGCCTCAAATATTTTCACCTTTGCAATCGGTTGCGATTTCAAAAAAGTCACCACATCCGTACTCTCATTTACCCGCAACAATTCATATAAATGATGCTCGGGTGGATAAACCTTCCCCGCATCAGCCTTCATTACAAAAAGGTCATTCGGTGTACATTGAAAAATATCACATACCTTTTCAATATCCTTCACATCCCATTTCTTCATCCTCCCCGTTCCCATCCGCCAGGCTTTTTGTTTCTCAATTCCACCCTTTACCAGTGCTTCAGTAACGTTGGTCCAGCCCTTCTTCTGGGCTACTCGTCTCAAGTCAAATTTCATCATAATTATTTGATATTAAAATGTTTAAATTAAATTATTCCGTAAAATATAGTAAGCAATTAAGTCTAGTTATTTATCCTTTAAGTCTGTCTATTTAGTAATTAAGTCTGGTTATTTAGCAATTAAGTCTAAACATTTAGCATTTAAGTCTGTCTATTTAGCAATTAAGCCATAATATTATTAAATTAAGTCCAAATATAAAACAATTAAGTCTTCCAACACAAAAACCCCTCTTAAAATTCAAAATAAGAGAACAACATTTGCATAAACTTTTGGCTTAGGTCTGCGAATTAAATCTGTGCTAATCTGTGAAATCTGTGGCAGAAATAAGATTGCTGAAAAATTGCCCTCGCCCCTCCGCACCTTTGCCAGCAATCTTATTTATATTTGCCCAAAACCTATCATCATGAAATACGCTCAGATATCAAACAAACTCTTTATTGAAAACCGCAACCGTTTAACGCAAAAACTAAAACCAAACTCGGTTGCCATTTTCAACAGCAACGATATTATGCCCACCAATGCCGATGGCACCATGGCCTTCCGCCAAAACAGCGATTTGTTTTACCTCAGCGGCATTGATCAGGAAGAAAGCATCCTCATCCTCTTCCCCGATTCATTGAATAAGGACTACAAAGAAGTTCTCTTCGTGCGCGAAACCAACGAATACATAGCAGTGTGGGAAGGAGCGAAGCTCACCAAAAAAGAAGCCACCGAAGTTTCGGGAATAAAAACTGTTTTCTGGCTCTCGGAATTCGAACGCGTCTTCAATACCCTGGTGGCCGAAGCACAAAACGTTTACCTCAATACCAACGAACACCTGCGCGCCACCATTGAAGTTGAAACCCGCGATGCCCGCTTCATTAAAAAGTGCAAAGACCGCTTTCCCCTGCATAATTACGAGCGCAGCTTTCCCCTGCTCATGGAACTCCGCTCCATAAAATCCGAAACCGAAGTAGAGTTAATCCGTCAAGCCTGCGCCATTACCAAAAAAGGATTTATGCGCACCCTCGCCTTTGTAAAACCGGGCGTTATGGAATATGAAATTGAAGCCGAACTAATCCACGAGTTTGTCCGCAACCGCTCCCGTGGCTTTGCCTACGGACCAATCATTGCTTCGGGCCTCAACTCCTGTGTACTGCACTATGTTGAGAATAATAAAGAGTGCAAAGACGGTGATATCTTATTAATGGATGTAGCTGCCGAATACGCCAACTATGCTTCAGACCTTACCCGCTGCATTCCCGTAAATGGTAAATTCACCGAAAGACAAAAGCAGGTTTACAATGCCGTATTGCGTGTAATGAAAGAAGCTACCTCCATGCTTCGCCCAGGAATTATCATCAGCGAGTTTAATAAGGAAGTAGGTAAAATAACCGAAAAGGAATTAATAGGTCTTGGCCTCTTCACCGAAAAAGAGGTGCGCGACCAAAACCCCGACCAGCCTTTGTACAAAAAGTACTTTATGCACGGCACTTCGCACTTTCTTGGATTGGATGTTCACGATGTAGGCGACTTCAACAAACCCGTTCAACCCGGAATGGTGTTTACTTGCGAACCCGGCATCTATATACCTGCAGAAAAAATAGGTATCCGCTTAGAAAACGACATTTTGGTTACCAACGGCAACCCCATCGACCTGATGGCCGATATTCCTTTAGAAGCAAATGATATTGAAGCCCTGATGGCTGAATCAGTGAAGGTTCTTATATAAGTCCTCGCAGTTCTGGTAGCGGTCGCCTTTGGCATTCTTGCCATCGCACCTCCCAAAATAGTATATCAGCGAAAAGCTTACGTCTATAAAGCTGTCTTTTTGGTCAGGATTTCCGCGTGTTGCTCTGTTTGCTCTTGCCACACCTCCTGTCGGGTCAGAGTAATAAACCGTTGCAGCCCCTCCCGGTGAAGTCGCCAGAATATTTGGAGCAAGGTAATCGGTACTTACATCGTCTAAGTAATCTGTAAAGGTAACATGGTAAACAGCCTCCAACTTAACACCCCAGTTGCAATGAAAACGGTAACGCACACCCAAACCAACAGGAATAACAGGCTGCCACAAAGAATAGGCCTTGGCATAACCGCCTCCCGCAGCATATTGTCCCTCAGTGCCCAGCGGCTGCAAAGCCACCCCATGTGAAAGCGGGCTGAAATGGAATACCCCACCTCCTACTGTAATATAAGGAACTACACGCCCCGCCCTTTCACGCAATATGTTAAAGGTAATTCGCAACGAAATCTCGTCTATTTTTGAGTAAAAGCCTAAGTTGCGCAGCTGCATAGCTGCGTTTGTAGAATAAGTGTCGTCAGCCGCAAGCGAACCATGCAAATAGTGCAACTGCAATCCCCAGCGGGTATTAATATCATAATGAACACCTGCATTAATAGCCAATTTCACAGTCTTAAAATCAGGCAGAGCTGTCTCTTTCAGATCACCCAAATAATACATACCTCCTACCCCAACATAAACCGAAAACCTTCCCTGGGGCTTTGCCGTTCCCGCCAGAGTAAGAAGAAAGATAACCGTAAATAGAATTCGTGAACCGCTGATTTTCATGTGCTTTTACTGATAGAACGTAAATTAGGGCAAAGTTAGTATGTGGCTGGCAAACTTTTATTTGCTATTAAAATTTAAATAAGATATGTTTGCACATCAAACTGTTGAAAATTAAACACATTTATTCATGTTCAACTCAGAAAACAAATCTCAGAAGTCAAATAGCGGCACTGATGTTAACCCAAACTCAAGCAACCGTATTCTTGCCGGAACCATTATAGAAGGTAGCATCCAGACCGAAGGCCATATCCGTATTGACGGAACGTTAATAGGTTCTATTACCTGCAAAGGCAAAATAGTAATCGGCTCAACCGGAAAAGTGGAAGGCGACATCAAATGTCAGAATGCCGACATTGAAGGAACTATTAAAGCCAATATTTCGGTTTCAGAACTGTTAAGTCTAAAATCTACGGCAAAACTTACCGGTGATATATATGCTAATAAATTAGCCATTGAGCCGGGCGCAATGTTTACCGGAAGCTGCAGCATGGGTGCTATTATAAAAGACATGCAGCATGGAAAATCCGGAGAAGCCCAAAGAACCCAAAAAACAGCTTAACGATTACGCCCGCTACTCGGGAATGGCTGTGCAGATGATTGCCATTATCCTTATTGGTGTGTTGGGCGGAATAAAGTTGGACGAGGTTCTTTCACTTAAATTTCCTGTTTTCACCTTAGTGCTTACACTGTTGTCGGTTTTTCTATCCATGTTCTTTGCAATCAGGGATTTTTTGAAGAAATAATAAAATGGTAGTCTTTTCAAAAAACCTTATTCTGTTCACACTGGCAATTGGTGCAAGCATATTTGCCTGGAATAGCTTTATGCCTGCGGAGTATGTTTTTGCAAAAGCCTGGTTTATTCTTGCTCTGTATTTTGCAATAACTGCCGCACTCCACTGGGGCGCAATACAATCAGGAAGTAAGGGCGGACAGCAGTTTATCCGCTATTTTCTGGCGGCAACCATGCTTAAACTATTTCTCCTACTCATCATTATAACACTCTATGTTATGACAAAGCCTGCCGATGCTATGCATTTCGCAGTTTGCTTTCTTGTTCTCTACTTATTTTATACGGTTTTTGAAACCATCCACCTGCTGGAACACTTTAAAAATAAGTAAGTCACTTTTACACAAACTCTCAACATCTTGTGAACAAAAGCAAGTAGAATTTCTACACAGGAACTTCTCTTTATTATCAGTTAATTCAGGATTAACAACCCGCTGAAACCCTTGTCACGAAAAGGGTTATCGATGTATGTACTATGCAGTATTACCGCAATGTTAAAAACTTTGCACGATTGTTTAAAACTATGAATCGAATCCTAAAAAAAATTATCCAAAATTTGCTGCAACGAAAATCGAAGAAATTACAACTCGTAATTTCTTCATTTCCAAAAAATCAGGTTAATTGTCTGTGAAAGGCAGACTTTAAGCGGCAAATTGCGCTATAAAGTTTGAGTGAGAACTTTTTCACTCTTTTTTCAGGCAAAATACCGCAGAAAATGAAGATTTACCGGGTAAAAAGCATATATATATGGAGCAAAAAATACAACAACAGGAAAAAGTAAATATCTCGGAAGTTTTACCTGCAAACACATCGCTTCCGGTTGAACCGATTTTAGTAGAAAATACTGACCGCTTCGTGTTGTTTCCTATTAAACATAATGACATCTGGAGTTTTTATAAAAAAGCTGAAGCCAGTTTCTGGACCGCAGAAGAAATTGATCTTTCGCAAGACACCGTTGACTGGGAAAATAAACTAAATGATGACGAGCGTCATTTCATTAAACACGTTCTTGCTTTCTTCGCAGCAAGCGATGGAATTGTAAATGAAAATCTTGCTATCAATTTTTTAAATGAAGTCCAATACCCTGAAGCCCGCTGTTTCTATGGTTTTCAGGTAATGATGGAAAATATACACTCTGAAACGTATTCATTACTGATTGATACCTATATCAAAGACACGGCAGAAAAAAAGCATCTTTTTAAAGCGATTGATACACTACCCTGCGTGAAGAAAAAAGCAGAGTGGGCTGTGCGTTGGATTAACAAAGGTTCTTTTGCAGAAAGACTGATTGCATTTGCAGCCGTTGAAGGAATTTTCTTCTCTGGTAGCTTCTGCTCTATCTTCTGGCTCAAGAAACGCGGTTTAATGCCCGGTCTGAGTTTTTCAAACGAATTGATTTCGCGTGACGAAGGCTTGCACTGCGATTTTGCATGTCTGCTTTACACTCAATTGGTAAACAAGCTTCCTGAAGATAGCGTGAAAGAAATTATTGCCAACGCAGTGGAATACGAAAAAGAGTTTGTGAGCGATGCACTGCCTGTAAAACTGATTGGGATGAATGCAGAATTGATGTGTCAATACATTGAGTTCTGTGCCGACCGATTGCTGCTTTCACTTGGCGTTGGAAAAATTTACAACGCAAAAAATCCTTTCGACTTTATGGAAATGATTTCGTTGCAAGGCAAAACAAATTTTTTTGAGAAACGTGTTAGCGAATATCAGAAATCAGGAGTAATGAGCAGCACATCAGAACAACAGTTTAGCCTCGATGAGGATTTTTAAGTTCTAGAAATTTGGATTTAGAGATACTAATACACAACACTAACGACAAAACCTTTACCCGATGTATGTAATTAAAAGAGACGGCAGACGCGAGTCAATTAAGTTTGACAAAATAACCGCGCGCATTCAAAAGCTTTGCTACGGCTTAAATCCCATCGTTGACCCAGTGCCGGTGGCAATGAAAGTTATCAAAGGAATTTACGAAGGCGTTACAACCATCGAGTTGGATAACCTTGCTGCCGAAGTGGCGGCATCATTCACCATCAAACATCCTGACTATGCGCTATTAGCTTCACGCATTGCTGTTAGTAATCTGCATAAGATTACTAACAAATCGTTCTCAGGAACAATGAAAGCATTGTATGAGTATGTTGACCCTGTTACCGGTGAAAACGCATCATTGCTTGCCAATGATGTTTATGAAATCATTGAGAAAAATGCAGAGCTTTTAGACTCAACAATTATTTACGATCGCGATTTCGGTTACGATTATTTTGGATTTAAAACTTTAGAGCGTTCTTATCTTTTAAAATTAGATGGCAGAATTGCAGAGCGTCCGCAACACATGCTGATGCGCGTTTCTGTTGGTATTCATAAAGATGATATTAACTCCGCAATTGAAACCTACAACCTGATGAGCGAGCGTTGGTTTACACACGCAACGCCAACACTTTTCAATGCAGGAACTCCAAAGCCACAAATGTCAAGTTGCTTTTTGTTAACCATGAAAAGCGACAGCATCGATGGTATTTACGATACATTAAAACAATGTGCTAAAATTTCTCAATCTGCTGGTGGAATTGGATTAAGCATCAATAACATTCGCGCAACAGGTTCATACATCAAAGGCACCAACGGAACATCCAACGGAATTGTGCCGATGCTTCGTGTATTCAATGATACCGCACGTTATGTTGATCAGGGCGGAGGCAAACGCAAGGGCTCTTTTGCTATTTATCTGGAGCCATGGCATGCAGATGTTTTTGATTTCCTTGACCTGAAAAAGAATCATGGAAAAGAAGAAAATCGCGCACGTGATTTATTCTTCGCGTTGTGGGTTCCTGATTTGTTCATGAAACGTGTGGAAGAAAATGGTGATTGGTCATTATTCTGCCCGCATGAAGCGCCTGGATTAGCAGATACTTACGGAGATGAATTTGAAACGTTGTATTTCAAATACGAAAAAGAAGGCAAAATGCGCAAGACTATTAAAGCGCAGGAATTGTGGTTCGCCATTTTAGAATCACAAACTGAAACAGGCACACCTTACATGCTTTACAAAGATGCCTGCAACAAAAAATCAAATCAAAAAAACCTCGGAACAATCAAAAGCAGCAATCTCTGCACCGAGATTATTGAATACACATCACCTGAAGAAGTTGCAGTTTGTAATCTTGCTTCTATTGCATTGCCTCACTTTGTGATTGACGGTCAACTTGATCACCAGAAACTATTTGAGGTAACGTATGTAATCACTAAAAATCTGAACAAAATTATTGACAGGAATTTTTATCCTGTTGAAGAAGCACGCAGAAGCAACATGCGTCACCGTCCTATCGGAATTGGTGTTCAGGGATTGGCAGATGCTTTCATTCTCTTGCGCATGCCTTTTGATTCAAACGAAGCGAAAAAATTGAATAAAGAAATTCACGAAACCATTTACTATGCTTCCATGACCGCGTCCAAAGACCTTGCAAAGGTTGATGGTGCTTATGAAAGCTATGAAGGCTCACCAGTTTCCCAAGGGGTTTTCCAATTCGACATGTGGGGTGTTACTCCTTCCAGCCGCTGGGAATGGGATATTCTGAAAGATGAAGTGAAAAAACACGGAGTAAGAAACTCATTGCTGCTTGCACCCATGCCAACAGCTTCTACGTCACAGATACTTGGCAATAACGAGTGTTTTGAGCCCTACACTTCTAACATTTACACACGCAGAGTATTGTCAGGAGAATTTATTGTGGTGAACAAACACCTGCTGAAAGACCTTGTAAATCTAGGCTTGTGGAATGACGGATTGAAAAACGATCTTATCGCTGCCAATGGCTCTGTACAAAATCTTGATGTAATTCCTCAAAACATAAAAGACCTTTACAAAACGGTTTGGGAAATAAAACAAAAAGACCTGATTGATATGGCTGCTGACCGCGGAGCATATATCTGCCAAAGCCAATCGTTAAATCTTTTCGTTCAAAATCCGAATTTTGGGAAGCTAACTTCGATGCACTTTTATGCTTGGAAAAAAGGCCTGAAAACAGGAATGTATTACCTGCGAACCAAAGCTGCAACAGATGCAATTAAGTTCACTGTTGAGAAACAAGCAGCGGTTCAACCAGAAGTTGTACAGGTAGCACCTAAAACTGTTGAAGAACAACAGGCAGCAATTGCATGCTCATTAGATGATCCGGATAGTTGCGAGGCTTGCGGTAGTTAAGAAATAATCGATAAAATAAAAAAGCCACGCTTTTAGTGTGGTTTTTTTATTTGCAGTAAACTATGTTTTCTAAAATCAATGCCAGCCTGTGTGCTTCACATTTATATTTTAAATGGAATAAAGAATTTCCGGCAAGGTTGTAAGTAATTGGATTTTCAAATGCGGTGAGTAATCCTGCATGAAAGAATGACCACCGATGATTAGTAAGCTGACCGGGATTTACAATTCCGATTGTATTACTTTTTGCACCCAACCTAATTAGTGAAGTCGAAAGAATAACTCTATTCATCTCATCACTTTCCTTTTCAATCAAAGAATTTAAATCAGCTATAATTTTGGATTTTATTTCTGACAATCCATGTACCTCGTATTTTTCCAGCAAACGTGCAACATGATACAAAATCACAGCCGCAGAAGGATATGAATGAGAAGCATAAAATGGCTTCTCTAAATATTTTTTCTTCTCAATCGCTGAACAAATAAAGGAAATGGAATCGAGGTCATGTTGATTTAATTCCAGTTTATTCTGAAAAACAAAATACAGGATATTGCACAGCACACAAACATCAAACTCAATGAACATATTCTTCCCGAAGAAAGTGGAATATGCTTTCAGGTTTTTGTATTCGGGAAAAGTATTGGTGATTTGCTTTTTGCTGAGATTGGCATGTTGTGCTAATTTATTTTTCAGCCACAAAGCTGTTTCGCAGCTTGGATTTAAAGTCAGGTAAATCAGTGAAGTATCATCTGCATCATCTGGTATTCGAACTTTTTTAACACGAGATAAAATTTTTCCGTTAGGGAAATGCGGAGAACCATCTGTTCTCCAGAAGTTATAAGTATCAAGTCCGTCTTTATTTTTATAATCAGGATAATTAGTAATTGCTTTTGTGCAAATTTCGTCCGCAAGTTTTTTTTCTTCCTGCGATAATTTCTCTCGCAGATTTTGAAGAATAAAAATAATGCTTGCCGTAAAAAAAATGTTGTTGTCTTCGCGCTCAAAAGGAAAATACAGATGAAAACACTGTGAAGGAAAAATTCCGGGAGCATAATATTTGTCTCCTTTTGACTGAAGTTCTGAAATTTTTAAAAGCAGTTCTGTCGAGGACATCAGGCAGCAAATTCTTTAATCAGTTTTTCAGCTAAATCAGGTAAGCCTTTCCCGGCATTTTCTTTAATCACACGTATATCAGCAAAGTTGTAAACCAGATCAGGATGCGGATCTACATAAAATTTAGGAATATCAGCAGAAGCATAATCAAGCAGATTGGCTGCAGGATAAGCGTTGAGTGAAGTTCCTGCCACAATAAAAATATCTGCCTGCTGAACCAATTCTATTGCATTATCCATTTCAGGAACAGCTTCACCAAACCACACAATGTGCGGACGAAGCTGATAGCCTTTCTCGCAACGTTCACCCGTTTTCAGCTCCCAACCATTGATATCATAAATCAAATTTGGATAAGCAGAGCTGCGCGCTTTTTTTATTTCACCGTGCAGGTGCACTACTTTTTTTGAACCTGCACGCTCATGTAAATCATCAATGTTTTGGGTGATAACTTGAACTTTAAAATGCTTTTGCAACTCTGCAATTGCAAGATGTCCTGCATTTGGCTTGGCTTCTAATGCCTGCTTTCTGAGTTGGTTATAAAATTCCTGAACCAGCGCAGGATTTTTAGACCAGGCCTGTGGTGTAGCAACATCTTCAATTTTGTGTTCTTCCCACAAACCTCCGCTGTCGCGGAATGTTTTAATACCACTTTCAGCGCTTATTCCTGCTCCTGTAAAAACAACCAATCGCTTCATTTTTAAAATTTATTCAAATTCAATCTTCATCTCCGTTTCTTCTTTTTTATTCTGGTCTGCTTTCACTTTTTTTAAAATCTTTTTCTTCTCCTTCTCGGATTTTCCGACAGTATCAGGCATTTCATCCCATTCAATTTTCAGTTCTGCATTTTTCTCTTGTTCTTTTTTTTTGAAAGAAGCAGTGTCCTTTTTAAACCAACCAAACTCTTCATTCAACAAAGCTTTCATGTTCTGGTTTTCTTTTTTCATATCGCTCTTAATTTTATCCCTCACAGATTTATTGTCATACGAAAACTTATAATCGCCCCCACTTCCTTTCATAGTCAAATAAAGCGAGGTTTTTCCTCGACCATCATCCTCAAGATAACCAAACTCTTCGTTTTCTTTTTTTGCTTTACGAGCTTTTCCGAACAAAATATCAGAAAGAAAAACCCGGAAATGATACTCCACATCGTTGTTAAAACCATGTGTTCCCGAAACATCAAGGTCAAGTGCAGAGGATTGAATTTTCATCAACGGGATAATTACCTGCTTATCTTTTATCTCAATATTGTTGCTCATGCTGGCAAATTTCACATGGTTCAGATCTTCGACTTTAATAAACCTTGAAAGCTCCTGCAGCGGTTTGAAATCAACCAACTCGCCTTTACTGATTGCAAGATTGCTTTTCACAACCAGTTTGGATAAATCCATTTTCAATGACGATGACAATACTCCGGAAAGATTAATGTTTGCAGTTGCTCTTCCTCTCAGATTTTCATCTGTTATAAATTTTTGTCCGAAATTTTCGCACTCATAAAATAGTTGTTGTACATCAATATCAGAAATTACTGTATTGCATAAAATATCAAAATTATTTTCCGGATTTTTCATTAGTGAAAGGTCTGCTTTTGCCAACCCGCTCATTCCGGTGAATGCAAGATTGGTTGCAGTAAAATAAGCGTCTTTTAACTTAACAACACCTTGAATTTTCTTTGCTGAAAACTTTCTAAATCTTAATTCTTCAGCAGAAAACATCAGATCAAAAGCTAGGTTGGGCGAAAGATTGAGATGATATTCTTCATTAGTGACAGTTGTTGTTTCTGTTACATTTCCTTCTTCCAGCAATTGGTCAAGGTTAATGAGTTTTGATTTTGCAGTTGCATTAATATAAAGTTGTTGGTCAGGCAAAAGAAAGTATTGTAGAATATTTCGGAAATACCCGGTGAGTGCAAAATCGGTTCCTGAAATAACTCCTGAGAAGTTTTCAATTTTAAGTTCGTTGTTATGGAATGCAAAATCACCGTTGAGTTCTTTAAAGCTACGTTTATTCCCTTTCAATTTGAATAGGGCATTTCTAAGAGCAACGTTTCCTGAAGTAGTAGCCTGAGTGATTTCGGCAGCGGTAATATTTTCAATATCAGCGAATAAAGCACGGAAAGACGCATTGAGTGATGCATTACCTGAAATTTCTTCCAGTGTATCAATGTGTAAAAAATGAGCTAATTTCTCAAGGTCAAATTCTGCATCCAACGTAGTCTGCACATCAGGATGCAAAAAATTACGAATGCTGAAAGCTCCGCTCAGCCTCCCGTCTGCAAGCGATGCATGAAAAGAAGAAACACTCAATATTGCTGTTTCGGGTTTACGGATATCCTTCATCGCATAATTTCCTTTTACACTTACTTCTTCCAACGAAACACCCGAAGGTTTATGACTGATGTCCCCTTTTTCAATTCCGAAATCTGCATTCAATGACGGAGAATTTCCTTCACCGCTTTTGCCTTTATAATTTGCTTTAAAATAAAGACTGCCATCGCTGCTGTAGTCAGCCAGTTTTTTTGCAGCACTCTCTGGAAGCAATGAAATTATTTCGCTGACATCAAAGTTTTTACCTTCTACCATCAGATCGGTTTCACCACCTGCACAGGCTGAACGAATGCTACCAAACAAAGAAACCTCCATGGCAGCAATCGTTATTTCCCCTTTTTCAAATGTGTAAATGCCTTCCTTAGAATTGACATTGAGTTCCAATTCAACAAGGAATTTTTTGTCGTGTAATATTTCTTTTTTGCTTTGCTCAAATGCAAGCAGTTGTCCTTCGCTTTCAATAGCAAGAGTAAATTGTTTTTCTGAAAAATCTCCATTCAGTTTTATGATTTTCTGATAAGAAGAAATATCTTGTCCCAACGCATCATCACGGTAATACAATCTTGTATCGCGAAACTTTACTTCATTCAACGCCAATGAAAAAGAAGAAGGAACAGTATCTTTTCGTGTTTTAAAAATTTCATAGTTGCCTTTACCTTCTTTGTCACGTGCTATTTTCACAACACCATGTTCTGCATTTATTTTTTTGATGTTGTAATTTTTGTTGATGATATCAAGCAGGTTAAAACCAAGATACACTTCACGGAAATAAAATAAGGTATCTTTTTTAGCACTTACTTCCCGCACAAACACTTCGTTAAGCTCTAATGAAACATACGGAAACTGTTGAAAGAGCGTAAGATTAACTTTGTCGCTGATGCTGACGGGTGTGAGCAATTCCTTGTTTACTTCGGCTAGCACATAGTCTTTTATTTTATCGCGGTAAAGGGTAGCCAAAACCACGCTTGTCAATGGAATCAGGACAACAAGCGAAAGCAAAACAATGAGTATTGTTTTGAAAATAGTAAATCGTTTCGACTGTTCCTGTACTTCTTCCATAGTTAAAAAGCGCTGTAAAGCTATTAACGTAAATGCAGAATAAAAATTGTTTTAGTTTTGAAGGCATTAAATCTTAATTCTATGGCCGAAACAGGAATTCTTAAAAAAGGGAAAACAGCCTTTATCATTATTGATGTTCAGGAACGGTTGATGCCCGTTATCTTTAATAACACTGAAGTTTTTGAAAATGTGAACCGATTGATAGAAGGCTCAAAAATACTGAGTGTTCCGCTTCTTATTACCGAACAATACCCTAAAGGATTAGGAAAAACCTGTGCAGAAGTAACCATTCCCGAAGGACAGGACGTGATTGAAAAGGTTTGCTTCTCGTGTTTGCTTTCAGATCCTGTGAATGAAAAACTGAAAGCACTGGGAATTGAACAGATTGTGCTTGCAGGCGTTGAAAGCCATATCTGTGTTTTAAAAACTGCTTTGGATGCATTGAACAGTGGTTTTCAGGTTCATGTAGTAGCCGATGCAGTTTCATCACGTAAAGAATATAGCAAGCAAATTGCATTAGAAAGAATGCGACAAGCCGGTGCTTTTATTGCCACTACCGAAATGGTTCTTTTTCAATTGATGGATGCAGCAGGAACCGAAGAATTCAAACAAATCAGCAAATTAATACGATAAGAAAATGAAAGACTATACACGCCTGTTCGACCTGCTTCCCTATCAGCAGTCAAATCATCCGCAAGAGATTTGTCTTGCGGAAAAAGTAACAGAAAACGGACAAAAGTTCTACAAAGGTTACAGTACACAGGAGTGTATCAACATCATTAATCAACTGAGTAAAGCCTTGCTGAAACTGGGTGTTAAGCCAAACGACAAAATCGGTTTGATTGCTAACAATCGTCCGCAATGGAATTTTGTTGATTTAGCTGCACAGCAAATAGGAGCTATAAATGTACCCATCTATCCTACTATTACTGAAAGTGAATACAAATTTATTTTCAACGATGCAGAGATTATTTACTGCTTTGTTTCGGATGCTGATTTGTATACAAAAATTCAAAGCATAAAATCTGATGTTCCTACATTGAAAGATGTTTTCACATTTAATGAAGTCGCAGGAGCAAGGAACTGGAAAACATTATTGGAAGAAGTAAGTGCTGATGACCTGAAGCAAATTGAAATACTTAAAGCAACAATAAAACCAAACGATCTTGCTACCATTATTTATACTTCCGGAACTACAGGAAATCCAAAAGGTGTGATGCTTTCACACAACAACATCATCAGCAACATCAAATCAACACTTTCCATTCAGCAAATGATGGTTGCAGGCAAACGAAGTATTAGTTTTTTACCACTTTGCCATAGTTTTGAACGCATGGTGGTTTATACGTACATGGCTGTTGGTATGTCGGTTTATTATGCCGAAACATTAGAAACCATTGGCGAAAATCTAAAAGAAGTAAAACCTCATTTCTTTACCACCGTTCCGCGTCTGCTTGAAAAAGTGTATGAAAAAATATTGGAGAAGGGCAATGCTTTAGAAGGCTTCCGCAAGAAATTATTTTTCTGGAGCTTTGACTTAGGTTTAAAGTTTGAACTGAATAAATTTCAGGGAATATCTTACACGCTTCAACTTGCCATTGCACGCAAATTAGTTTTCTCTAAATGGAAAGAAGCCCTGGGCGGAGAAGTGGAAGCTCTTGTAAGCGGTGCTGCTGCATTGAATGCAAAACTGGGAACGCTGTTTACCGGAGCAGGAATTCCTATTATTGAAGGTTACGGATTAACAGAGACTTCGCCTGTACTTACCTCAAACCGCTTGGAAGAAAAGGACCGCAAACTCGGAACGATTGGTATTCCTATTCCGGGTGTTGAAATAAAAATTGCTGAAGACGGTGAGATACTTGCCAAAGGACCAAACATCATGTTGGGTTATTACAAACGCCCTGATTTAACAGCGGAGGTGATTGATAAAGAGGGCTGGTTTCACACCGGTGATATAGGAGTGTATGACGGAAATTTTCTGAAAATAACTGATCGCAAAAAAGAGCTTTTCAAAACTTCAGGAGGAAAATATGTTGCGCCACAACCTATTGAAAACAAAATGAAAGAATCTCCATTGATTGAGCAAGTGATGGTAGTTGGCAGCGAACGCAAATTTGTTTCGGGATTGATTGTACCTTCATTTGTGAACTTAGAAGCATGGTGCAAAAACAACAATGTTATTTTTCCGGGAACTGTGGGAGTAATACGAATTCCTGAAGTGATAGAGGCTATTCAGAAAGAGGTAGAACGCATTAATCAGGATATTAATCATGTGGAGCAGATAAAGAAGTTTACACTCTTGCCAACAGAATGGGGCGTTGCAACAGGAGAACTTACTCCTACCATGAAACTGAAACGAAAAATAATTCTGGAAAAATTCAGCGTAGAAATTGAGCAGATGTACAAAGAATAAGTAATCACCTTATTCTTAATTTCGCACAGAATTTCCTTCCCGTGCTTATTACCCATCCTAAACTAACCAAGCTTCTTCAACAGGCATATTCTGCTGAAAAAGCTGCTGCTTTTGCTTATCAGGGACATGCCGGTTCATTAAAAAATCAGGATGAAAAAATTCCTGTTCGCCAGATAGAACTTGACGAATGGAAACACCGCGAAGAAGTACTGAAGATAATGAAACAGTATCAAATTCCTGTTTCAAAAAAGTTTGAAGTTCAGTTTCATGTTATCGGCAAAATTATTTCAGGGAGTTGTTATGTTATCGGCTGGTTTATGCCTTATTACTTTGCGGGCAGATTAGAAAGCGGAAACGTATGCGAGTATTTTGTGATGATCCATTATTTTCATGAGTTGGGTATTAAGGAGCACGACCAGATACTATATGAAATGGCTATCAAAGAAAAAGAACACGAAGTTTTTTTTCTTGAAAAAGTAAAGGGAAGTAAGTTGTTGCCTTTCTTTGAAAAGCTGTTCAACTGGGGAAAGAAAAGCAGCTTTAATGATGTTGATCTGGAAAATAAATTTCCGGCAGAACAATCCGAAAGTTATTGCAAGAAATAACACTTCGACAAGCTCAGTGTGACAATACGCTTGGGTCATCCTGAGCTTGTCGAAGGAGTGCGGGTGTATTACTATTTTTCAGTTTCTCTTATCTGCTCCCCACATCATTTTGTTGCGCAGGGTAGTTATAAAATTATCACCGGGAAAACGTACCAGACCTAAGGTAAATACACCTCTTGATATCTGAAGTTCAAATGAACTGGGTAAGGTAACCGAGCGTGAGTCCAATGTTGCAAGAAAATTTTCACTGCGGCTTTCTACTTTTAATTTTACTTTGCTTTTGTTAGAGATAACAAAAGGACGCACCGTTAAACCATGCGGTGCAATGGGAGTAATTACAAAGTTACCGCAACCGGGACTAAGAATAGGTCCTCCGCAACTGAGTGAATAACCGGTAGAACCTGTTGATGTGGCTATAATTAATCCATCGGCCCAATAGGAGTTTACAAATTCATCGTCCACCCAGGTATGAATGGTGATCATGCTGGAAGTGTCTTTTTTGGTAACGGTTATTTCATTCAATGCAAAATTATTTTCACCGAAATAATCTGTTCCGTTTATAAAACTTACCAACGTACGCTGCTCAATCGAATAGTTTTTCTCAAAAATGTTTTGCAGTGCATGGTTAATATTTTCCTGCGAAACACCGGAGAGAAATCCCAGTCTTCCGGTATTAATTCCCAAGACAGGAATTCCTGAACTGCCCACCAATAAAGCACTTTGCAGCAAGGTTCCATCCCCTCCTATTGAAAACAGAAAATCTACTTTGCCCTCAATATCTTCTTTTGATTCAAAAACTTTTGCGGCTGCAAGTGCAGGAATTTCATTTGGCAATTGTTGATGAAACTCGCGGTGAATAAAAACCTGAACATTATTTTCTGCCAGTTTTTTCAGTAATTCTGAAAAGCCGGAAAAGAAATCGGAGTTATATTTTTTGCCGTAGAGCGCAATGTTCATGTGTCAAATATAGGAACTATGACTGAAACTTACCTTTCAGCCATTTGTTGTAATTAATAACATCTGTATCGCTGCTGGTGTGCTGCTCTTCTTTAAGGAATTGAGCAACCTGCTCATTCAGCTTTTTATTCTTTTTAGTAATACCGTTTAGTGCTACATAACGAATGATTTCTATCAACTTCAGTTCGCGTTTATTTTCTTCGTTTTGTAACAGGTCTTTGTATTCTTTCTTTATCTGTGTGGTGCGGTAATCCAGGAATTCCATATCATCCAGTTCAAGACGGATAATCAGTTCGGCAATGGCAATACGGAAACGTAATGAACGGTCTGCATTCTGATAACTCTTGTGCAGAAAAAGTTTGTTCAGGTTTTTTATCGAGTTTCGGTAATCACCTTTCTCGAAACGGAAGATGGCAAGATTGAGGTACACAAACACTTCGTAGAACGGTGTATTTTTCAGTTGCTCGTTGTTCTCTAATTGTTCAAGTATTTCAATGGCTTTATCAATATCAATTTTGGAGTAGTTAATCACCAATGAATTGTAGTAGAAGAACAAATACTTATCGTAATGCAAGCTGCCGAACTCTTCCATTGCAGCCTTCAGCTTTTCGGCATAGGAGAGGCTTTCCTGTATTTTTCCGTTTTTAAACAAGGTGTTCACGCTGTAGGTAAGCATCTGCAATTTGGTAAGATGATTCCCTTTGTTGAACAAATGCTCTTCTGTAAACTGGTTGTAGGTTGTTAAAAGATAATCTTCCAGGTTTTTATAATCATGGCGTTGTAACAATACCTGACTAACAGCCTGATAAATTTTAAAACGAAGGGCAGGACTTTTTTTCAATTCATTGTCGTGCGAAAAATCATCAACCGTTTTGCTCAGCATTTCAACAACGGGATTTTCGCCCGGTGAGAAATTTTGTGTTATTTTCAGTTTGTACTTTACTGCTGCCAGAATATCATCAATCTGTCGAATATCGTGCAGGCGAACACTGTTTTCTTTGCGCAGTTTAATATAGGTTTCGGGGTTGATGGAAACCATCTCATGCGAAAGTTTGATGTATTCGCTGTAGATAATATCCAGCAACTCGTAGTTTTCCTGTGCTGTAGCTTTCTTCTCGGCCTTGCGGATAAAATGATACGCAACCGGGTAATTGTTGCGGTTAAAAAATAAATACGCCAGTGAAATTAATTGCAGGGTGTTAGATGCTTCGTCTTCGCCAAAATGCTGAAGCATTAAACTCTTGTTTACTTCTTCGGTCATCCGGTTCTTTAAACGGTAGAACGAATTTTTTTCACCATCGGGATAAAGCTTCAGCGCTGCTTTATCTTCATCATAAGCTTCGCCTTTTTTGCGGATGTAATCAAAGAGCACCACATCTTTACGATCGCCTTCGGCAGTGTTGCGCGAAATATAGATTTTGAAGAACCGCAGTTCTTCTTTGGTCATGCTTTCTATAATACGGTTGATAATATCCACGGGTGCTAAATTAAAAAAGAAAACTCCGCCATGCGAATGCATAACGGAGCTTTCTTCACTCTAAAACCCACGTTGCCGTTTACTTCTGCGGAGGCAACAACACCGCATCAATCACATATACCATACCGTTTGAAGCTTGAACAGCACCAAGTATATTGGCTCCGTTAATCTGCTTTTTTCCGTCTTTAATGGTAATGGTTGCTTTTCCACCGTTAACCATTCCAAGCACCATTCCGTCTTTCAGATAATCTTCACGAAGAGCGCTGGTTGTTACATGGTACTCGAGAATGTTGGTTAAATCTTTTTTTGCTTCCGGTTTCAGCAAACCTTCTACGGTTCCTGCAGGCAAAGCATCAAACGCTGTGTTAACCGGAGCGAATACTGTAAACGGTCCTGCATTGGAAAGCACATCAACCAAACCTGCAGCCTGAACTGCTGCAACCAGGGTTGTATGATCAGGTGAGCCAACTGCAACTTTTACAACGTCTTTTTGAGACATGTCGTCTTTAACGGCAGATTGTCCTGCAAGCGGAGCACCTTGCTCACTGGTTGCTGATGTTGCTGCATTTTCATCGGGTGAACTGCAGGCGGCTACAAAAAAGCCTAATGCAATAATTTTTGTGATGGAAGAAATTGTTTTCATTTTTAAATAGTTTTTATGTTTATGGTTTCGGTGACAAATGTATTTTGCCATAATAACAGCAGTAATGAGTTTTGTCAGCAAAAAATATGATAATTATCAATAAAAAGACCTTATTGTCTTCTTTTCTTTGTGGCCGAAAAACTTATTGATTTAATTTCAAACAGGAAAGAAGCTTAACTCATTGATAATATAGAAATAAAAATATGGCTTACATCTTACAATCCGCTATGTTACTGTGCTGTATTGTTTTCATTGCAACCGGGTGCAATGATAGTGCAGAATCAAAAAACAGTTCACCTCTATCAACCGGTAATTTTGTTTCAGAAAAAATAAACGGAAAATATACGGTTGACCGTGCTACATCTGAAGAGCTGAAAGTGATGGAAAATACAGTGATTAATTTTTCGCTTATGATAAAACGTCAGCCAACTAATCTGGCTGCTTATAATGAGTATGGCAACCTGCTGCAAAATCATATTGAACGCACCACAAACTATTGCGGTCTTGATAAAAATTCTAAAACCATACTTTGTAACAACCTGAATCTTATAAGTGAGAAAATTCCTGTGCTACAGCAAAATGATGTTGCTGCCGCAGCACAGGCAAGTAATGAAATCTATTTTCTTTTCTCAAAAATCGATTCTTCGTTTGCATTCCGCAACTAATAAATATTTTTGCAGACATTATGATGTTCTCTAAAAGTTGCGAGTATGCCATTAAAGCAGTACTGCATTTATGTATTCATACCAAAGACGGAAGCAAACTGAGCATACACGAAATTGCTGAGGCCATAGAATCACCTGAGCCTTTTACGGCAAAAATTCTGCAAACGCTGGTAAAACATAAAATCATTTCATCATCAAAAGGTCCGGGTGGTGGCTTTTATATTGATAAAAAAGCTAAGCCCATTGTGGTAATGGATATTGTTGAAATCATTGATGGCAAACAGGCTTTTGAACGTTGCGGCCTTGGTTTAAAAAACTGCGATGCCAGCCACCCCTGCCCTATTCACAATGAATTTACAAGCTATTCAAACAAGCTCAAAAATTTGCTGGAAAAGAAAACCATACAAGAGTTTTCGGATAGTATCATAGCAGGTAAATCATTTATATCTAATCTTTAGTAATTATCTGGCATAATCGTCATGCTGAACTTGTTTCAGCATCTCTGAGACCCTGAAACAAGTTCAGGGTGACGTAGTGCAAACCTGTTTCCTTAATTAATAAAAGATAAAAAGGTCTTTTTATTGATATTAATCATGTTTTTGCCTGACCAACCTCATTATCTCCCGCTTAAAGAGCGGCTACTTTTGTCCCGTAATCAAAAACTATCTATATGAAAAACTCAATATTTAAACTCATTACAGGAAGCATACTGGCAACAGCAATTGCACTGATAGCAAGCTGTTCAGGAAATGAAACCACCAACACTTCGGGCACAGCACCTGAAAGCATGATGAACAAACCGGCAGCTGATAATGGCGAAGGAATTGGAAAATTCAGTGGAGTAACATTAGCAGCATTTGATGCTGCAGTTGCAGCATCGGGTAAAACAGTATTTGAAACCAAATGCTCTGCCTGCCACAAAATAACAGAACAAAAAATTGTAGGTCCGGGACTAAAAGGCGTAACACAACGCAGGAAGCCAACCTGGATTTTAAATATGATTACCAATCCTGAAGAAATGACAAAGAAAGATCCGCAGGCAATGAAACTGCTGGAAGAACACCTTACCCAAATGACGTTCCAGAATGTAACCGATGATGAGGCAAAAGCCATTCTCGAATACTTGAGAGAAATTGATGGAGCGGGTGGTGACACAGACGATGATAAAACCGATGATAAAGACTAAGAAAAACAATAAATAAAAACCAATCAAAACCAGTTAACAATGAAAACAATCACATTAAAATCAATTGGAATATTTGCCTCCTGCATAGCAGCGGCAGGTATTATCAGCAGTTGCAAACCCAAAAAGGTTGACTCTGCTTTATCCGGTGACGCAGCAGCAAAAGTTTATGTTGCACCCGGAAAATACGATGAGATTTACTTGTTTACCTCAG
This sequence comes from Bacteroidota bacterium, assembly GCA_947479755.1. Lineage (GTDB taxonomy): Bacteria > Bacteroidota > Bacteroidia > SXHM01 > SXHM01 > SXHM01. The sequence continues at coordinate 59,636 of CANKAM010000015.1, forward strand.
GCGGCTTCAGCGGACAGGTAGGCGTTTATGGTATTCCATCAGGACGCATGCTCAAACAGGTTCCTGTATTTTCTATGGATGCAGAAACAGGCTGGGGATACAGCGAAGAAACAAAACCAATGCTGATGACCTCACATGGTTTTGTTCCATGGGATGATAGTCACCACCCGCAACTTTCACGCACCGAAGGGCAGGATGACGGACGTTGGTTATTTATTAATGCCAACAACACTCCGCGTATTGCACGTTTAGACTTAGGTGTTTTTAAAACACGCGAAATTATTGAGTTGCCTAATACAGGTGGAAACCATGCTTCGCCTTTCACTACTCAGAATACCGAGTATGTAGTTGGCGCATCACGTTTTTCTGTTCCTTACGACAAACAAGGTGACGAAGCAATTGCCGAGTATAAAGACAAATTCAAAGGCACCATTTCTTTCATTAAAGTGGACAAAGAGACAGGAAGAATGAATCTTAATTTTCAGTTGCTGGTTCCCGGAGTTGACTACGATTTGGCTCGTGCAGGTAAAGCAGTTTCTGACGGATGGGTGTTTTTCAGCTGCTATAACAGCGAAAAAGCGCACTCCTTATTAGAAGTAAATGCTTCGCAACGCGATAAAGATTTTATAATGGCGGTGAACTGGAAAAAAGCAGAAGAATATCTGGCAGCCGGTAAAGGACAAAAATGGTCTGCTAATTATGCACACAATGTGTATGACGAAAAAACACATACAGCAACAACTACTATGGAAAAAGAAGTTACTGTGTTGGATGTAAAAGATTTGCCGGGAGTATGTTATTTTATTCCTTGTCCTAAATCACCACATGGTTGCGATGTTGACCCTACAGGCGAATATATCTGCGCATCAGGTAAACTGGCTGCTGTAATTCCGGTTTATTCATTCAGCAAAATGATAAAAGCGATTGAAGCAAAAGACTTTGAAGGAGATTATGACGGAGTTCCTGTAATAAAATACGAAGCTGCTCTTGATGGTGAAGTTGAGCGTCCGGGACTTGGTCCGCTACACACTGAGTTTGACGCAAACGGAAATGCTTACACATCATTCTTCGTTTCTTCAGAAATTGTGAAATGGAATGTTAAAACCAAACAGGTTATTGATCGCGTTCCTACTTACTATTCAATCGGTCACCTTTGTGTGCCAATGGGCGATAACATTACTCCTTACGGAAAGTATGTAATTGCATTGAATAAAATTACCAAAGACCGTTACCTGCCTACCGGTCCTGAGTTAACACAATCAGCGCAGTTGTATTCTATTGAAGGCGAAAAAATGCAATTGTTGCTTGACTTCCCTACTATCGGTGAGCCGCACTATGCTCAGGCTTGTCCTGCAGAGATTGTGCGCAAACACGAAGTGAAGTTTTATAAACTGGAAGAAAACAACCATGCTTATGTTGCAAAAAATGAGAAAGACGCAAAAGTTGTGCGCAACGGCAACGATGTGCATATTTATGCAACAGCTATCCGTTCACACTTTACACCTGATAATATTGAAGGTGTTAAAGTTGGCGACAATGTATATTTCCACCTTACCAATCTTGAACAGGATTGGGATGTACCACATGGATTTTCAATTAAAGGTGCTAACAATTCAGAGTTGTTGATACTGCCGGGCGAAACACAAACACTGAAATGGGTACCGGACAGAGCAGGTGTATTTCCAATGTATTGCACCGACTTTTGTTCTGCACTGCATCAGGAAATGCAAGGATACATTCGCGTATCTCCTGCGGGCAGCAATCCAACGTTAAAATACTCAACCGGAGAGGAAGCAGTTTCTGCAAAATAGGTTGAGCCTTGAAAAGGGGAGGGAGGGTTTACCTCCCCTTTTTTTTAACTTTCTAAAAATAAAAATTATGAAAACCATCAAACCTTTTCTTAGGGTAGTGCTATTGCTATGTGCTGTTGCAATGGTTGCCTCTCTCAAATTTCCGGTATGGAAAATTATTCTTGAAGCACCCCAATACCCTGAAGGGCTAAAAATGGAAATTTGGTCAAACAAAATTGCTGGGGATGTTGATAAAATAAATGGGTTAAACCATTACATTGGAATGGGTGTTATTTTGGATGAAAATTTTCCTGAACTAAAAATTATTCCTTATTGTGTAGTAATAATGGGGATATTGGGTCTGCTGGTAGCTGCCACAGGAAAAAGATGGGCATTATGGCTCTTTGTTATTTATCAATTTATTTTTGGGGCCTGGGGTATGTATCGTTTCTGGTATTGGGAATATGAATATGGACACAATCTTGACCCGCATGCTGCCATAAAAATTGAAGGCATGGCTTATCAACCTCCACTATTAGGTTGGAAGCAATTACTAAATTTTGTTGCAGGCTCTTTCCCTGATACCGGTGGTTTACTTGTAATTATTCCATCGGTTATTATAGTCTTAATATTGCTTTACGAGCAATTCTTCAGAAAAAACTAATTATCTTACCAGCTTAATTCATCAATCATGAGTAAGATTAGTGCGTTCATTTCAGTTGTATGCATATTTATTGTTTCGTGTTCTACCGAACCACAACCAATTAACTTTGGAAAAGATTTATGCGCACATTGCAGCATGACAATCATGGATAAGAAATTTGGTGCTGAAATGGTAAACTCAAAAGGAAAAGCATTAAAATTTGATTCAGGTGAATGCATGGTGAACTACATAAATTCAGAAACAAAATTTGAAGCCGCACAATACCTTATTGTAAATTACACTTCAGAAGGCGAATTGATAAAAGCAGAAGAAGCATTTTTTCTTCATGGAGGCAATGTAAATAGTCCCATGGGTGGAAATCTTGCTGCATTCAACACCAAAGCAGATGCAGAAAAAATGCAGGCTGAGCTTGGCGGTGATTTGATGTTGTGGAACGATGTTAAGAAAATTGACTTTTGAAAACGCTTGTATTATCTTGTCTCCTGCTTCTTGTCTTCTGCTTCTTTTCCGAAGCAAAAACAATTGTGGTCTGTCCCGATTGCAAGGTAAAACAACTAACCGAAGCACTTGATTTAGCTGCTGATTACGACACCATTCTTATAAAAAAAGGCATCTACAGTTCGGTAAACACCGAAATAAAAAAGCAGGTTGTTATTATGGGAGAGAACTACCCAATAATTGACGGACAAGAAAAAGATGAAGTGCTGGTAGTGAAAGCAGATAACGTTACCCTTTCGGGTCTATGGGTAAAAAACTCTAAACGTGGGAGCATGAAAGATTACGCGGGAATAAGAGTAGTTGATTCGCGCAACGTGAAAATAATTAACTGCAAACTAGAGAATACTTTTTTCGGAATATACCTTGCTAATTCTAAGAACTGCCTGATAAGCGGCAACCACAGCAAAGGTGCTAACTACGGCAAGAGCGATACCGGAAACGGTGTTCAGTTATGGAAATGCGACAGTATCACAATTGAGAACAACCACATGGAAGGACACCGTGATGGTATCTATTTTGAGTTTGCGCATTTTTGTTTGATTGAAAAGAACCTTTGCGAAAAAAATTTCCGCTATGGTTTGCACTTCATGTTTTCAGACAGTGATATATACCGTCAAAATACTTTTCAGAATAACGGAACAGGTGTAGCTGTGATGTACACTAAAAACGTTGAAATGTATGACAACATTTTTCGAAATAACTGGGGCGATGCGGCATACGGTTTGCTTTTAAAAGATATCAGCAACAGCATTATTGAAAGGAATACATTTACCAATAACACCGTTGGTGTAACCATGGAAGGTTCAAACAGGATAACCTTTTCTAAAAACAATTTTGCTTCCAACGGTTATGCATTGAAGGTCATGGCAAACTGCATTGGTGATACATTTATGTATAATAATTTTACGGCAAACACCTTTGATGCTGCCACCAATGGCGAGCTGCGCGAAAACAGTTTCAAGTATAATTACTGGGATAAATACGAGGGCTATGATTTAAACCGTGATAAAATCGGTGACATTCCCTTTCGCCCCGTAAGTCTTTATTCCATGATAATTGAGCAAATGCCTTATGCCGTAATGCTTCTGCGTAGTTTTACGGTTGAAATTTTAAACCGTGCTGAAAAAAGTATTCCCGGAATTGTTCCCGAAACATTTCAGGATTATGAACCCATGATGAAACCAAACGTTTTATGATTCGAACCGAACGACTGGAAAAAAGTTTTGGTAAACTACATGTTCTGAAAGGGATTGATGTTGAATTTAAAGCAGGACAGGTGGTGAGTGTTATCGGACACAACGGTTCCGGAAAAACCACGCTTATCAAATGTATTCTGGGAATGGTGCTGGCAGATAAAGGCAACATCTATGTTGACGAAAAAAGTATTGCAGGAGATTTTCGCTACCGCGAAAACATCGGCTATATGCCGCAAATAGGGCATTATCCTGAGAACATGAAAATCGGGCAGATATTCAGGATGATGAAAGACCTGCGTAAAAATGCAGACGTGCTGGATGAAAGTTTAATGGAAGAATACAAACTTTCTGAACTTTTTGAAAAACCAATGCACGCCCTTTCGGGAGGAACAACACAGAAAGTAAGTGCATCACTTGCATTTTTATTTAATCCCAAGGTGCTGATTTTAGATGAACCCACAGCAGGACTTGACCCTTTGGCTGCTGAGATTTTAAAAACAAAAATTATAGAAGCAAAGAGTAAAGGAAAGCTGGTTATCATTACCTCACACATTATGAGTGAGGTAGAAGAAATGGCGGATACTGTAATGTATTTGTATGAAGGGAAAGTGAATTTCTACAATTCAGTTACCGAATTAAAAAAACAAACCGGTGAAGAAAAAGTCGGAAAAGCAATTGCTAAAATCATGAAAGAATCAGCGCATGTTTAAGATAGCAAAATATGTGATGTATGATATTTTGCGCAGCAAAGTATTGATTGCTTATTCCCTGTTTCTGTTGCTCGTTTCATTCAGCCTATTCAGCATGGAAGAGAACAGCTCAAAGAGCCTGATAAGTCTGATGAGTGTGGTGATGATTATTGTTCCGCTGGTAAGCATTATTTTTTCAACAACGTATTTCTATAATGCTTATCAGTTTATAGAATTACTGGTGGCTCAACCTATAAGTCGCAGCTCAATTTTGCTGGGCGAATTTTTAGGTGTTTCCGTTTCATTGCTTACTGCATTGCTGATAGGAGTTGGAATTCCTGTTCTGATTTATGCACCCGACTCAACAGGTTTCGTATTAATGATTTCAGGTTTTGCACTGACGCTTTCGTTTATATCATTGGCATTTTTCTCTTCTGTTGCCATGCGCGACAAAGCAAAAGGTATTGGCATGTCACTGATGCTGTGGTTTTATTTTTCGGTGATTTATGACGGACTTGTTTTAGGAATTCTCTTTTCGTTCAATGAATATCCGTTAGAGAAAGCTGTGATTGCACTGGCATCCTTCAACCCTATTGATCTGGGCAGAATAATTATTCTGATGAAGATGGATATTTCAGCATTGATGGGACTGACAGGTGCCGTTTATAAACAGTTTTTCGGAAGTAGTTTTGGTATCATTTACAGTCTTTCCATTATGTTGATGTGGATTATTACCCCGCTTTTGATTGCATTGCGTATTTTCAAGAAAAAGAACTTATAGCATTCTGCAGCATGCAGTTATAGGTCATAAGAGCGCTAACCTCTTCCATTTCCTGATTAAAATCATTGTTAAATCTGAGGCTGACATTTGGAAGGATCCCAAGAAAACCCTAGTATTACAAATGTTCAATTTAGCACTGAACCCGCCATTTTGCCAAACTGCTGTTAGCCGTTCGGTTTTTATTAATGTTTTATGAATTTTGCTGTTTTAGAATTTCCATTTTCATTTAATTTAATAATATAAACACCGTTTGTTAAATTAGAAATGTCTATAATAAAATCATTTGAATTCATTTTTTTAGTGAACACTATCTGACCAACTGAATTGTAAATAGTTATGAGGGATTCATCTTTTAAAATTAAATTAATAAAATCTTTAGCTGGATTTGGATAAAAAATGATACTATTATTATTTACTATTTGTTCAGAAATACCTAAAACAGTAGAAGTATTCCAATACACATTTGTGTCATCTGCAAATCCTTGAATAATGATATCTTTTAGTCCATCTCCATTAAAATCGGCTATGACACAATCGGCAATATATTCACCTCCCAAAATTTGGGTTTGAACAAAAGTATTATTACCATCATTTCTATAAACTATATTGAAAATATTCGGCAAACCACCAGCTTGACTACCCACTATTAATAAGTCTTGGTCTCCATCGTTATCCAAATCTGCAAAGGCATTTTTTCCAGCAAAAGTTTGTTGAAGATTGGTGGAAATAGATGAAAAAAGTCCTGCTCCATTATTGATGTATAATAAATTTTGAGTATTGCCATTGATAATTAAATCTAAATCTCCATCATTATCTGTATCAGCCACTTCAATACCTTCAGCAGAAATTGCTGGGAATGTTGTATTTATGTTTAAAGTATATACCCCAGAACCATTATTTTGATATAATTTAATGGTATTTGAACCAGAAATAATAACATCTTGGTCTCCATCGTTTTCAATATCAATAATTTGTACAATTCCATCTACTGGAGTAAAAACGGAGTTTCCTTGTGGCGTGAAAACTGCATTTCCGTTGTTAAGGTAAATATCAGAAATTGTAGCAGTTGTAATAACCAAGTCTTGGTCACCATCATTGTCCACATCAGCAATAGCAGCTCCTTCAATAAATACAGGCAAATTATTAGGTACTTGTGTAAAATTTCCCAAGCCATCATTTCTATAAATATTTGCAAATTTTTGGGCAAGTTCATTCTGTCCAGAGAAAAACAAGTCTAAATCTCCATCACCATCTAAATCTTTAAAAAATGCTTGGCTATTTCCTGAACGAGGAAAATTATGAGTTACCTCTGTGAAATTTCCAGTTCCATCGTTTTTATAAAGTTTCGTCCAAGGACCTATTCGAGTCATCAATAAGTCTAAGTCTCCGTCTCCATCTATATCTCCACTTGCAAATATTCCGCCATAACCCTCCATTATGTTAGGCTGTGGATTTGCTAAAGTGAAATTTAATGTTTGACTGTAGCCATTTATACAAATTAGTATAATGGTCTGAATTAATAAAATTTGTCTCATATATTTTGTATTAAATTGTTATTTTAGTTTATTAAATTCTCACACGTTTCGCCAAACTGACGGCTAACGTCAGTTCGTCTAAGAACTCCGTTTCGCCCTCAAATATAAATCAATTTAAAGCGATTAGCCGGAGGCTGAAAAATACTTTTGTGTAAAGTGTTTGAAAAAATAGCGTTCGTTATTTTGAAGCAAATCGCGTTTATAACAAGGTTTATTTGAGAAAATAAAGAGCCAAGTTCTTTGAGGAACTTTTTAAGCACATCCTGCCCTACAATATTGAAAATCCTGCGCAGGTTGTAGGCGATAAATATAAATCCTACATCAGCGCTGGCGCGTTTCATACCTTTTTTTGTCATGATGTAGTAGAAACCCCATTGTCGTTTGATAACACCGTAAGGGTGTTCTACAATGGCTTGCCGCTTTTTGTAGAGTTGTGGATTAGCATCAATGTTTGTTTTGTTCTGTTCAATGTATTCAGCGTATTGACTGCGCTCTATGAGCCTGCCCTCCGGGTTGCGAGTGCATAAGTTTCTGGCGGGGCAGGTTTCGCAGGCGTTGGTTTTATAGTGTTTTACTAATGTAACAGACTTGCCCCTGTTTTTCTTGTACCAACTTCCGTTGGTAACTAAAACCTGTTGCTGCGGACAGGTATAAGTGTCTTTCTCTTTGTCATAAATAAAGTTCACCACATCGTAGTTTAAGTCTGGTGCGTGCGAACCGGTTTCGGGTATGGCTACCATTACCTGCACACCTATTTTATTGGCTGTTTCAAATTCACTTCCGGTGTGGTAGCCTTTATCATAGAGAGCAGTAAATTCATTGGTTTGTAAAATCACTTTACTTCTGCGCAGCATGCCGCCCATTGCTTTGCTGTCGTTCTGATTGGTTACTTTATAATCAATAGGAATACAGTGTTGAGCATCCACTACTGTCTGCACATTGTAGGCTACTTCGGTAATGGTGTTTCGGGTAATGAGTTGCCGGCTTTCAGGGTCAGATGTTGAAATCTGTACTTCGCCTGTTGCTTCCAATTGCTGCTGCATAGCCTGGTATTTGGCTTTGCGCCCTTCATGCTTTTTTATTTCTTTTTCAATAATCTTTTTGTTGTCGTTATCTGCTGTGCTCAATGCTCTGTTGTATTCATCCAGCTTTGCTTCAATGTAGGCTTGGTGCTTTTCAATTTTGCGTGGAGTAAAATTATTCTTCTTGCTGTTTTGCGCACGCAACTTGGTGCTGTCACCGGCAACGAGTATGCCGCCAATGAGTTTAAACTCGCGTGCCAGACTTACGGTGTGGCGAAACACTTTACGGATTGCTTTTTCATTATCGCGCCTGAAGTTGGAGATGGTGTTGTGATCTGGAACCAGTTGTTTCATCAGCCACATTACTTCAATGTTGCGTTTGCATTCTTTTTCTAAAGCCCTGCTTGAACGGATGCTGTTGAGATAACCGTACACATACAACTTCAATAAATCTTTCGGGTGATAAGCAGGTCTGCCTTCGGCAGTGGTTTTAATCACAAACTTAAAGTCGGTGATGTTGATGCTTTCAACAAATAGATCAATGATGCGTACTTCGTTATCGTCTGCAACAATTCCGTCCAGGTTGTCGGTGAATAGAACGCTTTGTTCTCTGTCTTGTCCTTGTATAAATTGCATGGAATAAAGATAAGAATCCTCTTGATTCTTATTTTATAACAACAAGAAAGTATTCAACAAAATGGTGTTGAGTTTTTAGACAGTTTGACGTATCGGGGCTTTGCGTAGTAGCCCTTAGTAGAAACTTAAAATTAACCACGACACTTGATAGGGCTATTACGCAAAACCCTTGTTATGTGAAGTAAAAATTGCGGATTATGGAACGAGAACCAATAAAAACTTTGCCTTACAATGAGGTTAAATTTAAGTTTATAAGCAACCATTACGATGTTCACTTGAATGGCAGTTGCTTATACGAAAATTCAATTTGTGAGTTTAAAAGCGAATACCCGAATTACAATGAAGAAACTGATGATTGGGATGAACAATGGGTAAAGATTTACAAATTGAATTGGAGAGAAAAACTTAAATGGATATGGAAACAATGGTTGTTTGAAAAATGTGTTGGCTACCATTGGAGTTATAGAAACGGTAAAATAGGCAAAGATTTTTATTATAGAAAACCAAAATGGCTTTATGTGTGGATATTTAATCGTTACTACGGAAGGTAGCAATTTTTATTTCACATAAC